>NC_015722.1:200000-1183732 GCF_000219355.1 Candidatus Midichloria mitochondrii IricVA
GGCACCGCTCAGCGTGGGAAAACGTCGACCCGGATGGTTCTTTGGCCTCAATGATCAAGGAGAGATTATGTCATTCACACTGACTTCGGGTAATACAGATGATCGAGCCGTTGTCGAAAAACTGACTCAATATTTGACAGGCCTTCTATTCGGAGATCGGTGGTATATAAGCAAAAAACACTGAGCAATCAAGGTATTGAGCTCATCACACGGCTTAAGAAAAACATGAAAAACAAAAAGCCGCAAGCGGGTTTTAAACTTTATCTAAATAAATATCACTTGCGGTAACCATTTCTTTAAAACTATCAGCACCCACAAATATCCTATGCTTGATCGTCATATCGCAAAATCTAAAAAATTAAACACCCCCAATAAACATAATAAAGTATTAGCAGATTTTCAAGAGTTATATAAGCTATACGAAACTAACCTACAATCTTAGTAGCGCACTCCCCCAAGTCATTCCAGCTCCAACTGCGGTTAGAGCAATGAGGTTACCTTTTTTTATTTCCCCGCACTCTTTGTATACTGATAATGCAAGCGGAATAGAGGCAGCTGAAGTATTAGCATGGATATCAACCGTAACCGCAACTTTTTCCATCGGTATACCAAGCTTAGCCGCCAAAGAAAAAATTATCCTACAATTAGCCTGGTGAGCAACAATCCAGTCTACTTCTCTTACCGATAAATTTGATTTCTCTAAAAGGTTGCTTAGAGAATTATACATACTCTCAATAGCAAACTTATAAACTTCCTGACCATTCATCTCTAGTTTTGCATCAAGGGAACCGATCGAAACTCCGCCCCCTACCTTTAGTATATCCAAAGTATTTCCATCAGAATGAATATCTATAGCCATAATTTGACTCACGTCTTCAGGATCAGTTTCAGTTAAAATAACAGCTCCTGCCCCGTCTCCGAACAACACGCAAGTCCTGCGATCACTCCAATCTACGATCCTAGACATTGTTTCCGCCCCAATGATAGCTATTTTTTTAGCTTGCTTGGCAGTTATCATTGAGTAGCCAATGTTTAATGCATATAAAAACCCCGTACAAGCTGCCTGGATATCAAAAGCAAATCCTCTATTCATTCCAATCTTCTGCTGTACTTTAGCTGCAGTTGCAGGCATCAAAAGATCCGGAGTAGTAGTAGCTAATATTATCCCATCCAAATCACTCGGGTTCACATTTGCATCGAGCATAGCGTTTTTTAAGGCTTCAGTAGCTAAATCAGAAGTAAAAACCCCAGCAGGCGCAAGCAGCCTTTGCTTTATGCCTGTTCTAGTTTTAATCCATTCATCATTAGTATCTAATTTATTGCTCAGCTCATCATTAGTAACTAAATTGCTAGGGAGAGAATGTCCGATTCCTACTATTTTCACTTTCATGTAGAAATACCTAAAATTTTTGCCGATGTTTGCTTAATCTTCTCAACAAAATTGAGTCCGATGCCTCTCTCCTCTAGATCCTTGATCTCTTTTGTAATCTGAGCATTTATATCGCGATTAGCTAGCTCATAAGCTAGGCTTATAGCATTGGTAACCCCAAAAGTGGTAGCGGAACCATGACTTTTGATCACAATCCCATCTAGTCCAATAAACATTGCCCCGTTATTTACATTTGGGTCAATTCTGGTTAGTTTCTTTTTGAAGGCTCTTTTTAATAAAAATGCGCCTACTAGAGCTATTAAACCGGAATTTTTACTAATTTCTTTAAGAAGGGTCATAAACATGTTAATAGCACCCTCTGAGGCCTTTAATACTAAATTACCTGAAAAGCCATCTGTTACCACGACGTCGGCCTTACCCTTTACTATGTCATGTCCCTCAATATATCCAATAAAATTTAAACCAGAACTTTTTAATAACTCATAACTTTTTTGTTCAAGTTCTCTTCCTTTGGTTTCCTCTTCACCAACATTTAGAATTGCTATAGAAGGATTGTCAATTTGCAACACTACTTTAGCTAGGCACCGCCCCATTAAAGCAAATTGAAAGATCACTGATTCAGAGCATTCGTTATTAGCCCCCATATCAAGCATTATAAGTTTATTCTCATACGTAGGAAAAGCCCCAGCAATTGCAGGTCTTTTAACTCCTGGAAGCGTGCCTAATACCATTTTAGCAGTAACCATTAGGGCACCAGTATTACCGCAAGATAAGCAAGCATTTGCTAAACCTTCTCTTACTGCATCAATCGCTTTACGCATGCTGGATTCTTTGCCGTTTTTAAAAGCATGCAACGGCTTGTCATGATCTTGTATGACATCTTTGGTTGCGACGAAATCATATCGCTCTTCTGGGAAAGAAAGGGCTTGTAAAATAGGAACAACCTTATCTTCCGAACCAAAGATTAAAAAATGAATTCTTGGATTTAATTTGGCTACATTAAACGCTGCTCCAACAACGGAAGTAGGAGCATCGATCCCCCCCATTGCATCAAGACTAATCACTATTCTCTGCATTGTAAGATCTTAAAACGCAGATAAAAACCTAAGCAGACTGACTTTCTTCAGACGGTTCTCTGGCCTCTGTTGGAATTATAACTTGTCTTCCTTTATAAAATCCATCTTTCAACGACATGTGGTGAGAAAGCTTTGCTTCTCCTGTTTTAAAATCAAAAGCTATATCTATTCTTCTAAGAGCATCATGAGCTCTACGGGAGTCTCTTTTCTGCTTAGAAATTTTCTTTTTAGGTACTGCCATATTATGTCAACAATTAATTTACCGAGAAACAACTTATAGTACAAGTTCACTTTAAAATCTAGACTTTTTGAAAGCATTAATACACAAAAAATTGTAATTATTTCAATCTTAACTCGGCATCGAATTCACTTTTAAGCTTCATTATTATCTTTTCCGATATAGAATCTATTTCTTTATCCATCATCATAGCTAATTTTGGCTGAATCTTTAAAGCTATAGCAACTGATTTAAATCCAGGCTCAATTCCTTTTCCTTCATAAATATCAAAGATTTTGACCCGATCAACCACCTCTATTTTCAAGGAGCTAATCGCTCTTAGCAGCTCACCTCCCAAAATTTCTTTTTTTACTATAAAAGCAAAATCACGATTTATAACATGATAATCAAACAGCTCCTTTTTAGGCTTGCTAAAGTTATTACTAACTTGCGGTATATTTTCTAAGAATATTTCAAATGCTACCAGATTTTTCTGTTCAATTTTAAGATCCATACCCACTTTGGGGTCTAATTCTCCAAAGAATGCTATAATACTTTTACCTAACTTCAAACAACAGCTACATGTCGGATGATAATATTTGGGGGCTTCCCTAGTAATAGTATACCTATTTGCATCTATACTGAACTCCGATAAAACTGCCATAACATCATCTTTAACATCAAAAAAATCCGCAAGTCTTGCCTCATAATGGAGCCCTTTCTCTGTAATATACCCACTTCTTATACCTGCAATTACTCGAGTTTGAAAATTGTTATAGCCCCTACCATAAGCCCAACCACTTTCGAAAATATTAAAATTTTCAACTTTTCTTGCTATATTTTTACTGATTACAGGAATAAATGAACATAGCATACTAGGCCTCATAACTGCCATCTCTGGAGTTATTGGATTAGCAATTTTTAATATACTCTCTTCGAAAGCGAAACTCTTAGCAATAGCTTCTCCAACAAACGACCAGCTGATTACTTCTGTTAACTTTCTATTGATTAATCTATTGAAGACTCTTTGCATTATCTCATCAGATTCATTTAGAGAATTAAAGCTATACGGCAAATTTCTTTCAGGAATATTTGCCAAACCATAAATTCTTAAAACCTCCTCAACTAGATCTGCAGAACCTTTAATATCACCCACTCTCCAGGAAGGCACCTCTACGCTCGTCCCCTTTATGCTAAACCCCAGAGCTTTCAGTATACTAATGCTATCCCTCTCTGGGATGTCTAACCCAGAGATTCTAGCCACCGAAGATGGATCAAATTCTATGACTACTGCTTCTCTCTTCCCGTCTCCTCGTAAAGTGGTGATTGGTGAAAAATTGCCCCCGCAATGACCTCCAATAAACTCAGTAATTGCATTAGCAAAATATTCAGTATTAGCAAAATCTACCTTTCTTTCAAATCTAAATCTCGCGTCGGTATTGAGATTAATGGCGCGACCCGATTTCATTACGGTCTCAGAATCGAAGTCTGCTATCTCTATTAGTATATTTTTGGTATTTTGAGTAACCTTGCTTTCCTCTCCGCCCATTACCCCTGCAATGCTTAAAATCTTTTCTTGATCTGCAATAACTAATAAACCTTCAGGAAGAACATATTCGTCCCCACCGATGGCTCTAAAATTTTCCCCCTCTATGGATCTTCTCACTAACACTTGTCCTTTAATTCGGTCCGCATCATAAATATGAGTTGGCCTTCCTAAATCAAACATCATAAAATTTGAAATATCTACCAGTGGGCTCTTTAATTCATAGCCGGTATTTTTTAATATAGTAAATCTTTCCTCATTTTTTATAGAGGAATTATCAATATTTTCCCCATAAACGTAACAAAATTCATGACAAATATCCTTAGCTATAATACTTATTTCTATAGGGCTTTTTTGCAAGCTGGGCTCAAGCTTCCTAATTGGGGCCTCACCTACGAATTGACCTATGCCAGTCACAGCGAGATCACGGGCTATCCCAATCACACTTGCGCAATCACCTCGATTTGGAGTTAGAGAGATTTCTATAATAGTACCATCTAATCCACATAACTTTGCAAATGACTCACCGGCTTCTCCCTTAGTAAGTTCGATTATCCCATCATGATCTTCTCCGATATTAAGCTCTCGAGCAGAACATAACATTCCATGGCTTTCAACTCCTCTTATAGCAGATTTTTTTATACTCATACCATCGACTGGCATAATAGTCCCAATCGGAGCTAAAACCACGGTGATTCCAGCTCTTGCATTAGGAGCACCACATACTATTTGTAAAACTTCTTGTCCATTGTCTACTTTACAGATTTTAAGCTTATCAGAATTCGGATGAGGGTCTGCTTCTAGAACTTTTGCTACCAGAAACTTGTTATATAGCTCATTATTACCAACTACTTCTTCAACTTCTAAGCCGACCTGATTAAGTTTACTAATAACCTCGGATAATGAAGCACTTGTATTTAAATAACGCCTAAGCCACTTTAAGGTAAATTTCATAAATTCCCAATCCTGATTAAAACTAGCCTCACTTAATACTATTAGTAATCTTAAAGAAGGCGGTTAATCTCCTTATCTGGAGTTCGTTTAACGTTGTTTAATAATGTAATTTAATAAAAAGTTAAAGCCCAATTTTAGCCTTCTTCTGAAGTTTTATATTAGTTCAATTGAACCAAGCAATTGTATTTGATGTAATAGGAGGCAACACAACCTTAAGCTGATCTCAGCCATTATAAATATTACTTATTGGAGAATAAATATGTTATGAAGAACTCCTCAACAAATAAATTAGCGGACGCTCTTTCTACAGCCACCTCTAAATTAGGTATGACTGATAAAACTATGCACTACAACTAGATACAAAACTAGTTTTTGCAGAGAATGCCTTTAGTAGCCCGGCCCAAGCAAATAATATAGGCAACTTATTAAAAACAGGCATCACTGGCTTAGGGCTAAATGTTTACTTTGATCAAGGTGAGCTCATGCTATCGAATTCTCTCGGAGCAGGTTATGGGGGTCTCCCTCGGGAGTAAAGATGAAGGATGCACTTCCTCAAATCGCAGACTAGGTTAAAGCTAATTCTAAAGAAGTATTATTCCTTAAAATAGAGGATAATATAAGCTTAGGACAACAAGGTTTATTAAATTCACTGGTAAAAGAAATATTTGATCCGCAAAAGATTTTCACGGCCACAGACTTAGAGAAATCCTTTGCTGGCAAGTGGCTAAGCTTAAACTCTATGAGCGAAGTAGGAAAGCAATTAGTTATGATGCCTCAACAAGCTTCTGCTAACCCACTTATGTTTTGTGGACCACAAGCTGATTTGGTCAAAGGCTCTGCACTTTCTGGATGTGTAATCCCAAGATTTTTTAAAAACTGCCCTGCCCTTGAATACTACCGATGCTCAAGCCTTAATTAATATGTCTACCAATATTCCTTTAATCAAAAACTTGGTAGAACAAAAAAATGTCTCAGCAAAGTTAACAGCAGGAAGCGCAAACCTTATGAAAGAAGCAGGAGTAAATTTAATTGACTATGCAACTCTCCTGTAGTATAAACACCTCAACTCAAGCTTTAAACGAGTTAGGAGCCCGGTCCTCGCGTTTTTGTACCAACTAGCATAATCTCGCAGGACTAGCAAGTAGCAAAAGCGCTTTTTTACCCAACCCTATGGCGCAAATGGCAGCCTCTGGTGCAGTTTCATCTCTGCTTCCTAATATAGGAAAAGCAATATTTTACTCAACTATTGAAAGCAAAAACGCTTATAATAAATACATTAAGAGCTATTAGAAAATTCTAAAGAGCTGACCCCTTGAAGAACACAGGAAAGCTCTTGGGGTTACCGTGCCTCAAGCATTAAGCGCAGCCCTCGATATAACTTTTCAGTTATGGGCCCCCAACAAATTGCTGAATTTCTACAGCTAAGCACTACTGCCTTTGGTAGCTTCGTTACCAAATTTTGCTTCTTCGATATGGAATATGGGTGCCTCCCCCAAGTAAGTATACCGCTGGCAACCTTATTGTTACTCCTCCTCTGACCGCAGTTAAAGTGGCATTTAGTCTTGGTAGCGAGACTTATCAAGGGAAAAGCTTCTTTTCTCGTCTTCAAGAAAGGGTTTATTAAAGGAGTAGGGGCCTGCCCGGGCTTCCTTGTTTGGTTTATTTGACGCTGAAGCGGCCCTGAACCCAGGAGGAGGTATGGTAAAGCCGCCGCAAATAAGATGTAAGGAATTTTTAGAAAAACACCCTGAGTTGCAAAGTGACTTAGAACAACAAAAACGCACGTATGATGATCTCGTGAAGAAAGGAAGGGAATCGCCTTAAAAGAGGGAGCAAGAGATCAGGATATGCCAGATTACCCCTCATTTGAAAGCGTAAATTCTTATCTCAGTGAAAATCCCGATCTAAAAAAATCAACTGAAAAAGCTGCTGATAAACTTGCGCCTGAAAAAACGACAGTAGAACCCACAAAACCTAAATCAGCTATTGAGGTCGTGGCAGATGCTTGGAAAGAGAAATTAGAAGCAAATCCACGTTTAAAAAACCCTGACGTTTATCATAAGGTCTATAAAGGTATGGTCAGTGCTATATGATCAAAAGTGGAGAAATCCCAGTAGAAAACGCCCCAACCTTAAATGAAATGAAGACCAATATTAAGCAAAGCTCGTCTTTTGTGAAAAAGTTAGAAGAAGAAAATGGCTCTAAGTCACGTGGTAGAGGCTAGTCCTTATTTAATAAATTAAGAAATTCTTCTATATCTGCGACGTTATTAGGTTTGATGACAATATAACTATTATCTCCATCTATTACAACTTTTGCCTTCATCTCCAACTTAGAGCTTATACTGTCCTCTATTTGTTGCAAATCCATATCCATGGTTTGTAAATTGATAACATTTTCTAGGTTCTGACCTATTGAAGAATAGGTTGGATCATACTGAGCTTGTGCCTTACTTTTCTTAGCCCTTGCAAGCTCTTCTGTTTTCCGGACGCTCAGCTGCTTTTTTACAACTTGTTCGGCAAGTATTAAAGGCTCTTCACTGTTTATAATCGCTCTTGCATGCCCTGCAGAAATTTTTTCCTCCTCTATCATCTTTTTAATCTCCTGGGGTAGCTTTAAAAGCCGCAACATATTTGTTACATGTACTCTACTTTTTCCAAGCCTTGAAGAGAGACCTTCTTGTGTGTAACCAAAATTTTCTATCAACCTACTATAGGCTTCTGCCTCTTCAAGAGGCTTTAAGTCCTCCCTTTGAATATTCTCAATGATTGATATTTCAAAAAGCGTCTTTTCATCGTTATCCTTTATAATCGCTGGGATTGTAACAAAATTAGCCAATTTGGCAGCTCTCCACCTTCTCTCTCCAGCAATAATCTGAAATTTATCGCCAGGGCCTCTTCTTACTAAAATAGGTTGCAAAATTCCATGTTTAGATACCGACTCAGCAAGCTCTTCCAATTCTTTATTATTAATTGCTTTCCGTGGTTGCTCGGAGTTTGCCTCAATATTATTAACCGGCAATTCTATGATCTTATCACTTTGCAGCATAACGCTACTACTTAAATCCTGTGCCACCTGGTTATTTCTTATCAAAGAAATTGTAGCGTCAGATATTAGTGCCGATAACCCCTTACCAAGTGCTTTTTTATCATTATTCATAATATTAAACCATTTTATGTATTTTCATTATTTCTTGAGCTAACATAATATAAGATATCGAACCCATACATTTAGTATCATATATAACCGCGGGCTTACCGTGCGAAGGCGCTTCAGAAAGCTTGACGTTTCGTGGGATTACTGACTCATATACTAAATCACCGAATTTCTCTCTTAATTCGCTCTCAACTTGTTGTGATAATCTATTTCTTCTATCACTCATAGTCAAGAGCATACCCTCTATTACAATAGACGGGTTCAAAGACTGCTTAATTAGCGCTATAGTATTCAACAAATGCGCTAATCCCTCTAAGGCAAAAAATTCTGATTGCAACGGGATTAGAACCGAATCCGCCGACGCTAAGGCGTTGATAGTTAATAGACCTAAAGAAGGGCCGCAATCTATAAAAATTAGATCATAATTCTTTTTTAATTCTTTTATTTTCCTTTTTAAAATAAATTCCTTACCAAATTTATTAATTAGTTCTACCTCCACCGCAACTAAATCAATAGTCGAAGGGATTATATCAAAACTTGGAATTTCTGTAGGCACTACAGTGTGATTTATATTAATTTCTTCCCTCATCAAATTATAGATATTATTCTTTCTACTCTCTGGCGATATACCGACTCCAGTGCTCGCATTACCTTGAGGATCTAAATCTAATAGCAGCACCTCTTTTCCTATTACAGAAAAAGCAGTAGCAAGATTTATAGCAGTAGTGGTTTTTCCCACTCCCCCTTTTTGGTTGGCGATCCCAATAATTTTTGACTTAAATGGCACAGTTTTTAATTTTTTTATGGATACAATCTTGCATCTATCCTTATATGGATTTTGCCATTCTTGCAACTCAAAACTCTCTCCTAATACTTTTCTTTCGTGTATTAAATCTTTTTCGCCTACATGAAATATAAATTCTGTTTCAGGGATAGTGCATCCTTGTGTCATTTTTATAATCTGAGAGATTGGTGCTACCGCTCTTGAAGTGATATAAAATGGATTATAACCTTTCAATAGCTTTATGTCACTATTCTCTACTTTTGCTTTAAGCCCTAATTCCGCGATTGCGATGTTTAAAAAAGCAGCCTTTTTAGAATTTATCTCAACCAACACAGCATTAGTATGTCCAATAATGGACAAAACAATTCCAGGAAACCCAGCACCGCTTCCTATATCCATTAATAATCTATCTCTGTCTTTAATATAAAGAGATATTAATATCGAATCCAAAACATGCTCTTTCCATAATTCAATTTCATTCAATCTTTTAGATACTAAATTAATTCTTTTATTCCAGCGCAGCAAAACTTTCACAAATTCCTGTAAAACAGAAAACGTTTCACGTGAAACATTTCCATTTATAATCTCGAAAACATCCTCAGCCATGATATCTTTTTATATAAAGCTGCAGTGCTATTAACGCAGTTGGCGTCATACCTTGGATTTTCTTTGCTTCTGCAATAGTTTTTGGTTTAACAGCAAATAATTTAGATTTGATCTCATTGGAAAGCCCCCCTATTCTATCATAAGCTATATTATCCGGAATTTTGATATCCATCTCTAATTTTAACATTTCCATATCGGCTCTTTGCCTTTCTTCATAAGAACTATACAGTTGCGCAGCATAAATCTTATGTAGCAGCCTAGCATCTTGCTTTAGCGCAGGTAAATTTTGTAATAAAGTCTCCTGTTTAAAATCAGGAAAAGGCATTAAATCTAACAGACTCCTTTTTACTCCATCAAAAGAAACTTTAACTCCATATCTAATTGCCTGTTCAGGTGTAACTATGATTCCTCCTAACAGTTGCTTTAGCCCTTCAATACGCTCTTTTTGCTGATTATATTTTAGTAGTCTGTCAGCGCCGATTAGCCCCATATTATTGGCTTTCTCCGTAAGCCTATCATCAGCATTATCTGGCCTTAACATTATACGAAATTCCGCCCTTGAAGTCATCATTCTATAAGGCTCGGATGTACCAAAGCCGGTTAAATCATTGATCATAACTCCGATATAAGACTCGGCTCGATTCAATACAAATCCTTTATGATTCTTAGATATTACAGCATTCACGCCCGCAATAAGTCCCTGACCAGCTGCTTCTTCATAGCCGGTGGTGCCGTTAATCTGGCCGGCTAAAAATAATCCTTTAATTTTCCTTGTTTCAAGAGTTTCTTTTAATTCCCGCGGATCTATGTAATCATATTCTATAGCATAACCAAATCTAGCTATTTTGACCTTCTCAAGACCTGGAATAGATTTAATCATTTGCTCTTGCACATCCTCGGGTAAAGATGTGGAAATGCCATTAGGATAGACTAAAGGATCGTCTAGCCCTTCTGGCTCAAGAAATACTTGATGCCGTTCTTTGCTTGCAAATCTTACTATTTTATCTTCTATGGAAGGACAGTATCTAGGCCCTATAGAACTAATCTGCCCAGAATACATCGCAGACTTGTGAATATTATCTTTAATTATTTGATGAGTTTTTTCGTTAGTATAGGTGATATAGCAATCTATTTGTGGAACTCTTACCTGTTCTATCAAGGCCGAAAATGGTACCGGAGGGTCATCGCCCCTTTGGTATTCTAAAGCGGAAAAATTAATTGAGTCTTTATAAATTCTTGCAGGTGTTCCCGTTTTCAAACGCTTTACGTTTAATCCTGTATTTTTAATAGCCTTAGATAGCTTAATTGATGCCTCATCACCGTATCTCCCTGCTGAAAAATTCTTATCTCCTATATGAATAACTCCCCCTAAAAAAGTGCCAGTGGTAAGGACTACAGCATTAGTATTAATTTGCGCACCTCTAACAATAACAGTTTGAATTTTATTATCTTTTACTAATAAATCTTCTACTTCATTCTCCAAGATATGAAGATTATTATAAGAGTGCATTATTTCTTGCACGGCCTTTTTATATAAAGCTCTATCTGCCTGAGCTCTCGGACCCCAAACTGCCGGTCCTTTACTTTTATTAAGGATTTTATAATGAATCCCTGCTTGATCGATAGCAAGCCCCATAACTCCGCCCATAGCATCAATTTCCTTTACAATGATGCCCTTAGCAGCTCCACCAATAGAAGGATTGCACGACATCTCGCCTATAGTCGATAGCTTTTGAGTAACTAGGCAAACGCTTGCACCCAATCTAGTTGCAGCAGCAGCAGCCTCACAACCAGCATGACCGCCTCCTACAACTACCACGTCGTAAAAGTTATTCATATAAAAATCAAGAATCAAAAATGTAGTAGCGAATGATACTATAATTAGGTAAAATTATCAAAGCTTATAATATTTTAAAGAAATGAAGTTTCAACAGATTGAAACCCCTATAGAAGATTCATTAAAAGGACTAAAAGCTAATCCAAATATAAAATTTCTCTGTTTAGATGTGGGTAAGAAAAAGATTGGTATTGCCACTGGTTGCTTTAATTTAGCTATCTCTATCCCATATAAGGTTATACGAAACCAGGGTAGAGAAAAGAATGTTAATGTTATAATGGATATATGCAAAAAAATTAGAGCAGAAAACATCGTAATCGGAATACCATTGCGGGATAGCGAATTGGAAACTTCAGCCCAATATATAATAAAATTTGCAGAACAGCTCTCTCTATCCAGAGCGAAAATATACTTTCAAGATGAGAGCTTTTCTTCATGTTCAGCCGCAGATTTACTTCAGAATACAGGTCTAAGTAGGAAAAAAAAGGATAGTATTGATGATGCAGTCGCCGCTTCTATTATTTTAACTAACTTTTTTCATAGAGTAAAAAATCTTATAAACACCTAAAGCGATGTGGATTTTCATTGGCCTCTAAAACCTCGCAGGCACAACATATCGGAACCTCCCACCAAGATTTAAGCCTGCCAGCGGGCCATAAGCACCACCAACCCATCCTTGAAAAATAGAGGCAACTTACATTATTAGAAGCATACATTTTCAGCCTCTCCATGATACTTTCAGCACTTGTAGACCAAAAGGACCACCTCTAATCAGAAAAGGAGCAACTTCCTGAAATTCCATTGTTCTAACTGGCTTTGTATCAACCAGCAATTCTTTTCTTGAAGTTGCAATAAGTCCGTCAAAAATCCTAGTGTGCCCTCCCCATCCGTTTCTTTTACTACTTTAATAGCATCCTTAATCACGTCAAGTAAATAGTAACCGATTTTTTAGTAGTTCGGTAATAGCTAAGCTACTATTTTTACCTAAATTAATAGAATCTCTGATTTTAGTTAATTTTTGGAATTCTGCAAAGCTAGCAGGAGCGTCATAACCCACCGTCCTCCTAATCCTTTCTGCCTTTTTGATCTATAGACTCAGCTAAATCTTTGTATAGCAGATTCGGAAAATTTGCTCCACAATTAAGCTCCAGTGAAACTTTTGGGTATTGAGTTGTAAAGAATATGCTGTTGACAAAAGCACCGAAAGATTTTCATAAGAAATTTCTTGTTTTTTCATGACTCTCCTCCACAAAAACTATTATGACATAATGAGGATAAAAAATATTCAAAGTCATCAATAAGTTACTTTTTAATAGCAACTGTTAATCCCGAATCAGTAGGCAACATTATTGTTTGAAATAACTGACTATCTGCAACCTTTCTATTGAACTTTTGCATACTTTCCCACATTAAACTCCCCTGTTTATCCTGAGGCCGCTCCTTATACACGCTATCGAAAAGTAAGGTATTATCAGCAATCACCAGCCCCCCTGCCCTTAAGATATCCACAGATTCACTCAAGTACTCATAATATTCTGATTTATTTCCATCAATAAAAATAATATCGGCTTGCTCTGAGCCCTTTCTTGTACGCAAAAAAGTAAGCGCATCTGTATTAAACAGCTCAATTTTCTCTCTTAAGTTATGCTTTATGGCATTTTCCTGAGCAATATTGAAGAATTGAATATTTTTTTCAACAGATAAGATCTTACCTCCTTTAGCAAGTCCCTCCACCATATAGGCAGCAGAATATCCAACAAACGTTCCTATCTCTAGGATTAACTTAGCTTGTATGAATTGGGTAAAAAACTTTAAGATGGCCCCCTCAAAAGGGCTAACCTGAATATGAGCTTTATCTTTTGGCGCCGATTCTCTAATAGCCCTTAAGGGGCCGCTCTCATACCCATATAAATCATTTATATATTTAATTTTTTCTGATTCAGAATATCTCATATCGAAGATTGCTACCTTTCAAAATATTCTTTTTCTCAAAATATCCATACCTATTGCAAAAATCATTTTTGTTATATATACAGTTTCCATGTAATTCAATTGGGGTGTCGCCAAGTGGTAAGGCAGCGGTTTTTGGTACCGTCATTCGGTGGTTCGAATCCATCCACCCCAGCCAATTTTAAATTACCCTTCTAAAGTTTAAAGCGAAATATTTGTCCTCAAATTGCTCTTTTAACAGCTCGGTTCCCACTTCTAGCGATAAAAAAGTCTTATTTAGGACTTCGAGTTCTGCTCTTAAATTAATCTTTAACATTGAAATTTTCTTCTTGGTGGCAAAGAAATCTTTTAAATTTCCTTTAAGGACCTTCTGCCTTTCATTATTGTCTCTGCGAGTTCTTAAACCTTCGGTATTAAAGTTCGACGTAAGGAGCAGGCCTGTAAGCCTGCTCCTTACGTCGAACTGAGGTTAAAATAATCCAAATATGTGATAAACCGCAGGAGTCAAAGAGTTAAAAAAAACCCGTGCTAAACACTGAAGTAATTAAAAATTGTAGTTTTTCTTTTGGCTTTACTCTAAAGGTCGCCCCAAAGTTAAAATTATGAAACCTTGTGATACTAGCTTCAGAACCATTAAATGAGTTATCGACAATTGGGCTAATACAAAATATACCAGGAGAAATTGAGAAACAAGCAGACAATATTTATTATCTTTTTTATAAAGATTAATTATTGAGCTGAAGCCTAGAGATGTGCTTTTTTGCCAAAACATTCTCTCCTACCGCTTCTTTTCGCTTGAAGAACAGTGCCGCA
This sequence comes from Candidatus Midichloria mitochondrii IricVA, assembly GCF_000219355.1. Taxonomy (GTDB): domain Bacteria; phylum Pseudomonadota; class Alphaproteobacteria; order Rickettsiales; family Midichloriaceae; genus Midichloria; species Midichloria mitochondrii. Next base: position 214,330 of record NC_015722.1, read on the forward strand.
CTTTTAAATCTGCTTTTTTTCCCTCTTGAAAAGCTATGCTCTCATCGTCCGGTAATAAAACTGCACGTTTAGAATCGTTCGGATTATCATAAATAAGTTCAAAGTATTCTTCTTTACTTGCCCCTGGAGGGTTTGGGCCAAGCAAACCCTTACACCTTCTTATAACAAAAGCAGGACCATAAAAAAAAGCAGAAATCTCTTTCTATAACTCAATTCTATTCAGTCTCTTTACGATTATCTCTAATTTAATCCTTGATATAATAGTAACACTAACTAAAATCAATACTCCGAAAAACATTATAATATTCGGGTACATCATCAATGGGTGGATGGACGGCCCCCCTGCCCTGAAAAATGTGCTTTTTTGATGGAGGGTTCCCCAAAAATCGACAGAAAATTTTATTATTGGAACATTGAGAAATCCTACTATAGCAGTTATTGCAGCTATTCTTGCACCTAATTCTTCATTATAGAAAGTACTTCTCACCAAAATGTATGATAGGGTTATAAAAAAGAGTATTAATATCGAAGTCAATCTAGCATCCCAGACCCACCATGTGCCCCATGCTGGTTTTCCCCATATTGATCCTGTTAGCAGTGTTACCCCAATTGCTCCAAGTAGCACATATGCGCTAGATTTTGCTAGAATATCAAATAAGGCCGCTTCTTTTATTAAAAAAATAATAGAAGAGATAGCTATTGCGCTATATAATAACATAGAAACCCAAGCAAATGGGACATGTGTATACATTATTTTCACTAAATTCCCTTGTAAATAATCTTCTGGGAAATATTTAAAAACCAAAAAAAGATTTGTAATTATCAAGATAGCAGCCAGAAAAAAAAGAAAACTTAATAAGAAGTTAGATTTTACAAAAAACTTTATAATATTATTCAGTAATTTCATGAATGTATGCCTCTTTCTCTTATTATAAATACCTTGTTCTTTTTTCTTTGGTTATCCGTAATTATTTCTATATTTATTCGGTCATCTGTTATGCCATTTTTGGTAAAAATTTCCTTTATCTCTTCGGCCCTTCTTAAGGCCTCACTTTCTATTAAGTTTTTATCATAATTTTCTTCACAATAAAAAAACTTTGTATAGTAACAAAAATCTTTTTATCGTCCACCATCCTTCTAGATAATTTTTCTATTTCAATTCTTTGAGCTATGGACAGATACTGTTCTAATTCTTCATACTCAAAGTAAGTTTCTATTTCTCTATAGGTAGTTCCAGCTTCTAACTTCTGAATTGTTAAAAAAAATATTAAAAAAAAAGCAACACAGAGTCGCACTGCCCTTTTTACCAGAATAATTTTTAACATTAAATATGGTGAAAAAATTCATAGTTTTTAACTAAAAATGAAAAAATCTTTTCTATACAAAAATATTTAAGAGTTACTGACGTAGTTTGTACTTGTTAGACAAAAACTTTTGATTATCTTAAACAATGTTAGAAATATCCCACAAATTCAAAAAAATAAAGACTTTTAGTTGTATTTTATTTTGTTAAAAACATGTTTGTTTATTGTAAATAGCTAGTAATTAACATATAAACACCTTCATAAACATCAAGAAAATATAAATTAATCTTATGTATTTTTATTTATGAGTATCATCATTGAAACAATGAGAGGAACAAAAACGAAAGAAGTTCCTGTATGGATAATGAGACAAGCTGGACGTTATCTTCCAGAGTATAGAAAACTCCGTGCAACTCTTCCTTCATTTATGGAATTTTGTCTAAATCCTGAAGCTGTATCCGAAGCAACTATTCAACCTTTAAAGAGATTCAATTTAGATGCGGCAATAATATTTTCAGATATACTAGTTTTGCCATATGCACTTGGAATAAATGTGGAGTTTCATGATAAGGAAGGGCCTCAGCTAGAGCGAATTCAAGGGATAAAAGGCTTGAGAACAGATTCTCGCATTCTAGGAAAAGTTAATTCCGCATTGAAAATAACTCGAGAAAAAATGCAAAAAGAGTTTCCTAATAAAGCGTTAATGGGGTTTGCTGGAGCTCCTTGGACCGTTGCTTGTTATATGGTAGAAGGGAAGAGAAGCAGGGATTTTACTAATGTTAGAAAGTTTTATTACTCTAATAAACAGGATTTTAAAGATATTATTTCGATACTTACTGAAGAAACCGCAAGACATTTGATCAACCAAGTTAAGTCAGGAGCCCAAATAATAAAGATTTTTGATTCTTGGGCAGGAACTTTAACTCCAGATTTATTTGAAAAATTTGTTATTGAGCCTACTAGAAAAATAGTACAGGCGATCAAGTCGGAGGTTGGAGAAATTCCAATCATAGGCTTTGCAAAGGGTGCAGGTTTTATGACCTTTGAGTATGCAAAGATGACAGAAATCAATTGCGTAGCTATAGATCAAACCATGAAAATGTCTTGGGTAAGAGAGAATTTAAGTCAAGATATAATTCCTCAGGGAAATTTAGACAATGCATTGTTGTTTTCTGGTAAAAGTGATATAGAAGAAGAGACTATGAAAATATTAGACACCTTTTCTGATCGTCCGTTTATTTTTAATTTGGGTCATGGAGTTTTGCCTGAGACCCCAGTTGAGAGTGTCGAGCATTTAGTAAGGGTTATAAAAAACTACAAAAAATGCAGCAAGATAAACAAGTAAAACCTTTACCAAGTAATATTGAGGCAGAACAGTCTGTCTTGGGGGTGCTCCTAAACAATAACGGGCATTTGGAAAAGGTTATAGATTTTCTAAGGCCAGAACACTTTTTTATCCCAATGCACGAAAAAATCTTTGAATTAATTATCAAATTTAACGAAAGAGGAAGCTTAGCCAGTCCAATCACTCTAAAAAACTATGTTGATACTAATGCATTTATGGGTGATATTGAAATAGCAGGTTTTGAATACTTAGTTAAAATAACCGCCTCTGCTCAAGTGGTTTATGATATAGAGAATTTAGCGAGACACATACACGAATTAGCGCTAAGAAGACGGATTATATCAATAGCAGAAGAAGCTATACAGAACTCACATAAGGATGAGGTAGAGGTTTCTACTAATGATAGAATAGAAGATATAGAGCAAAAGCTTTTTAACCTAGCCGTAGTAGGAGAAAGGGAGGGTAAAGTTGTTCAGCTGAGGGCTCCGTTAAAAAGTACTATACAAAAGATTAAGGAAGCTAAAGATAGAGGTAGCACAGTTAGTGGAGTTTCCAGTAAGTTAGTGGAGCTAGATAAAATTACTAGCGGCTTTCAGAATTCAGATCTAGTTATTATTGCTGCTAGGCCCTCTATGGGAAAAACCTCCCTTGCTATAAATGTTGCAATAAATGCGACAGAGTTTTTTGAAGAAGAGAGGAAAAGGAGAGATCTCCTCAATACCTCCATGAAGTCGGTTGGCTTTGTTTCTTTAGAGATGTCAGCAGATCAAATAGCAGCTCGTATCCTCTCTATTAAAACTGGTGTTGACGGAAGCAAAATAAGAACGGGTTCAGTAAATAAAGAGGAATTTGAAAAGCTTGCTAGGGAGAGCGCTATTCTTTCAGATATGAATTTTTTCATAGATGACACGCCAGCCCTTTCCATCTCGGCAATAAGAACAAGAGCGAGAAGGATGAAAAGGCAGCAAAACTTGGGGCTTCTTATTATAGATTATCTACAATTGATTAGGTCTTCAGGTTTCTCAAGAGATATGAATCGCGTGCAGGAAATTGGCGAAATCTCTCAAGGGTTAAAGGCTATCGCTAAAGAATTGGATATTCCTGTGATTGCTCTATCTCAGTTATCAAGGGCAGTTGAAACTAGGGAAAACAAAAGACCATTACTTTCTGACTTAAGAGAGAGTGGAAATATAGAACAAGATGCTGACGTTGTGATGTTTATTTATAGGGAACAGTACTATTTAGAAAGAGGGGCCCCAGCGGATTCTGGGAAGAACGCTGAATGGCAAGCACTCTATGATAAAGTAAAGAATACAGCAGAAGTGATTATTGCTAAACAGAGAAACGGTCCAATTGGCATATGTACATTGAGATTTGATACTGCAACAACAAACTTCTCCAGCCTTGATAGTTTACACTAAAGATCTTTTGTTAGAAAAATTAGTCGTTATTATAAATAAATATCTTGCAAATAACTACAATTTATTGCAAGAATCGCTCTGGGGTTTGCGAAGTTTATAGGGAAATATGAATCAAGTTGTTAATGATAAACAAAAAGCTTTAGAGGCCGCCTTAAGCCAAATTGAGAAAGCTTATGGAAAAGGCTCAATAATGAAACTGGGGGGAAGCGACCATCTGGATATAGCCGCAGTCTCGACCGGGTCTTTGGCTCTAGATATGGCTCTTGGAATAGGGGGATTTCCAAAGGGTAGGGTGGTAGAGATATTTGGTCCAGAAAGTTCGGGTAAGACAACTTTGGCGCTTTCTACAATTGCAAGTGCTCAAAAAGCTGGTGAATCTTGTGCGTTTATTGATGCAGAGCATGCGTTAGATGCAGTTTATGCTAGCAAGCTAGGTGTTGATGTACAAAAATTAGTTGTTTCGCAGCCAGATAATGGAGAACAAGCGCTTGAAATAGCAGACGTTTTAGTAAGGTCAGGGGCATTTGGAATAGTAGTGATAGATAGCGTTGCTGCTTTAGTTCCAAAGGCAGAAATTGAAGGCGAGATGGGGGACAGTCATATGGGCCTACAAGCAAGATTAATGAGTCAAGCGCTAAGGAAACTTACAGCAAGTGTTGCGAAGTCAAACTGTATGTTAGTTTTCATTAACCAAATTCGTATGAAGATAGGAATAATGTTTGGCAGTCCAGAGACCACAACAGGTGGTAACGCTCTCAAGTTCTATGCCTCGGTAAGGATCGATATAAGAAGGATTGGTAGCATTAAAGAAAAAGAAGATGTTATTGGAAGCCAAACTAGGGCTAAAGTTATTAAGAATAAAGTAGCTCCTCCCTTTAAAATTGCTGAGTTTGACATAATGTACGGCGAAGGTATTTCAAAAGCCGGGGAGATAATTGATTTAGGAGTTAACGCTGATGTAATAGAAAAATCAGGCTCTTGGTATGCCTATGCTGGGCAAAAAATCGGCCAAGGGCGGGAGAACGCTAAAAGATTCTTAAAAGAAAATCCTCAAATAGCTGATGAGATAGAAAATAAGATTCGAAATTCTACCAGCTTGTTAAGTGCTATTCAGATATCTGCATCTGAAGGTGGCGATAATAATGTAGAAACTTTTGCTGATTAATACAAATTAATGAAAAATTGGACTTATAGTTTTGGTTGTGGGCACGATCATACCGATATTGGTAAATCCATTCTAGGAGGCAAGGGATATGGACTTACTGTTATGTCTAATTTGGGGTTTCCAGTTCCACCAGGATTTACAATCGTAACGGATGCCTGTGATACCTACTATAAAAGTGGCAAAATCATACCCAAAGAAATTTGGGATCAAGTTATGGAAAAAATTAGATTCCTGGAGTCAGTTACCGGTAAAACTTTTGGAGCCGGACCTCTACCTTTACTTTTATCTATAAGGTCTGGAGCTAAAATCTCTATGCCTGGTATGATGGATACAATCTTGAATCTGGGCCTTAATGATGAAACCACAGAAATTTTAGGCGCTGCAACTGATAACCTAAGATTTGCCTATGATAGCTACCGCCGCTTTATAGAAATGTATGCAACTGTTGTGATGGGTATTGAGCATTATTTATTTGAGAATGTACTAAATCATACTAAACAGCAACTTAACATTGAACATGACTGGCAGTTGGAGACTAAGTCATTGGATAAAACAATTAATGATTATAAAAAAATCGTCTTACAACATGCTGGTGTCGCATTACCCCAGGATGTTTTTGAACAACTAAGAATGGCCATATCTGCGGTTTTTGAGTCCTGGAACGGCCAAAGGGCTATTAAATATAGGAAACTCAATAATATACCAGATAGCTGGGGTACTGCTGTTAATGTACAATCGATGGTTTTTGGGAATATGGGCGCTGATAGTTTAACAGGAGTTTTGTTTACAAGGAACCCGTCTGATGGGGAAAAGGAATTATTTGGTGAGTTTCTGATTAACGCTCAAGGAGAAGATCTCGTTGCTGGAATTCGTACTCCGCAGCCTGTAACTAGAAAACTAGCTGGCGATGAGCCATCATTAGAAGAGGTTAATCTAGATATCTTTAACCAATTAAAGGGGCTTGTGCTCAGATTAGAAGATCATTTTTCTGAAATGCAAGATATTGAATTTACAGTTGAAAAAAATAAATTGTGGCTATTACAGACAAGAAAAGGCAAACGCACTGCTAAAGCTTCTATTAAGATAGCGATTGATATTATGAAAGAGGGAAAAATTAATCATCAAGAGGTTCTGGATAGGATTTCTCCTTTAGAAATAGAAAAATTGCTACATCATACTATAGGCGATTCAGTAAAGATAGAAGTACTCACAAAAGGGCTCCCCGCTTCTCCTGGTGCAGCTTCTGGAGCTGTTGTATTTTCTTCAGAAGAAGCAGAAGAACTAGCTAAAAGAAAAAAAGTTATCTTAGTGAGACGTGAGACTAGCCCAGAGGATATAGGTGGCATGGCAGTAGCAGAAGGTATATTAACCACAAAAGGTGGTATGACCTCGCACGCTGCAGTTATTGCTCGTGGCATGGGGAAGCCTTGCATATGCGGGGCTGATTCTATAATAATAGATGAAAAGAATAATCATATGATTGTTGGCCAAGAGAGAATCTTAGGGGGAGAGTTAATAACGATTAATGGCGCAACCGGTGATGTAATAAGAGGGGAAGTGGCTACAGTAAAGCAGAAGACGTTTCCAGAATTTTTAGAATTAATGCATTTAGCTGATGTAGCCAGGAGAATGAGTATCAGAGCCAACGCAGAAACTACTAAGGATGCAGAAACTGCTATAGATTTTGGAGCAAACGGCATCGGTCTTTGTAGAACAGAGCACATGTTCTTTGACCCTATCAGAATTACGGCGGTTAGGGAGATGATCTTTGCCGCCTCTAAGGAAGAACGGGTGGCTGCATTAAGTAAACTAATGCCTTTTCAAAAGGCTGATTTTAAGTCTCTTTTTGAAAGGATGTATGGTTTGCCGGTAACAATAAGGCTTCTGGATCTACCATTACATGAATTTTTACCAGTAACCAGGCCTGATATTGAGAGCTTTGCTCACCAAATTGGCCTTTCAGTTGCTGAAGTAGAAATCAGAATAAAAAATCTCCATGAGATTAACCCTATGCTTGGACACAGGGGGTGCAGGTTAGCTATAACTTTCCCAGAAATTTATGCTATGCAAGCTCAAGCTATTTTTGAAGCTGCCATAGAAGTTGGCAATGTTATTACAGAAATTATGGTTCCCCTAGTGTTCGACGTGAAGGAAGTAGAAATTCTAAAAAATTTGATAGAAGAAGTGCATCAAAAAACCGCTCCGCAGCTTAAATATTTATTTGGAGTTATGGTGGAATTGCCCCGAGCAGCTCTACAAGCAGCGGAGATTGCAAAATTAGTTGACTTTTTTAGTTTTGGTACCAATGATCTTACCCAAACCTCCCTTGGTTTTTCTCGTGACGATGTGGGTAAATTTTTAAATAGGTATCAAGAATATGGGATTATAAAAGGTGATCCATTTGCAACACTTGATCAAGATGGAGTAGGTGAGTTGATTAAAATTGCAGTTGAAAGGGGAAGGGCAGCAAATCCAAAAATCAAGATAGGAGTAAGTATTCTCATATCCTGTTTAAGCCAGCTATTCTACTAATCGGCACTTATGAAAACCCCGCAAAAACTGTTAGTAAGATTATTGGCGCTAGCAATGGTTTAGAAGTAAGCATTATCTTATCCATGTATGCAGTGGTCATTAATAGAGACTTGAAAGCGAATAAAAAAACTCTTGAGCGCGCATCAGTACAACATTACAGAATAAGTTCGTGTCGTTTCTTTGATCGTGAAATTGAGAAGAACATTGAAAGTGGTTACACAGCTTCTTTAAAACCATATCAGATAATTTCTTTAAAACTTATCTCAAACTGGGGTTAATGAAAAAAATAGCATAGATGTACCATTTTTACCATAAAAATTGCTGAGTTATATGAAGAACAAGGAAATTATGCTTGTGGCACAGGAGTATCTATCAAAATGTGCAGTAGATACGGTAGTGGTTTCTAGAGTATATACAGAATTTGCTAATAGATTTATACAGCATTTTGATATCTTTAAGTTAGCTACTTTCAGTAAGGATAGAGCAGAATTGGTTAACAGGTTGATCAAAATGTAGATAAAAGGATGGTAAAGAAACCAAAGCGGCTACAGTCCTTATCCAAGCTTTTGAGGCGGCCGGGGGCGAAAGAGGGATTAAAGGGCGCGCTTTGGTAAGATTAGAGAAGCCGCACCACAAGAAATAAAAGGGCAACAAGTGTTAGAGAGGAGATATACCATATCTAGGTGAATGCACTATTTTCTGCCCTTACTGATGATGCAGATGGAGCAGGACCAATCTCTACAATTCAAGATGATAATACTTTTGATAAGCTTGCTAACTGGTTTAACACTTTGCGTAATCAACTTGGGTACACTGAATATGGCGAAGAAGCAAAGAATTTAGAATATACCTTTTTGCAAGGGTTATATAAAACAGTAAGTGCTAACCTACAATTGCTAGGCTATCAAACGTTATCCAGATTTTGATCCGGATGATTTTGGGAGGGGCGGCAGCGACAACATTTACGATAATCAGGTAAATGCTCCAGGGCGATCAGGTTTCTTGGCTGTCAATAACACAGGAGATTAGCATATTATCTAGACATCTGAAGCTTGATAGGGCAGCGAACTCATAATAATTTTAATCCTCGATATTTGATGGAGAACTCAACATTATAAATGAGATGACCATGCCTGTTTTGTAATCCAGTTCTGAGATATAAACATTATTTTTTGAGGAGATACTATAGTTGTAAAACAGCAGGATAAGATTAATATCTTGATTTATGTGGATACTCATGTACTCTTTTTGTTTAATGCATTGAAAAACGTGAAATTTTGAAACAAATTAAGGAGAATTTTAATGAGTATCCATCAAGATACAAAAGAGCTAATAGCTAAATTTCTTTCGATGCTCTGTTTTGCATTGTTTACGTTCATTCCAATAATTAGTTCAGCTGCCGATGCTGAAGCAGATCCTGTGAGACTGCGTCTATGATTAGTTAACGTCTTATATGTGCAGCTATTAATCAGTTAACAGGCCCTGTGGGCGGAGCAATTACAATTATTATTGTGATATCTCTTTGGGGTATCATATGTTGCTGCTGGGTAAGGTAACGTGGGGTGTGGCAATTGCTCTTGCTGTTGGTATGGGAATTATATCTGGTGCGAAGGACTTGGTTGTGGTATACCGTCAGGGGGCAGTGCAGAAGGGCTTTGCGCTCAGCGCAGTGAATAAAAAAGCCTTAAGAATATTTGCTATACTTAGGGCTTTTTATACAGCTACTATATTTAATAAGTTGCAAAAGATACTAGTAAATTAAATAGATTCAACCCCAAGAACTTCGGGGACATAGTGTTTTAGCATTTTTTCTATACCAGATTTCAACGTGACTGCGGAGCTGGGGCAGCCAGAGCATGCTCCATACATTTCAAGATAGATGATACCATTTTCGAACTTATGAAACATTATATCTCCACCGTCTTCAGCAACTGCTGGTCTGACTTTGTTATCGATAATCTCTCTGATCTGATTAACTATTGCGTCGCTGACTTCATGTTTAGTGTTTTCTTGTGGAGTATAAAAAGACTCTAAGACCACAGGATAGCCAGCCATATAATGATCCATAATTGCAGCCATAATGAGGGTTTTTAACGAATCCCATGAAAGCTCATTTTCTTTGGTAACACTTATAAATTCACTTGCTAGAAAAACCGATTTTGTTCCTTTAATTTGCAATAAATATTTTGCTAAAGGTGCGTTGGTGCATTCTTCAATATTAAAAAAACTTGCTGTAAAGTTGGGCCTTAAAACCGCTGATTCTGGCAGAAACTTTAAGGTATTTGGATTTGGAGTTTCTTGTATCTGTATAAACATGGGAGCTGTAGTTAAAAATCTTGTTTCATAGCACATTATATAGAATTTATTCTTTATTACTAGGATTTGTTATTAGAATTTAACGCACCTGCATATGGCAACAGCTGATTAATTTTTTATGTGTTTACTCTATTAAATTGCAGCCTGCATAAATCTTTAATTCGATTTACACTATGGATAAATCTTAAGTGTAAATATTTCTAGCCTAGGATTTATTGGGTATTAACTATAAAATAAGGTAATTCAAATGAATAAAGTTTTAGATAAAGATGATATCAAAAATTGGGTTGATGAAACGCGTGATGGAATCAACGATAAACTAAATGAAGTGTCTGAGTGGCTTGATCAAACACCCACAACGATAAAATTGAGATTCCAGACCAATTACAGAAAGAGTTCCAAGAGATAAGAGACGAGGTAGGGGAGGCGTTTTAAATACTTTTTCTTGCTAAGACCGGTTTAAGCCGTAAAGCTGAGTTAACTGAGGACTATGGACAGTTTTTTGGTGGAATAGTTTATAAAATTGAAAGACTTGTAGGAAGTCTACAAAGTCATTTTACTAAATCAGATAAATCGGAGTCATTTGCCCAAGGTGGGATGGTCAACTAAAATTATTGATGAATTAAGGCAGCTAGCTGGCGGCCAAGATACTGGACGAGATGGCGGAAGGAGAGTTGGTGGGGTAAAGACAAGAAAGGGTGGCCAACAAGGTAGCGGCCGAGACGGCAGGAGAGGGGACGAGTAGACAAGACACCGGAGGAGATAGTAGAACAAGCGGTGGACCGTGGTATAAGTTGGACAGGTTAATAAGCATTGGTGGTAATGGACCTCTTCAGAACAAGACTTGTTAAACAATAATCTTGAAACATGGCTTGAAGTGACAGGCTTAATACCAAGAAACAGCGTCAGAATTGAAGTATATTAAGAGTGATAGCTTTTAAATAGCAATTCGTAACTAAGATACCAATATTGCATGGTATAGCTAAGATAGTATTACCTCAATACGCTTATGGTTGAGTTCTAGATGCCTGCAATGGGCTAAACTAAGCTGTTTTGTTGGTGCTAGGAAACCGAGGCATGTTAGTTCTACAAGCATAGGACTCTAACGTGATTATTTTGCGAAAGGAAGATTTCTCAATCCGCTATACATTTCGACTAATACATATTGAATTTTAATGAAAATTTATCTGTCCTTGCTTTTTTGTAATTAGATATATAAAAGGATTATGCGTTTAACTTTGGATTCTATATGTTTAAGTATTTAGCTAAAAAAATTTTTGGCTCGGCTAATGAAAGGATTATAAGAGCAACTTACGATATAATCGAGCAAATTAGTAGCTTAGAAAATTTGATGAGCAAGCTAGCAGATGCAGAACTTGCTAATCAAACTTTTATATTGAAAGAGAGGCTTAAAGGTGGTGATAGCATGGAACATATATTACCCGAGGCTTTTGCAACTGTTAGAGAGACTGCGAAGCGTGTTTTAAATATGAGACATTTTGATGTGCAGCTAATAGGAGGGATTATACTGCATCACGGAAAGATAGCAGAAATGAAAACCGGAGAAGGCAAGACGCTAGTTGCAACTGCTCCCGTATACTTAAACGCATTAACTGGGCTTGGAGTGCATATTGTTACGGTAAATGATTATTTAGCTCGCCGCGATTCGCTATGGATGGGAAAAGTATATGAATTTCTTGGGTTATCCGTTGGCTGTATAACGAGTGGTTCAAGTGATGAAGAGAGAAAAAGTGCTTATTTAGCTGATATAACTTATGGTACCAATAATGAATTTGGTTTTGATTATTTACGTGATAACCTTAAATATAGTATAGGTCAATTAGTACAACGTCCTCCTAATTATGCTATTGTTGATGAGGTTGATAGTATATTGATTGACGAGGCTAGGACGCCTTTAATTATTTCTGGATCTATTACAGATCAATCAAAGCTTTATCAACAAATTGATAAAGCTATCCAGCAGCTTGATCGTACTGATATAGATATAGATGAAAAATCAAAAACAGTTAACTTAACTGAGCCGGGACATCATAATATTGAACTAATTTTAAAAAAACTTGGAATTATTAAAGATCAATGCAGCCTCTATGATCTGGAGAATATGACAGTTGTTCATCATTTAAATCAAGCATTAAAGGCGCATAATCTATTTAAAAAGGATGTAGATTATATAGTTAAAGACGGCAAGATCATGATTATAGATGAATTTACTGGCCGTATCATGGATGGCAGAAGGTATGCGGAAGGCTTACACCAAGCAATTGAGGCAAAGGAAAAAGTTAAAATTCAAAATGAAAATCAAACATTAGCTTCGGTAACATTTCAAAATTATTTTAGAATGTATCCAAAATTAGCTGGAATGACTGGAACTGCAATGACTGAAGCTAACGAATTTTCTGATATTTATGGATTAGAAGTTGTCGAAATTCCAACTAATGTTAAAGTTGCTCGTATTGATGAAGAAGATGAAATTTATAAAACTGCTGAAGAAAAATATGAAGCTATATTAGGTGAAATCAGAAAGGTGCATAAAAGAGGGCAGCCAATTTTAGTTGGGACTGTTAGCATAGAGAAATCGGAACTTTTATCTTCCTTACTCACTAAACATGACATTAAGCATAATGTATTGAATGCACGCTACCATGAGCAGGAAGCTAAAATTATTGCTCAAGCAGGGAAGATCGGAGCTATTACAATCGCAACTAATATGGCTGGTCGGGGTACTGATATTATGCTTGGTGGCAATGCAGCGGCCACGGTTGAGCAAGGGATTTCCCCAAGGGATTTAGAACTGGAAACCGAGATAGTCGCCCAAGATAGGGAAAAAGTTTTAGAAGTTGGAGGATTGTTGGTTATTGGAACTGAACGTCATGAATCAAGACGTATAGATAACCAGCTGAGAGGAAGGGCTGGTAGACAAGGGGATGTTGGACGGACCAAATTTTTTCTTTCTTTAGACGATGATTTATTGAGAATATTTGGATCGGAAAAAATTAGTGCTATGTTAACGCGTTTGGGCTTACAAAGAGGCGAAGCAATAGTGCATCCTTGGATTACTAGATCCCTAGAAAAAGCTCAACAGCGTGTTGAAATGCGAAACTATGAAATCCGTAAAAATCTCTTAAAGTTTGATGATGTGGTGGATGAACAAAGAAAAGTCATTTATGCTCAGCGTATTGAAATAATGAAGGATAATAATCTTTTACCGACTTTACAGGAAATCATTAAGAGCGTTAATGAATCTTTAATTGAAGCCTATATTCAAAAAAAAGCTTATGAGGAAGAATGGGATATAGATAGCTTAGAGAAAGCACTGCAACGAATATATGGAATACATATAGATGTGAAAGGTGTAGTGGCGCAGGATGGCTATGCAGAATCTGAGGTTAAAGAACTTTTAAACGATAAAGCCTTGGAAATATTGCACTCTAAAAAGGAGCAGTATGGTGAAGAGGTACTAAATATTGCTTTATCTAATGTGTTTTTACATACGTTAGATCAGCTTTGGAGAGAGCACCTACACTCTCTGGATAACTTGAGAGGAGGGATATCATTGCGCGCTTATGCTCAAAAAGACCCTCTTAATGAATACAAAGTTGAAGCGTTTAGGATGTTTGGGAGTATGCTTGCTGAATTAGATGAGTTAATTGTATCTAGATGCTCACAGCTGCACATCACCCATGAAATTGATAACAGCTCATTAAACGAAAAGATTCGCTTAAATAGACAAGAGGTACAGAAGGAACTTAAATCTTTGGGTAAAGTTTCAAGAAACGAACTTTGTCCCTGTGGCTCCGGTAAAAAATTTAAACATTGCCATGGAGTCTTATAGAAATTTGTAACTCTTTATAAACCCTCTAGGTTAATCTCATAGGAATGATACTTCCTTAAGCTGCTTCTATGGCCAACTGATACGATGGTGGTATTGGGCAAGAATTTTTTAATAAGATTAAAAGCTAGTTCTTCATCTTTTTCAGTGAGAGCACTTGTGCTCTCATCCATTATGAGAATTTTAGGGCCAGCGATTATTGCACGTAATATTGAGATTTTTTGCTGTTCTCCAACACTTAAGTTAGTGGCCCAAGGCTCTTCATCATTAAGTCTGTTTTCTAAATAAGCAATATTAAATTGTTTTAATAAATCTTTAACTAAATCTTCATCGATTTCTTCAAAGGGATAAGCTAGAATACCTTTTAGTGTTCCAAGAGGCATGTATATTTTCTGAGGAATAAAAAATAATTTAGGCTCTTCAGGAAGTTCTATTTTGCCATTAGCAAATGGCCATATTCCCTTGATTAGCTTAATTAAAGTGCTTTTTCCTGAGCCGTTTCTTCCGGTAATAAGATAAGATTGGCCTCTTTCAAAGGAGATAGTTAGATTATTTAGTAATATTTTGTTATTTGGTAACCTTAATTCAATATTTTTTAGGTGGATACCCCTATCACCTTGGTAACTAAGCCTAAGGTTGGAGTTAATAATTTTATTATTCCACATCTCGACATGCTGGTTAAATTCTACAAGACGACTGATAACTGCCTTGTAAGAAGCAATAACAGAGAAGCTAGAGATTAGAAAAGAAAGAGCTAACTTAACCTGTATAAACGCTGAATGAATTTGCATTAGTCCACCCAGGTGCACTTCTTTAGCAAAAAATTTCGGTAGTGCAGCAGCGATTGGTAAAATAGTACTAATATTTATATACAAGCTATTCCAAGATTTTAAATTTCTGGTGACTGCTATGATTGCGTTAAAGTTCTTCACTACTTCTTCTATAGCGTTCCTGAAAACACTCTTTTCATATCTGTTGCCCTCATATAAGGCTATGCTTTCTGCACTTTCTCTAAGCCTCATAAGTGCAAAACGGAAATTTGCTTCTTTCTTTTCTTGTAAATAATCTAGCACCGTTAATCTTTTACCTACAATATAGGTAATTAAAGTACCAACAATAGAGTAGATAACTGCAATCCATACAAAATATCCATGAATATTAATTTCTAAACCAAAAAGCTGAAACTTAGTATCTCCAGAAAGCGCCCATAACATAAAAAGAAAACTCGCAAGCGTCATAACACTACTCAACAACCCGAGAAATAATGTAATAGTTAAATTCACAAAAGAGTTGATATCCTCGCTTATTCTTTGATCAGGATTATCGTTCTGATTATGGAATAAATTAATACCAAAATAAGACTTATGCAGAAGCCATTTATTGATGTAAAGCTCGGTCATCCATTTTCGCCATAAAATTATTAACTTGCTTTGGAAGGTATATTGCAGGGCGACTACCGTAATAAACATTCCAACAAGTAAACAAAATTTTGTAATCGCATCATACAGAGCTTCTTTATCGAAATTTTGTAATGCAGTATAAAAGTCATTATTCCAATAAGACAATATATATCGGCAGCAAACCAAGCCAAATTCAAAAATGATAGAAAGTATTAGAAGCAGAAATGCTTTTTTTCGGTGAGGTTTATCGAAAAATATACCTTTACCTAAATTCCAAGCATTTTTTATAACGGACACAGCTCAATAAATAGTTAAAATCTTTACAAGGCGAAGATATATTATATATACTTGAGAAATACAATTTTTTTATAGTACACTTAGATGGAAAATTTTTCTATGTAAGTTTCACCTAAGTAAGCTCAATTCTGACATTTACCACAATAATAAGACGATCTACCGCCTATTCTAGTATTTTTTATAAGATTACTACAATTAGGACAGTGTTTCCGGTTGTAAACTAAAAATTTATGCTGAAATCTTCCTATTCGGCCGTCGCTTGATCTATAATCTCTTAAGGTTGAGCCTCCTAATTCGATAGCCTTGTTTAAAACTGCTACTATACTTGCAATTAGCTTTTCGCATTCCGCAACTGTTAAAGTATGTGAGGGCCTAAAGGGTAAGATATCAGCCATGTACAGCGCTTCGTTTGCGTAAATATTGCCTACGCCAACAATTAATTTGCTATCCATTATTGTTTGCTTAATCAATTTTTTAGTTTTTATACATTGTTGCAAATAATGATTCGTAAATTCGTTGGAGAGGGGCTCAACGCCAAGATTAGAAAAGATTTTGTTTTGTGCTAGATCATCCTGCTTGAGGATAGTATAAAACCCAAATCTCCTTGGATCATAAAAGGTCAAAAATTGTCTAGAAGCTAACTCTATTATGCAATGATTATGCTTTTCTTGGCTCATTTTTGTGGTTAAAAGAAGACGCCCTGACATTCCAAGGTGGAATACTAAAACTTCGTTACCAGTCAGAAAAATTAATATGTATTTTGCGCGCCGTTCTATTTTCTCTATAACTTTATCCTTGGCCCGCTGTTTAAACTCTTCTGCTGCGATTACACGCATTTTCTTATCACTGCAATAAACAGCAGAAATTCTTTCTTTGATTATTTCATTTCTAAGGCTGCGGACAATTGTCTCAACTTCAGGCAATTCTGGCATGGGTTCACCGCATAAGCTTTAGCTACTCAGTATCCTGATTTTTGCTATAACGCAACTTCCAAATATAAAACACTACTAATAATACGGTAAAAGTAATTAAGCCAATATTAATTTGTTTTATATAACGGCTTATTAAGTGCTCGTTATCACCAATCAAATAACCGACGGTCACTATAATAGAAACCCAAAATGTCGCACCAAACGCACTATATAGGGTGAATTTTTTTACATCCATTCTACCGAGACCAGCTGGAAAAGAAATAAAATGCTTAATTCCAGGCAACATCCTGCCGCTAAAAGCAGATATTGGTCCGTGTTTAGTGAAAAATGCTTCTATTTTTTTCAATTTTTGCTCGTTAATAAGGAAATATTTTCCATATTTTAATAATAATATGCGACCAAAGTGTAATGCGATATAATAACTGAAGAGGGCACCGCTAAGTGTTCCTAGTACGCTCCAAAAAAGTATATATCCTAAATGAAAATGCCCTTTTGCAGCAAGATATCCTGCTGGGATTAAGGTGATCTCACTTGGTATTGGAATAAAGGTACCCTCTACAAAGGTCATAATAAAGATTCCAATATATCCTAAGGATTCTACAAATTCGGTAATGCGTAAAAATAACTCGTACATTTTAAAACAGTAAAAAGGCGCCTTCAGTATTTACTTATTGTAGTAAAAACATTAAAGTCATTATCAAGGTAAAAAATTTACAGGCTAGTTTTAACCTAAATTTCAAGTTAACAATAGCTTTTTTTACAGGCATTTGTAAGAAATTTTTTTTTATTTACTGCAATTATGACAGATATATTAGATTCAGTTATAGAAGACTTAAAACAGGAGAAAATCCATACAGCGATGAGGAGGTATGGTAGATTCCTTATTTTATTAATAGTTTTGCTTTTAATATGCGGACTTTTGTTCAATTGGTGGAAGTCTCATAAAGAAAATACATTGCATGCAGAAGCTGCTGAATATATTAAAGCTCATCATTTTTTAAATAAAGCAACCAGCCAACAGATGCTACAAGAAGGAGTAGGCAGATTGGAAAAACTTTCGGAAGGGAACACTATATATGCAACAGTTGCAGCGTTAAATCTTGCTAATATACATGACGCTATGGGTAACTTTAACAAAGCGGCTCATATATATGGAACTGTTGAAGAAAATAAAGATGTAGATCAATCCTTAAAAGCTTTCGCAGGGTCAATGAGAA
This sequence comes from Candidatus Midichloria mitochondrii IricVA, assembly GCF_000219355.1. Classification (GTDB taxonomy): domain Bacteria; phylum Pseudomonadota; class Alphaproteobacteria; order Rickettsiales; family Midichloriaceae; genus Midichloria; species Midichloria mitochondrii. The sequence goes on from NC_015722.1 coordinate 232,109, forward strand.
TTTCATCATATTTAAGGGCAGAAAAAATTACGGATGAAGAAGGTTTAAAGATGTTGCAAGAGCGTCATAGGGTGCCAATCTTTAACTATAGCAGGCAGCTACTTGAGGCTTCTCTTCTCATACAAGACAATAAAAAAGATAAAGCCAGAGCTTTATTGGATAATATAAGAGTTACCGCTTCTAAAGACCATCGGAATAGCATTCCAGCGCTACTTTCAACCCTTGTAATAGATTAAGGATAAAATTTTATAAGTGGTAAGTGATGGGAGCAGATTCGTGTGCATATACTTCCTCACAAAGAGTAAAATCAAACCTAGCATTAAGCTTATCTGCAACACCAAAATCGAAGAAGGGCTGTGGAGGAAGCGTTGTGAGAGCCCCAGTTATAACTTTGTCATTATCTTTGCGCACTCCTCGCCTGTGTGGGGGGGGTAACATAGGTATGGTTGTGATTAATCATATGTTTAGCAAATTAAGAGCCAAAGTATTATCACTCTTAGATCGCTCATCAATTCCATAGTAGGGCTCATAGTTGGTGCACATATCTTGACTAAAATACTTAATTATTTCTTTGACAACCGAAATTAACTCCTGCATTTAAAGATATTACCTGTAATTTATCTAATTTTAAAGCTTACCTTGAACTGGGGTTAATTATAATGAAATCGAAGTTCGTGATGCTCACAAAACATAGTAAATTACAAGAAACACCTTAACGCAAACTTATAATACTCTAAAATCTACTGCGGAGCTAAATAACATATACCCAGTTTATCACTTCATCCCAAGTAACAACCTTAACAAAAAAAGTAAAAGGAAAGATAAATGTCTACATATTTTGGATACTCACCCTGATAACAACAATGTAAATTTTGCGCTACGTAATGCTTTGAGAAGTGGCAGCCCATATTGGATAGAAATTGCATCACATGCATTTGTTGACTCTTGGTCACATCAAAATTTTACTGGAACTTATGATTGCTATAACGGGCCCCATGCCAGGATTTTTTAGATCAATGATTATAGACATAGGGCACGCCGATATGGCTGCAGACCCTGATTACGTTGGAGCATATTTGGAGAGATAATAGACTTATAAATGAAACGCATTGATAACAATAAAAGGTTTCTAATAGCGGCCTTAAGTTTATTAGAGGAATATCTAGTATATTTCCAAGAAAATGGAGCCTGCTAAAAAGAAATTAATTAAAGAAACTAAAAAACAATTAAAATGGGCCTTTGGCCAGTCCACGAAATATCTACTCTGGAATTTCCTTATTGCTTACCCTGTAAGAATGAGAAGCTATATTCATCTCTCTGTTTTACACGATGAATTAGATATAGATATGCTAAATATTCTAAAAATGAATAGCTTAATGAGGCTTCGAAAAAGACTGGACTGACATATAAATGACGCGAGCAAAGATATTACAAAACATTTAATTGGTATCTATTTCAGGAAGCAGCAAAAAAACATCGCAAATTTATTTGGCCTTTAATTGAAAATCAGCTAAATTAACAACCATGTATGAAGGTAGAAAGCTTAATTGTGAAGCAATTTAATATCGATACTTGAAAAAGAAAACCCCATGGTTCGCAATCGCCATCTCTTTAGGCACTTTATCATTTTTTGAATTATATAAAATTGGTCCCTATATCCTATTTTTAATATCCTTAGTCTGCTTAATAACAATTTGGGTTAGCCGAACTTATTATAGCATTTTTAAATATTATCTCGTTGATGCTTTTATTTTTTATTATGGGGCAAAGTCGCAAGTTGGTATAGAGAACCTCAACTTGATAACAGAGCTATAGAAGAAAAATTACATAATATATTAATCGAAACCAATATAGAAAGAATAGAAGATAAGAAAGGGGCAAGAAGGCTTTATTTAAATAATATCAAAACACAGATGCAACAGACAAATTAAATAGAGTTAGAATAACAACCCCGGAGCAACGACAAAGATTTAGAGGGGTTTTGTTGGTGCAAGAATTAGTATTATTGTACACTGATGCCCCTCCTCTCCCCGCTTTTCCCGGAGCATTCGATATGTAACGCCTTTCTCCGCACCTCAAAAAAATTACAGCTATTGGTTATGCTATGTCAAAACCTATTGTTATAGAGTATAATAAGCCTCCAACTTCCAATATTGAATCCTTAAGAAGAAAAATAGCCCGAAATTATAACCGGTTTAACATCAGAAAATTTGCTGCTTCCATTGCAATTTATTTTATAAACTATTTTTACTTACTGCTCTCTGGCTCTCCAATATCAGCAGAAAGAGCTTTCATCATGTCCACAATTTGTTCTACTCGGAATTATTTTAGACAAAGAAACTGATCCTATGAAATCATTAGGTACAGCTTTAATTTGTTTACTTATAATTAAACTGAGAAACACTCCAAGTTCAAGCCTACAAATGCCCATTGCAGCTTGTTTAGGGTTAATTGCTGGTTTTTAATAAGCTCACATTATATCTACCAATAGCTAATACAAGGCATAAAGATGTGCCCTATAAGTGTTTAATGCACCTCATTTTAGTGTAACTTACGCAACCCTTACCGCTCTTAGAGCTGCAACCGCAATATTTCATCGCATATCACTTCAAACAGTTCTCAGTGTATAGCACTCCTACCAACCTCATTTCCGTTCCTTTAAATAACTTACCTATTCTGCCACTTGGACTTATCGCCCTAATCTCAATGCCCCTTGGCTTGGAAAATATCGCCTTAAAGCTAATGAACTATGGAACAGATTGGCTGATTTATACATCTCACCTCATCTCCAATACGCCAAACGCTACCATGTATATGCCATTTTTCCTCCCCATATACTGGCCGGAACGGTAACAGGATTAGTTGCATCAGTCAAACAAAAGTACGTTATATAGGAGGACTTTTAATCACGTTAGGTGTAGTACATCTCACTCAAGAAGAACCCCCTAAAATTCTTCTCTCTAATTCGGGCAAATTGTTTGCACTTTATGAGAAGGGCGACTTAATGGTTTCTTCAAGAGCTGACGAAAGATATCTACAAACAGTTTGGAAAGAAGCAGTGGGCGCAGAAAACATACTAAAATTAAATGAGGAAGGTATATGCAATAAAAACGCTTGCCAGTATTAATTTTTTACACAAAGTCTGTCAAAATGATGTAGATCTATTTATAAACATAATGGATAATAGCAACCTAAAATGTAATGATAGCTGCTATAATACATTGAAAGAAGAAATTTTTAAAAAAATGGCTCACATGCAATTTGGCAATTAGATAACGGGGTTAAAATTAAAAGTGTTAACGGGGAAAAGATAATTTAAAGGTAGAACTTATGGTCACACTTATAATTTCAGCATTTATTGGCCTAATTTGTTTAGCTCTATATTTCTCCTACAGTACAATTGCTCCTTTTTTGGCCGCTGTATGCTTTGCCTATGCCCTTTCTCCATTTATGGAGTGGATGACTAAAACATTTAAAGTAAAAGATGGTTTTGCTAGTTTTCTTACTATTACACTTTGCATAGCATTTATAATTTTGATCTTATCAATACTCGGCCCTTTGATATATTATCAAATCTCTCATCTAATTTCTCAGCTAACCTCTAATCAACCTTCTTTGAACGCTAAATTTTTGTCTTTTCTAACCAAGCTCAATGCCCTTTCTCCGCAAATAAAAGAACCATTTCAGAGCCAGCTAAATAATATCGCTAGCCAATTAACTGATACCATTAAAGTTATTTTAAAGGGTATAGTACGTTCTGGATCCATAGCCGCTGATACCCTGTCTTTTATCATTATCACTCCTTTTGTAACTTTTTATCTTTTAAAAGATAGTAGGGCCATCAAACAAATTGTTTATTCCGTTATTCCGATAAAATACCAAAAAGAAACCAAAGAATTATTAGGAAATATGCAAAACGTATTGATTGGGTTTTTTAGAGGCCAGATTGCTGTCTGCTCAATTTTAGCTATCTATTATTCTTTTGCTTTTTTCTTGATCAATCTAAATTATTGGCTAGGCCTTGGGGTGCTTTTCGGCACGTTGATTTTTATTCCATACCTTGGCTCATTAACCGCAACTATTTTATGTTTATTAATTGCTATAAGCCAATTTGGATTTGATTATCATTTGGTGGGATTGATTATCTTATTATTACTTGGACAGTTATTAGAAGGTATGTTTTTGACTCCTAAATTTGTTGGAACCAACGTTGGTTTACACCCAGTGTGGATAATGTTCAGCCTCATCGTAGGCTGGAATTTAGCGGGCTTCTTTGGAGTTGTTATATCAGTACCATGCGCAGCAACGTTAGGGGTTATTTTCAGATTCTGCTTGCGTAAATATAGAAATAGTAGATTTTATAATCTTAATTAATAAATAATAAAAAGAGGTTAACAAATGGCACAGGTTGTAATTGATGGAGTTTCTAGCGAGATATTAAAACAACACATTGAAAGAATAGAAAGACTAGAACAAGAAAAGAATGATATTATAACCCAAATAAAAGATATCTACGGAGAGGTAAAATCTGACGGCCTTGAACCTAAAATCATGAGGCAAGTTATATAAAAATTAGAAAGATGAAAAAAGAAGATATATATGAGCAAGAGACGCTCTTTGAAATCTATAAAAAGGCCTTGGGGATGGATAGTGACGTCTCTTAAAACTTGGTTAATCCCTATAAAACTTAAATATTCCAAATTCTTAAAGATAAAGCTGTATTAGGATACTTACGGCATTTTTCTTGCTGTGCTCTATTTAAGCAGAATTTAAAATCAAGGCGTTTAACCTTGAGTCCCCCCCCTATTAAACCAGGAGATAAAAAATGTTAATTCATTCCCTAAAAAAAACCTCAGTTCGACGTAAGGAGTAGGCCCGTGAGCCTATTTTTCCATGAGATATACCGGGTTGAAGACATAAGCCAAGAGCCCTGAGAAGAGGTCTGCCAAGAAATTGTTTGGCGAGCGATGCCTTTAAAGACCTTATTACGGCTAGTACGTAAGTTATGACAAACCTTCCAGCTTTGTTGAGTCAACGTATCTGTTTGTTTCCCTTTGTAGCAATTCAGCAGAATGACCAACGGGATGACCGCGTCTCGCATCAGCTCAACAAAGCGATTGTAGCTGATAAGCTTCGGCAATTCCTCTCTGAGAGAGATTTGAACACAGTTTAGGTAAAAATCTTTGAATCTGGTAATGCCCTCAAATGAAACAAAACGAGGATCGTTATAACTTCGGAAAGCATCATCCCAGACTCTCGTTCCCTTTGTCTCTGCGAGTTTCTTAAGGATCTTTGGTACGTGAGTTGTCGCTTGCAAAAATCATCAATCAAACAAAATATTTCTACTAGGGGAACCACTTTTCTTATTTATCGTGAAATTGAGAGAAACTTAATGGTTACACAGCTTCTTTAAGACCATATCAGATAATTTCTTTAACTTACCTCAAACTGGGGTTACTTATGATGAATTTCCACTCTATTCTATAATAGTGCCAGCTTGTAAAGAATCTGAGGTCGGTATTCTTTTTGCAATTCTTGCACCTATTACCTCTTGCTGTCCCTATACCACACCATTCTTCACCTGCTCGCTGGAGCCGCAATATTTACACTTGATTGTCATTTCCTACTCCATCCATTCTACTACGAAGATATCATACCCTCTTATTGCCGTCTATAATTTACCAGGCAATGCCAGAGGTATATGCAAGGAGTTACTTTAAGCGACGAGTTTTGAATCTTTCTTTAAGAAAAGCGCGGACACCGTCTTAGTATATAGCTAAGGCGAAATTTGTTCCCGTAAGAATATGCGGCGTCTTAAAAGTAAAGCATAGGTGGAAGACAGAATATGATAAAAAAAACATAACAAAATCTTTTTTAGACATAAACCACTGCCTGCGCTCTAGTTAGGGAGTTTTCAATTCTTTATTTATAGCTAAGTGGAAGTGATCACGCCATAGATTCAGGGTATCTTGGTTTTTAAGATAGCTACCCATGTAGGCACTTTTAAAGGTACAGGTGAAGTTAATATACACAAACATTTATTGAAACCCCCACTCGAGGATGTCAAGCTATATATAGAAAAGACACTGTGGCTGATATGCTAAGTGATAGGATATTGCTATGATCAACAGCAAATTTCTAGGCTGCATATTTTAACTGGAGGGATACAAGGAAATATAGAACAGTATGGATAAACCATACTATCATCAAAGCGTATTCTCCTCAAACAAATGGTATTTGTGAAAGACTGCATAAAACTGTGAAGAAAGGATTTTTTGATGTAGTTATGAGAAATATTCTTCCCTTGAATGCTATAAAAAGATCTGGATAAATGGGCTATAATTATGAGAGGCTACATTCTGGAAAGTATTGCTATGGTAAACTCCTATATAAACTAACTAGATCTTAAAAAGAATAGTTATATCTTGCGTACTTGTCTGACAGTCAAAACTTAACTGACCAGCAGAGTAATAGTGTATATAAGATGAATCTTGATTAGTACAGCTAGGTAATTCTATTAGCTTGGTACTGAGATATGGCTTCCTAAACCCTGCGGTTATCCATATACTTTAGCTACTAAAAAAACTTTATCGAATTCTCTTCTCAAGCGCTAATCAAATACTCTCTCTCTATGCCCTTTATAAGGCAAGTTACAACCTCTCCCGCAGCTCTTCCCTTTGAAGCGATTTTTACTAGACTAAAATCTTCTGCGCGCCCTATTGCTCCATAGCCTTCAACCAAAACCTTAAAAGTTTTACCGATTTTATTTATATTAGACTGCCGTAAAATTTCTGCTCCAACCTGTCTTATTGTTGCTGCTCTTTCCTTTCTAATGTTTTTTGGGACCTGAGGCATTTTTGCAGCAGGGGTCCCATGCCTTTCTGAATATGGAAATACGTGAAGGTAAGATATACCGATTTCTCTTAGCAAATTGACGGTGTTTTGAAACATATCTTGAGTTTCAGTTGGAAAACCTGCGATAATATCTGCTCCAAATTCTGTTTCTGGACGTAAAGATCTTATTTTGCTACAAAATCTAATTATATCTTCTCTGCTATGGCGTCTTTTCATTCTTTTTAGTATCATATTATCCCCAGACTGTAAGCTTAAGTGTAAGTGGGGCATAATCCTTTTCTCGTGAGCAAATAAATCTATAAAATCGCTTTTTAACTCTGCAACATCAATAGAAGATAATCTAAGTCTTGGGAGGTTTGGAACATTATTTAATAATCTTTTGATTATTTCTGTTAGCGAAGGCTGGCCCGGTAAGTCTAGACCGTAATCGGTAATATCTACTCCTGTTAGCACTATTTCTTTAAAACCTCTATCAACTAAGCCTTGGGCATTTGCAACAATTTCTCCAAGCGGCACACTTCTGCTGTTACCACGTCCATAAGGTATAATACAAAAGGTACAACGATGATTACATCCGTTTTGAATCTGTAAAAAAGCTCTTACTCTTTCTTCTATAATACCAGGTATATAATGTGCAGTTTCTCGAACAGACATTATGTCATTAACTAGAATCTTTTCACTATTATCATATACTAGACTCTCATAGGTTTTAGGCTGCATCTTTTCGATATTGCCTATTATCTTATCAACTTCAGGCATAGCGGAATAAAGATTAGGATTAACTTGGGCCGCACAGCCTGTGACAATAATTTTCTTATCTGGTTCTTTCCTGTGAAGTCTTCTTATAGATTGACGAAGTTGGCGTTCAGCTTCACTGGTTACGGAGCAGCTGTTTAGAATAATGACATTTTTTAATCCAGCCTCTTCGGCTCGCTTTTTAACCTCCACCCCCTCATTTTGATTGAGCCTACAGCCAAATGTTACAACTTCTACGGTCATTGATTTATCTAAATGGTGGGTCTGGGAGGAGTTGAACCTCCGACCTCACGCTTATCAGGCGTGCGCTCTAACCACCTGAGCTACAGACCCATTTAAAAAACTTTAAAGGATAAATTTAATAAGCAGAAATTACTGAAATGTAAATGCGGTCCCTTGCTCCTCTTTTAAAAGAAACAGAGCCATCAATTAAGGAAAAGATGGTACGGTCTTTTCCCATACCAACATTTTCGCCAGGATGAAACTGTGTACCACGCTGCCTTACTATAATATTGCCAGGTACAACAGACTGTCCACCAAATACCTTTACTCCTAACCTTCTACCGCGAGAATCGCGACCGTTCTTGGAACTACCGCCAGCTTTTTTGGTTGCCATCTTTTCCTACCCTATAAAATTAAGAAATTATCTCTTTAACTCGCATAACAGTAATCTGCTGTCTATGCCCTCTTTTTCTGCGATAGTTATGCCTGCGTTTTTTCTTAAACACAACAACTTTACCGGTCTTTTTATGCTCGAGCACCTCAGCAGTCACTTTAGCACTGCCTAAATTTTTAGCATCAACTTTCTCGCCTATTAAAATAACTTTTTCTAATTCAACAACACGGCCAATGTCAGCGACCACCTTCTCAGTTTGTATAACATCGCCGACCTTTACCCTATATTGTTTTCCACCTGTTTCAACTACAGCAAACATAAAAAACTCTAAAATACATATTAACCACTAGCAGACTCTGCACTTTTAAAGTCTTGCTGATAAAAAGTCAATAGCAAAATCATAAATCTGCTATCTTCCTTTACCGCCTCCGACAATACCCGGTAATTTAGCATCAGCCGAAATAGGAGTTTGAGGAGGAGGTGGCAACATTGAAACATTTTGCAATGAAAAAGAGCTAGCAAAGCCTTGCATCGCAGAAGATAGCCTATCTATTAAAGCAATGCCTGGGATTAATGGTTTAAATTTTTGCGGAGTGTTTTCTAATCCTTGAAAAATTAGCTTCCCGTTATTTGGCCCCATTCCTCCGATATGTCCAAAATCTTCTGACATAAGCATATACAAACAAAAAATACTATATATAAATGATAATATGTATTACAATACTTAGTCAATAAGTGAAGAGTACAAGGGGGGTGTAAATTTGAGCTTAGAAACTGGAATAAAATTAATAAATCAGACCATAAAGGACATTACTGAAGAAAGTGGTGTTTATAAGATGGTAAACGCCCAAGGGGAGATAATGTATGTTGGTAAGGCTAAAAATTTAGTCAGAAGGGTACACCAATATACTCAAATTGAAAGGCTACCTAATAGATTGAGATTGATGGTTTCCCTGCTTACTAAGATCGAGGTACTTATCACAAAATCGGAAGAGGAAGCACTTCTTTTAGAAGCTCAGCTCATAAAAGGCTTACGGCCCAAATTCAATATAGCTTTAAAGAGTGATAAAAGCTTTCCTTATTTAGTTATTGAGAATGTGCATAAATTTCCACGGATCTTTAAGTATAGGGGAGCTAAGAAAGAAAAAAATTCTTATTTTGGTCCATTTTTGGTGGCTGGTGATTTGGAAAATCTCATGTTGAATATCCAAAAAATTTTTAAGTTACGCAGTTGCTCCGATAAATTCTTTTCAAGAAGACAAAGGCCTTGCCTTCTATACCAAATATCTAGGTGTTCTGCTCCTTGTGTCGACAAAATAAGCGAAGCAGATTATAATAAAAGCCTCAAAAGAGCAAAAAAATTTTTATCTGGAGATGTGGCAGAACTTCGAAATGAGCTAATAAAAGAAATGGAAATAGCTAGTGAGAATTTACAATTTGAGAAGGCAGCGGAGGTAAGATACAAAATACAATTGTTTAATCAGCTGCAAACAGAAGAGTTATATAGTGAAAATGCATATGATAATATTGATGTCTTTGCAATATATTCCATGCAGCTTAGGAATGCTATACAGGTGTTTAGTATTAGAGAGGGAAAAAACGTTGGTCATGCGAATTTCTTCTTGGACGCAATTGAAGAAGGGGATGAAATAGTAAAGACGTTTTTGCTAACATATTATGCGAAGAAAGCCCCTCCGTCCGTTATTGCTATAAATTATACAGATAGCAATACTGCGAAAGTTTTGGAGACACTATTTAATATTAAAATACTGAATGCTGAAAAAGATAAATCTGTTGCTAGAATATATAGTATAGCAAGAAAGAATGCTGAAGTATCATTAATTCAGCATATGAAAAATGATATAGTGGCAGATGAAATATTGCAGCAATTACAAAATATTTTTGATCTTGATAAACCAATTCAAAGAATAGAAGTCTATGATAATAGCCATATTCAGGGCAAGTACGCAGTTGGGTGCAGAGTAGTAAGTGACGGCAAGCAATTTATTAAAGATGAATACCGCATATTTAAAATTAGGCAAGTAGAAGTTGGGGACGATTACTCTATGATGCATGAGGTGCTAATGCGCAGATTTAAAAAACTTGAGAGTACTAATATACCGGATTTGATACTAATTGATGGCGGCCCTAATCATTTAGCGGTCGCTTCTTCAGTTTTAAAGGAGCTAAATGTAACCGATATCCGTGCAGTTGCAATTGCTAAGGGACCGAAGCGTAATGCTGGGGAGGAAACTTTTTATTTAGATGATGGGCAAGTAATAAATTTTGCTAAAGATGACAAGGTTTTGCATTATTTGCAAAGGTTGCGGGATGAGGCACACAGATTCGCTATTTCAACGCATAGAAAACTGCGCCAAAAAGAAACTATAACCTCTTTAACCAGTACCATACCAGGTATAGGCAGTAAAAGGCAAAAAATTTTATTAAGCGCGTTTGGTTCTTATGAAAAAATTAAGCGAGCTTCGTTAAAAGAATTACAACAACTCCCCAATTTTGGGAAAAACTTTGCTTTGGAGGTTTATAATTATTTACACAGCAAAAAAGATGAATAGAATAGGTGGGGTGCTTTTTTTTCTAAACCAGATAAGCGTCTATGTCGCTAAATCAAATTCCTAATATTCTAACCCTAATTAGAATCGCCCTGATTCCAATCTTGGTTACATCTTTTTACTTAGAAGGGAACATTGCTAGATATGTGGCAACGGGCATATTTATTTTTGCGAGCATTACAGATTACTTTGATGGCTTGCTTGCCAGACTTTGGAAAACGGAAACTAGCTTTGGTAGAATGTTGGACCCGATTGCTGACAAGATGCTTGTGATATCGACTTTGGTTATGTTGGTACACAAAGATATGGCCCCAATCCTCCCAATACTTGCCATACTTTGGAGGGAAATATTAGTATCAGGATTAAGAGAGTATCTCGGCCAAATTAAAGTGAGTATGCCAGTAAGTCGCTTATCAAAAGTAAAAACTGCCATGCAAATGATCTCTATTATCGTTGTTCTTCTTGGTGAGGAAGCAACAGGAATACATTATCTTACTCCATTAGGCCATACCTTATTATGGATTACAGCAGCCTTAACTTTATTTACTGGCTATATATACTTTAAAGAAGGGTGGCAGCATTTATAGCTGAATAATTCGACTACTAGTTTGTCTATACTTCATCTCTCTGTCCAAATACTTTAGTATACAGATTATAGTATGCCGTTATTATAAATACTATTTTAAGTTGAAAACACTTTGATTTTATTTATCGCTTATATATTATAAATCTTAAGCTAGATAAGCTCAGCAATAAGTGAACGAGAATTTAAGATGAAAAATAATTCCGCAAACCTTGAGTTTAGTAAAATTAATAAGGAGACTCTAACCAAAAAGCTATATGAGTTTTTACAACACAAAGACATAGCCTTTGCAATTGGAATATTATGTATAATTGGGGTGTTGATATTTCCAGTTTCTACTGGTCTATTGGATTTCTTGTTGAGCGCCTCAATAGCATTTTCTGTATTAATACTGATGACAGTACTATTTATTGATAAGCCATTAGATCTGAGCTCCTTTCCTAGTATTCTGTTAGTTGTCACAATGCTTAGGCTCTCTCTCAATATTTCAACTACTAGGCTTATTTTATCAAACGGTCATAAAGGCACAGATGCTGCAGGCCATGTTGTAGAGGCATTTGGGTATTTTGTTATGCAGGGCTCTGTAGTAATCGGAGCTATAGTTTTTGCTATTTTAACCATTATAAATTTCGTTGTGATTACTAAGGGCTCTGGAAGAATTGCTGAAGTTGCAGCACGCTTTAGTTTAGACGCAATGCCTGGCAAGCAAATGGCAATAGATGCCGACGTTGCAGCAGGTGTCATTAACCAAGAGCAAGCCCAGCAAAAAAGAAAAAATTTAGAAAATGAGAGTACTTTTTTTGGCTCTATGGATGGTGCTAATAAATTCGTGAGGGGCGATGCGATAGCTGGTCTATTAATTACTTTTATCAATTTAATTGCTGGCATTATAATAGGTACCTTACAGCAAGACATGAGTTTTAACAAAGCATTAAAAACATATACCATATTAACCATAGGAGATGGTTTGGTAACCCAGATCCCCGCTCTTATTGTGTCGATTAGTGCTGGTCTACTCGTTACTAAATCGGGTGTACATGGGTCAGCTGATAAGGCAATATTCCAACAATTAGGAAGATATCCCCAATCTCTGGCAATTAGTTCAGGATTATGCTTTTTTATGGGAATAATGCCAGGACTTCCTCTAGTGCCATTTTTTATAGCTGGATCAATTATGGGAGGTGCTTCTTTTTGGCTTAATAAGGTACAAAAACAAAATACTGCTAATTTATTTGATACGCCAACCACTGTCTCTTCTGTTTCAAGAGCTGAAGATAGTGTTTCGCGTGAAGCTTCATCACAGCAGACATCAGCTCTTCATATGGACATGATTAAACTCGAAATAGGGTATGAATTACTTCCTCTTGTTGAACAATCAAATACTTTAAAAATCACTGATCAGATTAAAGGTTTACGTAAACAATTAGCTAAAGAAATGGGATTTGTAGTACCATCTGTTAGAGTGCAAGATAACATGCAGATTGATGGTAACATGTATATCTTAAAGATTAAAGAAATAGAAGTAGGCCGAGGCCATGTACAAAGAGATAAATTACTTATTATGGAGCCAACTGGCGCTCCGATAAAAATTCCTGGAGAAGATACCAAAGAGCCAGCTTTTGGTTTGGCGGCGCGCTGGATTAATCCATCTTATAGAGAGGACGCTCTGTTTAAAGGATATACCGTGATAGAGTCGTCTACAGTAATAATAACTCACATGACTGAGTTATTAAAAGAGAACGTGACGGAGTTGCTAACCTATGCTGAAGTACAGAAATTACTTGATAACTTGCCTGATGGTCATAAAAAACTTGTTAATGAAATCATTCCAACTCAAATCTCAGTGGTAGTTCTACAGCGTATACTACAGTCTCTTTTAAGTGAGGGTATTTCTATTAGAGATTTGCCAGGGATATTAGAAGCTGTATCTGAACTTAGTTCAACTACGACTAATGTTCAAAAGTTAACTGAGCACGTAAGGGTGCGCCTTGCAAAACAGATATGCAACGCTAATACTAATGAGAACGGCTATATTCCTATATTGGTTTTATCTACGGATTGGGAACAAGTTATAGCCGAACATATAGTTGGAGAAGGAGATAACAAGCAAATAGTATTGCCTCCAAGCAAACTCCATGAATTTGTTGCAGATGTTAATAAAGAATACGAAAAATATGCTTCAATTGGTGAAACTCCAGTAATACTTACTTCAGCGCTTGTAAGGCCTTTTGTTAGAAAAATTATAGAGAGAGTAAAACCGAGTGCGGTAATTATGTCGCAAAATGAAATTCACTCCAAGGCTAAGATCAAAACTCTGGCCCAGATTTGAGAAAGCTTCCTTGAGATAGGCATTTTTAGTAAGTGTACTTCTTTAACTTGAAGGATTGAACTAAAGCGAGTTTCAACGAAAAAGGCGTGGCCACGCCCTCCGCCCCTTGGCGAACGCAGCTTGCAAGGCGAGCCAAAGCAAGCTAGCCTTGCAAACGGCTTCATCTCTTAACATTAAAATCTATCGATTTATATATTTAAAAGTCAGTAAATTACCACTCAAAAACTTCCCCACAAATCACATATGCTTGTCCTGCATTATTATTAGTATAAATATTACCAGGAGCACCGATAATCAGATCATCTTCACCATCAATTTGAGGCTTATAACTATATATCCAGCTCTTCAAGTTAAGGGGAGATATACCTTTCAAGCCTACTAGTTTTGGCTTAGCAAATCAGTCTAGAGTCAAATTTTTCTTGATCCCACAAGCTGCTACTAAACCAACTACTAATAAGAGTTTTGTAATGGTTTTAAGTTTTATTTTCATATTGGCAAATACCATTGATAATGCATTGAGAACAAAGAGGTTTTTTAGCTTTACATATATATCTTCCATGCAAAACTAGCCAGTGGTGTGCATAACTTTTAAAACGATCTGGTATCTTTTTCTCTAATTCCATCTCAGTCGCTAGCACGTTTTTGGTTTGGCAAAGACCAACCCTATTAGAAACCCTAAAAACATGAGTATCTACTCCTATAGTATTTTTTTCGAAGATAGAATTTAAAATTACGTTAGCCGATTTTCTTCCAACCCCTGGCAATGACTGTAAATCTTCTAAATTATCTGGAACTACGCTATTAAATTTTTCGATAAGTATTTTGCTTGAAGCAATAATATTTTTGGCTTTGGAATTATAGAGGCCGATCATTCTAATAAAGTTTTTTAGTGCTTCTTCGCCAAGCTCTACCATCTTTTCTGGGGTATCACTTACTTTAAAGAGCTTTTCGGTAGCTTTATTTACTGTTTTATCTGTTGATTGGGCTGAAAGAACAACGGCTACCAATAAAGTATACGGAGTAGAGTAGTCTAGCTCTATTAATGGCCTTTCTTTTACTGTCGCAAATCTAGTAAAAATTTCTTCAATTTGTTTTTGGTTTAGCACTTGGTTTGTTAATAGGTTTCTTTGTTTTATTCCCTACACTTTTTTGGGGCGCTGGGCTAGGGCCTTTTTTACCAGTTATTTTTTCTAACGCAAGCGCATTTTGTGTTGCCATTTTTTTCACTACTTCAAACTCTTCCCTTTTTACAAAGTCCATCCCTGCTATGAACGATTCTATTTGATATTTAACAAATTTAGTCAATTCATTTTTCATGTTTGCAGTGGTCGCGATAGCTGAATTAGCAAGCTTTGCTATATCTGCAAAAAGGTTATTATTATCCTTGGACATGTTATTTTACCTTTAAAAGCTAATGATGATTAAAAATTAAAATACTTTGAGAGTATTTTCAATTTAATATATACATATCTATAATAATTTTGTGCTATACTCTATCAAATTTTTCTTATGGTTTCTATCGCATTTCCCTCTATAGATCCGGTGATTTTTCATATATATGGCCCAATAGCTTTACGGTGGTATGGTCTAGCCTATGCGTTAGGTATTATAATTAGCGCCTGGTATATAAATTACTTAAACAGTAAGTCTTTACGCTTGCCATTGGAAGGTAGCATAGTTGAAGACATGATTTTTTATGCAGCAGCTGGAATTATTATTGGCGGAAGGCTTGGTTACGTACTTTTCTACAATATTGATTATTATATATTGCAACCTCTTGAGATAATTAAAATTTGGCAAGGCGGAATGTCATTTCATGGGGGATTCATTGGGTTGGTGGTAGGTATTTACTTTCTATGTAAAAAATATCAGTTAAACTTTTTAGCATTAACAGATTTAATTGCATGTGCAGCACCTATTGGACTTTTTTTTGGAAGAATTGCCAATTTTATTAATGGTGAATTGTTTGGTAGAAAAACTGAAGTTGCTTGGGGAATAGTTTTCCCTACCGATGGAGAAGTGAGACACCCAAGCCAACTTTATGAAGCTTTTCTAGAAGGTTTGCTGTTATTTTTTATAATGTTTTTGGTAAGGAGGTCCAGCGAAATAAGAAGCAGCGGAATTTTATCTGCTTCGTTTTTAATACTTTACGGAATTTTTAGATCGATTGCTGAATTCTTTAGAGAACCAGATTATCATATTGGATTTATTGCCAAATATTTTACAACCGGGCAAATATTATGTACTCCATTTATATTAGGAGGAATAGTATTATTAATATATCGATCAAAGGAAAAGCTTCTCCCATAACCATTATAGAGGCAAAAAATTAATTCTAGTTAGCATTAGATATTGACCATTATGTGTTTTGGTGTATCCTTTTCTGTGCTGATTATATATTATTAGGTCATTGGAGTGCGTTTCTTATTCAGATTAGATAAGTACCATTTAGCTCTTTTCGTTACGATAATAGTTTCTCTGACTTACAATGTTATTCTTTGGGGGAGTTCTGTTAACGTTCCCGATTCTACTTTGTTAGTTAAGCTTTTAACTATAGATAATCACACCTCTCCTTTTATCGATAATGAAGAAAGTACTGATGTTAGTGACAACTCTCATGATATTGAGCAGTATAGTAAAATAAAAAAAGAAGATGGTATATATAAAATTATTTTAGAAGAAGGTGATAACCTAGAGCAAATATTTACGGAATTACAAATCGATAAAAAGAAATCGCACCTCATTACAAGCGCTATAGGGAAAGTTTATAAGTTAACCAAATTAAGAGCTGGGGAAGAGATTCAAGTTTCGTTCTTGACTGCCCAAGGGCAACTCATTGATAAGCCAGAAAATATTGAGCAATTACTTATTGATACTTCTGAAGCTAAAATCCAGATAAATTATTCTTTAGATAGTAGACAATATCATGCTAAGTTGTTGCCGATCGTACTGAAAAACAGGATTACCTCTGTTGGTGGGAAGATAACTAATAGCTTCTTTCATTCCGCACAAAATAGTGGTTTGTCGCGCTCTATAGCTATGGATTTCATTAATATATTTAGTCACCAAATTGACTTTCAGCGCGATCTAGAATTTGGTAGCAAGTTTAAAGTTGTACACGAATATCAAATAAATGATAAGGGCAAAAAAATTAAGGATGGCAGGATTATGTATGCTTCTTTACAGGTGAAAGATCGAAATATTGAGGTATATATGCATGAATTTTCTGATGGCACTTTTGGTTATTTTAATAAGGATGGTTCTAGCATAAAGAAAGCATTGCTTAGGACTCCGGTGAAAAGTGCTACAGTAAGCTCTGGATTTGGCATGCGGAAGCATCCAATTCTAGGGTATTCTAGAATGCACCGAGGCCTTGATTACGCGGCACCGCGTGGCACTCCTGTTATCGCTTCAGGAGATGGAGTAATTGAAATCATGAAGTATCATAGTAACTATGGGCGTTATGTTAAAATTAGACATAATAAAAAATATTCTACCTTATACGCGCATCTGGATCGCTTCTCTAGCAAATTTTCTGCGGGATCTAGGGTAAAACAAGGTGAGGTTATTGGTTATGTTGGTTCAACCGGGATGTCTACAGGTCCGCATCTGCACTACGAAGTGCATGTAGATGGTAAGCAAGTTAACCCTGCGAAGATTACTATCATACCAAAATCATTAAATCTAGAAGATCAACAGCTAGTTGCATTTAAAGCTAAACAAACTGAGATAAATAAGCTATTAAATGAAAATGTAGCTCTAGCTGAAGCATATACTCAGCTAAAAAAATGAAATTGATATTCAAATTCTAATATGAAAAACATGTGTAAATTTTTTAAAGTTTTGGCTTTAATTCCTTTACTATTCATTTCTTCTTGTAGCACTGATAAACCTGCTCCCTCTGAACGTAAAGAGCAGTTTTATTATGGTAAATCAGGCATAGTAAAATTAATAAGAATTTCTAGAACTCAGAGCATTAAAGAGATAGCATATAACTATGGAGTTGAGACAGAAGTCCTAGCAAGAGTTAATGGAAGACCAGTTTGTGGATCTGTTGCTGCTGGAGAAGTAATAAAAATTCCTATGTCACGTGATGTCCAGTTTGAAGAACAGGTATTTGATGAAGAGGGGCAGGATTATGATTATACTATAGAGGGCATACCTTTAGTTCCAGAGCCTACCAAGCAAAAATCACCTTCTAGTGATGAAGAATTAGATAAAGATATTAATTCATCAAAAACTCATGTGCTAGCAGAGCAGTCTTTGCCCCAAGGTGAACTCATTATTTCTAAAAAAGAAGTAGTGAAGAAGGGTGATTTTAAATATGCTACTCCTTTAAATTCAAAGCAATTTATTTGGCCGGTTGAGGGTAAGATTATGTCGCGATATGGCAAGTCAGGGAATTCCTTTAACGAAGGCATGAATATAGCTGCTCCTCTTGGTACGGTAGTGCGGGCAGCAGCCGATGGAGAAGTAATGTATGTGGGTAAAGAACCAAAGGTTTATGGTAATCTGATAATAATTAAGCATCGAGGTAATTATCTCACTGCCTATGCACATAATGCTAAGATAAGCGTAGCAAAAGGAGCAAAAGTAAAGCAAGGACAACCAATTGCAACTATAGGAAAAACTGGTGCTACTACCATCCCTCAGCTGCATTTTTCAATGAGGAAAGATAAAAAGACTATCAATCCTGAGGGGTGAAGAAAATAATTTAAGCTTCTTCTCGAGCAAAAGGCCTTTATATTCAGGATAAGTTACTAGTATCGAAGCCTGTTTCTGACTATCTATACACAGCGTATAGAAGGGCATGCTCAATTCTAAAGCTCTTCCCATATGAAGAAGACGAGAGTTTTCGAGCTCTCATGGGAAAGTTGTAGGTGCAGCAGCCAAACTTCTATAGGCACCCCCAATTATCCCTGAGCAACGAGAAGCTTTAGAGTTTGGCGGCTTTCGCGGCTTCCAAAAACTCTCAGCCATTCTTGAATGCTTTTTGACTTCTCATTAGTTAAGACATACAATTAAAAAACACTGCAGCTAAAGCTGTAGATTATTAGGGACTGCGCCGTAACCGTAAGAGCAGCACTCTGGCTGTTAGATCTCTCCAAGAGCGCTCCAATGTAATAGAGGTTCTGGTGGTGGAGCGTATCCTTTTTGTAGGTGCTTTAACAACCTCAGTTTGACGTAAGGAGTAGGCCTGCGAGCCTATTTTTTTCCATGAGGTATATTGGGTTTGAAGACATAAGCCAAGAGCCCTGCCAAGAAATTGATTGGCGAGCGATGCCGTGTGTGCTGGATTTGACAAATCTCTTTCGTTGTCCGATGGCCGTTTCAATCAATTCACGCCCCCTGCAAGAAGCAGTTGTTTAAAAGCCGCCATATGTGTTGGGAAAAGTCAGTGTGAAATGACATAATCTCTCCCTTGATCCTGAAGGAACCACTTAAAGCCAAAGAACCATCCAGTCGACGTTTTCCCACGCTAAGCGATGCCTTTAAAGACCTTATTACGGGCTAATACGTAAGTTATGACAAAACCCCTCTTCCAGCTTTTGTTGAGTCAACGTACCTGTTTATTTCCCTTTGCAGCAATTCAGCAGAATGACCAACGGGATGACCGCGTCTCGCATCCAGCTCAACAAAGCGATTGTAGCTGATAAGCTTCGGCAATCCCTCTCTGAGAGAGATTTGAACACAGTTTAGGTAAAAATCTTTGAATCCGGTAATGCCCTCAAATGAAACAAAACGAGGATCGTTATAACTTCGGAAAGCATCATCCCAGACTCTCGTTCCCTTTGTCTCTGCGAGTTTCTTAAGGATCTTTGGTACGTGAGTTGTCGCTTGCAAAAATCATCAATCAAACAAAATATCTCTACTAGGGAAACCACTTTCCTTATTTATCGTGAAATTGAGAGAAACTTAATGGTTACACAGCTTCTTTGAAGCCATATCAGATAATTTCTTTAAAACTTACCTCAAACTGGGGTTAACAAAAACACTGAGCAATCAAGGTATTGAGCTCGTCACCCACGGCTTAAGAAAAACATGAAAAACAAAACCCGCTTGCGGCTTTTAAACAACTGCTTCTTGCAGGGCGTGGATTGATTGAAACAGCCATCGGAGAATTGAAAGAGATTTGACAAATCCAGCACAACACGGCATCGCTTGCCAAACAATTTCTTGGCAGACCTCCTCTCAGGGCTCTTGGCTTATGTCTTCAAACCCAATATATCTAATGGAAAATAGGCTCACGGGCCCTACTCCTTACGTCAAACTGAGGTTACACTAGGCAGAAAACGACTCTCCACAACCACACTTACTTTTTTCATTGGGGTTGAGAAAAACGAATCCAGATTTCACTTTTTCATCCTTATAGTCTAACTCGGTGCCAACTAAATAAAGTACCGCTTTTGGTGCAATGAATATAACAACGTCTTTATCCACCACTTCTTCATCAACAGGATTTTTTTCATCTGCGTATTCAAAAGTATAAGCAAGTCCTGAACAGCCACCTTGTTTAATACCAATTCTAATACCAGCAGTAGCTTTGCTTCTTTGCGCTATTAATGCTTTGATTCTGTTAGCCGCAGTTTCAGTAATAGAGATGATGTTACTCATAGTTATTTATCACCTATTTCCCATTTTTCTTTATAATCACGAATGGCACTACTTATTGCATCTTCTGCTAATACCGAACAGTGGATTTTAACCGGAGGTAATGAAAGCTCTTGGGCAATTTCAGAGTTTTTTATTCTAGCCGCTTCTGCAAGAGTCTTTCCCTTTACTCTTTCAGTTGCCAAAGAACTTGAAGCAATAGCTGAAAGGCATCCAAAAGTTTTAAATTTCACATCTTCTATAATTTGCGTCTTAGGATTAACCTTGATTTGTAGCTTCATTACATCCCCGCAAGACGGAGCTCCAACTAGACCTGTGCCTACATTTTCTTCATCTTTAGCAAAGGAGCCGACATTTTGCGGATTTTCATAATGATCTATAACTTTTTTACTATATGCCATAATTTTACCTCTAATAACTTTTTAATGACCTGACCAATTAACTGTTTTTAAATTTATCCCTTCTTGCATCATCTCCCAAAGAGGGCTTAATTCTCGGAGCCGATCAACACTTCTGGTGATACATTTTACTGCGTAATCAATTTCTCCTTCTGTAGTAAATCGCCCGATACCGAACCTAATTGATGTATGCGCCATTTCCTCATCTACTCCTAAAGCTCTCAAAACATATGAAGGCTCAAGGGATGCAGAAGTACAAGCAGATCCAGAAGAAACAGCTAAATCTTTTATTGCCCCAATCATAGATTCTCCTTCTATACATGAAAAGCTTAGATTGATGCAGCCCGGATATCTAATATTTCTATCTCCATTCAGATATACCTCTGGAATTTTAGTAACTTCACTGATAAATTTTTCACTCAAGTTCGAGATTCTTTTATAATCATTTTCCATATCTTGCTTGGCAATTACCGCTGCCTCTCCCATACCTACTACTAAAGGGGTAGGTAGTGTACCAGATCTCATGCCTCTTTCCTGCCCGCCGCCATTAATCATCGCAGTCAATCTAACCCTCGGTTTTCTTCTAATATAAAGAGCCCCGATACCTTTTGGACCATAAATTTTATGGCCAGAAATACTCATTAAATCTATATTCATAACTTCTACATCTAATGGAATTTTCCCAAAAGCTTGGGCGGCGTCCGTATGGAAAAATGCTCCATGAGATCTGCATATCTTACCAATCTTCGAAATTGGCTGAATAACACCTATTTCATTATTAATTGTCATAATAGAGACAAGAAGAGTATCTGAACTGATTGCATTCTCCAAATCTTTCAAATCAATTAATCCATTAGTCTTTACTGGGAGATAAGTTACTCTAAATCCTTCTTGTTCAAGGTGGCGGCAGGTATCTAGAACACATTTATGCTCTGTTATAGTAGTAATTATATGTTTCTTCTCATTCTTATAAAAATGCGCAACTCCTTTCAAAGCTAGATTATTTGATTCAGTCGCTCCCGAAGTAAATACGATATCTTTGCTATCCGCATTAATGAGCCCAGCAATTTGCTTTCTTGCGTTTTCATTTGCTTCCTCTGCTTCCCATCCAAAGGAATGGCTTCTAGAATGAGGATTACCAAATTTTTCTGTAAAATATGGTAACATCTTCCCTAAAACCCTTCTATCAACCGGGGTTGTAGCTTGGTAATCCATGTAAATTGGTAATTTCATAATAATTAAATTGCATCCTTTATTAATTTATTTGACCTAAGGTATAGATCCTTCCATACTTGAATGAACCTTTTAGCTTCTTCATGGGTGTTATTTATCCCTAAGCTAATTCTAGTAGCAGTTTTAGCCTCTTCCAAAGAATAACCCATTGCCATATGGACATGCGGTAATTTAGAAGTGCCCGAAGAACAAGCACTGCCATTACTTATAGCAATGCCATTCGTATCGAAATGTATAATTTGCGCCTCAGCTGTAACATTTGGCATACTAATAGAGGATGTATTTGGTAACCGCACAGCACCTTTACCAAAGAAAACCGCTTGACTAGCTATATTTAAGATCTCTTCCTCAATATAATCTCTAATTGGCTCTGTTTTAGCCATTAAATTCCGATATTTCTCTTCTAGAGAGCATGCCAGCCCAAAGCCATGAATTGCATGTATATTATGAGTCCCAGAACGGAGCCTATATTCTTGCCCCCCACCAATGATGATTGGCTTAATATCTAGGTTCTTTTTATAAATTAACGCAGCAGCTCCCAAAGGTCCGCCAAACTTATGAGCGGATATGGTCATCATATCAACTGCAAGATCATTTATATCTATAGCTATTTTCCCCGGCGCTTGAGTTGCATCGGTATGAACTATAGCCCCTTTCTTTTTAGCTAAATAAACGATATCCTTAATTGGTTGAATGACACCTGTCTCATTATTTGCAAGCATCACTGAAACTAAAGGAGTGCGCTCGCTGCACATAGTTAAGAATTTCTCTAACTCAGCAAGATCAACTGCACCAGTTGGTAGAACCTTTATTATAGCATGGCTAACTATCCCTAGTATTGAAGAATGTTCTATCACTGATACTAACGGATTAACATTTTTTATTCCCAAGATTGCCAAATTATTAGCCTCAGTTCCAGAAGAGGTGAACACCACATTATATTGACTATCTGCTTTTAAAAATTCTTTCACCCTGCTTCTAGCATTTTCTAAATAATGCTTTGCATCTCTACCGTTTGCATGAGTTGAAGAGGCATTCAGCGGGCGTTGAAAAAGTTCCAGCATTTCTTTCTTGATTTCTGGTAATAAGCTGGTTGTTGAGTTATGATCGAAATAGATGTTATTTAAAGAGGGTGTTTTAGCCAAACGCTGGTTCTGAACATCCAAGAGGGTTTTATTTGAAAAATATTCCTCAATCTGATTCTCTAACCCTGCCCATAAATGATGAGTAGCACACGTCACCTTACCAGATGCCAAGCAACCATTGCTGCGGCCACTATGGGTCTGATGAGCACAGCGTGTAATTTTTATATCTTCCTCGACAGCCCTAATGATTTCCGAAATTGAGATTGCATCAGCCCTCTTAGCTAAGCGATAACCGCCCCCTGGCCCTCTTACAGCTTCAACCAAGCCTGCTCCTTTTAATTTAGCAAATATTTGCTCTAAAAACAGCACCTCAATTTCTTGGTTAAGCGCTATATCCGCTAATTTAGTTAAAGAAAATGGCTCCTTAGAAGCTATTTCTAGCATTCCCATAACAGCATATCTAGCCTTACTTGTTAGAAACATTTTCTTTGCTATTTGTATTGAGTTTATATAGAATATGTTGTGCTGCCTTTTAGCCAAAATAGGTTAAGCATTAGTGTGCCTGTTCAGATTCTAAAATAACCTAGTGAAATAATCAACAATTATTTGAAAAAGATTTATATGCGTGAAGTAATGTTTAATGGACCAAGCGGCAAGATTGAAGGAAGATACTTTCATTCAGAGGAGATAAACGCTCCTGCTGTGTTGGTTTTACATCCTCATCCGCTTCATGGCGGAACTATGAATAACAAGGTAATTTACAATGTTTTTCATACATTAATTAGTCATAAATTTTCTGTTCTAAGATTTAACTTCCGGGGAGTAGGAAAATCGCATGGTACTTTCGATCATGGAGCTGGAGAATTACTAGATGCCGCAACTGCTCTTGATTGGCTACAAGCGCACAACCCAGGAGCATCAAGTTATTGGGTAATTGGCTTTTCTTTTGGCGCTTGGATTGCAATGCAACTATTAATGAGAAGACCGGATATCAATAATTTTATCGCTATTTCTCCTCCTGCGCATTCATATGATTTTAATTTCTTATCTCCTTGCCCAGTTCCAGGACTTATTATTCAAGGTACTGAAGATAAGATAGTTCCAGAGGCTTCAGTAATCAACCTGTATGAAAAGCTTGACGAACAAAAGAATTCAGACATTGAATATGTTTCAATCTATGGAGCAGAGCATTTTTTCAAAGATCAAATGGAAGAATTATCTAATGCAATTTCCTCCTACGTAGAGCCAAGAATTATCATGCAACAATTACCTAAAAAAGTAAAAAGAGATCGAAGAAGAAGGCAAATTGTTCCAGAGGAATAATTCATGGAATTAGCCACTTTACTGATAGTTATTATTTTGGGTATGCTATCTACTCTTTTCTCTATAGTTACCGCCCTTGGAGCAAAGAAAACCAACTTATATAATCAAACCTTACTATCTAAACTTGCAGAATTCGAGACAAAACTTTCTCTTTCTCTAGGAAACAATTTTGACAACCAAGAAAAGCAGTCTGCATTGCACCATCACAGCATTGTACAACAGTTCAACACCTCAATTTCAGCGCAAAAAAATCAACTAGACACTTTACATCAGCAACTTGGACAGATCGCCCAGCTTAATGAAAATAAAATGGAAAATATCAGAAGAACTCTGCATGAAAATATATCCAAATTGCAAGATGAGAATAGTAAAAGGCTGGAAGATATAAGATTAATCGTCGATGAGAAGTTACAAAGCACCTTAGAAAAGAGACTTGGAGAGTCATTTAAGATTGTTAGTGAGCGCTTAGAGATGGTTTACAAGGGGCTCGGAGAAATGCAAAACCTCGCCTCAGGTGTTGGAGATTTGAAGAAAGTACTAACTAATGTAAAGACTCGAGGAATTTGGGGTGAAGCTCAACTCGAAGCTATATTGCAACAAGTCATGATGCCAGATCAATACGCAAGCAACGTCGCCATTAAATTTGATTCCCAAGACCGAGTTGAATATGCCATTAAACTACCAGGAAGAGATGATAATTCCGTTGTTTGGCTTCCAATAGATGCCAAATTCCCTTTGGATGATTATCACAGATTGTTGGAAGCACAAGAGAATGGCGACTTAACTGATATAGACAAGCACAGCAAATTGCTAGAAAACAGCCTTAAAAAATGTGCAAAAACTATAGCAGAAAAATATATTAATACTCCCACTACCACCGACTTTGCCATCATGTTTCTCCCAATTGAAGGCCTCTATGCAGAAGCGTTAAGGCGCATCGGAATTATTGAACTCTTGCAACGAGAATATAGAATAGTGATCACTAGCCCAACTACTCTATGCGCCATATTAAATAGCTTGCAAATGGGCTTCAAAACTATGGCCATAGAAAAGCACTCAAGCCAGGTTTGGAAGGTATTAGAATCTATTAAGCCAGAACTCTCCAAGTTTGCTGATTTATTAAGCAAAACAAGAACTAAATTAGAACAAGCGAGTCAAGCAATTAGCGATGCCGAAACTAAAACCCGCTCTATCCAAAAAAGACTCGATAGAGCTGAAAGACCTGCTTTAGAAAAAAAAGAGGGCGAAGCGACAGGCCTATTTACTAGCGAAGTGACCAATTAGCGGCAAAAAGCTAGTTTTCAGTGACTAACTCCTCTTTACTTAGCTCAATATTTGATTCAATTTTTGCGCGCTCAGGCCGGCGCCTCCAACTAATAAACCATCTAGAACATCTATACCAAAAAATTCATCGGCATTCTCTGGACCTACAGACCCTCCGTATAGAAGTTGAAGATAGGGGTAGGCCCCTTTGATTTTATTAAATATAGCCTTAACCTCGTCGACGCTCGGGGTAACGCCCGAGCCTATAGCCCAAATGGGCTCATATGCAATTACAAATTTTTTATTTCTACTTATTCCTATCTCTTCAAGCTGCTTAAATAGATGTTCCAGAGTACTACCCTGATTTCTGACCTCCAGAGACTCTCCTATGCAAATTACAGGAGTAATCTTTGATTCTAAAGCCTTAACTAATTTTCTACCTACTGTTTGATTATCTTCACCGCAACTAATACGTCTTTCGGAATGTCCAATAATAACGTATTTACATCCAATCTCATATAACATTGCCGCCGCAACCTCACCAGTATACGCCCCTAAATCATTCGCAGAGCAATCCTGCGCTCCAAAATCTAATTTCTTAAACGCATCCACTAATGTTGGTATATAAATAAAAGACGGACAGATTACTAAACTCTTATGAAGACTCCCTATATTAACGGATTCAAGCAGAGCAACCGCTTCGTGCAAAAGGATATTCATCTTCCAATTTGCAACTACTAGCTTTTGGGTCATTCTGATCTAAGGGATTACCTTTAAGAAAACTGCCTTCTTTGGCTGTTGAGTTGTCTTCTCTGAGTACTAGCTTTTTTTCGTTTTTGCTTCCTCTTGGCAGAAGGCTTTAGGTAGAAACGGTGCTCCTTTACAGATTGAAGAGTCTTCTCTCTCTGCATTAGCCTCTTTAACTCTCTTAATAAATTTTCGATATTAGACGAATTATTTGTCGTGTTAAAATTAAACCGAGCGTCAACTTGTACCAAGCAAAAGCCTCCAAAAAAGAATTAAGCATTAAATTTAGTCATTGTATTATAGCTATGAAATTATTAGTGTCAAGTGCAGTAAAGCAAATTCGGTTCTAAATAAAGCTTAGCCTTTGTGCTATGTACCACCTAAGCTTTGCCTAACAACTTGTATAGTCTAACACATTTCCAACTGGCACTATAATACCAAGATTATCAAAGATGCAAAACTCTGTACCAGGATTATCAACCACTTCTTCGTTACAACTCTCTTTATTACAAACAGTTGCACCCACTCCCGCAAGCTGAAGAGAAACCCCGCCCTCTGATAGCACACCTTCAATTGCCGTTCTCAGTACCCCGTCCTTGTATTCAAGCCCATATTTACCATTTACAATAGCCTTGATAGTTCCAACCAACATTAACCCCCAGTTTGAGGTAAGTTTTAAAGAAATTATCTGATATGGCTTCAAAGAGGCTGTGTAACCATTAAGTTTCTCTCAATTTCACGATAAATAAGAAAAGTGGTTTCCCTAGTAGAAATATTTTGTTTGATTGATGATTTTTGCAAGCGACAACTCACGTACCAAAGATCCTTAAGAAACTCGCAGAGACAAAGGGAACGAGAGTCTGGGATGATGCTTTCCGAAGTTATAACGATCCTCGTTTTGTTTCATTTGAGGGCATTACCGGATTCAAAGATTTTTACCTAAACTGTGTTCAAATCTCTTTCAGAGAGGAGTTGCCGAAGCTTATCAGCTACAATCGCTTTGTTGAGCTGGATGCGAGACGTGGTCATCCCGTTGGTCATTCTGCTGAATTGCTGCAAAGGGAAACAAACAGGTACGTTGACTCAACAAAAAGCTGGAAGGTTTGTCATAACTTACGTACTAGCCGTAATAAGGTCCTTAAAGGCGTCGCTCAGCGTGGGAAAACGTCGACCCGGATGGTTCTTTGGCCTCAATGATCAAGGAGAGATTATGTCATTCACACTGACTTCGGGTAATACAGATGATCGAGCCGTTGTCGAGAAACTGACTCAATATTTGACAGGCCTTCTATTCGGAGATCGGTGGTATATAAGCAAACACTGAGCAATCAAGGACAAAACCCGCTTGCGGCTTTTAAACAACTGCTTCTTGCAGGGCGTGGATTGATTGAGACAGCCATCGGACAATTGAAAGAGATTTGCCAAATCCGGCACCACACGGCATCACTCGCCAAACAATTTCTTGGCAGACCTCTCTTCTCAGGGCTCTTAGCTTATGTCTTCAAACCCAATATATCTCAGGAAAAATAGGCTCGCGGGCCTACTCCTTACGTCAAACTGAGGCTAAATACTAATTATAATTCCAACACGATTTCTATATTGCTTGGAAATGGAGATGGAGCTTTT
The DNA here is from genome assembly GCF_000219355.1 of Candidatus Midichloria mitochondrii IricVA. Classification (GTDB taxonomy): domain Bacteria; phylum Pseudomonadota; class Alphaproteobacteria; order Rickettsiales; family Midichloriaceae; genus Midichloria; species Midichloria mitochondrii. The sequence goes on from NC_015722.1 coordinate 260,105, forward strand.
AAACCAGCCGTTTTCCTACAAATCGCTAACACTCCTGTAATGATAGCAGTAGATGATCTAAATCAAGACGGCAAACAAGACATAATTAGTACTCATGGTGGTCTCAAACAAGGTTTCTATACCATTAGGCAACGGAGAGGGCACTTTTTTTCAACTCCCCTATTTTTATGACGTAGGCAGCCCATCCATATAGAGTAGCCGTAGCTTACTGCAGATACTACGGCGTCAACCGCCAAAAAAACTCTAACTTAGTAGCAGAGACGACTAGCACAACGACTACAGAGCCAACAACGTTCACTACTACCATATTCCCCCCCTTTATAACCACAAACCACAACGGGGGGACAACTGCTCTTACAACACCTGGGATCCCGGCATGTCTGACGACCTCTACACCCATATTTATTGCGACAACTTGTCCTATAATTACTTATACAACTGCGGATGTTTCAACCACTGCAGAGACAATAACAACTTTTGTACTTGTAGATAATTGCAGCTGTGAGTTATACTGGTGCCATTGTTGGCAGTGTAATTGGTGGTACCTGCAACTGCCTGTTTTTCTTTTCGCCTATATGTGGCTAATCAAAAGTTGAGGGGCAGCCACAGTAAACTCGCCTTCATATGAAGTAGAGTTGTGCCTGCCGCCCTTTCTATGACTGATCTAAAACAGTTTGAATGAGGCTCTATAAAAGCCACTTCTTGGGATGAAAGCAGCTATGATGTATGAAACTAGATAAACGGTCACTTTATTAGCTACTAATTTCAATATCATTTCCAAAAAATTTTAGTTAGCCAATTGACTTTTACGTCGAAATTACTTAGGATTGCCGCTTATCAATGTGCCCTTAGCTCAGCTGGACAGAGCAACAGCCTTCTAAGCTGTGGGTCGGAGGTTCGAATCCTCCAGGGCACGCCACTTTTTACCTCTACACTTTCTTAGCTGAGGCCGTACAAAGATAGGAGCTTTAACGAAAAACTTTAACCGAACCTCCCCCCCAATGGTTATAATCAGCAATTGTTGGAGCCAGCAGGCAAGCTTAGCTGAAGTCTGTATAAAAACCGATACATGAAAAAATTTAATGTGAGTATAAGATTTACCAAGGACTAAGTGACTTTCAGAAACTGATTCAAGAAGATTGTCAGTTTGTTGACAAAACTAACTTTATTAAGGAAGTAATCAATGACAGCGCTGAGGTAATGCTGATTGTCCGACCACGGCGCTTTGGTAAGACCCTTAATATGTCAATGTTGCAGTATTTCCTAGATCAAAGTAAATCTTCTCAAGATAACCTATTCCAAGGTTTAGACATCGCGAAGAATACAGGATTTTGTGAAAAACATCAGAATCAATATCCAGTTATTTTTATTAGTTTTAGTAATATAAAATACTCTGATTATGCTGAAGCTTATGAGGGTATTTCGGCACTACCAATGGAACTATATAGAAATTATAGATATTTACTTGAGGGTGATTTTTTATATGGAGATGAAAAAGTAGTATTTAAGGAATTACTGTATAAAAAAGCTAACTCTGCAAATTTAAGAAGCGCAGTGAAACATATGAAGAAAAAGTTCAATAAGACACCTATCATCCTAATCGACGAATATGATACCCCAATATAAGAAGCATATTTAATAAGTGGGTTATTATAGAGAAATGATAGAATTAATGCGCAGTATCTTAGGCCAGGCTCTTAAAGATAATTCCGCTCTGGCTGAAGCGTTACTTACTGGGATTACCAGAGTACCACAAAAAGCTTGTTCTCTGGGGGTTAAATAACGTAAGAGTTTTTCGCCCTTAAATGAACAAGGTAAGTATACTTTATATAATCCTTGGTCAATTATCAATTGTTTAAGCAACCATGGTAAGCTTCAGCCATATTGGCTGAACACCGCTGTAGCAACGCATTGCTCCATCATTTACTCAGCAAGGCTGGCATAGAAGTTAAACAGCAATTAGAAGAATTATTGCAAGGAAAAGTAATTGAGAGGTCACTATCCGAAAACTTAGTACTTACGGATATTGGAACTAAAGAAGAAGCATTATGGAGTTTGTTACTTTATGCAGGTTATTTAAATGTGGTATCTACAGAACTCATGGGTGGTAGATTAGTAACTAAGATATCTATTCCAAATAAAGAGGTTGGCTTTGTTTACGATAATATAGTTAAACAGTGGTTCAGCACTGCTATTAGCTTAAGCTGATATGGATAAATTCAAGATGTATTTATCTACTTATATTATACAAACCGGCAGTTATTTTGATTTTAATCAGCATACACCTGAACGGGTGTTTCATATGTTGATTTTAGGTTTAGTGGTGGGCTTAAGAGACAGTTATATTATTCAATTCAACCAGGAGTCAGGATTTGGTAGGTATGATGTGATGTTTATTCCTAAAAATAAGCGGCATGACGGAATTTTACTGGAGTTTAAAGTAGCAGAGGTACCAGAAGATTTGGTAAATAAAGCCCAAGAGGCATTGAATCAGATAAAAGACAAGCAGTATATAGAGAAGCCGAAAATCTTAAATTTTATTAATTTTTTTGGTGAAAATACCTTAGCTGCAAACACTGATAGGGTAGATACATCCTTGAAGCTTTTTAAATTTTTCAGCATAATAGGTATACTTTTGGCCGATAATCATTTAAAAGGCGATGAAAAAGTAGCCATCAGTACTATATGAAAAATTTTTATATCACTACTCCCATTTATTATGTGAACGATTTTCCGCATATAGGCCATGCATATACCTCAATTGCTGCGGATGTGATTGCAAGATTTAAGAGGCTTGATGGTTTTAAGGTGCATTTTTTGACAGGGACTGATGAGCATGGTCAAAAAATACAGAAATCTGCAGAGAAAGCTAATATAGAAACGCAAAAATTTGTAGATAGTTTTGCAGCTAATTTCCAAAAGCTATCGCAGCAGCTTAATCTCTCAAACGATGATTTTATTAGGACTACAGAGGAGCGCCATATAAGATTTGTGAAGAAAGTTTGGCAAACTTTATATGATAAAGGTTATATCTATCTTGCTAAATATAGTGGCTGGTATGCGGTCCGTGATGAGGCGTTTTATCAGGAGGCAGAATTAATTAAGGGTAAGGCTCCAACTGGAGCAGAGGTTGAGTGGGTTGAAGAAGAAAGCTATTTTTTTAAATTATCAGCTTTTGAAGAAAAATTACTTAATTTTTATAATGATAACCCTAATTTTGTAGCGCCTGAGAGTCGAAAAAATGAGGTAATCTCATTTGTTAAATTAGGCTTGAAGGACCTTTCTATCTCAAGAACAACGTTTCGATGGGGAATTCCGGTTCCTGGCGATGAAAAGCATGTAATGTACGTTTGGCTTGATGCGCTTTTTAATTATTTATCTGCAATTGATTCTGCTCAGACATTTTTGCCCTGTGATCTGCATTTAATCGGTAAAGATATTTTGAGGTTTCATGCGGTATACTGGCCGGCATTTTTGATGGCAGCTGGTTTTGAATTACCAAAAAGAGTGTTTGCTCATGGCTGGTGGACTAATGAAGGAGTGAAAATATCGAAATCTTTAGGTAATGTAATCGATCCATTAAAATTGGTGGAAAAATTTGGTTTAGATTATGTTAGATATTTTCTTATGAGGGCAATCCCATTTGGCAATGATGGAAATTATTCAGAATCCCAATTTGTTCAATTAACCAATGCGGAATTGGCTAATAATATCGGTAATCTTGCACAAAGAGTGATTGCGTTTGTTAATAAAAATTGTGATAGCAAAATTCCAGCTTTTGATGCTTTTAGTCGAGAAGATCAGCAGTTACTTATTTTGTCTGAGCAAGTGCATGCTAACATGCAAAAGTTTATTGATAATCAGGAAATTAGTGAAGCCATTGAAGCGATTGTAGGTTTATCTAAGGCCGCAAATTCTTATATTGACTTAAATGCTCCCTGGCAACTTAAGAAAACTGATCTTACAAGAATGAACACAGTGCTATATGTACTCTTGGAAGTTATTAGAAAAATTGCAATACTGCTACAGCCCTTTGTACCAGACTCGGCAGGCGCCTTATTAGATTTACTTAATATAGAAAAAAGAAATTTTAGTGATTTGAGTACAAGATTACAGCCAAAAGCTCCAATAAAGGAAGCAAAGCCTATATTCTTAAGGCATACTTAAGAGAGGTTTTGGATCAGCTTATAAATTTCATGACTTAGCCGACTCCTCACAGTCATATAGCTGAAATTTGGCCAGCTCGATCGCTCATTTTCCACAGTTCGCATTTAAATTAACCTCAGTTTGACGTAAGGAGTAGGGCCCGTGAGCCTATTTTCCATTAGATATATTGGGTTTGAAGACATAAGCCAAGAGCCCTGAGAGGAGGTCTGCCAAGAAATTGTTTGGCAAGCGATGCCGTGTTGTGCTGGATTTGGCAAATCTCTTTCAATTCTCCGATGGCTGTTTCAATCAATCCACGCCCTGCAAGAAGCAGTTGTTTAAAAGCCGCAAGCGGGTTTTGTTTTTCATGTTTTTCTTAAGCCGTGGGTGACGAGCTCAATACCTTGATTGCTCAGTGTTTTTGTTAACCCCAGTTTGAGGTAAGTTTTAAAGAAATTATCTGATATGGCTTCAAAGAGGCTGTATAACCATTAAGTTCTTCTCAATTTCACGATAAATAAGGAAAGTGGTTTCCCTAGTAGAAATATTTTGTTTGATTGATGATTTTTGCAAGCGACAACTCACGTACCAAAGATCCTTAAGAAACTCGCAGAGACAAAGGGAACGAGAGTCTGGGATGATGCTTTCCGAAGTTATAACGATCCTCGTTTTGTTTCATTTGAGGGCATTACCGGATTCAAAGATTTTTACCTAAACTGTGTTCAAACCTCTCTCAGAGAGGAATTGCCGAAGCTTATCAGCTACAATCGCTTTGTTGAGCTGGATGCGAGACGCGGTCATCCCGTTGGTCATTCTGCTGAATTGCTGCAAAGGGAAACAAACAGGTACGTTGACTCAACAAAAAGCTGGAAGGTTTGTCATAACTTATGTATTAGCCGTAATAAGGTCTTTAAAGGCATCGCCCGCCAAACAATTTTTTGGCCAAAACCTCTTTTTCTCAGGGCTCTTGGCTTATGTCTTCAAACCCAATATATCTCATGGAAAAAATAGGCTCACGGGCCTACTCCTTACGTCAAACTGAGGTTAACAACGAGGTTAAGGTGCTGGCGATTTTTGATTGCTAAGTCTGAGAATTTGTTCATGTTTATTTTAGATAAAAATAGCAATAGCCTTATTATATTATATATAGCTTGTTAAACCTCATTATAAAATTAAAGGATACATCTTCAATATGAAGAGAGTTGGGTAAGTATGTAGGGCTTCCTCAGCATGAATAGATTTAGCTGAAGCGATACAAAAAAGGGGGTATGCTCCATGAAAAAGGAGGACGCTGCCCTTGGCTAAAGGGCCGCTAATTACTCTTGAAAGCTTCTAAAATTCTGTGCCCCTTTCCATACCGCTTCCAGCTCTATAACTCTAATAGCAAAGTGTACAAGTGAAGAAGCCTGAGTGACAATGTAGCACCTTGGAAGATTTTTTAATAAATAATCACCTGAACATTTATTTTTCTTCTTTAATTTCTAAGTGTTGTTAGCTAAATCTTTAATTACTATCAGGTTTTTCACATCTATTTTGAATATCATCACTCCAAACTTGCCTTAAAACATATATCTTATTTCCTACCGTATAGTAATCTGTTAGACACTGCCTTGTCGGCGTGAGAGGGGCATTTGTGTCATCAACAGGCGCTTTATAAGGAGCAGCACAACTACCGACTACTTGGCTTTGATCAGTTAAAGGACTACTGAGACTACTGGAATTAGGAACAGCAGCATTGTTATTAGCGGCTGCTTTATAATTATCAGTTGCCGACGGTAAAGTAACGTTACCATTTGCAGGAGATGCAGCAGTAATTGCAACACAACTGTCAGCTTTAACACAAGGATTTACAACATTAGTTCCATATACGTTTGCAATACATTTTTTATTTGGCGTAAGAGGAGCGGTTCTTGATATGGTGACCCCATTTTTAGTTATGGAATCTGTAGCGACTACCATGCTATTAGCCATCGAGAATTCAGCTAGCTGAATATTTCTATTCTCTGCGCTCGCTTTTGCTTTTAATCTTGTTAACTCACTTTGGGCTTTGTTCAGCTCAGTTAAGGCAGTTATTTTGTTTGGGTCGTCGTCAGCTAGGGTTGATACATCATCGTTTAGTTTTATTTCTATATCTCGCCTATAATCAAAACCAAATGTTATATCGCATTTTCCATTTTGATCGGCACCGTTTTTAATATCGCTATTTGGATCAGGCTTAAGCCATATTGCATAGCCGCTTCTTTCGGTTGGAATTTTCACCTCATCGCATGAAATAGGCATTTCCATACAATAAGGTTGAGACAGAGCTTCTAACCAGTCGCTCTCATTGGTTATACAAATTTTATCAGGATGACTTGGATCCTTTAAGCTTCCATCACGATTTGTTAACGGACCTTCATAAGATCCAGGGCATGCTGCTCTTTCGGCCACTTCATTTTGTTTAGGAGCAGCTTTGTCTTTGTCCTTCCAAGGTGGAGAAGAAAACTCAGACCCAAAGCATTTAGATTGATAAGTGGGTAAGGTACACTGCTGCATTTGTTCAGCAACATCAGTGATAGAACTTGGACAACATTGGTCTCTGTACCTGTTACCAGCTGGTACATAATAAGAAGGGTATTCTCCTGAAATCTCTTGCGTTGTTGCAACACACCCATCTATTTCCCAACGCATTTGCGGGGTTCTAACGCTAATCTTTTTAGGATTGCCCGAGGAATCCATTTCAGGAATTATAGTACTAAAATTGATTCCGTATACAGAGCCACTGCCTCGTGTAATAATAGCCGATTGATTGCCGCTATCGTCTTGTACTACTTCTTTGGTGTATTCTTTTATTGTGACCGGGGGAGCAGGTAAAGGTAATTTCTTATATTGCAAGGGCATGGTTGCTGGGTTGTTTGTTTCATTTCCAGCTTTATCTTTTTTATAATACTTCTCATCGCTAACTTTTTTGTATACTTCGTCGTTATCCTTATCTATAATTATAGCATTACCACTACCGTCCGTATAGGATAAGAATAAATTAACAGCTGGTTGCTGACTTCCAAGTTGATTTGCGAGCGTTGTATAGGACCCCATTATAGCGATATTAGATTCTTTCGGGGTTGGTCTTGGAAGGCACCCAATAAAAATATTATCTGGGCAGTCATCTTGCTCGCAAACACATACTTGAGAAGGATTTGAGTCGGCGACCTTAGCGCAATAAGTTATAGGATAAGTAGGAAATTTTGCACAAACTGGTGCCTCTGCATTTGCAACGTTTACAGTATCATATTTAGAAGTATCCCCAGGAAATCTATAGCGTAAAAATAATTGGCTAGGAGATAACTTTTGAGGATCATCAAATTTAACAATTGCTACTGGCTGATCGAAGCGACTTCCGTTAGCTAACAATGTTTTTATATCAAGCTTTGGATCTACATAAGGTTCCGCATTTGCAGGCATAACCACATTGAAGGTTGGGGGAATAGGCTTAAATGGTTCGTCAACACATCCAATTAAGTTTTTTTTAGAGGTAAACAGAGAACCCAAAAAGTTAGTTTTAAAATACGCACATATTTTGGTTCGTTTGCTAGTGTTTTTTAAGTTGCCTGGAAACAATTCCTGAGGCCGTATTTTTTTTAGTACTACTGTATTAAAGCTACCAAATAGTGAGAATTCATCATCAGACTTGAAGCTGCTATCCGCAATTTTAGTTTCTGTGTCTCCCCAGCACGTATAAGCTGGCGGATCCCAAGAGAAGCCGCAAGGAATAAAAAGGCACCACTTAGAGATTTTTGGTGCACCACATCTTTGCTCGCCATCCAAAATCCATCTTGCCCAGCAATATTGTCTTTGCATTTGATATTGCGTCTCAAATGGGTCGGTATTAAGCCTTTCCAATTTCATCCTTTCTCCCCAAGTTGGAAAGAAGTCTCTGCATTGACCCTTCACTCCAGCGTCATCTTCACTTGTTTCCCTTGTTGCATCCCCTGATGGTGGGTCAGATTCAAAAGCGTTTTTTGAACCTACATATTTGCCGCTAAGCCAATCTTTACATAACAGATCTGTTTTAGCTTCTGTATAAGAGTTTATAAAAAAAATACAAAATAAAAATAATAAAGCACCCCTGTTTACCATTAACTTAAGTCCTCTTTGATTTCTTTTATAGATTCTAAATCGAATAATATGTTAACAGATTTGTTATACTGCTTTAATAAAAAACTTAGTTTACCACGAGCGTAATTTCTAATATTATAAAAATCCTCCTCAGACAGTTTAAAAGTCTTTTTAAAAGATTTATCAGCTAGCTTATTTGGAAGGAAGATTCGTGTAGGAATATTATAAATAACCTTTTCAAAGAATTGAAAGTTATCATAAAGTTCTTTGTTATAATTAAACGTGAAAATTATAATTGCATTTTTGGCATTTAGTTTTTCCAGACTTGATAACAATTTTTCAACCAAAACCTGTTTTTCAAAAATTCGAAAATCACTGTTAACAGCGATAATTGTAGGAGTATCATCTAAAAATTCAGGAAGCTTGCTGATTAATAACCTTAAAAGAACTGTAGAATATTTTTTTTCTAACAGAGAAAAATCTATACCCACATATTTATTGTTCTTAAGGACCTCTAAACTATCTGGGCCCTCAAAAATTTTGATAAAATTTTCATTTAGATAATTGATTTTTTCTTTAATAACGGCATCAGGCAAGGATACTGCAAATTCTTTTAAAGCTTCATAAATGCTAGTTTTATTTTCAATATGATTAATTAAGCTGTTTAAGACATTTTCTTCTGCCGCTGAAACAGTTAACGTACCAAAAATTAGATAACAAAAAACATTCTTTGTATAAGTTTTCTCATCATCACCAAAGCCGATTTTAAAGATGGGGGAATCTTTTGCAGAAACCTTAAAACTCTGGCCTCCTAACTTACTAATAAACTTTTCATTGTTTCCTTTTAAGTCTAAAAAAATAATTCTGGGATTAAGTCTAACCGCACTGCTAAGTAAAAATTTTAGTAGGATTTCTTTTCCGCTCTCTTCAGGGCCCACTATCATAGTATGACCATTATCATTTTGATGGAAATTAAAATAGTAAGGCAGCCTTTTTCTGTTTTTAAATAAAGCAACTGGTGGCCCCCATTTACTACCATTATAAGAGCCCATAGAAGTGCTTGGTACAAAGGCAAAGGTGGAAGAGAATTTCGCTAGATTATAATTTTTTCTGAAGCTATATTGAAAATTGCCAGGGATGATGGACCAAAAGCATAGCGGCATATAGAAATCTTCTCTTACTAAAAGGATACCTATATCTTCAAAAATTTGCATTATTTTTTCTATACTGTTATCCAATTCTTCTGCACTTTGGCTATATAAAATTAGGTTGATTTGTCTTTCACAATAATCAGTTTTTCCAACCATTTCTGCAGAAATTAGCTTATCTATATAGGAAGCCGCTAGTAATCTCTCATTTCTTCCGGCCTCTAGGAAATTTGCTTGTTTTTTTATTTCCTTTATTGCAATAGCTCTAGGAGTAAAGACAACAGATTCGCTAATTATATACTTAAAGTTATGTTCAAGAATCGCAGTACAGTCCTCTATGCTCAAGTCGTGAAAGGGCTTAAAGCTAAAAACAGCGACGAAAGTCTTATTACTTTCTTCTTCCATCTCTTCTAACTCTATTTTGTTAAAATAGTAGTTAATTTTCAAACTTGCTAATTGCTCTGAAGCATCGCATGGTTCTAATTCTATATCTTTTTGCTTTAAATGTATCAGATTATAGATAAAAGAAAGTGGTTCAGAATAATATTTATTACTTTCCTTATCTTTCTTGATTCCAAGTAATTTAGCGCCAAATCTACTGCTTGATTTAATAATATTATTTGAAATTTCACTTAAGAAGATCCTAGCTTCTTCAAGCTCTTTCAAGTGATGTTTTTTATAGAAATGAAAAAATAAGATTTCATGTAATTGCTGAGGGTTAAAAGGACTCTTCTTAGCACCTTGAATAACAATTGATATATACACTGTTGCAAGTAACTGGCTACTCCATTGATTGAACTCACTCCACTTGTCATTAATATTTTTTGCGAATTCTGAAGAAAAATTTGCCTTAATTTCTATATTGCTGAAATTGTTTAAGGTATGAATATATACCGCAACCTTATTATCCTTTATGTAACTTGCTATTGAACTTCTAATCACTTCTCTTAAGGGGATACTATTGAAGTTTGTATCATTAGGCTCGAATCCACTAATAGCCACAATCTGTATTAAATCACCATTTTTTGTGATTAAGGTATTAGGATCATAATGACAAGTAATAGGTATGTAATTTGATATTTTAGGATTTATATAAATATCATTGCCACTATCCAGCATTTAAATATCTCCTTAATTGTTAACCCTTTATAAATAGATTATATTTAATAGAGAGTAGGTCAACCTGTTTTGTAGATTAATGCCTTTTCTTAAAGGTGATATAGTTCTATATGTCGTAGCTAGTTTAATCCCAAGGGTTTGCTTTTAGTGCACTTGTCGCCGTGTTTAAGCTGTTCAAGTACTCGCCCATGTCAGTCATTGAAAGTGCTGCAGGAACTACAACCTAATAAGAAGGCGGATTTGGTGAGGAAGTTGTCATGCCAGCATATCGGTGCTTAATTAACCATATGTACGCAAGAACAGATGCACACAGATAGTTACAGTACTGCCGATTGCTCTCCCCACCGGATTTCACCAGTATGATCAGTATTACAGCTATCTGCAATATCACTTAGCTCTGCTGTTGTAAATATTGTCGAAGAAGGTTCTGATGTTGGGCGCACAGCTTAACTCCAAAGACAAGTTAATATGGGACAAGGTGTGGTTGAGAGCAGTAGTAGTGGTTAACGGAGCGCTAGTTGAAGTAGTAGTGCTGGTTGTCGTTTCGGTTGTGGTTACTTCGGTAGTGCTACAGTTCACTTCAGGACAAACCGGACGCTCGACCTCTGGGCAAGGAGTCGTGGTGCTTGGCTCTGCTGTTGTAGTTGGGATACTAGGAGCTGGGATACTAAGAAATACAGAAATTGTAGCTCCGTTATAATTAGCAACAATCAAATCTTGCTTTCCAGGGTAATTTAACTCAACGGTTGCTATACCTATAGGTGTTGCGCCAACATTGTAATATATCGCGGGCTAAAAAGTTCTATCACCATTTCCAAGTAATACGGAAACAGTTGCTGTACCCCAATTAGGAGTAGTTACCATCCTGAATGCCATCCTTTATTAAGGTCTGCTATTGCCGCTCCATAGGGACTAGAGCCTACACTATAAGAGGTGAGAGATGAACCCTCCCCACCATTTCCCGCTGGTAATACAGAAATAGTGTTCGAACCCGCATTAGAAACTATTATATCCTGCTCACCATATCATTGTTAAGATTACTGGCTCCTATCTCTGTAGGCATACTTCCAACATTATAATTAATGGCTAAAGAAAATATATTGTTTATTTTTCACCTTCTGTGACATCACAATACTAGAGCTATAATATATTTAGATTACGAACTATATGCTTACCTTAGTATATTTTCCAATGCTGTGGCGCTAGAAGTTTTTTCGTCTTTGTGCTTTATAATGACTGCGCATGCAATTGAGAGATTTTGTTCTTTAGCCCAATTGTTAGACAAAATCGGCCTAGTGCCTGGAACAACAACCGCGCCTACTGGAATTTCTCCCTTGATGATAGTTTGATTTATTATGTCGTATATAGGAACAGAAGCAGATAATTTAACTCCCGGTGCTAGAACTGCTTTTTCTCTTACGATGATGCCTTCTGTTAGTATAACTCCAGCTCCTACAAAGCAATCATCTTCCACGATAACTGGCCTGTTACCAATAGGTTCCAAGACTCCTCCTATCTGTACAGCAGTTGATAAATGTACTCTTTTACCAATTTGTGCGCAGGATCCAACCAAGACATGGCTATCAACCATAGATTGCTCATCAACATAAGCCCCTATATTAACGTACGAAGGGGGCATAATAACCACGTTTTTTCCGATGTGAGCACCAGCCCTCACTGATGTTCCGCCTGGCACCATTCTTACGTTGTCTTCTTCAGTAAATGTTCTAGCAGTGAGTGCTTCTTTATCTCTGAAGCCATTCATTGCAACTATTTTAGTGTTTTTAAAAACCTCTAAAATTTTTTGTTTTACTTCGATATTAACCTGCCAATCAGTCCCAATTTTTTGAGCGACCCGAGTTTGGCCGGACTCTAATGAAGCTAAAAAGTCTTTATAAGGCATATTGTTTTTCCCAGTTAATAATTAATTGATTTACTAAAGCGAGTTCGTCGATAGACTTTAAGTCATTAAGGCTAAGCGGTAAGCGCACAGTTGCATGAGATATTACTCCTAAGTGGTGTAACAATGCTTTAACAGGAATAGGGTTGCTTGCTGCAAATAATGCCTTACAGGCTTGCCACCATAACTTTGAATCTAAGCGTACACCTTCTAAACACAGCTGAACGTATTTATTGGTAGCCGTAAGCCAAACATTGGATGCAACAGAAATTAGCCCTTGCGCAGCAGATTCAGCAGACGCCGCCGGCATCAGATAATCGTCTCCACAATAAATAGCAATATTAGGTGCAGCCATTTTATATTCAACTAAACTATCAACAGTGCCGCTTGAGTCCTTTATTGCGGCAAATTTTTTGTTAGTACTTAAATTCCTTACCGCCTCTACATGGAGTTTAATACCGGCTCTACTCGGTATATTATAAAGCATGCACTGATGATTTGAAGCTTGTAGTAACTTCTCAAACCATTGGGTCTGCCCTATTATTCCAGGTTTCGCATAGATTGGGGTGGTCATTAAGTAACCGGCTAATGGAAATTGATTACAAAATTCTATCCATTCTAGAGCAGCAATAAAGTTATGGCTTGGAACTCCAGACATAAGTGGAATTTTGAGCTTTAGATTAAATGCAAATTCAATGATTTGGCGCCTTTCTTCATCATTAAGAGAAAGGCCTTCTCCGGTGCTACCCAGTAAAATTACGCCATTTCCCGCCGCCTCTTGCAATTTTAGAAGCTTTTCTAAGCTTTTAAAATCTATATTTTTGCCTGCTGCACCGAAAGGGGTGACAATTGCAGTCCAAAGAGATTTATTTAACATTTTTGCCTCTGTTGAGTTCAAGTACATCTTTCATAGAATATATTCCAGGTTTTGGTTGATACTGATCAAACCATTTAATAATTCTTATTGCTCCAAGCGCAAATAACTTGCAGTCAAATGCGATGTGTTTTACTGAAATTAGCTCGCTATTACTTGTAAATACTACCTCATGTTCTCCGGGTAAGTTGCCGCTTCTTTCAATATGTACTCCAATAAAATTATCAGGTCTTGGCCCATGGCTAAGAGAATTCGAGCTGTAATCAACATTAAAATTCTCTTTCTTAGCTTTTTTAATTTCGTTAACTAACGAGGTAGCGGTACCGGACGGAATATCTACCTTATTTCTATGATGTTTCTCGGTGATATCGATATCATAACTTACATCCAACATTTTAGATAACAATGAAACTAAATATCGTTGCAGATTTGCTCCCAAGCTAGTGTTTGAAGCAACCACTATAGGCACTTTTTCTGCGAGAGCCTCTAATTCTTTTTTGAAGTTACTTTGTTTCCAGCCAGTAGTGCAAATAGCAATTGGTTTTGGGTTCTTTAAGGCTTCAGAGATTATATCTTTTATTAAGTCCAGAGAGGAAAAATCAATGATAAAATCGTTATCTATAAAGACTTCTTGGAGTCTATATTTACTGCCCTTATTATAATCCTTACCAAGATGATAAAAGTTATCCATTTTAATTGCTTGAGAGAGCAGCAGACCCATACGGCCTGAACTCCCAATAATACCTATTTTTTTCATTTATTATTCATTTTTAATAATATGTGCCAAAATAGTTAATCACATCTAGTTGGTCAACAAGCTTCTTGGTCTTTAAGCTAAAGAAGAAGATAGTGAGTATGGCGGGGATGACGGGGCTCGAACCCGCGACCTCCGGCGTGACAGGCCGGCGCTCCAACCAACCGAGCTACACCCCCCATCTAAAAAGACAGATGAAATGGTGGGCGATGACAGGGTCGAACTGCCGACCTCCTCGGTGTAAACGAGATGCTCTACCAACTGAGCTAACCGCCCAAATCAAACAACAATCTGGCGCTTATTGTTAAAGCTTAAGAGTGATAAAATCAAGCTAAATTTCATCATTAATAGAATTATTTTTGTTTTGTACATAAAATATAGTGAACAGAACGCTAACAAAAGTGTTTGCCAAGCAACAAAGCACTATGTAAACGATTGAGTTTTGTAGAAAAGCTAATGATATATATAAAACAGCAACCATAGTCGAGATCTTCATGCACTTTGCTAAGTTTTCTTTAACAAATAAAAAACTCTTATTTATTGATTGCACAACGGAGGATTTATTAAGTAATAACTCTACATCAGCAATTAGCAGAATTGGAGTTAAGTAGAATAACGCTATAAAAGATATACTGATTAAAGCTAGAATAGAGGATGAACTAAGCAGTTTTATCAAAGTAAATATGAATCCACAAACGGCAATAGAGATGAGGAAAATATTAAGACGTAGTAAAATGACTTTAAATATATTTTTAAAAACAAAATATAACTGGTTGCTGAGCTTATAACTTTCCTTATTTATAATGGTTACATATATATTAGAGGTGCTTATATAAGCAAAATTTAAAAAGGTTAAAAATATCAATAAAAAGAACTGGGAGAAGGGGAGCTCATCTATATTTGGGATTTCATTAGCTACGTAATTTTTATTGAATAGAGAAGGATTTATTGAAGAAGACAGGGTAGTCACCAATAATAGCAAGGCCACTTGGATATAAACCGATAAAAACAGCCCAAATTTAGATTGAATAATAGATTTGGTTGTTTTTATTAAATCAGGCATACACAATGAACAAAAGCTGCTTTCTCAAGTTACGCCTAAATTATAATTTATATTAAATGTTTAATCTAATTATTTATTCTCAAGCTTAGAGTCTCTTAGGGATTCTGCTCGGGCTTTAGCATGACTATATACTAAATTAAGCTCTGTTTGAGAGCAAATCCCAAGTAATACTGGGTCCTTAGGGCGTATGTTAGCAATATTCCAATGAGTCTTATCACGTATAGAAAGTACTGTGGTTTTTGTTGAGCCAACTAATTTAGCAATTTGAGCATCACTTAATTCTGGGCAATTTTTAAGTAGCCAGGCTATAGCTTCAGGTTTATCTTGCCTCCTTGCAACTGGAGTATATTTAGAAATTCTCTTCTGCTTTTGCTCATGAATAAGCCTTAAAGCTGATTCAGATAAAGATAAATTGGCTGCCGGATTTGCTTCGCAGCGCTTAATCTCTTCTCGAGTTAACTGTCCTTGAACAATTGGATCTAAGCCGATAATTCCTTTCGCAACATCTCCATCAGCTATGCCTTTGATTTCTAAAAGATGTAAGCCACAGAAATCGGATATCTGTTTAAAAGTGAGAGAGGTGTTTTGTATTAGCCATACTGCCGTAGCCTTAGGCATTAATGGTGTTGCCATATTTAAATTCCTTTAATAGCTGTTAAAACTTAATAATCAAACCAAAGGGATGTTACTTTATAACTACTGAGTTGTCAATTGTTGCCACTGATAATTGTATATATTACAGAACCTGATACCGACGTATATTACGTTAACAAGTATATACTTAACTGTACAGTATTTATTTTAAGCTCGGCTTAAGTTGATTTTTACGGTAAAGCATCAATATAAAAATTGAGCTTAGCCAAGCAGAGAGTATTGCAATAGTTGGAGCTGCAAGGCCAGGTAACTTCAATAAGTAAATAGCGATAAAAAAGGATAAAATACCAACTGTAAGTGATGACCAATAAATAAGAGGTATGGTTGGCATTTTAAGTAATCCAATGACCATAGGTATAGAAAACCCTACCCCCCAAAAACAAAAGCCGTACATTACTATATGTACAATCTCTATTTCAGAAAAGGCCACTAACATTGCAAATATGGCAAGCGCTATTGTCATAAATCTTAGTCCCATAATTTGGGATTTGGGTTTGGAGATATTAAAGTACTTTGCAATCACATGTTTGGTGACTAATACAGAAGAAGCGTTTAAATAAGAGTCAGCTGTTGACATTCCGGCAGCTAAAATCATTGCAACAATTAAGCCTCTAAAACCAACCCCTAGCACCTCATTTATTAAATTTGGTATAAGCTCAGAAGAATTAATTGCGGGCAATATTCTAAGACAACTAAATGCTAGTATCGTGATAAGTATCATAACGATAGGTCTTGCAATAAACTCAGTCCAATACATTGATTTGATAGCATTAGGACTTTTAGCCATAAGATAGCGTTGTATAAGTGGCGGGTGCATCCATAAGAATGGCGTGCAGCCAGCAAAGAATAAAGCAAGATATTCGTAAAATTTTGGATGCCTAGCTATCAATAATTTTTCATTAGGAAGATTTTTAAATATTTCAAAAAATCCTCCAGCCTTTTGGCTAACCACAAAAACTATAATTGGTAAAGTAATGATAATCACAATCCATTGAAGGATATCAGTAATCGTTACCGCTCTTACTCCTCCAATTGCAGTGTAGAGGGCAACCATTAAGCCTGCTGTAATTGTTACATAATATTGATTTAACCCGGAGTAGTGCGACACAAAAGCAGATACCCCTTTGATTTGTCCGGCCACTACAAAAATTGAGACAAAGAGACCTAAAATTCCAACAGCAAACTCTGCTTTTGGACCATAAAAATATTTTATTATATCCCCTGGAGATATCATATTAGTGAATCTATCATCAAAATATTTTGCTAAGAAAAAAATCATAATAAGGCAAAATATCAAAAAGCCCGACATACCAAATAGGAAAATTATCCCATCTCCATATATTTTAGCTGCGTCGCCAACTGTTGAGCCAGCTCCAAAGTTTGTCGCTAGAGACGTAAAGATAAGGATAGAAACAGGAAAAGATTTCTGCGCTACAGCAAAGTCGCTTATATCCACTACAGTTCTTGAGGACTTACTAATCCCAATCAAAATAATGATTAGAAAGTAAGTGCAGATAATGATTAAGTCTATCACGATTTTAAAATATGATTAATGGATACTTAATGTAATGAGAGTGATTAATAGCATTATTTTGTATAAATACAAGTTTTTATTGGTATCTGATAACGCTTTTGATAATAGCTGCGCTTGATATTAAAAAGATTGGTAGCTCCAATAAAAAAATAGAGGTAAGTATATTAATATAAACAACTTCGTGTATGGCGGAAGAAGCAAATATCATAGTTGGAATTATAAACGGAATAGCTAATATTACTACTAACATGTTTTGCTTTGAAATTAAGCATAAAGCAGAACTAAATAAATTAACTAATAAGATATTAGTTACCACCAATAGCAGTACAAAAAAGGTTGTAAATTCTGGGATTAGGTTAGTAGTTGAATAGTCAAAGAGCAATATAACAAAGATAAATGGCACTCCTACAAAAATTACATGTGCTAAAATTTTTGCTATAAGGATTACTTCCAAGTTAATTCCTAGTAGTAAGAATTGTTCCAAGATTCTTTTATTATAATCACTGATCAGCAGCGAATCAAAAGAGAGGGTTAAGCTAAATAGCAAAAAGACTAAGTATATTTCAAAATTAATAGTGTTTGCAGTGATGTGGAAAAGCAGAACCGAAACTATAAAAAATGAAAGATTTTGTAAAAGAAAAAATTTCTGGTTCCAATATAAAGATAACTGTCGTAATAAAACCGCTTTAAACGTTTTTCTATTAGAAGGATGAAATTCTATTTTATACATTATCTGTAGTCCTCTAACGATAAATTTATTACTCCATCTTTGGAACAGGGTTCTTGTGCAGTAAAAATTACTATACCCTTATTCATACAACGCACTTGAATTATTTCTGTCAATCTTTCGCTACCTTCTTTATCCAAATTAGAAAATGGTTCATCTAAAATCCAGATTACTGTTTGAGTTAAAAGTAGTTTCGTTAATTCGACTTTTCTAGCAAGTCCTTGCGATAAGTGGTAAATTTTTGTATGAGCGTGCCTTGCCAAATCAAAGACAGCAAAACTGGCGTTTATAGCGTGCTCCATGTTTCTCAGCTTAGCCCAAAAATTTAAGTTTTGTACTACGGTTAGCTCTGAATCTACGGCATTATGATGTCCAATATAGGTGACTAATTTACTATATTCGTCAGCTATTTTTTTTATATCAAAGTCTTCATAGTGTATAGTGCCATTAAATTGACTAAAACTTGCAATAGCTCTTAATAGTGAGGTTTTACCAATTCCGTTGGAGCCGTGGATACATAGAGGTGTGCCAGGGAAAACTGTTAATCCAAGATTGCTAAACAGTTTTTTATTATTTTTTATTATTGAGAGATTTTCGAAGCTCAGCATTTTTAATTTAATTATTTTTTTAAGTCTTTAATACCCTTTAGTAACTTTTTGTTCGGTCTAATCTTCATAACATAAGAGATAACTTCTGCAACAGCTTTGTAATGTTCTAGAGGAACAAAGTCATCAATATCAGTTGAATCAAAAAGAGCTCTTGCTAATGGAGGATTTTGTACTATGGGTATAAAGTATTGATTCGCAATTTCTCTGATTTTAAGTGCCATTAAGTCGGCACCCTTTGCTAGGACCTTTGGTGCAGGCATTTCTTGAGGATTATACTCTAAGGCAATTGAGTAATGTGTAGGGTTGGTAATGATGACATCAGCCTTAGCTGCATCCTTGGTACTGAATTTTTTCAGCAAAGCTTTCCGTTTAGTTTTTTGCTTGAATTTAATTTCTGGATCACCATCAGTACGTTTCTGCTCATCTTTTATATCTTTAAAACTCATTTTTAAATCATTAATGTATTCAAATCTTTGATATAAAAAATCAACAATTGAGATTAAAAACATCACCGAGCAGACTGTCAGCATCATTGCAGTTACGGCTTTAAAGGCAACAGCGATCATTCCGTTAATATCTAAGAAAAATGCAAGTTGCATATCTTTAATTTGGCTCCTAATTGCAAAATAAGCTGCCACTCCAACAAGTGAAATTTTTACTACTCCTTTTATTAACTCTACAATTGATCGTAAAGAGAAAAGCTTTTGTAACCCTTTCAACAATGAGATTTTGCTTAAGTCAAAACCAATGGATTTAGTTGAGAAAACAAAACCATTATGCTGAATAAAGTAGGTCAGTAAAACAACAGCGGAATTAAGTATCAGTGGAACTATTGCAATTATGAGGAATATAAAGACAATATCTTGAGCTATTGATCTTATGATGAGTTCATTAATGTTGATCAAGTGAAAATTAATTAAATAGCTGCTTATGAGATTAGTAAATTTACTGGAAATTGGTTTCGTTAGAAAAATAATCATCAAAGTAGAACTTAGGAAAATAGCGAAGCTTACTAATTCTCTTGAAGTGGGAACTTTACCGTCTTTTCTTGCGTCTTCCAACCGTCTCGGAGTGGGGTCTTCGGTTCTTTCCGATTTATCTTGATTTTCATCTGCCATAATTTTATGAACTAATCAGTTGAGCAATAAAATTTTTATATTCATCAATAAACCAAATCATTGCTGATGATATAAAGATCGTTAAAACAACAAAGCCAACTAAGACTTGAGCTGGCAATAATAAAAAGAATATTTGTAATTGTGGCATGAGTCTAGAAAGAACTCCAGCACTTAAATACATTAGAAGTGAAATGATAATAAAAGGTGAGGCAAACCTAATACCAACATTCCAAGAGGTTACAACAGTTTTGATAATTAGTTCAGTAAAGCTTTCAGAATACTTAAAAAACGAACCTATAGGCAAAGTTTCATAACTTTCAATGAGGGATTCTATAATCAATATATGGAGACTCAAATTGATAATGATAATAACCGCTATAATATTTAAGAGTGTTCCTATTATGGTGCCTTGATCTCCATGATTCGGATCAAAAATCATTGCTGTTGAAAGTCCCATATTAGCGCTAATTGCGTGCCCTGCCGTATAGGCAGCTGATAAAATAATTTTAGTGATCATACCAAAGGCTATTCCTATAGTAATTTCACTTATAATGACAAGGAACATTTCAATTGCATCAGCCGGAGAGGGAATTAAGTTTTTTTGTAAACCTCCAATCATAATTGTAATGGCGAGCCCTAAGGTCAATTTTATTCTACTAGATATATTAATTTCGCCAATTCCTGGAATAAAAAAAAACTGCTGCTGACTCTACAAAAAATAACAAAATAACAAAATATAGTAGTGGATGAGACGTCCAATAATTTCATAACAACTGAAAATTAGTAAATTTGAATTGATATTGAAGAATAATCATAGTACAGCTGTTCTGCGAGTTAAAATAGATTATATTTTTATCATAATATAGTAAAAATTATGTATAAATTTCTACCATAAACTCTAAAAATTTGTTTCATTCTTTGTCAAAGTCGGTATTAATAGATTAATATATGCTTTATTTAGTCAGAAAGTTAGATCAATCAATAATAATAAACAATAATATTAGTATTAAAGTTATAGAAATCAATAGGAATTCAGTGAAACTAGGAATAACCTTCCCGAAAGGCTGCACTGTACTGCGAAAAGAAATTTTTGATGCCGTTGCTGAAGAGAATATAGAGGCTTTAAAATCTTTTGATGAATATGATATAGAAAAAAATTGAGAATAAATTTTGATTAAGTATATACTTAAATCCAAAATTTTATTAATAGGTGTTATGGAACGAAATTTTGGGTTGGTTGATAGTTTAAATACGCATACTTCTCTTAAGGTAGGAGATAGGGATTATTGTTTCTTTAGTATAAAGGCCGCGGCCCAAAAGTTATCTTTAGATATATCGTCTTTACCGTATTCTTTAAGAATATTATTAGAAAATTTGTTGAGATTTGAGGACGGTGTTTCTGTAAAGCTCGATGATATAAGGGAAATAGGTAAGGGCTATAGAGAATATGAAATAGCCTTCAGGCCAACCAGGGTGTTGATGCAGGATTTTACTGGCGTGCCGGCAGTGGTCGATTTAGCTGCTATGCGAGACGCTATGGTTGCTTTAAGTGGAGATCCACAACAAGTTAATCCTTTAATTCCGGTTGATCTAGTGATTGACCATTCAGTGCAGGTTGATGCTTACGGAACCGAAAGTTCAATTGCAACAAATGTTGCGATTGAAATGCAGAGAAATTATGAGCGCTATAAGTTTTTACGCTGGGGGCAGCAGTCGTTTTCAAATTTCAGGGTAGTACCTCCTGGCACTGGAATTTGCCATCAAGTTAATCTTGAGTATTTAGCAAAGGTTATTTGGACTGAGGAAATTGATGGGAAAACTTATGCCTATCCAGATACATTGGTAGGGACCGATAGTCATACTACCATGATTAACGGCTTATCTGTTTTAGGCTGGGGAGTAGGGGGGATTGAAGCAGAAGCTGCTATGCTTGGACAGCCCTTATCGATGTTGATTCCAGCAGTTGTTGGTATGAAGTTAACCGGAGCTCTAAAAGAAGGCGTCACTGCAACAGATTTAGTGCTGACAGTAACCAATATGTTAAGAGCCAAGGGGGTTGTGGGTAAATTTGTTGAGTTTTTCGGTAATGGCCTAGCTGCTCTTTCACTTGCCAACCGCGCAACAATAGCTAATATGGCTCCAGAATACGGAGCAACTTGTGGATTTTTTCCAATAGATACTGAGACTTTAAGGTACTTAACCCTAACTGGAAAATCGAAGGAGCACTTAGAACTTGTTGAGGCTTATGCTAAAGAGCAGGGCTTATGGTATAATCCAGATGAGCAGATAAAATTTAATGAGGTATTAGAATTAGATCTTTCAACAGTTGAACCAACTATTGCTGGGCCAAAACGTCCGCAGGATAGAGTTAGGCTGGCTGAAGCTCCTGCAAATTTTCGCCAATCGTTACCAGATTTAAATAAAAATGAGGCAAATGTTGGTAAGGGATTTCCGGTAGGAGATGGGAAATATAGTATAAGTAATGGGGATGTAGTAATTGCAGCCATTACTAGTTGTACCAACACTTCAAATCCGTGTGTGATGATTGGAGCAGGATTGCTTGCTCGTAATGCGGTACAAAAAGGTTTAAGTAGTAAGCCTTGGGTTAAAACTTCTTTAGCTCCAGGTTCTCAAGTTGTTACTGAATACTTTAAATTAACAAAATTGGACCAATATTTAGCCAAAATGGGTTTTAATTTAGTTGGCTATGGCTGTACAACCTGTATAGGAAACTCTGGCCCACTTTTGCCAGAGATTGAGAAAACTATTCTCGATAATAACCTTGTGGCCTGTTCGGTGCTTTCTGGTAATAGAAATTTTGAAGGCCGTGTTCATCCATTAGTGCGAGCAAATTATCTCGCTTCCCCGATGTTATGTGTTGCCTATGCGATTGCTGGATCTATTCATATTAATCTGATATCAGAGCCAATTGCCAAGGATAAAAATGGTAAAGATGTATATTTGAGAGATATTTGGCCGACGGATCAGGAAATAAATGAATTTGTAAATAAATACTTAAGTTCTGATATATTTAAAACCAAATATGCGAATGTTTTTGCTGGAACGGAAGAGTGGCAGAAAATTACTGTGAGTTCAAGTGCAAATTACCGCTGGGATACAAGTAGCACTTACATCAAAAATCCACCATATTTTAAAGATATTAATAAAAACAATACAATCAACTACGATATTAGAAATGCTAGGATATTGGCCATACTAGGTGATAGTATCACAACTGACCATATAAGCCCAGCTGGTTCTATCGCAAAAGACGGTCCCGCAGCTAAATACTTGATCGAAAACAATGTAAGTCGTGTTGATTTTAATTCGTATGGTGCGAGGCGAGGCAACCATGAAGTGATGATGCGTGGAACATTTGCTAACATTAGGATTAAAAATAAATTGGCTGACGGAATAGAAGGGGGCTACACTAAGTACTTCAACTCGGGTGAGGTATTACCAATATACGACGCAGCTATGCGTTACGTAGAAGATGGTATCCCCTTAGTTATTTTTGCAGGTAAGGAATATGGTACTGGTTCTTCGAGAGATTGGGCGGCAAAAGGTACTAATTTACTTGGAGTAAAGGCGGTTATTGCTAAGAGTTTTGAGCGTATTCACCGTTCTAATTTGGTTGGCATGGGAGTAATTCCTTTAGTTTTCGAGAAGGTAAGTATTGCTGATTTAAATCTTGTTGGTGATGAGTTAATTGATATTGAAGGACTAGAGAATATTATTCCTAAGAAAAAAGCTAAATTAAAAATTAAAAAAGAGAATAATCCTACAATAGAATTAGATTTGATTTGCCGTATTGATACGGAATCAGAAGTGGCTTACATACAAAATGGTGGCATATTACAGTATGTCCTCAAGGAATTGAGGAAGTAGTTGCGAACTTATCTACTTTTGTGTTGCATTGCTGATCGGGTACACTATAGTCCTGGTGTAAGTATGCTACAACAAAGGAAGGTAAGAAATGGGCGGCATGTTTCAGCCCACTGCATTTTATAATGTTGGCAGCAGCCCCCATGATATGGCAGTAGGAGATTTTAATCAAGATGGTAGTAAGGGGGGGGGGTTAAAGGATATAGCCAACTCTCACTATGGCTCGTCCACAGTTTCAGTGTTGATGGGTAATGGTGATGGAACATTTTATAAACCGGCTTGTTTTTTATAATGTAGGCGGTCCCCCCTATAGGAATAACAATAGGGGACTTTAATAATGATGGTAGATTGATATAGCTGTTACCAATCGAATTTCCTCTACAGTTTCTATACTAATAGGAAATGGAGATGGAACTTTGCAAGGTGCAGCAAGCTACAACGTTACTGGCTATCCCGTAGGACTAGCAGCAACAGATCTGAAAATACAGTTCCCGGGGGGGGAGGCTATAAATTTGCAAGCGACAACTCACGTACCAAAGATCCTTAAGAAACTCGCAGAGACAAAGGGAACGAGAGTCTGGGATGATGCTTTCCGAAGTTATAACGATCCTCGTTTTGTTTCATTTGAGGGCATTACCGGATTCAAAGATTTTTACCTAAACTGTTTTCAAATCTCTCTCAGAGAGGAATTGCCGAAGCTTATCAGCTACAAATCGCCTTGTTGAGCTGATGCGAGACGCGGTCATCCCGTTGGTCATTCTGCTGAATTGCTGCAAAGGGAAACAAACAGGTACGTTGACTCAACAAAAAGCTGGAAAAGGTTTGTCATAACTTACGTACTAGCAGTAATAAGGCCTTTAAAGGCACCGCTCAGCGTGGGAAAACGTCGACCCGGATGGTTCTTTGGCCTCAATGATCAAGGAGAGATTATGTCATTCACACTGACTTCGGGTAATACAGATGATCGAGCCGTTGTCGAAAAACTGACTCAATATTTGACAGGCCTTCTATTCGGAGATCGGTGGTATATAAGCAAAAACACTGAGCAATCAAGGTATTGAGCTCATCACACGGCTTAAGAAAAACATAGAAAAACAAAAAAGGATCGCTTAAGAGAAATAGCAGAAACAGAGTTGTCTAGGTTAAAGGAATGTATACATTGATGAGAGTACGGAGCAAAACTCCTCTCTGATGAAGTCATGATGCCGAGCAGAGCAGTGCAATTGTGGAATACCACTGAACCTACAGAAGAAATAATTTAAGAAATATTATCTATCAATCTCAATAAATTAGATTGTTTTTGAGTGATCGTATCCTCTACAAATCTGATTTCAGGGGTATATTTCAGCTTAAGTTTGTTTGCGATTAACTTCCTTATCTCGACTGTCAGGGATTTTAAAATTTCTAAAACCCCCTTAACTTTGTCTTTATTAAGGCAATCTACATAGATTGTTGCTATTTTCAAATCTGCAGTAATTTTTACAAAAGGAAACACCATCATAGTGTCTTCTAAATTAGGATGATAAATCTCTTGGGTAACAAACGCTTTCGAAACAACCTGCTGAATAGAGGAGGCAATCACAAGCTGTCTTTGTGTAGGTTGTTTAGAATATAACAGATTCATGATCAGTTTTTGATTTTATTGCCAGAAGCACTTTTTGGCGCATAAACAAAAACCCGCCCACAATATGGACACTTTGTCTGTCTATTTGCACCTATTTCCAAATAAATCTTGGGATGACCATAGCACGGCCCCCCATCACAACAAACGCGCTCGGAGTGTACAACATTTTTTTCTACTATGATAGAATTTTTAGCCATATAAGTACTAAAATTAAATCTTCTTGTTTAAAAGATAAAAGTATTTTAGGCCAAGTAAAGTTAAATTTGGTTCTATAAAATCTATTTTTGAAGTTAAATCTTCCATCAATACCGAAAGCCCACCAGTTGCGACTACCTTTATAGGGTATTTATATTCTTCTTTCATAGTGTCTATTAATTTCTCAACCATACCAGTGAAGCCAAAATAAGACCCTGCAAGCATTGCTTTAGTTGTTGTGGTTCCTAATACCGTATTAGCTTTTTGAAAATTCAGTGAGGGCAGCTGAGCGGAATGCTTCCTCATGGATTGCATTATCGAGTTAAGGCCTGGCGCTATTGCAACGCCCAAATAATTTATTTTTGATTTGTTATATTCGAGCAGGGAAAACGTGGTTGCAGTCCCGAAATCAACTATTAAGCAATGATCTTTAAATAATTCAGTTGCAGCTATCGCATTAACAGCCAAATCTGAGCCTAGGTGAGGAGCTGGAGTTCCAGCGACCGAAACATGATGTTTATCATGGCTTACTAGCAGTGGGCTCATCTTACAATACTTTTGAAAAAATCTTTGAACTCCAGATAACGCCATCGGCACCACACATGAAATCGCAGCCGCTTCTATTTTCTCTAGAGCTAGCTGGTTTTGGGTTAAAATCAGAATTAAAAATGCAAAAAATTCATCTTCAGTTCTAGTAATATCCGTTTTAATCCTAGTTTGTAGTATTAATTCATCATCTTCAAAAAACCCGAATACTGTATTAGTATTTCCAATGTCAACTACAACTAGCATATATACTCCTTCTTATAAAAAAACATCGCCCGCGCATAATAATTCTATTTTTTGATTTCTAAGCAGTTGGAGATTACCCTTATCATTAATCCCCAGGAAGATACCAGATTTCTCTTGATCTTCAATCTTAATAACAATTTTTTTATTTAAATTAGCAGCTCGTGCTAGCCACTGAATCTTAATTCTTTGAAATCCAAATTGTTCCCAATACCCAAAGAGCTCAAAAAATTCTTCTAGTACTACTTGCAACAGTGCTTTAGGGGTAACAGTAAATGGACTAATATCGGTAATACCTATGGCATTTAAATCTGGTATAAGTTTTTTAGGCAAAATATTAATGCCTATCCCGACTAGAAGAATAAGCCCGTCTTGATATTTTTCTAATAAGATCCCAGAAACTTTTCGGTTTTCAAGTAAAACGTCATTTACCCATTTATGCAATAAAGAGACAGCTGGAAAAAATTTTTTAATAGCATTACTAACCGCAATTGCGGCTATATAGGTAACCTGGGGATAAAGAGTTACATCAGTAGAGGGCTTTAATATAATTGTGCAAGCCAAATCGCCTTGAGCGCTGCACCAAGTCCTGCTATTTTTCGCTCTACCTTTGGTTTGTGAGGAAGTAAATACCACGGTATTCGGATAGGCTTGACCTCTATATAGCAGATTTTTTGCTTCAGTTTGCGTGCTATCTAACTCATCATATTCAATAATTAAAAAATCTTTCCCCATATTTACTTAAGTAGTTCCAGCTAATTTTAATAAAATACGTATGACACCTTCTATATAGTCCTCTGAAATCTGCACGGAAACGCCTAAGTTGAGTATTGGGCTCCACTCCCTATTGGCCTCAAATTCCTCATTTTCTTGCATTTGGGCTATGGTATCTGCAAGCATTTTTTGATATAACTCTATTCCGACTTCTCTTATATGACCGGGCTGTTTATCCCCCCATAACAAGTTACCATAGCCTCTATTGTCCATATCGTGGCTTGCAATATTGAAGCCTGAACCAAGTGCTTGAAGAGATTGAATAGTCTTTAAACGTTTTTTTGCAACTGGTGATAATAGAGTTATTCTGGGGGCTAAGAAGTATGCATAAGCTTGAGCTTCGCCCCTTCCGACTCTTCTTCGCATTTGGTAAAGCTGAGAAAGGCCAAACATATAAGCTCGATCAACTATCATAGTATTAGCGCTCATAATGTCTAGTCCAGACTCTATAATACTAGTGCTTAATAGGATATCAAATTTATGATCATAAAAGTCATTCATAATTTGATCTAGCTTGCTAGAAACAAGGGATCCATGAGCCTTCACTACTTTCAGTTCTGGAACTAGTTTCTTTAATTGTTCTTCAAGCTCATCCAAGTAATTAGTTCTTGGAGTCACATAAAAACTTAAACCATTTCTTTGTTTTTCTTTAAGTAACGCTTCCCTTATAGTAAGCCCATCATATGGTGATACTGAAGTTTTAACAGGCTTTCTGTTAATGGGGGGAGTGGTAATGATACTAAGGGACTTAAGATTAACTAAAGCCATCTGTAGTGTCCTAGGTATTGGGGTTGCAGAAAGGGTTGAGACATGAATATTATCTTTTAAGTTTTTCAGCTTCTCTTTCTGTGCTACTCCAAAATGCTGTTCTTCATCAATAATCAATAACCCTAAATTTTTAAAGTTAATTCCTTCTACGAGTAGCGTGTGTGTGCCAATTATGATATCAATTTTACCGTTCCTTAGCCCTTCTTTTACTTCGCTAACTTCATTGCGTGAGGTAAATTTTGAAAGTTGTTTAATTCTAAGGGGAAAATTTTTAAACCTTTCTGAGAAAGTTATATAATGCTGCCTTGCCAGTAATGTTGTTGGTACTATCACTGCAACTTGAACTGTTTCAAGTCCAAGAGTTGCAGCAGCGGCGGCCCTTAATGCAACTTCTGTTTTTCCAAAACCCACATCTGCGCGTAGAAGCCTATCCATAGGCTGCCCTGATTTGAAATCTTCCATTATCTCTTCAATAGCACTCTCTTGATCAGCGGTCGTAATATAAGGGAAATTATCACAAAATCTTTGATGATTTTCGCTGATAGATTCCAGAATATGGCCCTGAGCGGTTAATCTTTTAGCTGCCGTGTTAATTAATGCTGAAGCTGCTAATTTTATTCTTTCTTTTAGCTTAGCTTTTCTCATCTGCCAGGCGACGCCGCCCAGTTTATCTAAAGCTACATTTTGCTTTTCTTCACCATAACGGGAAATTGTCTCTAAGTTCTCTACAGGTAAATAGGGTTTATTACTACCTGCATATAGGGTTTCTATAAAGTCATGCGGTATATTATTGACTGATAGTGTTTTTAATCCCTGAAATCTACCTATTCCATATTCAGCATGGACGAGGAGGTTGCCAATTTCTATAGAGATTAAATCTTGGAAAATTTTGGCTGTGGTAGGTTTCCTTTTCTTCTGCTCCTTGAAAGTCTTCCCAGTGATATCTTTTTCTGCAAAGAAGGTGATTTTTTCCATATCAAATCCATTTTCTATAGGCAGAATAACAGGCTTCATAACTGTTTTTTGATTTAAAATTTCTTCATAAGAAGTAACTCTAGCCGAGCTAACATTTTCATCATTCAGCATGCGTTCGATTCTGCTCAAGCTACCGTCAGGTTTGCAGCATATACAAATTGCTTTTTGATAATCAAGCCAGTATCTGCGTAACTTTTTTATTATTAACAGTCGCATTAAGCTGTATATTCGGGGCGAAATTTATTTTCTCCCCACCTCTTTAATATACTATTAAGCGCTGTTAGAATCTCTTCTTCCTTTGAATACAGCAAAAGATGGGGCTATGGCATTATAGGATTTATCGTTTTCTCGTACAGTATAATTTTGATTAATTAAAAGGTAATAATGATTTAGATTTATTTCCAGTTGGTCGTTTTCGATAATTAGAGCACCTTTTGGGACGTAATCTAGTATATTCTTCAAGTCTTTATAAAATAGAGGTAATCCATGTTCTGCACCAATATATTTTGAGCCTCTTGCTAGCTCATGACATAATGGATCGTCATTAATGCCAAAAAGTTGCAAATACTTTTGCTTAAGGTGGCTTATTGTTTCGTCTATCATAATCACCTCGCTGATTGGGTAGAGTACTGCTGCTACTGTTTTTTGTAAGGTAAGCTGGCTGATAGTATCAGAGGTTTTTATGCTATCAATTTTTGAACCAAAAAAATCTATCCTGCCAGTTTTGTCATAGTTTATAACATCAATTATACCGCCCCTAACTGCGAAATCACCTGCAGATTCTGCTAAACTAGTGCGGTTATAACCAAAAGTGAGCAAAGATTTTATTATCTTCTCTCTATCATAAGATTCTCCTACTACTAGGCTAAGTACACCGGCGCTGAAATAATCTGGTAGCGGCAACTTTTGAACTAGAGCTTCAACAGTTGTAACCAAAACTTTATTTTCTTTACTTTCATTACTAAGAGCGAGCAAAGCACTGATACGTCGGCCTGTCACTGTTAAAGAGGTGGAAGTACTACCGTATAGCTCAACATCCCAGGGTGGAAATTTTATAATCTCCGCATTACCGCAAAAAAAATTCAATTGAGGCAACATAGAGAGATATTCCTTGATATTTTTAGCAATAAAAATAACAAAAGAGCTGGTATTTAAAGCTTGCTTAATGCTAAACCCAGCTCTCTCATTGATTAGCATGATACTTATTTTTGAGCATGAAGTTTACTGTTAAATTGTCCGTAAAATATATAAAACAGGACAATAACACCAACCCAGATAAGTGCATAAAAATAAGTGATATTAGGAAGGCTCGACATAATTTGAAGTAGGATCAGCATCCCAGCAATTGGTATAACAGGCATAAATGGACATTTAAAATTACGCTTTAAATTTGGCTGGCTATATCTTAAAAATAGAGCTGCAAAACAGACTGTGGCGAAAGTACCAATAATTCCAAAATTTGCTAATGGCACTAGCGTATCTAATGACACTGTAGAACCTGCAATAGCAATTAGAAAACCACAAACAAGAGTCAATATATGCGGTGTTTTATATTCTGGATGTAATTTTGAAAGAAAGGCAGGTAATAATCCATCTTTTGATATCACGAATAATACTCTAATTAGGCTGTAAAGCATTACTAAAACAACAGATGTAAGCCCAGCCGTTGCTCCAACCTTAACTAATAAGGAAAACCAAGGTAAACCCATTTTGTCAACTGCGATTGCAATTGGTTGTGCAACTCCAAGCTCAGTATATTTTACTAGACCAGTTAACACTCCAGCTACCAAAACATAAGTCAAGGTAGCAATAATTAGAGAGCCCAAAATCCCGATTGGCAAATCGCGTTGGGGGTTCTTGGTTTCTTGAGCTGCAGTTGCAACCGCATCGAAGCCATTATATGCAAAGAACACCATGGCAGATCCAGCTATAATACCAGAAATACCATATTGGCCAAATTCTCCTGTATTTTTAGGTATGAATGGCTCCCAATTGGTAGTATCAATGTACATAGCGCCCACCATAATAAATCCAAATAAAACTGACATTTTCAAGAAGACGATTACTGCATTTACGAAGGCAGATGTTTGAATACCTTTATATAGGACGTAAGTTATTAACATCACAATAAAGAAGGCAGGTAAATTAAATATGGCCTCTACTTGCGAGCTACCATCAAGGCCCACTACACAGCCTGTGGTAGCGGAAAATTGGGCTGGTATGTAAATGCCAAAATCTGCTAACAAACTTTGAATGTAGCCCGACCAACCGCTAGCGACTGAAGCAATACTTAAAAAACTACCCAATGTCATAAAGCCTGCCATTATACAAGCTGCTAACTCTCCAAGGGTTGCATAAATGTAAGTGTACGCGCTCCCAGATACAGGAATCATAGAGGATAGTTCTGCATAACAAAGTGCGGCACACACGCACGCTAAGCCACTAATTGCAAAGGAGACAGTGATTGCAGGACCAGCATAGTGGCTTGCGGCCTCTCCGGCCAGAACAAAAATTCCAGCACCAACAATAGCTCCAATTCCGAATAGAATTAACTGAAAGGCAGCAAGAGAACGAACTAAATCTTTCGACTCTTCAGCTTCGCCTACAAGTTCATTAATTGGCTTGCGTTTAAAATACTTTGATACATTCATTACATATCCTATTAATTGATGGTATAAAGGAATGCTATAGATCACCCATCTAAATTTATCAATAATAAAAATGTCAAATTAAGATTTTTAATTGGGTCTGATAGAAAAATACTAGTTATAATGAACAAAAATATGAATAAATTGAACAAGTTACTTTATAACATCACAGAAATAACCTCAAAGTCAGCTATTGCTTGTCATTCTTGTATAGGTCTTGGTGATGAGAGAGGCGCTGATCAAGCAGCCGTTGAGTCCATGAGAGCTTCTTTAAATAATCTGGAGATCAGTGGAAGAGTTGTAATAGGTGAAGGAGAAAGGGATGATGCGCCGATGCTTTACATAGGAGAGTTACTTGGAAAATCCGGAGTAGATATTGATATAGCGGTTGATCCGCTTGAAGGTACTACCATATGTGCACATAATAAACCTGATTCTATCTCCGTGCTTGCTATATCTGAGGCATCAAATATGCTGAATGCCCCGGACGTTTATATGGAAAAAATTGCGATAGGAAAGAATTTACCGCAAGATTTAGTTGATTTAGACGAGCCAATTGAAAAGAACTTAAAATCCTTAGCTACTGCTAAGAAATGTTTAGTACAAGACTTAAACGTATGCTTACTAAATAGACCAAGGCATGTTGAGCTTATAAAAGTTTTAAGAGCACAAGGTGTAAGAATAAAATTAATAGATGATGGCGATGTTTTGGCTTGTCTAAAAACCTGTTTAGAGGGAGGTGATATCGATATGTATCTTGGGATTGGCGGAGCGCCTGAAGGAGTTTTAGCCGCAGCAGGTTTAAAGTGTTTAGGAGGACAAATGCAAGGACGTCTTATTTTCAATACTCAAGAAGAAATTGCTAGAGCTAATTCGATTGGAATAATAGATTTGTCAAAGAAATATAACATCCATGAAATGGTAAAAGGAGAGGCTATGCTGTCTGCAACATGGGTGACTGATGGGTTTTTTAAGGGAGTTAAGAAGATGGAGAATAATTGCTATACCACTGAAACGCTTCTTTTAGCTCCTAATATAATTAGGATTATAAAAACAGCATATATATAGTAGTATGATTGTAGAAGATCAGGGCATTATAATTTCTGCAAGGGATTTTGAAGAGCGTTATATTGTGGTGCAATGCTTTTTAAAAAACAATGGTTTAATGGGTGGCCTGGTCAGAGTTTCTAAATCTAGTAAAACGGACTGTTCACCAGGAAATATTGTTCATGCTACTTGGAATGCGCGCCTTAGAGAGCACCTTGGGCATTATAAATTTGATCTAATAAGAAACACATTAGCTGCTACGGCTTTTGACCGGACTGCAGTAACTTTCATTAGAGCTGCTATAGCCGTATCATTACTTGTTTTACATGAAAAAGAAAAACAAGTAGAATTGTTTAATGAATTAGAGGCATTTTTATTAGCCACCTCGCAACCATGCACAAAATTTTTCTACAGTAAATACCTCTCTCTTGAGCTTTGCATATTAAAAGCAGGAGGGTTTGGCCTGGAGCTGAATAAGTGTGTAGGCAGCGGAAAAACAGTAGAATTAATATATATTTCACCAAAATCAGGTGCAGTAGTTGGCAGGGAAGCAGGAGAGCCTTACCACGATAAAATGCTAAAACTGCCTCAATCCATGCTTACTTTTCAAAACGGTATATCAGAGCATGAGCTATATGACTGTTTGCAAATTACTAGATATTTTATAGAAAAGAATATTTTAAGCGCAACAGGGAAAAAAATGCCTTTTGAAAGGGAATTAATGTTAGAAATTTTGCAGTCAAATTGTGAAAATTAATATACAATATGGGGTCTAATTAATGAGAGTTGTTATGTCAGCTATGGGGAAAGGACCATTATGATTAAGCAAAATCAAGCAGTGCGGCTTGTAATCGCTGCTATTGTAGTTTTAAAGTCGGTCTCCCAACTGAAGCGTAGTATATTAAATATTAGTGGAGTTGCTGAATCTAAAAGGAAAATAAAGTTAGTTGTTAAAGCTGCTGGAAAGGTTGGGTCAATCAATGCCGAAGTTGGACAATCTTTAAAAAAGGGAGAAGCAGTCATCGCTATAGAAGCCAAGAGTAAAAAAGAGCTTTATAAAAAAGCTAAAATAAGGCTCAATCAAAGCGAAATAGAATTTAAATCTACTTCGACCCTTTACAAAAAAAAGCTTGCTTCTGAAACTGATCTAGCAAAATTAAAAGCAAATTTAAGTAGTGCTGAAGCTGACTTAAAACAAGCAGAAATAGACTATTTAAGCACCCAAGTCGTTGCTCCTTTTGATGGGTATATTGATGAAATTTTGGTTAATGAAGGTGATTACGTTTCAGACATGTTAGATAACTCACCAATTGGAACATTTGTGGCGCTTGAACTAATGATTACTAAAGCACAAGAGGTTGCCGATGCTAAAATTAGATCCTTAAAACCAGGTCTAAGAGCGACAATGAAAACACTAAATGGATTAGAAGTAGAGGGAAAAGTTAATGCGATAAGTGAGGTTATTAATAATACAACTAGCAGCTTTCCTATAGAAATAATATTTGCAAACGAGGCTGGCAAAGTGCTTCACGGTCAGGCTCTTTCAGTAAAGATATTTTTGGGAGGAAAACAAGCCCATCGTCTTCCTCAATCAGTTTTAGTTTTAAATGCACAAAGCGGGCTCGAGATAAAATCTTTGGATGCAGGAAATGTCGTACATTTTAACAAAGCAACCATTGTTGATGAAAAGCCGGGTTATGTTGCAGGTCATCACATTGGGGCACATGTACTTAAATATAGGAGAAAAGCTGCAATTTCTAGAACAAAAAGATGAACATAACTAACTTTGAATTTGGAATTGAGACCTTTTTAAAGGTATCTAATTTTCTTAATAATTTAGAGCCAGGAACAATCATAGTGGATTGGAAAATTGCTAAGAATTTAAAGGTGGAACAAAAACATATAATTGCGACATCAAACCCTAAAAGAGTATTTAGTCGGTCTACTACTAACATTTATCTTGTGTTGCCTAATTTTGGTATAGATTGGGATTTGATTCAAGCTGTTGTCATGGAGCCTCAGAATAAAATTATTACTATTGGTTATGGAGAAGAATTAGAATTTACCAGTGTATTCAGGATTCAATATTCAGACACCCACTCTAATAGGCTGCTAGAGCTTTTATTTAGCTCGAATAAAAATTTTTTGGATATACAAAGCAATCAGGCTTTATTGAAAGAAAAATTTAAAATTTTAAATACTAGATCAAGGGTAGATGAAGGTGAACAGATATTAGACCTCATTGTGCAAAATCCAAAGAAAAAAGTTGCTATAATGGCCAATCAGGAAATGGCTTCAATTCTAGATACGGCTTTGAGCACAAGAAAAATTAAATTTTATAATGGAGTAAACAAAAAATTTACTAATAAAGAAAAAAATTTTCTTAAGATTGCTCGCTATTTATCGAAGAAGGAAAGCAATGAGATCGCAGATATAAGAGTAGAAGGGATTAATACAGCTGAGATTAAAGCTCTACACCAGGAATTTCGAAAAGCCAAATATGTGCAAGAGCTGCTGGAGATTCATTTAAGGGCTTATGAACAAATTACCCAAGGAATTTTTCCTTTAAAAGATCTGGAGTTGGCAAATTTTGAGGTGTCATACACTGGCTATTTTGAATTATTTTTAAATTTTTTAGGCAGCAAAGATAAGTATGATGATAGCGATATTATGATTGTTAATATTGATGAGCTTATTAATAATTTTGATTTCTGTATTTTTACTCATATAACCTTAGAAGAATATTATCAACTTGAGAAACAAAGCTTAGAGTCTCTTTGTAAGCAAGAAATGAAAGCAGTGCTTGCTTACAAGACCGCAGCAAATATTTTTTGTAATAAGGAAGTTTATATAAGCTATAATACTAATATGAATAATATTGTATGTTGGTTTGAGTTAATACATGGATTGTTAGGTTGCACTAACTCTGCTTCGAATGAATATAGCGAGGAAATTCGATATAGTAGTCCTGTAATTACGGTAAACAAAGAAGATTTGCCTAAGGAGATTTCCGTTACCGCGGTTGAAAAATTAATCAAAGATCCATACCTATACTATACTAATCATATACTGAAATTAAATGTACCTAAGTTAAGTGAGGAGGAAGATTTAGAAAAGCTTTTTGGAGTGGTTCTTCATGAAATTTTAGCGAGTATGGCTTATGAATTTAAAGCCGAGGCACTGCAATATATAAGTCGGTTTATGTCGGTCGCTAGAGATATCCTGATTAAACATCACCTGACTTCACCAATGGTTCATCACCTATGGGTAGCGAAATTTGAAAAAATAGCTCACTGGTTTTGGCAATATGAAAGTTCGGTAGGTCTTGCTAGAGACAAAATATTAACGGAAGTTGAGAGTTGGATGATAATTAATTTAGGGCAGGGCACGGAGATAAAATTGTCAGCTCGGATTGATCGAGTTGACCTAATGAAAGATGGTAGTGTTCATATTATAGATTATAAAAGTGGCAATTTACCAAGCAGTAAAGATATTGCTACAGGTTTAAGCCCGCAAATGCCTTTAGAAGCTTTGATTGTTAAAAAAGGCTATATCAATGGAAGCAGGATAGAGGTACGGGAGGGTAAACTACGGTTGTATTATTTACATCTGACCGGTCGGCATAATATTGGCTCGGTAAAAGAAATAGACTATGATTTAGAAACTGCTGAGGAAGGGTTAGCTAAGCTATTGCGTAAGTTTTGGATTGAAAGCCCACGTTTTTTCTTTAATAACGCTGATAGTTATATAAACGACTATTATCGGCAGTTTGTACGCTTTGTTGAGTATTAGCGACAACCCATAGAGGTATAGAAAATTTTGGAACAACTTTTTATAGTATTATGTGTAAGGGCTATAATTGAGCTAACCCCCGCAGGTTGCTGAATTGAAATAAGACTTGCAGTCAGGGGGGCAGCAGCGCTTAAAGTTTCAAGCCTGGAAAATACGCGTAAGCTACGCTAGCAGCTACCCCAGTGTTGGCAATTATTGTGCTTTCATAAATGTGCAGGGCTTGCTGTTACTATAGCCACCCGAGACCCGCCCATAACTCCGCCTTGTAATGCCCCACACGCGATACTAAGTGGATTAGCAGTAAGTAGGTGCAAAATGGTGTTGCCATTATGCTTCCAAATACCATATCGGCGGCTATGTTTGGCGGAGCGATGCCGTGGTGTGCTGGATTTGGCAAATCTCTTTCAATTGCCCGATGGCTGTTTCAATCAATCCACGCCCTGCAAGAAGCAGTTGTTTTAAAGCCGCAAGCTGGTTTTGTTTTTCATGTTTTTCTTAAGCCGTGTGATGAGCTCAATACCTTGATTGCTCAGTGTTTTTGCTTATATACTCCCGATCTCCGAATAAGAAGGCCTGTCAAATATTGAGTCAGTCTCTCGACAACGGCTCGATCGTCCGTATTACCCGAAGTCAGTGTGAATGCCTTTGCAGCAATTCAGCAGAATGACCAACGGGATGACCACATCTTGCATCAGCTCAACAAAGCGATTGTAGCTGACAAGCTTTGGCAATTCCTCTCTGAGGGAGGTTTGAACACAGTTTAGGTAAAAAATCTTTGAAGGTCCGGTAAAAATGCCTCAAATGAAACAAAACGAGGATCGTTATAAATTTATCGTGAAATTGAGAAAAACCTAATGGTTACACAGCTTCTTTGAGAAACCATATCAGATAATTTCTTTAAGCTTACCTCAAACCGGGGTTAACTATATTATCTAATTTTCCATCAGAATTTAAATCATCTAATGCCAACTCTCTAGCCCCAGAACCGATACTATAAAAAACAGCAGACTTAAAAGTACCATCACCATTGCCTAACAGTATGGACACAGTAGTTGAACCATAATTAGTATTTACCATATCTAGCTTGTCATCATGAAGTAACAGCCAGCCGCACCAAAAATGCCATTGCCGCTTCCTATTAATATGGAGATTGTATTCAGCCACTAAATCTTGTTTCCCGTCGCTATTAAAATCCCCTGCTCCTAGCAACGTTTGGCTCGCCATCATCATTGAAGTTTCCTACAGCAACATCCACCGGGTTATTGCCAACACCGGTGCTTGAAGCCAGTGCAAAAATTATTACTCACTTTTTACCTTCCACGCGCGTTGCTGTACCAAGACTATAATATATCTGATTAATCATGCAACCAAATTCTGCGAAACTAGGATAACAATCTTGTTGACCAAAAAATAAAAACCACAATAATTAGTTTGTAGTGGGTTTTTTAACCACCCCTTATAAAGCTCTATGGGGATCACCACCGAAACAGCGTACATGAATAAGCACTATTCTTTTGCGTCAAGCAATAGACCATAATCAACATACACACCTAACTTCTGCCCTAAATTTCATGTATTTACAATCTCATATTCAAGAACATTTTATCAAGAACATCTTTTAGAACTTTTGCAATATCATCATCTATACGTTATTAATCGACAAAAATTCTAGGCGGATGTGGCACACAGGTCACAGGAGCAAAAATCTGGGTTATGACACTGTCTTACATAACCTCTTCCAGGTTACGATAACATATGCCAATCAAAATTGTGCCGAGACATCAAACAAGACCGCATATATCAAGCTGAATACTACGATCTGCTTGCTACTTATAAACCGTTCGTTATTTATTTAGATAAGCAGGATGCCGCTTCTCTTGAAATAAAAATGGAAGAAATAGAAGATTTAATTTGTTCAAAGCCCAATTAGTTATACCGAATATTAAAATTAAATTGTGTTGGCCTTCAGTATATTTTATATTCATTAAGATGAAACTGGTTTTATCTATTATTCAAATATGCAGCGTGTTATTTGGTTCTTGGTGTTCAATGCTTTGTCCTCAATAGCATTTGCAAATGAACAACCAGAAGGCGGTACTAAGGATGTAATTCAATTGATTAATGAAAGTGAAAACCCTCCTTTATCTAACGAATTTTCAGATGTTGAGTACGTGCCCTCGCCCCTTACAAGACAAAATGTAGAAGATTATCTAAATCAACAACGCAAAGAGAAATTACCAATTAATATATCGGATGACTTAACAGAAAACTTGTCAGGTCTTGATTTATCAGGCTTAAACTTTAGTAATGCGAAGATGTTAAGAGTACAACTAATGAATTCTAATATATCTGACGTAAATTTTAGCAACGCCTATATGGAAGAGATTAACTTAGTTGGTGCCAATGCGCTTAGAGCTAATTTTACCAACGCAAGTATTGCAGCTTCTAATTTTGAAAAAGCTAACTTAACGAATGCTGTTTTAAATAACACCTATGCTGAAGAAGTAATTTTCAAAAATGCCAACTTAGAAAGCACATTAATTACTAATTCTAACTTGAATTTTGCTGATTTTACAGAAGCTATACTAAACAACACCAAACTTATTTATTCCTCCGCAACAAACGTTAATTTTGCCAACAGTAAGGGTAATCACTTGAACCTTAAGCAATCTGATTTAACAAAAGCTAACTTAAGCAATATCTCTTGGTCGAATCCCAACTTGGAGAGCGTGACCTTAAATGAAGCAGATCTTACCAATGCCAACTTTATTAAGGCAAACTTATTTGCGATGATAGCACGTAAAGCCACTATGAATAATATAAGTATCCAAGGTGCTTATGCAGAAGCTGCTGATTTTAATTACTCTAAAATCACTAATGCTAATCTCAAGGGAATAGTCTTTAATAATGCATTCTGCAGGTATTGTGACCTGTCTAATTCAAATTTTAGCATATCAATGCTGTCTAACACTGATTTCAGCTACGCTAATTTAAGTAGCATTAATTTAACCTCCGCTATCTTAAGTGAAGCTATAATGATTGATACCAAAATGTCTCAATCAATTTTAGATAGAGCGTTTTTAAGCGGAGCTAACCTTTCTTTCTCCGATTTTAGTAATGCAAATATCATCGAATCCAATTTCGATCAATCCAATCTAAGATCAGCAATATTTTCAAATGCTAAATTTGAAAATAATACTTTTAACAAAGTAATCGGTATTTCTCAAAATGATATTGACCGATTAACTAAACCCGTTATTAATACTTCTGATAACAAATTGGCTTAAAAACGAATTAAATGAAAGAATTTGTTTTAAATAATTATTTGTTAATTAAATCCTTACATATTATAGCAATTATTTGCTGGATGGCTGGCTCGCTTTATCTTCCACGATTATTTGTTTACCATACTAGATTCTCACCTAAATCAGAAGCATATGAGACCTTTCTGACGATGGAATTCAAATTAATTAGATATATTATGACTCCAAGCATGCTCTGCGCATTTTTATCTGGAGAGCTATTAATATATGCTCAAGAAATGACAACATGGTTGCATGTCAAATTGACAGCCGTGATGTTGTTAGCAACCATGCATGGGCTAATGATAAGGTACTACAAAAATTTCTATAATCATACCAATACCCAATCTGAAAAATTTTTTAGATTCCTTAACGAAATACCAACTATCCTAATGATTTTAATAGTTATGATGGCTGTAATGAAACCATGAAAAACGTTATATTAGGAATATCTGGAAGTATAGCAGCATATAAAGCCATCGAACTAGCAAAACTGTTAATCAATGCTAATTATAATATTAATATAGTTTTATCGAAGTCAGCTACTGATTTTATCTCACCTTTAACTCTTAAATCATTATTTCCTAAAAAAGTTTTTCTTGCAGAGGGAACTTTAGATGATCATGATCAAATGCTTCATATCAGCCTTGCTAAACAAGCCGGCCTCATTTTAATTGCTCCTTGCTCTGCCAATATGATTGCAAACTTAAGTAATGGAAGCGCCCCTTGTTTATTAACTTCATTATGTCTTGCGACAAAAGCGAAAACCGTCTTAGCCCCGGCCATGAATGTGGTAATGTGGGAGAACCTTATAGTGCAAGCTAATATAAAAAAATTAAAAGAGCGTGGAATGCTCATTATCCCTCCAAGCAGCGGAAAGCAAGCCTGCGGCGATAACGGAGTTGGCAGAATGCCCGAACCCCACAATATTTTAGAATACATTGCTAGTATTGACTTTGTATCATATCATACATTAAAGGGAAAGAAAGCAATTGTTACTGCCGGCCCAACTCATGAGAAAATTGATCCTGTAAGATTTATAAGCAACTGTAGCTCTGGAAAAATGGGCTATAATTTAGCGAAGGCTGCTCAGATGTTAGGAGCTACGGTCACATTAATATCTGGACCCACCTCTTTAAATCCTCCAGAAAATATGGAATTGATTAGGGTGAACTCAGCTCAAGAAATGTTTGAAGCTGCTCACCGGAAAGCAGCAAACTGTGATATATTTATCTCAGCAGCAGCTGTTGCTGATTATAAGCCGAAATCTATTTCCATAGAAAAAATTAAAAAGGGCGCTGACTTCAGCTTAAAATTAGAGAAAAATCCTGATATAATTTATGAAATAAAGTCCCAATTCCCTCATATATTTTGTTTAGGCTTTGCGGCAGAAACTACTAACCACCTAGAATACGGCTATCAAAAATTAAAGGCAAAAAATTTAGATGCGATTGCTATTAACGATGTATCCAAAGGGAAAGTGTTTAATGAGGATTATAATGAATTAACCGTCATTACTAAAAACGGTACGGAATTTGTAATTGAAAAAAATCCAAAATTGGAAGTAGCTTTTAAGCTCTTATGTACTTTACTTAAATAAAAAGATGAAGGAACTAACCAAAAAATTATACTTTAGAAGCCTAAACAGAGGCTGTAAGGAGCTGGATATTATTATCGGGCAATTTGCCAAACTTTAC
Source organism: Candidatus Midichloria mitochondrii IricVA (assembly GCF_000219355.1). Lineage (GTDB taxonomy): Bacteria > Pseudomonadota > Alphaproteobacteria > Rickettsiales > Midichloriaceae > Midichloria > Midichloria mitochondrii. The sequence goes on from NC_015722.1 coordinate 301,341, forward strand.
TTAGATAAAATGACATTACCTGAGCTTTTAGGGTATCGAGACCTTTTAGAACTAAACGATAATTATCTTTATAATTATATTAGTGAAGCCATTAAAAGTGATTCCCGAACCATTGAGGGAACTATAATGAAAAAAATTGTTGATTTCGTTAAGTTAAGATCTAGCAATTAAATTTAAGCAATACAACTTCTATATATTTTTTAATAAGACGCTAAAGCCTTAGCAGCCTTCTTTATTTAATTCAAAAATTCTTCTTCACAGCTCTATTGCAAATTATATAATATATACAAGCAAGAAAGTGCTCCCCCGCTGTGATTTATGTGATTTTGTTGCGGCGCGTTGACGAGGCAGTGGGCTACTTGAGGCTTAGATATGAATGAGTTAATGCTAAAACTTTTTTATTCAATCATGATTGGTATTGTAATCTCCGCTCCTATTGGGCCCGTAAGTGTATTATGCATCAGATACACCTTTAAAACAAAGTTTATTAGCAGGTATTATTGTAGGAATTGGGGCTGCTAGTGGCGATATAATTGTTATTTTTAAGTTTACATTCTATTTATACCGAAAGAACTGCAAAAGTAGAGATCAATCCTACTAAGTATAAAAGGGGTGATTCGAACAAATATATCTTCACCATTTCTTTCTTTACCACCATACTTAATCCAATGACTATTATACTCTTTGTTAGTATGTTTTCTGCTATAGGTCTAGAATTAGATTCTCTGATAGAGTATGTGGTCATACCTATGGGGGGTGTTTATAGGAACAATAAGTTGGATGACAGTAACGGCCTTATTGTTGCAGTACATCAAGCATAGAATAACTAATAGGACAGCATACTATATTAATTTTCTTTCTAATATATCAATAGCAGGCTTTGGTTTTGTTGCTGTTAGTAGCGCTCTTTATAGCTATTTCATTTAATTGATAAATGATAAAGCGCTATTGCTGCAGCGCATGAAACATTAAGGCTCTCAACAGCTTGATTCATCGGAATTTTCAGTATGAAATCACAATGTTTTTTTGTAAGCGGCCGTAAGCCCTTTTCTTCTGATCCTAGTACTAATACAATTTTATTATAAGAAACAGGATTGAAAGTATTAAGATAATTTTCTGCTTCCCCATCTAACCCTATTACCCAAAAGCCGTGCTTTTTTAAGATTTCAATTGATTGAACAAGATTTACAACACGGATGAAAGGTATCAACTCAAAAGTTCCGGCAGCCGATTTTGTAAGGCTTGGTGTCTCGTGAGGAGAGTTGTCTATTGTAGTCATTACTGCATCAACTGAAAAAGCTGCCGCTGACCTAAAAATCCCTCCTACATTTTGCGGATCTAAAATTTGATCGAGAATGACTACTAACCGTTTTGCTTTATTAATATCAATAAAATTATCTAACCCTGGTTGTTTTAATAGCTCTGTTAAGACTGCAATACCTTGAATTACAGCATCATGGTTTTTTAAGATTGCCGCTAGCTGTTTATTCTCTATCACCTCCGTTTTATTTACAAAAGTAGACGGTACTAAGCGTCTGTTTGATTTCGTCACCAAAATCTTTTTGATTAATCTATTTGGGTTCTTGAGCACTGCTAGGCAATTATGCTTACCGTACAACCAATGGGTATTTTTTTCCATAATCAATCAATCACTAAATTTGCCTTAGCATTGCCATAAAAAGTAAGATTTTTTCTTTCTTATTGTAAACTATTTTAAAGCCATTAGCGCTCAATTGCTCATCTTGAGATTTTAATGATACCGGCTTATTGCTAGTAATTATTCCCTTATCAAACTTAATCCAAATTGAAGAAGCACTTATTGTATCGCCATCTGGCATATCAATCTTAACTTTTTTTTCTAAATATATCTGTTTTTTATCCATTAAAGCAAAACCTTTTTCTGCATATATTTCCGTTTCTTTATCACCATAGATAAATATCCTTAAATATACATCCTGCATTATAATTTTATTCTGGTCGTAATTAGTCCGATGAGCCTTTATAAAAAAGGGCTGCCCTTGTTTATCGACACCAAATATTTCTGATTTTATAATTAAGCTCTCCCCTTGTTTAGAGGTATGCAGTAAATTTTTCTGGCTTATGGCAGTTTTAAAATCATTTTTATCGGCATTATTATGTATAAAAAATAGCGCGATCACTATCGCAATAGAGATTAGCACTAATAAATTCTTTAAGCTTGAAATCACGCTCTTCTTAAAAAGAGACATAAAAATATCTGTATAATAAAAATTTTTTGGATTATATATCATACTAATTTCAATTGCAAAATTAGAAACTATGAGCGGTATAGTTTGTCCACATTGCGAAGCATTGGTTTTGTCGAGTTATAAATGTTCCAACTGCACTAAAGTATTACCAATTATTGAAACCAACCCCTTTTCGTTACTCGGTCTTCCTGCCGCATTCGGCCTTACCAAAGTAACCATTCAAGAAGCTTTAATAAAAAAGCTCCTAATTTACCACCCCGATAAATTTGCTCTAGCAGACTCTTTAACAAAAAAAATAATCACAGAAAATTCTGCCTTATTAAATACAGCTGCAAGAACATTGAAAGATGAAGTAAAAAGAGCAGAAAACTTATTATTAATTCGAGGATTTGACTTAAATAACAATCAGGATCTAATCCACCAACAAGTGTTATTAGACTCTTTAGAAATTCAAGAACAAATAGAAGGAGCCAATACTAAGGGTGCATGTGAAGTGCTACTAGACTGTATTCTAAAACAATTAGAATATAACTATCAAGAAATGGCAGTGGCTTTTGAGAAAACTGATTTGAATCCGGCTTATAAATTAGTTGTTAAAAGAAATTTTTTACTAAGAGCCAAATGTAATATAGAAAATAAATTAGAAAAATTATATGAAGTTATATAACATCACGGAGCCCAGCGAAGCAATTCCTGCAATAGGCATTGACTTAGGGACCACTAATTCGTTAATCGCAGTTAAAAAAGAAAAAGCATACGTTATCGCAGACGAACATGGGGATAAAATTTTACCGTCGGTTGTTCTTCATAGAGACGACGATGTTATAGTAGGAAAAGAAGCAGTGGGATTAGAGCGTTCTATTTCTTCGGTGAAACGCCTTATTGGAAAAGGAGTTGAGGATATCAAAACAAAAGATGTTGTAACAAAAATACATTACAACTCTGACCGTCAGAACATCTTCCTTGATATAAATGGCAAGCACGTTTCCGTGGTAGAAGTTTCTGCAGAAATTCTAAAAGCTTTAAAACAAAGGGCAGAGAAGGTTTTGAATCAGGCAGTTACTAAAGTAGTTATAACCGTTCCTGCATATTTTGATGATGCTAGTAGGAATGCAACAAGAGCAGCAGCTCAACTCGCAGGGCTTGAAGTTTTACGCTTAATCAACGAACCAACCGCTGCTGCGCTTGCTTATGGCTTAGATAAAAAGAGCCATGGTGTATTTTTAGTGTATGATTTAGGTGGTGGAACTTTTGATATTTCAATTGTCACCAAAAAAGAAGGAGTAATGCAAGTCATCGCAACCGCAGGTGATGTCAGCTTAGGTGGGGACGACTTTGATTTAATTTTATTTAAGCTTATTAAAGCAAAATATCAATTAACTGATCAGCTAAACAATCAGATCTTAATGGAAATTAAAGAAATCAGAGAAAACCTGACAGTACAGCCAGTGTGGAGCGGGTTGTTTTCAAAGCGGCATATCCATATTGCTCGAAAAGAATTTGAACAAGCAATAGATCCTCTTTTAAGAAAGACAGTTAAACTAATGCAGAGAGCTCTTAGGGATGCTGAACTCCGACAAGAGGAAATAGCCGATATAGTCTTAGTTGGAGGGGCAACAAGGACTCCGGCGGTCAAAAAGATTATTAAAGATTTTTTTAATAAAGAACCACTAGACGAAGTTAACCCCGATGAGATAGTTGCTCTCGGCGCAGCCGATCACGCTAATTCACTTCTTAACGGTAATGAAGATGATTCTCTATTACTAGACGTTACTCCTTTAACACTTAGTATAGAATTAATGGGTGAAGTTGTGGAACGTATAATCCCAAGGAATACACCTATTCCGATTTCAATTACTAAGACCTTTACCAATTATAGTGCGGAACAAACTGGGATGAAACTAAATATATTGCAAGGCGAAGGAGAAACAGTTGCCTCTTGTAGATCTCTTGGAACCCTTGAATTAAAAGGTATTCCAAAAATGCCAGCTGGCGAGGCCCGGGTTGAAATAACTTTCATTATTGATGCAAATGGTGTATTAACTGTTATAGCTTGTGAAAAAACTCAAAATATTCATCAAGAAGTCACTTTAAATCCAACTTACGGTTTAAGTGAAGAAACATTACTAAAGTTATTAAAATTAAGTAGTTAAAATGAGCATTAAACTTCTTTCAGAAAAAGCCATTAATCGTATTGCCGCTGGCGAAGTGATTGAGAGACCGGTTTCCGTTGTTAAGGAATTAATCGAAAACTCTGTTGATGCAGACGCTACCGCAATTGATATAACATTTGCAAGGGGTGGCAGAACATTAATTTCTGTTGCTGATAACGGCTGTGGCATTCCCAAAGAAGAGCTAAAACTTGCTTTACAGCGTCATGCCACTTCAAAAATCCAGGAAGATAATTTAGATAAAATAGAGTTTTTTGGCTTTAGAGGCGAAGCGTTACCTTCAATCGCAGCAGTTGGCTTAACGACAATTGTAAGCCGTACTTCTTCAAGTGATACAGCTTGGAAAGTTGAGTCCCTAAACAAAAATTATGGTGAAATAAGTTTAAGTATTGCAAAACGGAATATAGGCACAACTCTTGAATTAAGAGATATATTTTGTTTTACGCCTAATCGCATAAAATTTTTAAAATCAGAAGCCGCCGAAAATGCAGCATGCCTTGATTTAGTTAAGAGGTTTGCCCTTTGTTTCCCCAAAATCCAATTTCACTTAACTATTGATGACAAAGTAGTTCTAACTTCGAATTCTTCAAAAGAGAATCTAAATCTCAATAATCTTTTAGGGGAGGATTTTAGTGAAAATACTATAAACTTTCACTACAAAAATTCAGATATAACTTTAAGCGGTTATATAGGCCTACCAACTTTTAATCATCCAACTTCAGTGCGCCAATATTATTTTGTTAACGATCGAGTAGTAAAGGACAAGCTACTAGCTACCGCTGTAAAGATTGCTTATGCAGATCTAATACCACATGGTAGGTACCCAGCCATAGTGCTGTTTGTCGACTGTTCTCCTCATCATGTCGATGTAAATGTTCACCCGACTAAATCCGAGGTAAGGTTTGCTGATGAGCAATTAATTAAGAAACTCATTATTGATGCAATTCGCTCCAATATTAACGCCAATAGAGGTAAGCAGTCTACTAATATCTTTAGCGATCAAGTGATTAGAATTATCGAAAAAAATCAACCTGCGCAATTTAGCAAACATTCTTTAAGTAAAATCCCGGAAGGAGTTCCGTTTAAAGATAAACAACCACCTACTGGCTTTAAATATTTTGAACAACCTCCTACAGTAATGCTAGAGGATATAATCAAGCCTCAAATGGTAAAACTGCTAAAACCTCAAGAAGAAGAGAGAACAAAAGGAGAGGATATTCAAGAAGACACTACTAGTTTCTTGGGTTACGCAATTGCGCAAATCGACAACACTTATATAGTTTCCTTAACTCAAAATAATGAGGTTATAATCACTGACCAGCATGCTGCGCATGAGAGAATTGTTTTAGAAGAAATGAAAAAGCAAATTATAGAGCATAATATTAAAGTACAGAATTTATTAGTGCCAGAGGTATTAAGCTACGATAAGGCTTTGGTTGAGCTATTAATTTCTAAAAAAGATGAGCTTAAAAATTTTGGTATTACAATCGAAAGACATGGAATAAATCAAGTTTCGGTGCTTACAATTCCTGCATTAATGCAAAACTTGAATTTAAAAGACTTATTTGACGTTATCTTAAAAGATATACAGGAATTAAATGAGATAAATAATATTGATTTATTTATTAACCACGTTTATGGAAATATGGCCTGTAAAAATAGCATTAAAGCCAATAGAAAGCTTTCTGACGAAGAAATGAATGCACTTTTAAGAAAAATGGAAAAAACTCCTTTTATTGAACAATGCAATCATGGTCGCCCAACTTATATCAAAATTAGCGCTCAAGATTTAAGTAAATTTTTTGAACGTCATTAACGAACGATCAAAAGCATCTGAATTAATAGTATTCTAACGTTAACCTCCGCCTTAGCCTATTATACCATTTTTATAAAGTAACTTTACATGGATATACCGAGTGCTATAATAACCTCAGTTCGACGTAAGGAGTAGAGGCCCAGCGAGCCTATTTTCCATGAGATATATTGGGTTTGAAGACATAAGCCAAGAGCCCTGAGAAAGAGGTCTGCCAAGAAATTGTTTGGCGAGCGATGCCGTGGTGTGCTGGATTTGGCAAATCTCTTTCAATTCTCCGATGGCTGTTTCAATCAATCCACGCCCTGCAAGAAGCAGTTGTTTAAAAGCCGCAAGCGGGTTTTGTTTTTCATGTTTTTCTTAAGCCGTGGGTGACGAGCTCAATACCTTGATTGCTCAGTGCTTTTGTTAACCCCAGTTTGAGGTAAGTTTTAAAGAAATTATCTGATATGGTTTTAAAGAAGCTGTGTAACCATTAAGTTTCTCTCAATTTCACGATAAATAAGGAAAGTGGTTTCCCTAGTAGAGATATTTTGTTTGATTGATGATTTTTGCAAGCGACAACTCACGTACCAAAGATCCTTAAGAAACTCGCAGAGACAAAGGGAACGAGAGTCTGGGATGATGCTTTCCGAAGTTATAACGATCCTCGTTTTGTTTCATTTGAGGGCATTACCGGATTCAAAGATTTTTACCTAAACTGTGTTCAAATCTCTTTCAGAGAGGAATTGCCGAAGCTTATCAGCTACAATCGCTTTGTTGAGCTGATGCGAGACGCGGTCATTCCGTTGGTCATTCTGCTGAATTGCTGCAAAGGGAAACAAACAGGTACGTTGACTCAACAAAAGCTGGAAAGGTTTGTCATAACTTACGTACTAGCCGTAATAAGGTCCTTAAAGGCGTCGCTCAGCGTGGGAAAACGTCGACCCGGATGGTTCTTTGGCCTCAATGATCAAGGAGAGATTATGTCATTCACACTGACTTCGGGTAATACAGATGATCGAGCCGTTGTCGAGAAACTGACTCAATATTTGACAGGCCTTCTATTCGGAGATCGGTGGTATATAAGCAAACACTGAGCAATCAAGGACAAAACCCGCTTGCGGCTTTTAAACAACTGCTTCTTGCAGGGCGTGGATTGATTAAAACAGCCATCGGACAATTGAAAGAGATTTGCCAAATCCGGCACCACACGGCATCGCTCGCCAAACAATTTCTTGACAGACCTCTTTCTCAGGGCTCTTGGCCTATGTCTTCAACCCAATATTATCTCATGGAAAAATAGGCTCACGGGCATACTCCTTACGTCAAACTGAGGTTTTTTACCCTCTGGTTAATTTTAGAGGTTCACTAGAACGATAACTACCCGATAGCCAGTTACCTCGCTTTAAAAACTTGGGCTATTTTTGATTGCGCACCATAAACAGCGCCTTCGTTAGCGCCTCCAAAAAATGGGTACAATTAGCAATTGTTTGACCTAGTGAATTTTTATTTATAAGCACTGTTATGGAAAACAACCTGGGCACCCAGGTCTTTGGGGCAGCTAAAAGTTCTATTGTGTTTATAGCAGTAAAGAAAAAAGGTCTCGTATTCCTCAATTTGAAAGGGCGCTATGTAGGATTGGGTATTTAATTTCCCTCCAGGATAGCACAATGGATAACTGAAGCAATAAAAAACAGACCCCCTTCTGCCCTTTGGTAAGCTTCGCTACTCCATTACCCTGCTTTTCGCTATAGGAGCCATAACCCAAGCCTCACCAAATCCCTAAGACTCATTTAAGCCTTTCGCTTTACCTTGGTTACTTCTTGCTAAACTTTTAGTTAGGTGACCCCGGCCAACACCCACTTTTTATGCTGGTTAGCTGCTTCTTTTAACTCCTTGCCTGCGCTGAATCTTGGTCTTTTGGTCGCAGGAACTTTAATTATTTTGCCAGTTTGTGGATTTCTAGCATCTCTTGCAGCCACGTCTTTTACTTTAAAAGAGCCAAAGCCAACTAATCTGATCTCACCCCCACCCTGTAAAGTTTCTGTTACTATAGAAATAAAAGAGTCTACAAATCTAGCTGCCTCAGCTTTTGTTGAATTACTATGAGTAGCAATTGCTGCTATAAATTCTGTTTTGTTCATAATCTATAAAAATAATAAATAATATGCAAGATAATAGTAATATATGCTTTATGTCTAGTGTTTTTATTAAATAGTTGTTAGTTGATTAAGTATATACCAAAATATTCAATATAATTTAGTTCCTAATACTCTGCTTGCTAATCATTAGTTAAGCCTTGTTCCTTACCTTTAAAGTTGTCTAAAATATCTCTCTCAATTTTTTCTTGTTTTTTAGACTCCTCAACATTGATTTTTTTCAGAATGTATTCATATTTCTTTTGCTCAGAACGTATATCTCTTAATTGATCACGGATCGTTTCTAGTTCCAATTCCTTTTTCTTTATATCGACTATGATAGATTTCTGCTTTTTTTGCTCCAATTCAAAAAACTCTACAAAACCATAAGTGCTTCCATAATTTGTTACTATCTCTTTTTCTTGAGCAATTTGGTTAATAGAACTCCGCAATCTCTTTGATAGTTCAGCTAATTCTGCTTTCTCACTAAATAATTCTTGCTGCTTTTTATCAAGCTCTACGCCTATTTTTTTTAATATTTTCTTGATCGTGCTCTTCTTCATTTAAGCGGTCTGTTTAATAGATAATATTACTATATGATTAAATAGAGGTAGTATTTTTAATATGCTCGTAAAATAGAAGAAGTTCAATCTCCTGCTCAAATTATATTAATGTTTTTTACTATATAAACGCCAATTAGTTGCGGTTTGGAAATAAGATATAGCGGTTTCTAATAAATTTTTGTCCTCTTTCTCAAGCGCAACAAATTGTTCTTCATTATCTTTAATGAAAAACTTCTTTTGTCTAGTAGGGCTCAAAACAACCATCTTATCATTTTCTATATAACCCATTTCTCTATAATTCGAAATAAATGCCCTGTTAGGGTTCTCTCTTAGTAAATCAAGACCATAGAATTGAGTTTCATATTCTATATCTAAAATCCCTAATAAAGTTGGAGCCAAGTCTATCTGGCTTGAGAGGTTATTTATAATTTTTGGAGTTAATATCTTAGGAGCGTACAGGAATAAAGGTATACGATGTTTATTTGGATCGAGAGCTATTTTTCCACAACTACTTGCTGCATGATCTGCTATAATAACAAATATTGTATTATCAAACCATGGCTTCTTTTTAGCCTCTTCTAGGAACTTGCCTATAGCATAATCCGTGTATTTGACTGCACTTTCTCTTTTTTGGGCGGTTAAATCTATCCTGCCCGCTGGAAAGGTAAAAGGCCTATGATTTGAAGTGGTCATAATCACTTGAAAGAAAGGTAAAGATTTTTCATGTAAAATATCTATTTCCCTTAATGCCTTATTTAATAAATCTTCATCACACACTCCCCAAGCATTTGAAAAAGTTACTTCTTTACTTTTGAAGTCTGCTCTATCTATAATTTGATAACCATTGTTTTGAAAAAAGTAGTTCATATTATCAAAATAACCAAAACCACCATATACGAATTGGTTATGATAACCTTTTGCCTTCAAAACTCCTCCTAAAGAAAACATATCTTCATTTTCTGGACGCCTTACTATAGAATTTCCTGGAATTGGTGGAATAGAAAGAGTTATAGCAGCAAGTCCATAAACTGTACGGGTGCCGGTTGCATACATATTAGTAAAAAAGACTGATTTATCCTTCAGGTCGTCTAAATAAGGAGTAATATTGAGCGTATTACCAAAGGCGCTTAAAAATTCAGCGCTTAGACTCTCAACAATAATAATAACGATATTATGTTTTTTTTCTTTAACAGTTGATTTAAGAGATCTGATTATAGAGCCCTCATGAAAGTTTTGTTTAAATTTAGATTGCAAGATGTTGAACCTAGCTGGCTCGTCTAGGGTTACATAAAATTCCTCATATGATAAATCGTTATGAAAATAAGCTGAGAATAGAGAGTACAACCCATTTTTTGATATCTCATTAATATATCTGTTATCACTATTTACTAAGTCATTATTAACAAAAGAATAAGAGGCAAAATTAAATAGAACTAATATAGCAAAAGGTAAAAGTCTGTTACCATTAATAGTGGTCTTTAAGAATTTAAACAATACTACAGCGGTCATCAGAGAACCTATTGAAAGTCCAATGAGAATTTCAATAAATGCATATGATTGCATAAGATTTTTTATTACTTCGTCAGTATAAACTAAATAATCTACCGCTATAAAATTAAATCTCGATTTAAATTCGTACCAAAAAATAATCTCTGAGGTGGTGGCAAGAAAAATAATAAGTATAAAAGTAAAAAATACAAAAAATCTTAAGATTTTAAATATTATAATCTCTTCTTGAGTAAGCCAAATTAGGGTAGTTAAAGATAGGACTAAAAGTATCCACCCAAAAGTCACAAGATCATATAAAAAGCCATAACTGAATATGGTTATATAGTTGAGAAAAGATATAGAATCTGTATCAGATATACTTAACAAATATAGTCTTAGAGCTACTTGTATAAAAAAGAATAAAAAAAACTCGACTCGAAAAGTTTCGGAAAATTCGGTTAACTTGTACATAAAAAACAAAAACTACTTTTGATATATTTTATTATTAAATTCATAAGACAAAGCCATTACCGATAGTAACCATACTGCGACAATTATTATCATTATTAAGAATACATTGGGTACTAGAGTTAATAATGAAGAGCCTGGTATAAAAGAGAGCATTATCCATTGAATAAACGCTCCCCAAGCCTTTCCTAGTCTTAGTGTTAAAATATCAAAAGCTTTGCTTATTGATCTTAAAGGCTCAGGCAGAGGAATAAACGCTATCTCCTTTGTCGGGTCAAAGAAAGCATGGCAAGAGCGACTAAATATATTTTGTATTGCTCCAAAGAGGATAGCTATTGAAATCATTCCTATACTCTCTACGTTAGTACCGTCTTGAGAAACGTAATCACAGTAAATGAGCGCTGAGAAAAAAGCTGCGGTTGTAATAAAGATAACTATTGGTGTTATTAACGAAGCTGCCTTCCAGGTTATAAATCTCATCAAATAAGCACTGATTAACATAAAGATCATAGAAGTAACAGCAGTGTAAGTTTGAATATGCCCCATGAAGTTACTATAATCTATTGGATCAGGATAAGAAGATCTCACTATACTCTTCCAAATTGATTCAACTAATATTGAAGTGAAAGCATAACAGAATACTAAAGCCATTATTAAAATGGTATATCTTGATGAAAATACCAACTGTAAATTACTTATCAAGTTATCTCGACTCGGGTAAATAGCTTGTTGAACCTGGTTTATGTTATTTATTCCAACAATAAAACGGCTTAAATATAAAAAAGTTAATGAGATTAAGAGGCTTAAAAATACTATTGTTAAGATAAGATAATGAAATGTTTGATCCCACGCGCCATACAAACCAAAATTAGCAAAATATTGTATAGTTTCGCCAGAAGCAACCATGCCCATCTGCCCTACTAACATTATTATAGGATATACTTTCTTCGCTTGCTTCACGTCAGTAGTTTGATTAACGATTTGCCAAAATAATAACATGAGCATTACACTGCCCCAAAGTTCGGCGATAATATAAAATAAACCATGAGTCCAATTACTACCAACAATTACCAAATAACGTAAGAAATACCAATCAGCTCTTATCTCACGCATAAAGTGTGGCTCTAGCTTTATATTTAATGATTCCGCATTCGGATAAATAAAAAATGCGTAAATAAGAAAGAATAACGAGAAAAAGAGATTCATTGAATGGTAAATTGTTGTCTTTTTTACTTTCTTTAATAAGTTCGTGTAGGTAAGAATTATTATGATAGTAACGGGCAAGGTACCGTATAATTTTAGAGTTGTAATGACCTCGACCCCCAAAGCGGATATGACTAAAGCGTCTTTAACTGCTCTTGTAAGTCCAAATACATATACTGTTAAAATCATCAAAGCGCAGATGAAGAACAGCTTTTTGTGTTCATATTTAATCATTTAAAAAAAGAATATTTTTTCGTCACGACAAAGGTTATATGTATCTATAAAAGATTAAACACATTTAATTAAAATAATTAAACAAATATGCATCCAATAAATCCGTTTGTTAAATTTTTATTAAAAATCGGCTTCGTGCATTATAGTAACCTCAGTTTGACGTTAAGGAGTATGCCCGTGAGCCTATTTTTCCATGAGATATATTGGGTTTGAAGACACAAGCCAAGAGCCCCCGAGAAGAGAGGTCTGCCAAGAAATTGTTTAGCGAGCGATGCCGTGGTGCTGGATTTGGCAAATCTCTTTCAATTGTCCGATGGCTGTTTCAATCAATCCACGCCCTGCAAGAAGCAGCTGTTTAAAAGCCGCAAGCGGGTTTTGTTTTTCATGTTTTCCTTAAGCTGTGTGAAGAGTTCAATACCTTGATTGCTCAGTGTTTTTGCTTATATACCACCGATCTCCGAATGGAAGGCCCGTCATAACTTAAGTATTAGCCGTGGCAATGCCTGGTAATTATAGACAGCAATAAGAGGGTGTTGATATCTTCGCAGTAAAACGGGAGTAGAAATGACAATCAAGTGTAAATATTGCGGCTCCAGCGAGCAGGTGAAGAATGGCGTGGTATAGGGACAGCAAGAGGTAATAGGGTGCAAGAATTGCAAAAAGAATTACCGAGAAGGTGATAAGCGGCAGAATACACTATGAATGATAGACTTAAAACCTAACCTTGAGGAGTGTGGAATTAGGACGATAGAGAGACTGACTGGAATCCATAACGGCCAAATATCTTCATGGATCGAAGGACGGGGGGACGCTATGTGCAAGAAAAGTTAGATAAGAGCTGCAACAGCACAAAGTCACTTAAGGATATCGAGGTCCTAGAGATTGAGGAGCTGTGCACATATAGAATGGAAGTGGGAGTACACCTTTATATTGATTGCTGTTGATAGAGGATCAGGTGAAATTATTGATTTTGAAGGTAGGTTGACGGGAGCAAGGCAACCTACCTGAACCTGTCATTTAGGCTTTGAGGAACGTTATAAAATTGAGCATGTACAGATGATTACAGCGTTTATGAATACTACAAAATCTCCGTGCACCATCACAAAACAAAGGCTGGGACATCATTGTGGTAGAATCAAAGAATTCTTTAAGAGGCATTATCTAGCTAGTTTTAATCGAAGAACGAAGCGCTATAGCAAACCCCTGAGGATGCTTTGCGCTACTCTTACCCTCTTCTTCCATAGGCATTTGCTGGATTTGAAACTCCTATCTACTAAATACTAGGCAATGCCACTATGGGTAAAAAATACTTAATGAAGATTATTATAATATTACTTATTATGAACCACAATAATCTTTTTGTAATTAATTGAAATGACTAAGCCGATCGCTTTAAGAAAAGAATATAAAACTATAGATGGAAGGATAGATTATTATCACTGGTTAAGGGACCCAAATTGGCCGGATGTGAAGGATCCTGAGATATTAAGTTATTTAAATCAAGAAAATGCATATACTGACGCTCATATTTCAAAGGATTTAGTAGATAAAATTTTTATTGAGATGAGAGGAAAGTTAGAGGAAGCTGACAAAACTGTACCATATTTAAATGGTTGGTATTATTACTATTCCTATATCCTGGAGGGACAGCAGTATTGGATCCACGCTAGAAAGAAAGAGAATAATGAGAGGGAAGAAATTTTATTAGACGAAAATCAGCTAGCCCTGAATGAAAAGTATTTAAGAGTAAGCACTCTTAAGATTTCTCCAGATCATAAGAAAATTGCTTATCTGGCCGATTATGGTGGTGATGAGAGATATATGGTTTATGTTAAGGATATAGAAAGCGGAGAAATAATAGAAAATAATGTTGATGACGTAATTGGAAATATAGAGTGGGATGGGTTAGGGAAAGGATTTTTTTATACTCCTGCTGGCAAATTTTGGCGAGCTGATAGAATTTATTATCATGAAGTTGGTAAGGAAAAGAAGGATGATAAACTTTTATACCAAGAAAAAGACAACACTTTTTCTGTAGCCATAGAAAAAAGTAGTAGTAAAAATTATATATTTTTCATGTCAAAAAGTGCGACTGCTTCTGAGTACCATTTTATTGATTCTCGTAATCCGCATCAACTGCCGCAAGTTATACATAGTAGAACAAATAACCATATCTATGAGGTTGTGCATACCCGAGATAGCTTTTTCTTGAGAATCAATGATGTTGCTCCTAATTTTAGAGTTATTCAGGTTTCAATTAATGATCTAAAAAATTGGCAGGAATTTGTACCTTCCTCTGATTACTATATCCAAGATATTTACGCTTATGAGGACTATTTAGTTTTACTAACTAGGTTAAAGGGGCGAGCTAAAATAGAAATAATTAATTTACTAGAAAATAAAATCCAAAGAATTGATGTTGAAGGCGAATTCTATGAAATTTTTATTATACATAATACCTTTAATGATCGTGCCTTAAGGTACCTATATAGCTCTTTGAAGACTCCAAGGACCACTATAGATTATGATTTCGTTACGGGCGAAAAAAAGGTTTTAAAAGTACAAAGAATACCAGGGGGCTTTGATCCCTCAAAATATATTTTAAGGAGAATTTGGGCTGAGACCAGTGATAATATTAGCATCCCTATTTCCATTATATATAATAAAGAGAAGGCAAAGCTGGATGGCTCGGATCCGCTGTATTTGTACGGCTACGGCTCATATGGGTATGCAGTGCCAGCTAGCTTTAGGTCACATATCTTCTCTTTGGTGGATAGAGGTTTTACCTATGCTATAGCCCATATTAGGGGTGGTGATGAATTAGGAAAATCTTGGCACGAAGCAGCAAAGTTTTTAAATAAAAAGAATACTTTTACTGATTTTATAGAATCAGCAGAGAAGCTCATAGAAGATAAATATACTGCTCCAGGTAAAATAGTGATTAGTGGAGGGAGCGCGGGCGGTATGCTAGTTGGAGCTTGTATAAATATGAGACCAGAACTTTATAAAGCAGCAGTTGCACATGTTCCATTTGTTGACGTCTTAAGTACTATGCTTGACGAATCTTTACCACTTACTCCTGGCGAGTTTAAGGAGTGGGGTAACCCTAAAGAAAAAGAGTTTTATGAGTATATAAAATCATATTCACCTTACGATAACGTTGTTCCACAGCGTTATCCACATTTATTTGTGACTGCAGGGCTCACTGATCCAAGGGTAACGTATTGGGAACCTGCCAAGTGGGTTGCTCTATTGCGTCACACCAAAAAAGATGATAATATGCTACTGTTAAAGACTGACATGAGTTCTGGCCATGGGGGGCCTTCGGGCAGGTTTGAATTCTTGCGGGAATTAGCGTTGGAATATGCATTTATATTGGGTTTATATTATGGCGAACAGCATATCAATAATTAAACAAACAGTGAGCTTATTTAACAGTACTGGCTGGATTGCGGTATTATTAGAGAGCTTAGTGATTATATCATTTACTGTATCTGCCAATTTTCTGCTTAGGGTTGTGTTTAATAGAATAAGAATTTTTTAAATTCTACCAGGAAAAATAAGGAATTCCATTGGTATATCGAAATTATGAGAATGGTAGAAAGTCCTCTTCCTAAGGCTCTATGGATTTTTAGCATAGCTTATATAGCAGAACTTATATGTAGATATTGTAAACTTCCCTTTGATTTAATCGCAGCTCTTAGAATGGTTGCAATTATTTTTGTTTTTGCTCAAGCAGCCATATTAGAGGTTGATAAACTAGAGGCAGGGTTAATAGCTCCACCAAAGAAGAATACTCCTAAAATGGATAAGGTAGCAATCGATATTCCTTCTAAGTTAATTAAAGCAATAATATATATAGTTGCAGCTTTAGCTATTATGCAAGCACTTGGAGTTAATATTAATGGAATATTAGCTCTTGGGGGGATAAGCGGTTTAGCAGTAGGTTTTGCTTCTAGGGAGCTACTCTCAAATTTTTTTGGAACAATCATGATTTATTTAGATAAACCATTTATAATTGGAGAATTTGTGAGAGTAGAGGGAAGGAATTGTGTAGGAACTATTGAAAAGGTAGACTGGCGGATGACAACAGTTAGAACCGAAGATAAGAAACAAGTTTTTATTCCTAATTCTGCTTTCTTAACCGCTTCAATAGAAAATTCTTCAAGATTATCACACCGTATTTTTTCCGAAGAAATTAAAGTCCTTTGTGCCGACTATAAAAAAATTATTGGTTTAATAAAAGATATTAAGAGTTTTATCAAAACGCATAAAGAAATTGATGGTAGAGAAAGCATTAGCATTGATATTATAGAAATTTCACAAAATGTGATCAGGTTAAGTATCAAAGGTTTTTCGAAGTATACCGAAGTAGGTAAATTTGGTAAATTCCGGAACAATTTATTAGTTGAGATCGCTGAAATGGTCAAAAAACATGATTTGTTATTAGCTTAATTAAGAAGCAAAATAGAGAAGAAATTGGTTGATCAGCTTAATTTAAAGCTTGCTCTATACGAAGAATTTGCTTAAAATCCAAAAAAACTCAAATAATGATATGTATAAGCCTAATAGAGAGCCACTAGATTTTCCTTTTGAAGGGATGGGGCCCTCTTCCCCCAACAAAAAAGCTTTGTTGCATTCTTGTTGTGCCCCTTGTTCAGGAGAGGTTATAGAAGCAATCGTTGCTTCCGGTATAGATTTAGATTAACCATTTTTTTCTATAATCCTAATATTCATCCTAAAAAAGAATATGAAACGCGAAAAAATGAGAATATCAGATACGCAGAGAAGTTGGGTATAGAGTTTGTTGATGCAGGTTACGATGTGCAAAACTGGTTTGAGAGGGCCAAAGGTATGGAAAAGGGACCAGAGAGAGGCATAAGGTGCACTATGTGTTTTGATATGCGATTTGAAAGGACGGCTCTTTATTGATTGCGGAATAAGAGCTGCGGCAAATTATGAAGGAGTTTCTTATTGAACCTATAATTGGCGTAAAAATGGGGGAAGTGGTAGAATGTGTGAAATTTCAAAAGAAGAGAATTTTTACAAACAAGAGTATTGCGGCTGTATATATTCGTTTCGGGACACTAATTTCTGGAGTGAAAAAAATGGCAGAGAAAAGATAGCAATATGTGAAAATTTCTATCAAAAAAAGCTGGAACAAGGGTCCTAAAAATGCATGACACAATATTTGCTCTTTCAACAGTTTTAGGAAAGTCAGGCGTTGCAGTCATAAGAATTTCTGGCCCCCAAGCCCGCGCGGTAGCAAAATTGATTGGATATGAAAAAGAGTTAGAACATAAAAGGGCTACGTTGGCTACTATATATACCCTAAATAGAGAGCAAGTCCTAGATGAAGTAATTTTGCTTTTTTTTGCCTCACCGCATAGCTTTAATGGAGAGGATATCTTAGAGATTCATTTACATGGCAGCATTGCGATTATAAATGATGTTTTAGCTGAACTCAGTAAAGTGACTTTCTTGAGAATTGCAGAGCCTGGAGAATTCACGAAAATTGCCTTTTATAATGGCAAAATGGATTTGGTGAAAGCAGAGGGTCTTGCCGACTTTTTAGATGCTGAAACTTCCATGCAAAAAATTATTGCTCAAAAGCAGTTGAGAGGAGAATTATCGGACACTTATAATAAATGGCGCACTGATTTAATTGGTGTTCTATCCCAGCTTGAGGCACTAATAGATTTTCCAGAAGATGATATTCCAGAAGAGGTCCTTGATTGGGCCGCAAAAACTGTGCAGTCTTTAATTGAGGAAATTAATTTGCACCTCAGAGGGCATGATCAGGGGGTTTCTATCATGAATGGTATAAATATTGTGATTAGTGGTGCCCCTAATGTTGGTAAGTCAAGTTTAATGAATCTGTTAGCTAAAAAAGAAATCGCGATAGTTTCAGATATCGCAGGAACTACGCGTGACGTTATTCAAGTTAAACTTGACTTAGGCGGGTTCGCAGTTTTGCTTTCTGACACTGCGGGTATTAGAGAAGCGAATGACTTAATAGAGAAGGAAGGGATTAGAAGGGCAAAGCAAGCGATAAAGGAAGCGGATATTAATATTATTGTATTAAATTCTGTTGCCGATTTTATTAGTCATCTCGATAATTTTAGTGATGCAGAGGTAATCTGGATGATTAATAAGGTTGACTTAATGAGCAGGCAAGATGTAGCAAGCAGTATAAACTTATTAACAGAAAAACTTGCTGAATTTAACAGAGAGGACGAAGTAGGTGCTATTTCAACGGTAAGCGGTTATGGAATAGATAATTTTTAAATTTACTGCAGAATAAAATAAAAATAAATACCAAGAGGCAGTGTTATCACCTGTTACCACTAGAATAAGGCAGAAAAAAGGCCTTGAACAATGCCTTACGCACCTGCAGCAATTTAATATTAATAAGAAATTAGAAATTGCTTCTCAAGATGTCAGGATTGCCAGCGAATATATCGGTATGTTGACCGGCAAGATAGGGGTTGAAGAAATTCTAGATGAAATATTTAGCAATTTTTGCATTGGTAAGTAGTCACTGCTTATCTGCTCTATCCAGCAATATATTTGACAAATGATTCAATATTTGAAAATATATTAAATAAATATTGACATAAATTAGCGACAGTTGCACTCGTTGCTGGGTGCGCTTGGGTGGCGCTGTCTATGATTTCTCATCAAAAATAAGCCCAAAATTTTTGGAGCGGGAGTAATGCTCGGCTATAGGGGGACTGTCGCCCTTAGGCTAACCGCTAAGGTTAACATGCCTACCTCCCACGGGGTTTTAGGTAGCTATATGATTTGAGGTCATCTTATGGAAAAGGGGATTTTTGAGCTATCATCCATTCTAAATTCAACGACTTTTGGGGTGGTTATCAATGGGATTTCAAGCACATGATGCAGCGGGATATTCTGTGTCGTCTGCTCTGGTTCTGGATTTGGCAAATCTCTTTCAATTGTCCGATGGCTGTTTCAATCAATCCACGCCCTTGCAAGAAGTAGTTGTTTAAAAGCCGCAAGCGCGGGTTTTGTTTTTCATGTTTTTCTTAAGCCGTGTGATGAGCTCAATACCTTGATTGCTCAGTGTTTTTGCTTATATACCACCGATCTCCGAATAGAAGGCCTGTCAAATATTGAGTCAGTTTCTCGACAACGGCTCGATCATCTGTATTACCCGAAGTCAGTGTGAATGACATAATCTCTCCTTGATCATTGAGGCCAAAGAACCATCCGGGTCGACGTTTTCCCACGCTAAGCGATGCCTTTAAGGACCTTATTACGGCTAATACGTAAGTTATGACAAACCTTCCAGCTTTTTGTTGAGTCAACGTACCTGTTTGTTTCCCTTTGCAGCAATTCAGCAGAATGACCAACGGGATGACCGCGTCTCGCATCAGCTCAACAAAGCGATTGTAGCTGATAAGCTTCGGCAATCCCTCTCTGAGAGAGATTTGAACACAGTTTAGGTAAAAATCTTTGAATCCGGTAATGCCCTCAAATGAAACAAAACGAGGATCGTTATAACTTCGGAAAGCATCATCCTAGATTCTATAATAATGTCAGTTCAAGATAAGATAGAAGGAAAAGTTCTTCATATCTTCTTCATCCTAAACTGCCATTATAATATACAAACTAAATTTGCTACCTTATTTATGAACCATTTAATATACCCAAGAGGCACTTCTATATTAAATTCAGCACCAGAAGAAAATTTCATCCCACTAGAGTTAAGGCTCTGATAAATAGTTTTCTGATCATTATATCGAATCATCTCTCCTACTATTTCTCCATTCACACTATAAATTACTGTCTCTGCAGGATAGCCATCTAGGGTTTTAGCCGTTCTAATACCTTCCTGGATTAGAATTTCATCATTTAAAACTCCGCTTTTAATGGCGTGCATACTATGCCTATACTTTTTGTTAATTGTAAGTATCGTATCGGTATCTTGAATCTCAAGAATTCCCATACCAAGAGTACCTTTATTAGATTTTAGAAATAAATATGGAGATACTGTGATATTATGGTCTGCGTATGTAGTTTTTATCCTACTAATAATTTGGTCTGCGGTGCCTTTTAACTCTTTTAACCCTATTTTATCGCGGAAATTAACGCCACCCACGGTATCAAATTCAGCAGAAATTAAAAATGGATCAATTTTAATTATTTGTGATGCCTCTTCTATCAATTCATTATATATTTTAAAATGATTAGATTTTTTTCTGCTATGCCATCCGTGTTGTGGATCGGGTAGGATTTTTTGTTCAATATTTTCTAATTCCTCTGGAAATGCTTCGGTTAAGTCATTGTTCAACAATATAAAGTCTGGATACCAATCGCTAGCTCCATCAGTTATAAAAACTTTACCAGATTTTCTTTGTAGGGCGTGAGTGAATGTTGTAGGCCCTTCTTCTGCTTTAATAAACTTATTAGCCACATCTCCAATAGTTGCTAATTTGATTTCAGCGTTAGTTGCACTTGAAATTATGGATTGTAATTGCAAGACATTATTAAAATAAGCGTAATTACGAGTGAAATTTTCAATAACTATGAGTATTTTTTGATACTGCGCTAAAATTTTCTTAAAGTTTTGAATCGATTCCTGGATGCCGTTAATAGATAAATTATGAAAACCACCAGGAAATAAATTGCTGTCAACATGACATATTTTATAATTCGAAATTCTCAAATCTAGAGAATGGTAAATTGGCCAGTTTCTTCCATCTCTTTTTTCTTCAATCCAGTCTTGAATTTGAGAGAGGCTACTTTTTATGACGCTATTAAGCGCGTTTAAATCTGCCGACATCACAGCTTGAGTTGGTAACAAAATTATACCTCAAAATTAAGTAATTAATTATAAAAAGAATGACTGCACCACCGAAATCGCTGATATAACAGCAGTTTCAGCACGTAATATGTTATGATTTAGGCACACCGCCCTCACCTCTTGTTTTGAGAGTAAAAATTCTCTTTCGTTATCAGTAAAACCGCCTTCCGGCCCTACAAGAACTAGTATAGCACAAAAATCTTTATCTAGCACATCAAATATACTAGCATTACGTTCTTGCTCATCGCAGAAAATCGCTAAGTCATATTTATTATCAAATAATTTACTGAGACCAACGGGTTGTAATATGTCAGGAAGATCTACCCTTTCTGATTGCTCTGCAGCTTCAATTGCTATTGAGAGTAATTTTTCATTATTAATACTTCTCACTATAGTTCGATCGGTAAGCACAGGTGTAATTTGATTAATGCCAAGCTCAGTAGCTTTTTGTATAATTAAACTATTATTGTCTCCCTTTAATGGAGAAAAAGCTAGAGTTAAATGCCTTCTAATCTCTACCTTCTCTTTGGACAAGGCTGTTATTTCCAGGGTCAAACTCTTTTTGGTGATCTGACGAATGCTTGTTATAAATTCTCCGTTTTGGCTATTGAAGACGACTACTTCATCTCCAAGCCTTTTTCGCATGACGTTAATTAAATAATTGTAGGATTTACCCGACAATTCCAGTATCTCATCAGTCGCAAGGTTAGCGCTGATATAAAGCCTTACCAAAGACTTTGCCATTTTTTAAAAATCAGGATTTTCATAATGAGAAGATTTGTACAAGCCAGGTACTTCGTCATTTAAAATATCTCTAAATGAGGGCCTAGACTTTACTAAAGCATACCATGATTTCACCGCAACGCTATATTCCCAAGGTACATCTCCCATATAGTCTAAAACTGATAACTGAGCAGCAGCAGAAAAATCTGCTAAGCCGACTTTCTCGCCCGTTATATAATCGCCACAATTTTTCTTTAACAAAAAGTCTATATAATCTAAGTGCAGCAATATATTTTTTTTAGCCGCTCTAATTGCAGAAGAATTCGGCGGCATAGAATTAAAATTAATTGAAGCATTTTTAATAACCTTTTCTTCAATTAAATATTTAGTAACTTCATTATAAAACTTAGTATCAAACCATTCAGCTATATTTCTTACCTGATATTGACTTTGGTAGTCAAAAGGCAAAATAGCTTGTTCGAGGAAATTTTGTTCAATAAATTCAAATAGAGAAAAATTTCCATAATATACTTTATTATTTTCTTTATTTAAGAGTACCGGCGTGCTTCCACTTGGGTTTAAGCTTAAAAAGGATTTTCTGCGCTCCCAATATTTTTCTAAAACTAGTTCGAATTGCACCCCTTTTTCTTTTAAAATAATTCGAATTTTTCTTGAAAAAGGGCACAAAGGATAATGGTACAAAATCCAGCTCATAAGTCTTCTAATTCTCTTGGAATTTTAAATTTTAAATTTTCAACTACGCCATCCACTTCTTCTAACACAATTTGATGGTATTTACTAAGCAAATCTAGAACCTGTTTTAACAAGACCTCTGGAGCAGAAGCGCCAGCCGTGATTCCTACCGCCTGTTTGCCCTCAAACCAATCTAAATTGATTTGCGTTTCATCAGCAATTAAATAAGATGCAACTCCCTGTGATTCCCCTAGATCTCTTAATCTACTTGAGTTAGAACTATTTGTTGCTCCAATAACCAACAGAACATCAATATATTTTGCCATTTCTTTAATAGCATCTTGTCTATTTTGAGTTGCATAACAAATATCTTTTAAGGCAGGCCCGTCTATATCGGTATATCTTTCATATAAAGTATTAACGAGATTTTTTGTATCGTCTATACTAAGCGTAGTTTGAGTTACATATGCCAATTTTTCATCAGATTTGAAAGGAAGGTTTTCTATTTGCTCTAAATCCTCCACTAATACAACTTGATCAGCTGCGACCCTTCCACTAGTTCCCTCAATCTCAGGGTGATTCTTGTGTCCTATTAATACTAGCTTCCTTCCGGAAGCCACATATTTTTGTGCTTCTCTATGAACTTTTTTTACCAATGGGCATGTAGCATCTAATATATAAAGTTCTTTATATTTTGCATCATCTTCAACTTTTTTAGAAACACCATGAGCAGAGAAGATTACTACTGCCCCATTTGGAATTGATTCTATATCATCAGTAAAAATAGCCCCTTTGTCTTTTAAAGAATTAACAACATATCTGTTGTGTACAATTTCATGCTTTATATATACAGGAGCCCCATATTTTTTTAAAGCACGCTCCACAATTTCTATAGCTCTCTCAACCCCTGCACAAAACCCCCGTGGGTTAGCCAAAACAACTTTAATTTGCCGTTTTACCGGTTCCATTGGTACTCGGAAGTTTAAACAATAGTGCCAAGAGATACGACACAATATAAATGAAAAAGCCTGAAAAGACTATATCGCTCGCAAAATGTTTGCCAAATGCCATACGCCCTATCCCCACTAACAGTCCCAAAATAGTTATATATAAAATAGCTTTTCTTCTCTTCTTTTGATTTTCAATTAGGAACGCTAGTGAGAACAACATAAAGATCGCAGCAGCATGTCCAGAAACAAAAGAGCAGTTTTTACTACATTGATCGCTTAGAGTAAAAGCAGGAGTAAATTTTTTATATCCCTTGAATTCTTCAATAGATTCGGGTCTCGCTCGACAAAAAATTCCATCTTTCATTGTGTTAACCAATAAAAGAGGACCTATTAGAGTCGCAAGTACTATATAAATTACAGGAAGATAGTGCTTATAATGAAACGATTGATTTTGCTTATATAATCTTAATGAAAAAAAGAATATAAAGGCCACAAACAAAACTGGAACTATATAAACAGCTCCATAATCCAATAAAAGCATTCCCGGATTAAAATTCTTCAAATAATAACCCTGGTTTTTAAAGCCAACATCAGAATTATAAAAAAGAGATGCTAAGTATAAATCTATCTCCGGAAAGTAAAAAAATAATCCTCCTAAAAAAAAGCAAAAAGCTACAACCAAGGAGAAGTGTTTCATGCTCAGCAAAAATTTATGCAGCTCTAGCTTCGAGAGATTTAACTTTTTTAGCGAGTTTGCTAACTTTTCTAGCTGCGGTATTTAACTTTAAAACGCCCTTCGTGACACTTTTCATAATTTCCGATTCAGCTACTCTAAGAGATTGAACTGAACTCTCAAAACTCCCGTTATTTATAGCAGCGACAACTTTATTTGAGAATGTTTTAACCCTGCTCTTGACGGAAGAATTTCTTGCAGCCCTTACAACAGACTGTTTGTGAGCTTTCAGAGCTGATTTATGATTTGCCATACAACGTAAAAAAAACTAAAAAATTCTCAGCTTATGATATATTTATTAAGGAAATAGTCAAGCTAAATTTGCTAGCTTGCCATAATTAGATATAATTTTTATTTAGTTTACACTCTAACAACTCAAATAATCTGAAAGATTACTAGTTATACCAAGATCATCATAGATACGAAAATCTTCTGAAACACTTCGAATAGTTGCACCACTACAATCCGTTTCTACTTCGCAGCCAGCTGCTCCACTGCCACAAATCATTGGAAAAATTGTTATCTAAAGATGAGGCAACTATTAATTTATTTAAGACCCCATCTTCATAAACCAATCCATATTTACCGTAGATACTCGCTTTAATAGCCTCAGTTTGACGTAAGGAGTAGGCCCCCCCGGCGAGCCTATTTTCCATGAGATGTATCGGGTTGAAGACATAAGCCAAGAGCCACCCCGAGAAGAGGTCTGTTAAGAAATTGTTTGGCGAGCGACGCCGTGGTGTGCTGGATTTGGCAATTCCTCTCTGAGAGAGATTTGAAAACAGTTTAGGTAAAAATCTTTGAATCCGGTAATGCCCTCAAATGAAACAAAACGAGGATCGTTATAACTTCGGAAAGCATCATCCCAGACTCTCGTTCCCTTTGTCTCTGCGAGTTTCTTAAGGATCTTTGGTACGTGAGTTGTCGCTTGCAAAAATCATCTCAAACTGGGGTTAATTATCCAAGTGAAGTTCCGGTAACTTCAACCCCCTTATTAAAACTGCTGCGGCTTCTCACACCTCTTCAGCAGTAACATTTAAACAAAATAATACACACATAAGTGTATCCCCCGGCTCCTACCGAACATAATTTTTGATCTAGTGGTCGGCCCTTTAAACGCATGAGAAGCCTCATCATCGAAACCTCGATAAGCATCAATTCCCTCTATTCCTCCAAAAACCAGCTTTTTTACCTAAGAGATCTTTGGCAACTTCAACTACATGCCGATTATAAAATTCATAAGGTAATTTTTAGACATTAAATTTATTTGCCTGTCTTGATATTAACTGTTAATAGCACTACCTAGGACGAGAAAATATTAATTTTAGACCCCAATGAGTAAGAAAGATTATTATGAGACACTAGGAGTGGCAAAGAATGCTAGCCAGGACGAAATTAAAAGAGTCTATCGCAAATTAGCAATGAAATACCACCCTGATAGGAATCCAGGAGACAAAGAGGCTGAAAGAAAATTTAAAGAATTAAATGACGCTTATGAAGTCCTAAAAGATGATTCAAAAAGAGCAGCATACGATAGATACGGAGATGCAGCTTTTGGAAACGGAGCAGCTGGAGCCGGTGGTGGGTTTCAAAGTGGATTTGGTGAGGATTTTTCTGATTTTGCTGACGTGTTTAGTAACATCTTTGGGTCTGGTTTTGGCTCTTCAGCGCGTGGATCAAGGAAGAAAAGTAATGCAGTAAGAGGCTCTGACCTTAGATATAATTTAAGTATTACCTTAGAAGAAGCATATCATGGCAAAAAACATACTATAAAGTATAAAACGGGAGTTAAATGTGACCCTTGCGGCGGCACTGGCAGAACTAATAGGTCTGGTTACACAAGCTGCTTAGCATGCGGAGGAACCGGCGCTATAAGAGTGCAGCAAGGATTTTTTACAGTAGAAACCGCTTGTAGGACTTGTAGTGGCACTGGCTCAGTCATAAAAGATCCATGTAAATCTTGTCATGGCCAGGGCAGAGTAGAAAAAGAAAAAAGTGTCGCTGTATCAATTCCAGCTGGAGTTGAGGATGAAACAAAGATTAGAGTAAGTGGTGAAGGGGAGGCTGGATTAAAAGGCAGCCCTTCAGGTGATTTATATATTTTTGTATCTATTAAGAAGCACCCTATTTTTAAAAGAAAAGATAATGATCTATATTGCGATTTACCAATTAAGTTTACAACCGCAGTGTTAGGAGGCAAGGTTGAAGTGCCTTGTATAAATGGTGCTACCGCTATATTATCAATACCTGCTGGAACCCAGTCTGGCTCTCAATTCAGATTGGCCGGTAAAGGAATGCTCATCATGAAGTCAAATAATGTTTTTGGTGATTTATATGTTAAAGCTGCTCTAGAGACTCCAATTAACTTAACAATTAGGCAGAAGGAGTTGCTTGAAGAGTTTGAGAAAGAAAGCTCAACTGGTTCAAGCCCTGAATCAGAAAGTTTTTTTCAGCGGGTAAAAAATTTCTGGGGTGATAAAAAAGATAAATAGCTGCATATCTAACGAACAGCCTCCTTTAATAGACTGATAAATAATGCTTTTGTGCTGAAGCGAGTTATGTGGTGCATAGTACATTAATATCGTGTGAGTTGAAGGGGTTCTCTATGTATGCAAAACTGTCATTCTTGATAAGCTTAGGTATTATGAAGTGTGGCTGTTACTGCAGAATGTAAAGTCTCTACCCTGTTAGAGCAGACAAGATCTGATAATAAAGAACTCCAACTTGGAAACACAATCAACAAAAAGTCTTCTTCAAGGAATCTAGGCAGCTCCTTAGATTCACTAGGTACTACTAAGATTTTAAAGGAATGCAAAAAAGACCCATATGGATGATATACACAGTACATCAGGGAAGTCGATATGTGAAATGTGGAATTTTACCTAAACATTAGCCGTAATAAGGTCTTTAAAGACATCACTCAGCGTGGGAAAACGTCGACCCGGATGGTTCTTTGGCCTCAATGATCAAGGAGAGATTATGTCATTCACACTGACTTCGGGTAATACAGATGATCGAGCCGTTGTCGAGAAACTGACTCAATATTTGACAGGCCTTCTATTCGGAGATCGGTGGTATATAAGCAAAAACACTGAGCAATCAAGGTATTGAGCTCATCACACGGCTTAAGAAAAACAAAACCCGCTTGCGGCTTTTAAACAACTGCTTCTTGCAGGGCGTGGGTTGATTGAAACAGCCATCGGACAATTGAAAGAGATTTGACAAATCCAGCACACACCGGCATCGCTCGCCAAACAATTTCTTGGCAGACCTCTTTCTCAGGGCTCTTGGTTTATGTCTTCAAACCCAATATATCTCATGGAAAAATAGGCTCACGGGCATACTCCTTACGTCAAACTGAGGTGAAGCAATGCGCCTAAGAGAAGTAGATTTCATTTTAGTTCCTTTCTGGAAAAGAAGATGCTTTCACTAAACAGGCCGTGCTGTAAATAAGATTCAGTATTATAGTAAGTTTATTATCAACAATGAGACTTATTGCAATTAGAGTTAATAATATACTGAGTAATATTTTTTGTTTAAGGGAAAACAGGAAAGTTGTATATTCATTATTCTCATTCAAACTAACACTTTCTGCACAGTAGCTGCTTATACCATAGTCGATAACCGCTGCATCTTCTAAAGTTAATATTTTTTATCTTGATGCAGATAGTTATTATCTATGTTATAAGCTTTTAAAAATTCGTAATTTTGCTTTTCCAAAGAAATATTGACGAAATTTCTTCGCACATAAGCGATGATTGTTATAATAAAAAAAATTTTTTGTAAAGAATTATTTTAATACTCAGGTATCTTGCTGTTTTATAAGAAATATGACTAGTTTTATACATTTACGCGCTCATTCAGACTATTCCTTGGGTAAGAGTATTATAAAAATCCCAGACCTCATTAATAAAGCCAAGGCGGATAACATGCCAGCTCTTTGCCTTATGGACCGGGGCAATTTATTTGGTTCTCTTGAGTTTAGTATGGAGTGTTTAAAAAATGGGATTAAGCCCCTGATTGGCACTATACTAAAAATAGATTTAGAAGCCGATACAGATAAACGGGAACCGCATTCTGAAATAGCTTTAATTGCAAAAGATCAAGATGGCTATCAAAATCTTTTGGAGTTAGTCAGTTTATCTTTTTTAAGCTATTCTGACTCACAGCCCCATATAAAAATTTCTCGGCTTCTTAACTATTCTAAAGGACTAATCGCTTTATTTAATTCATTTGAAAGCCCCATGGCTGCTCTTATTAAAAAAGAACAGTATAAAGTCGCTGAGCGTTTACTAGAACAATTTCATAATAGCTTTAAAGAAAATCTATTCTTAGAACTAATTAGAACTGAAAAAAATAATTGGCAATTTCATGAGCACTGGCTCCTAGATAAAGCATTTGAAAAAGATATTCCTATCGTTGCCACTAACCCCATTTCATTTTTAAGAGCTAATTTATCTGAAGCACATGATGCTTTGCTATGTATAGCAAACAGTAGCTATATCTTAGAAGATAATAGAGAAAGATCAGATCCCGATCACTATTTTAAAAACGAAGAAGAAATGAGAGCTCTGTTTTCAGACTTACCAGAAGCAATTGAAAACACTAAGTTAATAGCTTTAAAATCCTCTGTTTTTTCAGAGACAAGGAAGCCTATTTTACCAAAATTTTCACATCTAATTGAAGATGAAACCTTAGAGCTACAGAAGCAGGCTATAGATGGTTTAAGAAAAAGACTCAATTCAGTAAAATACAATATAAATCAGCAAGAATATTTTAAGCGGCTTGAGTTTGAGCTTGGTGTTATCAATAAAATGCAGTTCCCCGGATACTTCTTAATTGTCTCTGATTTTATCAAGTGGAGCAAAGGGAATGGGATTTCAGTAGGCCCTGGTCGGGGTTCAGGAGCTGGCTCTATTGTTGCATGGGCGCTGGAAATCACTGATTTAGATCCAATAAAATTTGGTCTTCTATTTGAGAGATTTTTGAACCCAGAAAGAGTTTCGATGCCTGATTTTGATATCGATTTCTGTCAAGAGCGTCGAGATGAGGTGATTAATTATGTAAAAGACAAGTACGGTGCAGAAAGAGTTGCGCAGATTATTACTTTTGGAAAACTACAAGCTAGAGCTGTTTTAAGAGATGTTGGAAGAGTAATGCAGATCCCTTATGGTTTAGTCGATAAGATTTGCAAAATGGTGCCGAATAACCCGGCTAATCCGATCACCTTATCAGAAGCAATAGCTCTAGATAAGCAATTACAAGACATGTGTGATGATGACCCAGATCTTGAAAAACTTCTTTCTATAAGCTTAGAACTAGAAGGAATTAACAGGCACGTCTCAACACACGCAGCAGGAATTATAATTGCCGATAGGCCATTGATAGAGTTGGTGCCCCTCTATATGGATTCTAATTCTTCAATGCAAACCATACAGTATTCATTAAAATACGCAGATGCAGCAGGCTTAATGAAATTTGACTTTTTGGGTCTCAAAACCTTAACCGTGATATCACAAACAGTCCAGCTTATTGAAAAAAACCGGGGAATAAGGATTAATCTTGCAAATATTGATTTTGAAGATAAAAAAACCTACCAACTGCTTTCACAAGGTCATACTGTTGGAATATTCCAGCTTGAGGGCGCTGGAATGAGAGAGGCAATAAAACAACTCAAGCCCGATTTTTTTGGCGACGTTATAGCACTTACCTCATTATACAGGCCAGGACCTATGGACAATATCCCAAGTTATGTCAACAGGAAACATGGCCTCGAAACTCCAGATTATATACACCCAAGCTTAGAAAATCTTCTTAAAGAAACATATGGAATTATTATCTATCAAGAGCAAGTTATGGAGCTTGCCCAAATACTTGCTGGATACAGTCTTGGTGAAGCCGACCTTTTAAGAAGAGCAATGGGTAAAAAAAATAAGCAAGAAATGGATGAACAACGAGCTATTTTTATTGAAAGATGCATCGCTAACGAAATAAAAGAACAAAGAGCTGCTGAAATATTTGCCTTGATAGAGAAATTTGCAAGTTACGGCTTTAATAAGTCACATGCGGCTGCATATGCAGTTATCACTTACCAAACTGCGTATCTAAAAACCCATTATACTGCCGAATTCTTAACTGCTTCAATGAACTTAGAGATCCATGATACAAGTAAAATAGGCATGTTTTGTAACGATGCGAAACTGTTTGGTATAGATATATTACTTCCTAATATCAATAGCTCCAATGCATATTTTACAGTAGACGGAGATAAAATCCGTTATGGCTTAGCAGCCATCAGGGGTGTAGGAATCAAAGCAACGGTAGACATACAAGAAGAAAGAAGAACTGCACAATTTCAGAATATACACCAATTCATCGAAAGGTGCCATAATCTTATCAACAAGCGCGCTATGGAAAATTTGATAAAGGCAGGCACATTTGATTCACTTTATCCTAATAGAGCTGAACTATTTGCAAACTTAAAAAAATTAATAAGATATTCTCAATCAAACAAACTTGAAGATCAATCTCAAGGCTCTTTATTCTTTGACGAAGAAAATGACCAAGGCCTTTCTTTAAGTGCAGTTGCTGATTGGGAAGATAGAAGAAAACTGGCTTTTGAATTTGAAGCACTTGGCTTTTATCTTTCGGCTCACCCATTAAACGAGTACCAAGAAAGGTTGAAAAAACTAGGAATTCTAAGTGTGGAAAACGTCCTCAGTTTAGAAATAAAAAACTTCTACAAATGTAGAGTTGCAGGCGTTGTTTCTTCTAAAAAAGTTAAATCCTCAAAGCGTGGAAAATTTGCTTTTCTACAAATAACAGATACAACAGGTATTCTAGATATATCGATATTCAATGAAAAACTTCTCATAGAAAGCAATGATATACTACAAGAAGGACAAACAATTATATGCGATATTGAAATCAAAAACGATGAAAACGGCACTAGAATGGTTGCTGAAAAAATTTCAGAGATACATCATACGATGAAAAGCACTCTCTGTGCTTGTCATATCTATATTAAGGATAAAATCTCTATCCAAGAGATCAGTACTAAAGTTACAGATACTGGGCTACCCATAAAGTTATATGCGGAATTGGATGATGGAAGCGTGGTACATTTTGGTTTAGAGAAACCGTTATTTATAGATTACAAAGGATTGGAAGAACTAAAAAAATTGATAATATAAGAGTTGTAGAGCAATAATGAGGATAGTAGCAGGCAAGTATAAAAATAGAAAGCTTATTACGGCAACTAGAACTATTAAATTAGAAGCAAAGAAAATACGTCCTACTACTGAAAAACTAAGGGCAGCTGTTTTCAATATATTGAGGAATTTCTTTGGTGATGAACACGTAAGCGTCCTAAAAGGTAAAAAAGTTTTGGATCTCTGCTGCGGTATCGGCTCTTTCGGTGTTGAAGCGTTATCTAGAGAAGCTTCTTTAGTGGCGTTTATTGATAATTGTTATCAGCATTTAGAAATTGTTAAGCTCAATTTAGAAAAATTAGATTGTATATCAAATGCTAGAGTTGTTCTTGCTAATGCTCAAGATCTAGGATCTAACTCGGAGATTTACGATTTAATATATATAGATCCACCGTATAGACTCAATTTGTTAAATAAGATCATTGAATCTTTACAAAGAGGTAACTGGTTAAATAAAAATACTCTAATAATAGTTGAGTCTTCTAAGAAAGAAGTAAGAGAAAAAGTTGACGATAAATTGACGTTAATCGATAGGAGAGAGTACGGTAATAGCTGCCTGTCCTTTTATCGCACACCCTCATAAATAGTATAAAACCTCTACTTATACAAAACTATATGTAGTGTTAAATAAAAAATATTGCAAAATAAAATACTATATATAGTATACACGGTGTTAACTCGATTTTCATATAATTTTGCTATGAATAGTGCAGCTGTTGCTAAAAAGACCCCATCCAAATCTGAATATAAAGACAACTTTTCTATTAAAATTGACACTGAAAGGGACAATTTGTTAACAGATTTTGGTAAAGCTGTTTTAGAAGATAGGTATCTCCTTAATGGAGAAAAGTTTCAAGACCTATTCGCAAGAGTAGCTTGTTATTACGCCGACAACCAAGAACATGCACAAAGACTTTATGATTATATCAGCAAATTATGGTTTATGCCTTCAACTCCTGTATTGAGTAATGGTGGCACCAACCGAGGTTTACCTATCTCTTGTTTTTTAAACGAAGTCGGCGATAGTTTAGAAGACATAGTCGATACCTGGAATGAAAATGTTTGGCTTGCCTCAAGAGGCGGTGGCATAGGAACATATTGGGGAGGAGTAAGGTCAATTGGCGAAAAGGTACGTGATAATGGCAAAACCTCTGGAATCATACCTTTTATAGGAGTGCAAGATAGGTTAACTTTGGCAATATCACAAGGAAGCCTAAGAAGAGGTAGTTCCGCTGTATATCTACCAGTTTGGCACCCTGAAATAGAAGAATTTATAGAGCTAAGACGTCCAACAGGAGGAGATCCTAATAGAAAATCTTTAAACTTGCATCATGGGGTCGTCATACCAGATAGCTTTATGGAGGCCGTGAGAGGTGATGGCGTCTGGGAATTAAGAAGCCCTAAGGATGGACATATAACTAATATTATGAGAGCAAGGGATTTGTGGATTAGGATCTTGTTAGCAAGGGTAGAGGTAGGCGAACCTTATCTATTATTTATTGACCATGTTAATAAAGCTGCTCCTGAATCATATAAAAAGCTTGGGCTCGAAATTAAAACCTCGAATTTATGTAGCGAAATTACTCTTGCAACCGGTAAAGATCATTTAAACCAAGACAGAACTGCGGTTTGTTGCCTTTCTTCTCTTAATTTAGAGACATACGATGAATGGAAGGATGATAAAAACTTCATAATTGATGTCATGAGGTTCTTAGACAATATCCTTCAGGGCTTCATAGATAAGGCCCCTAGAGCCCAAGATAAAGCCAGATATTCAGCTTTTAGAGAAAGAAGTGTGGGTCTTGGAGTAATGGGCTTCCACTCATTCTTGCAATCTAAAAAAGTTCCTTTTGAATCGGCTATGGCTAAGGCATGGAACAAAAAGATATTTTCTTATATTAAAGAAGAAGCTGACAAAGCTTCAGTATTACTTGCTGAAGAAAAGGGTCCCTGCCCTGATGCAAAAGATGCAGGAATTATGGAAAGATTTTCTAATAAAATTGCTATAGCACCAACCGCTTCTATTTCAATCATCGCAGCAAATTCTTCACCAGGAATTGAGCCTTACAATGCAAACACATATACTCAAAAGACTCTAACTGGGTCATTTAATGTAAGAAATAAGCATTTGAAAAAGCTTCTTGCCGCTAAAGGATTTGACACTCCAGAAACCTGGTCTTCTATCATGAATTATGAAGGTTCTATACAACACCTAAGTTTCTTGGACAAAAATGAAAAGGATGTATTTAAGACCGCTATGGAAATAGACCAGCGCTGGCTTATTGAGCTGGCTGCAGATAGAACCTCGTATATATGTCAAGCTCAATCCTTAAATATCTTTATTCCCGCAGATATTCATAAAAGAGATTTACATAAATTACACTTCAGCGCCTGGGAGAAGGGCGTAAAAAGTATGTACTACTGTCGTTCTAAATCTCTACAAAGAGCTGATAAAGTTTCAATAAAAGCGGAGGAAAAACAACCAGTACAGTTAGCTATTAACCTTACACCAGTAGTTTCAAATGCTCAATCCAATATGGAGTCAAACAAATATGAAGAGTGCCTAGGCTGCCAGTAGCTCAACTAACCAGCAATAGCAGCTCCGCTGTTGCCTGTTGTTCGCACCCTCTCTTTCGGCACCTGCTTAGTATGCGCTTGAGGGCCTTCTCGTAAAATCTCCTTCAAGATATGAGCTGCTGGACGCTCTACTGGCCGTTGGTATGCATACTGCTCAGTTTGCTCCGTGGGAGCTTTTGTTTCTGTAGCACTCGCCATTTCTTTAGTAATGTCATCTAAATCGCGTTTTACCTGTACCTGGAGCTCTACTTGCTTTGCTGGGACTTTTTCCTCTGGAGTATGAACTAAGGAAGGCTCTTTACTAATATAAGGGTTATGTGAGGCAGTATATTGAAGTAGAGTTTCCTTACTCGACGTACCCTTTACTACAGTCTCATAAAGTGCGCTTCCAAAAGTTGGGGTTTTGTGTTCAAACTCTTTGCCGGTAGCACTCTTATAAAGCTCTCTCAGTTTCTCCACATCTTTAGATACGACATCTAAACCAAGCTCGGATTTCATTCTATCAGATTCCTTCTTTTGCACCGCATAGAGCTTATCCTGCGATGCTCTCATCTTGGAGTTATTAGTATAATTTAAAAGTGTTGTAATGCTGTTTATCACGAGCATTGGTATATCAGCAGATAAAACAGACAATGCGGTAGCAGCGGTATTTTCCGCTAAAGAGCTACCCATTTCCTTACCAGCTACCTTGAAAACACTAACTCTTCGGTTCTTTTCTATTGAGTTTTCATTCAATTTTAAGTCATTGAACTTACCGCTGTCTAACACTTCTTTAACCTTAGCCGGATCTTTTTCTAGTTCCTTCAATATAGCTAGTTCTAGCTTGCTTCTTTGAAAACTTCTTAATCTATATGCTTGTATAGAAACACCTATACCTGCTGCTGCAACGGTAGTTGCGACTACAGCGACAGCAAGAGGCCATGCTAAGCCTCCAGTAGCTGCTGTAAAAACAGCACTTCCTATGGAGATGATTCTACCAGCTGTTGGTGAAGTGGCAATATCTATTGCTTTTGAGACGCCGCCTTTCACCTTAGCCCAAAATGTGTTAGGTTTTTCTTTTTCAGCCATATTCTCTTCTAGCGTTTTTTTTGTATCTTCCACTAGAACGTCCATCCCTAATTTGAGCATAACGCCACTTTTAAAGGCTATTTTCGTCCCTTCTACTATTAGTTTTATTACTGACATTTTCTTTTCTTTAAAAAAATTTTAACTTAATTTATAGTCCTGGACTGGTAACTAATTATTGATTGCTCTCTAAGCATAAATTACTGACTTTAATTATAACACCATAGGTAGAAAAACAACACCATGAGTGCAAAAATTTTAATGTACTATGTTAAATTTGACCGAAAAAATTAAAATAAAATTATATTTAATTTCAGATGCCTCAGGAGAGACAGTTACTACAATTGCCAAAGCAATAGCCGCGCAATTTGAGGAACAAATAGAAATGACAGAATATCTATGGCCATTAGTTAGATCAAAAAATACGGTAAACGACATTTTATCAGAGATTGAACCAAACAGTAATAGCATAGTGCTTTATACAATGCTAGACGTAAAATTAAGGCTATACCTAGAAAAGAAGTGCAAAAGTATAGGCGTCTTAGCAATATTTGCTTTAGAAAATGTCATCAATGAGCTGGCAAATTTTGCTAATGTTGAAATAAAACACGGAGGAATTCCTGGAAAATATAAGAAACTTGACGCTAATTATTATAAAAGGATTGATATATTAAATTTCACGTTACAGCATGATGATGGACATGATTTTAAGGATGTTAACGAGGCTGATATCCTAATTTTGGGTGTCTCAAGAACCTCCAAATCACCTACTTCTCTTTATCTAGCACAACGAGGTTATAAGGTTGCAAATCTTCCCATTATTAACGGTATAGAAGCTAATTTGTCTGACATAAAAAAACCGGTACTTATAGGATTAACTATCTCTGCCGAAATTTTATCTCAAATAAGATCCAATAGGTTAAATTCATATAATTTAAATGTAAACAAAGAGGTCGATAATTATACAGAAATTGAAAATATTAAGGCAGAATTAAGCTATGCTCTTGAAATATTTCGCAAAAATAAAATACCAATAATAGACGTAAGCAGAAAAGCAATAGAAGAAG
Organism: Candidatus Midichloria mitochondrii IricVA; assembly: GCF_000219355.1. Taxonomy (GTDB): domain Bacteria; phylum Pseudomonadota; class Alphaproteobacteria; order Rickettsiales; family Midichloriaceae; genus Midichloria; species Midichloria mitochondrii. Next base: position 337,478 of record NC_015722.1, read on the forward strand.
TAGCAGCAGAAATAATCAATATTTATGCGGCTAAAAAGGGTGAATACAAAATACTTTTATAGCATGCAAATTATTGATCTATATGTTAATATACGTTTTGCTTATAATTAATTTTAAGAATTTAAATCTTTAGGTGTCGGAATGAAGCAATTAAAAGGTGGAAACAATTTTACTATTTGGATAGCGATTGTTGGTGTACTAATAATAGTTTACAACATGTTGGGTGATATTAACCTTACCGCCAAAAAAGTCATATTTTCGGAATTCCTAGACCAAATTGACAGCGGGTCTGTAAAATCTGTGACAATTAGAGGAGACTTAGTAGAAGGCAAATACACCGAGGGTGGGTCATTTGTCACATTAATCCCAAGATATTATCCTAACCTAATAGAAAAAATGAAAGTAAAAGAAGTTGCTATTGATATAGCACCGCTAGAAACTTCCTTTGGTAACCTTGTAGCTCTTTTATCCTCCTGGTTTCCAGTTATACTCTTAATTGGAGTTTGGGTATATTTCATGAAGAATATGCAGTCTGGAGGAGGGAAAGCACTTGGGTTTGGACGTTCCAAAGCAAGATTGGTATCTGATCCTAACAAGGTAGTAACTTTTGCAGATGTTGCAGGGGTTGATGAAGCTAAAGAAGAATTAGTTGAAATTGTAGACTTTTTAAAAAATCCCGGCAAATTTCAAAAATTAGGGGGAAAAATCCCAAGGGGTTGCCTTTTAGTTGGTTCACCAGGAACTGGTAAGACGTTATTAGCTCGAGCTGTCGCTGGAGAAGCAGGAGTACCTTTTTTTACTATTTCGGGTTCTGATTTTGTCGAAATGTTTGTAGGTGTTGGTGCAAGCAGAGTAAGAGATATGTTTGCTCAAGCTAAAAAGCAATCTCCTTGTATAGTTTTTATTGATGAAATTGACGCTGTGGGTAGACACCGAGGTGCAGGTCTTGGTGGAGGAAATGATGAAAGAGAGCAGACATTAAACCAATTACTTGTTGAAATGGATGGATTTTCTGATAACGAAGGTGTGATAGTGATGGCTGCAACAAACAGACCTGATGTACTTGATCCAGCCCTTTTGAGGCCTGGAAGGTTTGATAGACAGATCGTCGTGCCTATTCCAGATATTAAAGGCAGAGAGCAAATCCTAGCTGTGCATGCCAAAGCTGTTCCAATTGCCCCTGATGTTGATATCAGAGTTCTTGCAAGGGGCACTCCAGGGTTTTCTGGTGCGGACCTGAAAAATCTTATAAATGAAGCTGCCTTAATGGCCGCAAGACGAGATCGCAATATGGTATCTATGCAGGAGATGGAATTTGCCAAAGATAAAGTAATGATGGGTGCCGAACGTAAATCTCTGGTCATGACAGATGACGATAAAAAATTAACTGCATACCATGAGGCCGGTCATGCTTTAGTTGCTTTACATTTGCCTGACTCTGATCCTTTACATAAAGCAACAATTATTCCAAGAGGCAGGGCCCTTGGAGTGACCATGCGCTTACCTGAGAGCGATCGATTATCAATGACAAAGGCTAAATTGAAAGCAGATCTAGCCGTTGCAATGGGAGGACGTGTCGCAGAAGAAATCGTCTTTAGTCTAGACAAAATCACCACCGGTGCTGGCAATGATATTAAAGTTGCCACACAAATTGCTAGAAAGATGGTGACGCAGTGGGGCTTAAGTGATTCGATTGGCCCTGTTCTCGTAGGAGATGACAAAGAAGAAGTGTTTTTAGGGCATTCAATTGGCCGCTCTAATCATATTTCTAATGAACTCGCCACTAAAATCGATGAAGAGATTAAAAAGATTATTGACGAAGCTTACAACACGGCTAAAGCTATTCTAACTAAACATAGAGATCAATTAGAAGATATTGCCCAAGGTCTTTTAGAATACGAAGTTTTAAGTGGTCAGGAAATGCAGGACCTCATCAATGGCAAGCCAACAATACGTAAGGAAGATGAAAACAAGAAAGCTGCAAATAAACCTAGCGTTTCTATCCCAAAAGCCGGATCAGAGCCAAAACCTGTAAAACCTAAATTGAAAGAAAGCAGCGGTATTCAAGAAGCTTGAGTCTACTTCTAATACATAGAGAAATATGTAGATGTAGTTGGAAATTTATAAAAGAACTAGTAGTCTCGCTTTATCTTTAACAAGGCATTGCAAAGGTCATTCTTGAGCAAGGGAAAAAACAAAATGAGGTTTACATGGAGCGCATATAAGACAACTAGGTTTTTACGCGCCAATCAAGTCTTTGCTTATTCATGGCTCTATAACTAAGTAATTTGACTGGCGCCCCAGTTCCCTTTTACTCATGCGGTTACAATTTGCTTTCTATACCTCTTTTAACTTGAAGAATTGGATAGGCTTATTTCAAAGTCTATAGTTGCGAAAGAGATAACGGGCACGCCCGTGAGAATTTGGACGCTCTAGCGGTCAAAAAGCCTACCCTTGGGTAGCGAGAAGCTTTAAAGGCTGGCGCTTTAGCAGTTTCCAAGCGTTCTTAACCGTTTCCTTAAATTCTTTTCAACTCTTCGTTTATAAGCAGTATAACCCCAGTTTTAGGTAAGTTTTAAAGAAATTATCTGATATGGTTTTAAAGAAGCTGTGTAACCATTAAGTTTTTCTCAATTTCACGATAAATAAGGAAAGTGGTTTCCCTAGTAGAAATATTTTGTTTGATTGATGATTTTTGCAAGCGACAACTCACGTACCAAAGATCCTTAAGAAACTCGCAGAGACAAAGGGAACGAGAGTCTGGGATGATGCTCTCCGAAGTTATAACGATCCTCGTTTTGTTTCATTTGAGGGCATTACCGGATTCAAAGATTTTTACCTAAACATTAGCCGTAATAAGGTCTTTAAAGACATCACTCAGCGTGGGAAAACGTCGACCCGGATGGTTCTTTGGCCTCAATGATCAAGGAGAGATTATGTCATTCACACTGACTTCGGGTAATACAGATGATCGAGCCGCTGTCGAGAAACTGACTCAATATTTGACAGGCCTTCTATTCGGAGATCGGTGGTATATAAGCAAAAACACTGAGCAATCAAGGTATTGAGCTCATCACACGGCTTAAGAAAACAAAACCCGCTTGCGGCTTTTAAACAACTGCTTCTTGCAGGGCGTGGATTGATTGAAACAGCCATCGGACAATTGAAAGAGATTTGCCAAATCCAGCGCCACGGCATCGCTCGCCAAACAATTTCTTGGCAGACCTCTTTCTCAGGGCTCTTGGCTTATGTCTTCAAACCCAATATATCTCAGGAAAAATAGGCTCACGGTCCCTACTCCTTACGTCAAACTGAGGTTTTTCAATGATTAAATTGTTATTGCTCTTAACTTTGAATTAATATTTTATAGATTTACAATTTCTTGTTTTTGTTATAAACAAGCCAAAGTGTTATTAAGAATTTTAATTATGGGTATTAAGAAATGGCTGCTAAAATAAGATTAGCCAGAGCTGGAGCAAAAGGTAGGCCTTATTATAGGATAGTTGTTGCTGACTCAAGAAGTCCAAGGGATGGGAAGTATATTGCAAAAGTCGGAAATTATAATCCCCTTTTGCCAAGTGATTCTCCAGAAAGAGTTGTGGCAGATGCTGAAAAAATTAAACATTGGCTTTCTGTCGGTGCTCAACCTACTGCAACAGTCAAAAGGCTTTTAAGAGGATCTGAGTTAGGCTTATCAGCTTAAAGGAATGGCTGGACGTGATTTTGACGTTAAGATCGCGACCATAGGTCGGGCAAACAGTTTAAAAGGGTATGTTCAGCTTCATTTATTTCTCTCATCTCCAAAAGATCTTGATGCCTTAAATGGTCTGATTTTTGACAAAAGTAGCGAGACTTATGAAATAAAAATAATTTCGGAAAAAAAAGTTACTACATTGCTAAAATTGATGGTATTGATTCAAGAGATCAGGCTGAAGCTTTAAGGGGGACCGATCTATTTGTCAAAAGATCTTCTCTTCCCCCAACACCACTGGAAGATTTTTATTATGTGGACCTGATCGGTATTGAAGTTTTTTCAGAAACCGGAGAATATATCGGCGAAGTAAGTAATGTAGAAAACTTCGGCGCTGGCGATCTTTTAGAAGTCAATTTGATAAATAAGAAAGACTCAATATATCACCCTTTTAACAAAATATTCGTTCCCGAAGTTGACTTAATAAATAAAAAAATAATTATCAAAACTGCCTCAGATGAAGAGAAATGAAGCCCACGAGTAAAATCCTTTACTTTTTCTCCAATTGCATTAATTATAAAAATTAATTAAGAAGAGGATTTGCTTTTTTCAAAAAAATATGTCTGCAGGTAAATTTGTAGTTGGTTGTGAAGAATGGTGTTCTCTACTTGTCCTCGGGTTTAAGAGCAATAAAAGTTAAGTGGATCCGATTGTTCAGTTCTTGTTAAAAAAATGAGTGATCGAGAAGCAGTTAAGTGTTATACGAATTATGTAGATAAAAAAACCGCTTTAAACATAGTCTTACTGGCTTCTAATCCGGAACTCCATTCTAATAAACGGATTATGGAAGCAGCTGAAGCACAGGGCCGTAGTATATCTTTTTGTTAAGTCAGTAACTGCTATATCAATATCCGAGCCGGTGTCCCTGCAATTTATCACAGAGGCGGCGAACCAGTGTTAAAGGAAATCGATGCAGAGTTGGTTCCTAGGCTCAAGCCTAGTATGACGTTTTATGGCTGTGTTCTGGTTAGGCGGTTCCAGGTATTGGGAGCTTTCCGCCTTAATGATGCCGTTTCAATTAGTAATTCCAGAGATAAGTTAAAGTGTCTTCAAATACTTGCAGATAAAGGTATGGATATGCCTATTACAAGTTTTGCAAACTCACCAGAAGATACCAAACATCTAATTAAAGCTTGTAGGTGGGGGTGCCCTTAATAATTAAATTATTAGAAGGTACACAAGGGAGAAAGGAGTAGTGCTTGCAGAAAGTCAAAAAGCAGCTTCTAGCGTTATTGGAGCTTTCAAAAGCGTTAAAGCAAATATTATTTAGTACAAAAATTCGTTAGAGAGGCCGATGGGTGCGATATTAGATGTTTTGTAATTGGGGTAACACGGTATTGTTGCCGCGATGCAACGCAAAGTAGCGCACGATGATTTTAGGTCCAACCTGCACTTAAGGCGGAAGCGCCCTCAAAAGTAAAGCTTTCTCCCACAGAGAGCAAGATGGCAATAAATTGCGCAAAAAGTTTAGGACTAAAGAGAGCTGCTGGAGTTAGTATTCTAAGATCCAGCAAGGGGCCCGAAGGTTATTGAAGTCAATTCTTCCCCAGATCCTTGAGGGCATAGAACAAATTGTGAAACTTGATACCGCAGGGTTATATGATAGGATGCATAGAAAAACACACGTATGGAGAATAGAATTCCATTCTTTCATAGGTATTCTCTACACCTCGCATTCAAAATTAAAAACTTTAGGTACACTATTCTCCTACAGCTTGTTTAGCAATATTAAGCATCTTTTGAGAGAATCCTTCCTGTTTTTGAGGGGGGGGGATTTTGGCTATTTTGTTTAGCAGCAGTTCCAACCTTTACAGTACTATCTGGAATTATTATAGGATTTTTCTTTAGTCCCGCAATACGTTGATTATCTCTTGGCTCTCTCTTTTCTTCAAAATCTCTTGAATTATCCTGGTATCTACCACTGTAACTAGGAAAGCCTGAACACGATGTTAGAAAAAGCATAGTAAAAATCAGTAAGTAATTTTTATTCATAAAAATTACCCTAAGTTAATAATCAGTGAAGAAATTCTTTCAAAAAAACTCGACATGGCATGACCGATATAAGGAATCATAATGAGCATAGTAAACATTAAAAACACAAGTTTTGGAACAAAAGTAAGAGTTGGTTCCTGTATCTGAGTTAGAGCCTGTACCAAGGAGACCAGAGAGCCCACGACCAATGCCACAAGCAGCAGAGGCATTGATACCTTAAGTAGGACAAACAAAGCTTCTTTTGTTATATCTATCACTGCTTCCGGTTCCACTTTTTACACTTTAATTTATGGTTTTATCTGTAGAGTCGCTATCTTGACTTTTACGTTGAAGATATAATCCAAGAAAGTCAATAGGAGATATCATTAATGGTGGGTAACCGCCGTCTCTTGTAATATCAGATAATATACGCCTCGCATACGGAAATATTATATTTGGGCAGTTTACAGATAAAATTAATTCTTTCTGCGCTTGATCCATATTTCCCTCATCGATAGTGAAAACTCCTGCATATTGCAACTCAACTAAAAAGAGATTTTGATCTTCTACTTTAGCATCTGCCTCAATTTTTAATATAACCTCATAAGTATTCTTCTCTAAAATATTGACATTTATTTCTAAATCCAAGTTAATCGCAGGCTGTTCCTGCTGCATGAAAGGAAAAGGGGCTCTTGGGTTTTCAAAAGAAATATCCTTGATATATTGAGCATTAACTGAAATAGCGTTACTTGCTGTTTGTTTATTTTGGTCAGTCATATGATATTTAACGTTATTAGAAATTAATTAGGGAAGTTATAGCAAATTAACTTGCACAATACAAAGGATATCTGATACAAGATTTTTAGTGTAAATAATCAGGTGACCATGCTCGATCTTATTATCTTAGCAATTGTAGCGGTAGTTATCATCTCAAAGCTATTTAGTATATTGGGTAGAAGCGACGATGATTTCGCCGAAAATAATAAAATGGACCCAATTATAGAGCAATTATACAAAAAAAATGCTGCTTCGCGAGAAAAAGTTGATATTGAAATAGTTTCTGCGATCGAGGCTGGGCTCCCTCAAAATATCAGAGATGTTTTTGATAATATCAGAAAGAAAGAACCTTCATTCAATGCTGATACATTCTTAAAAGGAGCAAAAGCCGCTTTCAATATCATTATCCAAGCCTTTGCCAAAAACGATAAAGAAACTTTAAAAAATTTGCTTGCTCCCTCAGTATTTAAAGATTTTGTAAGTGCTATAGATGCAAGAATTGCCCAGAAACAAGTTTTAGAGAAAATGGTGGTTGGAATAAATGAAATAGAAATAACAGATGCAGATTTATCGGGAGATACTGCAACTATTGCAGTAAAAATCACTAGTGATCAAGTGACCGCTTTAAAAGATTATCTAGGAAATGTACTGGATGGAAACTCTAGTACAGCAGTAACAAACCAAGACTTATGGATTTTTACTCGTAATTTAAGGAAGGATAAGGTGTGGTTCTTAACAAATACGAATTCGACATAAAAAAAATAGCTTTTTTATTATTTGTAATGCTTTTTTCTACCAGTTGCTCTGAAGGCGGAGTAATTAGAGAGGCACATTTTAATAAATCTTCTTTTGCAAATTTGAAAGGCTGGAAAAACGACAGACACTTGGCAGCTTTTAAAGCGTTTTTGAAGTCCTGTGACGCAATGATGAAAAGGAAGTCGGGCGACCCGATCAGCGGATTGACCAGCATTGGAGGCAAATCTGAAGATTGGCAGCAGATATGCGTTGCTGGGCTAATCTCGGAAATAGAATCTGATCAAGAAGCAAGGGAATTCTTTGAAAAGTGGTTTACCGTTTATTCTATAACGGATGAAAAAGGTAGCGATATCGGCAGGATGACCGGCTATTATGAAATAGAATTAAACGGCAGTAGAAAACCAACAAAAAAATATAGGTATCCTGTATACAAAACCCCTCCTAATATCGAAAAATTAAAGGGCTGTAACGGTTTCTGTCATGCTTCAATTAATAGAGGCGCGCTGAAAAACAAAAAGCTTGAGATAGTATGGGTCGACAGTAAGGCTAGAGCCTTTTTTCTTCACATCCAAGGTTCTGGAGTTGTCAGATTACCGGGTGGCCAAGAAGTGAAATTGGGTTATGCATGCCAGAACGGTTTTCCTTACACTAGCGTTGGCTCAGTTTTTAAAAAATATGGTATTGAAGGTGTTTGTACTGCAACTCAAATTATGGAATGGCTTGATAAAAATCCTAAAAGGGGTATACGTTTAATGGAAGAGAACAAGTCATATGTCTTTTTTAGAGAAGTATATGGAGAAAGCCCTATCGGTGGGCAAGGTGTGCCTTTAAAGGGTGAAAGGTCTATTGCAATAGATGCAAAGCTTTACCCTTATGGTGCTCCCTTTTGGCTCGAGACAAACTTGCCAACCACTGAGTATAGTAGGTCCACCGATCCTTATAACCGGCTTATGGTTGCTCAGGATACCGGAGGTGCTATAAGAGGAGCAATAAGAGCTGATATCTTCTTTGGTAGAGGAACAAGAGCAGAAGTCTTGGCCAGTAGCACCAGCAGCATAGGAAGGTGCTACATATTACTTCCAAAATCGGTATATGTCCCCACTACACAAAAAGCTTTTTAATTAAAAATTATGCCAATAATAAATATCCACATGCTATCAGGGGGCATACCAACAAACAAAAAAGGGCGTTGGTGCAAGCTGTAACAGACGCCGTAACTCTGCCCTTATGTTAAGGAAAGAAAAGGTTAAAATAATTATTACAGAGATGGAGCCAGACGGCTACGCCATTGCTGGTAAATTGATAATGGATACAGACCCTAATACCACGGTTGCTAAGTAAGCAAACAAATAACTAGCAGATATCCCCCTCGGGAATATTGCACCCAAAGCGATAGGCTCGTGCAGAAAGTTAGGCTCTGAGAATGCGGCTGAAAGCGATACAAAAAGCGTATGTCCCCCATCCCTAGAAGCCTCCTTATACTAAGAGGTAATTGGCACGTTTAAGAGGACTTCCGAGGCAATTCAACAGTTTCAGTCAAGCAAGCGTATAAACCCCCCCCCTAGAATAAATGCAAGAATTTGTCTTGCTCTTTATTATACACTTCTAAAATCCCCCTTTTTAGGTCAAAATTCCACAGATGAATTTCCAAGGCGCTGCTATTTACGCGGTCCAAAATCCATGGAAAAGTTAACAGATTTTTGAGCGACCCTACCACCGCGTACCTGCAGCATTGATCAACTTGTTCCTCTTTCGAAAGGTGATTACAGCTATTTATAGCATCGCTGCAAGCCATATTTGCTAACTCCATCCACTTAGCTATGAAGCTTTCCTTTAGCATAGGTCGTTTTTTTGTTTCTAACATATTAGCAACGCCCCCACATTGTGTATGTCCTAAAATTAGTATATTTTTAATACCAAGAGAACATATCCCAAACTCCAGGGCCGCGCTTGTGCTATGGTATCCGCCGCCAATCTCATAAAGAGGAATTAAGTTCGCAACATTTCTAACCACAAATAGATCGCCTGGCTCACAACTCAGTAGCAACGCAGGATCAACCCGAGAATCTGAACATGCAACAACCAAAAACTTGGGCTTCTGACCGTACTTCACTAGCCTTTCATAGTGTTTATTATACTTACTGAAGTACTTTTTTCTGAATAAATGATAACCATTAATAAGAGATTCTATCTCAGCACTCATTGCTTACAATTAATTAAAACTAATCAGAAGCAACTATACAATAAGCCATGGTAAAGTCAAAAGTAGCGATTAGTTTAGTTGGCATTGCCTAATATTTATAGGTAGGAGTTTCAAATCCAGCAAATGCCTATGGAAGAAGAGGGTAAGAGTAGCGCAAAGCATCCTCAGGGGTTTGCTATAGCGCTTCGTTCTTCGATTAAAACTAGCTAGATAATGCCTCTTAAAGAATTCTTTGATTCTACCACAATGATGTCTCAGCCTTTGTTTTGTGATGGTGCGTGGAGATTTTATAGTATTCGTAAACGCTGTAATCATCTGTACATGCTCAATTTTATAACGTTCCTCAAAGCCTAAATGCCAGGTTCAGGTGGGTTGCCTTGCTCCCGTCACCTACCTTCCAAAATCAATAATTTCACCCGCTCCTCTATCAACAGCAATCCATATAAAGGTGTACTCCCACTTCCATTCTTTGGTCTTTTTTTATATATGTGCACAGCTCGTCAATCTCTAGGACCTCGATATCCTTAAGTGACTTTGTGCTGTTGCAAGCTCTTATCTAACTTTTCTTGCACATAGCGTCCCCCCGTCCTTCGATCCATGAAGATATTTGGCTGTTATGGATTCCAGTCAGTCTCTCTATCATCCTAATCCCGCAGTCCTCAAGGTTAGGTTTTAAGTCTATCATTCATAGTGTATTCTGCCGCTTATCACCTTCTCGGTAATTCTTTTTGCAATTCTTGCACCCCATTACCTCTTGCTGTCCCTATACCACGCCATTCTTCACCTGCTCGCTGGAGCCGCAATATTTACACTTGATTGTCATTTCCTACTCCCGTTTTACTGCGAAGATATCAACACCCTCTTATTGCTGTCTATAATTACTAGGCAACGCCATTTACAAAACGATTTGCTGATTGCCTTTTCCTTAGAATTTGGCTAAAATCCCAACAAAAAAAGGTTGGCTGTGGAGAAAGATCGAAACAATTCGGTAGTTAGAGTCTCAATAGAAAATGAGATGCAAAAATCCTATTTGGATTATGCGATGAGTGTTATAGTAAGCCGCGCTTTGCCAGATTGTAGAGATGGCTTAAAGCCAGTACATCGAAGAGTACTCTATGCAATGCATGAAACTGGCAATGCTCATGATAAGCCTTATAGAAAGTCTGCGAGAATTGTTGGGGAAGTGCTTGGTAAGTATCACCCTCACGGTAATGATCCTGTTTATCTATCGATGGTCAGGATGGCGCAGGATTTCTCATTGCGTGATCCATTAATTGATGGACAAGGTAACTTTGGTTCTATGGATGGAGATTCTCCTGCGCAAATGAGATACACAGAGGTGAGACTTGCAAAAGTTGCAGCAGCTCTTTTATTTGATATTGAGAATAACACCGTAGATTTTCAGGATAACTATGACGGTTCTGAAAAAGAGCCAAAGGTTTTGCCAGCAAGATTTCCAAACCTACTCATAAATGGGGCTAACGGTATTGCAGTTGGAATGGCTACTAATATTCCACCTCATAATATGGGTGAAGTGTTAGATGCGTGTATTGCCTATATAAAAAATGATCAAATTACTCCTGAAGAGCTTCTAGAATATGTACACGGTCCGGATTTCCCAACTGGCGGTGAAATCTTGGGTATTAACCGCATACGTCAAGCGCTACTTACTGGAAGAGGCTCAATAACTTTACGGGGTAAGGTTGAAATAGAAGCTTTTGGAAGCCGTAAAGCTCTAATTATTACCGAGGTTCCTTATCAGGTTAATAAAGCGGAGCTGATTAAATCTGTAGAAGAGTTGCTGAAAGAGAAAGTGATTGAGGGAATTTCTGAGATTAGAGACGAGACCAATAAATTAGGGGTCCGAGTTGTTATAGAATTAAAAAAGGATGTAGTGCCTGAAGTTATGTTGAATCAGCTTTATAGCCATACTCAGCTACAAACTAGCTTCGCGGTAAATATGCTGGCGCTTCTTGATGGCAGGCCGACTGTAATGAATATCCATAGTGTTGTAAGAGCATTCGTAAAATTCAGAGAAGAAGTAGTACGTAGACGTACCTCATTTTTATTAACTAAAGCAAGGGATAAAGCTCATGTTTTGATAGGCCTTGCAATTGCAGTTGCTAATATTGATGAGGTTATTACTTTAATTAAAAATTCTGCTGATCCTAACAAAGCGAAAGTTCAATTATTAAACAGAAAATGGAGTGCAGAAGTCGTCTTACCACTACTTAAACTAGTTGATGACTATAGAAATGAGATAAAAGATGGCGTCTGCCACTTAACGGAAGAGCAAGTCAAAGCTATTCTAGAAATGCGCCTACAAAGACTTACCGGTCTTGAGAAAAGCAAGATAGACCAGGACTTAGCCGAACTTGGGACGGAAATTGCGGATTATCTAGAAATGCTAGGTTCTACTCAAAGGTTATACTCAATTATAAAAAGTGAGCTAAAAGAGATAAAAGATAGATTTGCTACTCCGCGCCGCACTCAGATTATCACAGATCAAATAGATGTTAGTGATGAGGATTTAATTCAACGTGAAGATATGGTGGTCACAGTAACCAGAAGTGGTTACATAAAAAGGGTACCACTTGCAACTTATAAAGCTCAAAGGAGAGGGGGGAAAGGCCGCTCAGCTATTCAAGTTAATGACGATGATATCACAACTGATGTAATCATTACTGATACTCATACCTCTCTATTATTCTTTTCTGATTCCGGAAAGGTTTATAAAATAAAAGTTTATAAGCTCCCTCTAGGCTCGTTGCAAAGTAAGGGTAGGGCGCTAGTGAATATTTTGAATCTCTCTACAGCAGAAAAAATCACCAATATTATGCAGGTTAATGATCAAGATTTACTGGGTGATGGATTATATATTGTTTTTGCAACTGCAAAAGGCAACGCAAGACGTAATGCTTTGTCTGACTTTGCTCGCATACAGTCAAATGGAAAGGTGGCAATTAAGATGGATGAAGATGATAAGCTAATAGGAGTTGTAGTCTGCACTGAATTTGATCATATTATGCTTTCGACTCAACAAGGTAAATCAATAAGGTTCTCAGTTGAAGCACTGAGGGTATTCAAAAGCAGAGCTTCAGATGGCGTTAAGGCTGTGAAACTTGCAAAAAAAGATGATAAGGTGGTGTCTACTGCAGTTTTGAATGGTATTGCGATCGAGCAGGATAAAAAAGATGAATATTTAAAGATACCGGTTGAAAAAAGGTTGGAGATTGCAAAACTCGACTCTGTAATGCTAGTAGAGCACGCCATTGCTAACTTTAATTTAGCTTTAATTAATACTGAAGAAGTACTTTCCTTAGCTAAAAATGAAGAATTTATATTGGTTGTGACGGAAAACGGCTTCGGAAAACGCACCTCAGCTTATGAGTACAGAATTACAAATAGAGGGGGGCAAGGCATTGCAAATGTGAATGTTACGCCGAGGAACGGTAAAGTTATTTCTACCTTCCCTATTAGAGCAGATGAGGATGTAATGTTAATGACAGGTGCCGGGACCGTAATAAGAACTCAAGCTGATACTATTAGAATTACAGGGCGTGGTGCGGTTGGTGTGAAGATAATTACTGTACAAGATGCTGAAAAAGTTACTGCTGTTGCAAAAATTCCTAACGATAATTCTGAATTAGAAAATCATCAATTAAGCCTTTAATAACTTAATTGATTGATAATTAATGAAAGTGTTCTTGTGCGTAGGGTTAAACTCTTTCCTTACTCTTTGGTTGGCTTTTTTATTATTTGTTATTTGCTATTTTGGTATCATAGCATACCCCTTTAAGGGGACAGTTGTGTTAAAGCCGCGTTGTGGGATCGGTAGTCAGCTATTTCAATTCGCAGCCTCATATTCTTTAGCCAAGAAAACTAATAGTGAATTATATATAATAGAAGGGGCAAAAGAGGATGAGCATATTTTAGACCCGTTAGACAGGAGTTACGCACTGGATTACTTTAGTGTAGAAGATAAGGTTTACTAATAGCACTTTTATAAAAATAGTGCACTGGCTAGGTACGCATCAAATAAATAATTGGCTGAATGAAAAGCTATTTAGTATTAAATCTGTTAATGAAAGAAGGTTTTTTTACCTATCACGAAGCAAAAAACCGTGGGATACTTATTATGAATGACTATTTTGAGTCAGAAATTTATTTTAAGGATTTTAAAGATGAAATTATAAAGCAGGTAGCCCCTAGAAATCTTGATATACAAAAGTTGCAACCCCTTTTAGAAGAGATATCTAAAAATAATAGTGTTTGTATACGTGTAAGAGGAGGAGATTTTTTGAAGGATCGTTTCTACGAAACCATGCTTCCTATAGATTATCAGAAGGAGGCTATAAGATTTGCTAATTAGATTATCCCAACAGCAAACTTCTTTGTCTTTTCTGATGGCTTAGATTTCTCAAAAAAAGAATTGGCTGGAGACAGATAATCTTAGTTTTGTTGGCAAGGGACCTTCTAGCTTAGAGAGTTTGTTTTTGATGAGTAAGTGCAGCCATAACATTATTGCTAATAGCACATCTAGTTGGTGGGCAGCTTATATGAATCAAACGAAAGATCATATTACTATAGCTCCGAAGTTTAAATATAACCAAAAATTTTATCAAAATATCTATGATAAACGAAAAAGCTATTGGAAAAAGGCTTTGATGGATTTAAGTGCCTATCCAGAAAATTGGATTTTACTTGATAAAAATAACAATACCATACCAGAGCTTATCAAGACTTTGCAGCTAGATAGCGAGCAATCCAAAGAGATACTGGAAAATTATCATAAGAAAGAGTTTAATATTTATACAGGGGGGCTTGAAGAATTAAGCATTTGTTCTGGTTATACAGGAAAAAAATATGTATGCAAAGTGAACTTAGAAGATGCAACTCAGAGTAAACCGACTGTTGTGACTGCTTATTATAAAATCAGAAGTAAATTTTCGTCTGATCAATATGACAAATGGATGCAAAGCTTTTTACAAATTCCATTTAATTTAGCGGCATATACAGATGAAGAGTCTGCTCCTCTAATAAAAAAATATCGTGGAGATTTACCTCTCAAATTAATAATAAAGGATTTCAAAGAGCTTTATCATTATAGCTTTTATGAAAAGTACAAGAAAATGTATGCAAATGATAGCAATAAGCAGCATTCTCCCGAGCTATATATAATTTGGGCTGAAAAGGTTAAATTTGTTATTGGTGTCATAAAGAACAATTATTATAATTCTGACTTCTTCGTTTGGTGTGATATAGGGATTTTGAGAAATTCGAGGTATTTTAGTACTCAATTTCCTACTCTTGATTATATGACACATAATCAAATATCCGCTGGTATAATCAATGACTTTGAAAATTATGAAATAGAAAATAAACTGATGTCATATGTTGGTCAAGTTCAGAAAGTTGCAGGTAATATTCAAATAGGTGATATCCCATCTTGGAAACTATACAATGTAATATGGAATAGAACTTTAAAAGAGCTAATGGATAACAATATAGATTCAGGTGATGACCAACGAGTTATGGGAACTATTGCTTTAAGATATCCTGATTTTATTAATTTAATTTATCCAAGCATTAATTATAAAGGTAACAGGTGGTGGTATATGTTATTAAAATTTTCTAAGAAGAACGGTAAATTGTAATGGCATTGCCTAACATTTATAGATAGAAGTTTCAAATCCAGCGAATGCCCATGGAAGAAGAGGGTAAGAGTAGCGCAAAGCATCCTCAGGGATTGCTATAGCGCTCTGTTCTCCGATTAAAACTAGCTGGATAATGCCTCTTAAAGAATTCTTTGATTCTACAAATGAGGTCTCAGCTTTTTGTTTTGTGATGGTGCGTGGAGATTTTATAGTATTCATAAACGCTGTAATCATCTGTACATGCTCAATTTTATAACGTTCCTCAAAGCCTAAATGACAGGTTCAGGTGGGTTACCTTGCTCCCGTCACCTACTTCAAAATCAATAATTTCACCCGCTCCTCTATCAACTGCAATCAATATAAAGGTGTACCCCACTTCCATTCTTTGGTCTTTTTTTATATATGTGCACAGCTCCTCAATCTCTAGGACCTCGATATCCTTAAGTGACTTTGTGCTGTTGCAGCTCTTATCTAACTTTTCTTGCACATAGCGTCCCCCCCCCGTCCTTCGATCCATGAAGATATTTAGCTGTTATGGATTCCAGTCAGTCTCTCTATCATCCTAATTCCACAGTCCTCAAGGTTAGGTTTTAAGTCTATCATTCATAGTGTATTCTGCCGCTTATCACCTTCTCGGGTAATTCTTTTTGCAATTCTTGTACCTATTTACCTCTTGCTGTCCCTATACCACGCCATTCTTCACCTGCTCGCTAGAGCCGCAATATTTACACTTGATTGTCCATTTCTACTCCCGTTTTACTGCGAAGATATCAACACCCTCTTATTGCTGTCTATAATTACCAGGCATTGCCAACGATAACTACTACAACTGCCTTGACAACAACCACAACAGCTAGTACATCAACAACAACTACTCCTCAAATTACAACCACTACACCTAAATACAACAACTACTTCTCCAATAACCAATGACGCTTTCGAACTCTCTCGCTCCTAACTTCCAGCACTTTTGGAGTGGTGATTAATGGTATGACCCACTGGCGGAACGTATAGGAACTACATTATTCTCAGCTGGAGGGGGGGATATAACGGAGATGGCATAAATGAACGTTATTATTGGTGCCGAGCACGCGAATAATTATTTAGGAAAGATATATGTAATTTTTGGTAAATCTTCCTTTGAATCCCCTTTAGAGGGATCCAGCTTGAATGGTACCAATGGCTTTTTATTATCCAATGGTATTGCAAAAGATGGTTATGCAGGGATCTCAGTATCTTCGGTTGGGGGGGCATCAATGGTGATGGTAAAGGATGATATTTATCTCGGCGCCTCTGGTGCCGACCCATCTAGCAGGACTGATGCCGGTCAAGTGTGTGTAATTTTTGGCAAATCTTCTTTTACCTCTCCTTTAGAGCTTTCTAGCTTGAACGGCATAAACGGGCTTCATTATAGACGGAAGCACAGCTTGTGACTTCGCAGGACATTCTGTTGCTGGAGATATAAATGGTGATGGGCAGCAGCCGGAATGGACTTTATTATTGGTGCACCGAGTGGTAACGGTGCTCCAGGAAAAGCCTATGCAGTGTTTGGGAAATATTCTTTTTCTTCTCCGTTAAAGCTTTTTGATTTAAATGGCACAAATGGCTTTGTTATCAGGGATATTGCAGGTCCTGATGGTACAGGATCTTCTGTTTCATCGGCCGGAGATATAAATAGAGGACGGTAAAAGCGATATTATTGGCGCTCCTTGGGCTGATGTTTCTGGTAAAGATGGCTCAGGACAGGGATATATAGTATTTGGTAAATCTTCCTTTGGCCTACTTTAGAGCTTTCTAACTTAAATAGCACTAATGGCTTCAAAATTAATGGTATCACAGCTGGTAATTATGCAGGATATTCAGTATCATCCGCTGGAGATATAAACAAACGATGGGCTTGTTGATATCCTAATTGGAGCTCATTATGCTGATCCAAGTGATAAAGCTGATGCAGGGCAAGTATATATAGTATATGCAGGACTTCTGGCCGAAAGTTTAGCGCCGGACACAACCACTACAGCAACCAACTTCCTCAACTACTGTAGCAACAACGCCTACCACTACTACCTCGTCTTTATGCACGTCATTATCAAAAGTAAAAGATGAGGTTTTCGGCACCCTCAAGTTAATCGGCAATATTAAGGCGATTATACATGGTAAGTATGGTTTAGTTTACAAAGATGGGGAATTAAAAACAGCAATAGCTGGTATTGCATCCAATAGTACACTAGCGCTTCAATTGTGCGGAGATGGAGCAATCGGATGTAATGATGCTGAAACTTGTAACACACCGGTGGGTAAGTACTCCAAGTACTGATTTCTGTATTTGGAATGACCTCGGATTGATAACAAGTGTAGAAGTATTACCGAGCACCTAAAAGTTGTTAAAGGAATATAAAAAGCTTGAGCTATCCCTAATATATAAGTATAATTGGCTAGCATTTTGCGCTGGCGTTATTCGTCGCTCGTCTCGCTCTATCATTCTTGAGCCCAAATGTTACTGAATTTGCTATAAGAGATAGTTTGTTGAATGGGCGGCGCGTCTGCTTTTTTATGGCTTGCCTTGCAAGCTCCGCCTGCAAAGGGGCAGAGGGCAGGCTGTTTTCAGTCGCCAACTCGCCTTAATGCACTATGAAAAACTCTTTATGTGTCAACGGTACAAATGCGCAGTTGGGTTCAGCTTAACTCGTTTCAATACATTTCTACTTCTTTTTTGGAACAACTTGGTGCGCCCAGAGATTTTTTAGACGCGCCAGAAGTGCTGCCAATTATCCTTAAAGAGTTAAGTTTCTAAAATTGTATACCCTTTTTATGTAACTTTATCCATCTCGCTCACTTCAAGCGATTAATTAGTTCTTCAATACTATTAACGAACTCATAATTAGACTTAATTGCAGGACTTGCAAATTTTTCATTGATAACTTTTTCAAATAAGTCAAACAAAGGGCCCCAAAAATTATCTTGATTTAATATAAAGACTGGCTTTTCACAAACGCCATTAATACAAAGATTTTTTAAAGTAACAACTTCAAATAGTTCATCAAGGGTGCCAAATCCACCAGGCAAAATAACAAAAGCGTCTGACTCTTTTAGCATCCGCTCTTTTCGGATAAACAAGTTATCTACAAAAATTAATTCATCAACTTCCCAGCTTAATAGCTCAACTCTCTCTATTATTTTAGGAAATATTCCAGTTACTCTCGCTCCGCTTTCTTTTGCAGATTTCGAAACTATACCCATTAAGCCCGAACCGCCTCCGCCATATATCAAATGGCGTTTTGTTTTTCCTATTTCTTCCCCAAATTTCGCAGCTAGTTCCTTGTATTTATTATCGACTAATTCACTCGCTCCGCAAAAAACACATACATTATGATAGCTCATGTTGACACTTGTATTTTAAAATTACGCTTTCTAATAATTAAGTTTGTGGTATAACTCATTTTTATGGAAAACATATAACACTAAAAGAAAATGTTTGAAAGCTTTAAAGATTGGGTGCCTACAATTCATAAAGAAGGTTATGTCTTTATTTTATGTTTTGTATTAGCAACGTTTGTTTTGTTTGCGATGTCTAACACATTCGGTTGGATAGGGGTTATACTTACTATATGGTGCATTTATTTTTTCCGCGATCCAGAAAGAATCACCCCGGTTGCTAAAGGTCTAGTTATAAGCCCAGCTGATGGTCTTATACAAAGGATTACCAGGGCAGCTCCTCCTAAAGAGCTTGATATGGCAGAAAAAGAAATGACGAGAATTAGCATATTCTTAAATGTTTTTGATGTGCATGTTAATCGAATAGCTGTAGATGGAGTTATTGAGAAGGCCCATTATCACCCAGGCAAATTTTTAAATGCCTCTTTGGATAAAGCAAGTGAAGATAATGAAAGACAGTCATTACTAATTAAAACTCCTGATAACCAAAATGTGGCATTGGTACAAATAGCTGGCTTGATAGCAAGGAGGATTGTTTGTAACGCTAAAGAGAATGAGCAGGTACTTGCTGGTAGGAGATTTGGTATAATTAGGTTTGGCAGCAGAGTTGACATTTATCTTCCAGATACCGCTAAAATTCTTGTTAAAGAAGGGCAAACCGCAATTGGTGGAGAAACTATTGTGGCCATGTTAAGTGGCACTAATGAGAAAGAAGAAATAACTTGGGAAAGTAGATAGCTAGCCCCTTTAATTATTTTTATTTGCTTTATCCTATTTTTAAAAATAGAATGCTCAAGGTTGATTCTGATTAACGATTTGAGAAAAATTATGAATAAATTCTCGCTAAAAACTGTCACCACCCCAGTTATATTATCTTTAGCGGTTTTAGGATGTGTACCCTCAACTAATCAAGCTGGTAAGATAAACAAAACCCACTTAGGCACAGTGGGGGGAGTCATCGCTGGCGGCCTTTTAGGGTCTCATATCGGAGGTGGAGCTGGAAATGCGGCTGCAATTACAGTCGGAGCCCTAGCTGGCGGTGTAATGGGGCACTCTATTGGAGCGCAATTGGACCATGCTGATATAGAGGCTATGAATAGAACACAGCAAAAAGCCTTGGAATACGCTAAAACTGGGCAACGAGTTTCCTGGAAAAACCCAGATACCGGTGTGAGCGGGTATGTGGTGCCAACTAGAACTTATGTAGTGCAAGATCAAAATTGTCGTGAGTATACTCAAATCGTAAAGATTGGAGGTAAAACTCAACAAGCATTCGGTCGGGCTTGCAGAAGAGATGATGGGGCTTGGGAAATAATTCAATAAAATTTGGAAAGGTTATAAATGAGTAAATTACTTGAAGGTAAAAAAGGCTTAATAATGGGTCTTGCTAATGATAAATCTATGGCTTGGGGAATTGCTCAAGAGTGTGCTAATCA
Organism: Candidatus Midichloria mitochondrii IricVA; assembly: GCF_000219355.1. Classification (GTDB taxonomy): domain Bacteria; phylum Pseudomonadota; class Alphaproteobacteria; order Rickettsiales; family Midichloriaceae; genus Midichloria; species Midichloria mitochondrii. The sequence goes on from NC_015722.1 coordinate 357,464, forward strand.
TGGAGCAAAATTAGCTTTTTCTTATCAAGGTGAGATATTAGAAAAAAGAGTGACCCCGCTTGCTGCTGGCTTGGGTTCTGATTTTCTTGTTATGTGTGATGTTTGTGACCAGGAGTCATTGAAAAAAATTTTTGCTCTAATAAAAGAAAAGTGGGGCAAGCTCGATTTTTTAGTGCACGCAATAGCCTTCTCCAATAAGGATGAGCTAAGTGGAAGGTATTTAGATACTAGCTTAGAGAATTTTGCTTTAACTATGAATGTCTCTTGCTATTCTTTTGCAGAAGTTTCAAAATATGCAGCTGAATTGATGACTGATGGCGGTTCCATTATTACCCTCTCTTATTATGGTGCTGAAAAAGCGGTTCCTAACTATAATGTTATGGGAGTTGCAAAGGCAGCTTTAGAAGCCAGCGTTAGATATATTGCTACCGACTTAGGAAAAAACAATATTAGAGTTAACGCAATTTCCGCAGGACCTGTTAGGACTCTTGCTGCTTCTGGAATTTCTGATTTCAAATCGGTACTAAGCTGGACTGAGCAAAATGCTCCTTTAAGGAGAAATATAGATATCCATGATGTCGGCCGCAGCGCTCTTTACCTGTTGAGCGACTTGAGCTCCGGAGTAACAGGCGAAATTCTTCATGTAGATAGCGGTTATCATTCTGTTGGAATGAAAATGTCTCAAGATTCAAATTAGGCATATCTTCAGCTGCTTTAAAAGATTGCAATTATCCGATAAGAGTGTTTAAATCTGTTTTCTATAGTAGAAGATTTAATCCTTATGCAAAATTTAACTACAGAAGATCAAAATTTAGTGAAGGCTAGAAATAATATGGTACAAAATCAGATAGTACCAAATAATATCACTGATATTGCCGTACTAACTGCGTTAAAGTTTGTTCCTAAGCATATATTTGTAGAAGATAGATTCCAGCCAGTTGCATATAGCGAAGGTAGTATAAGCGCCGGTTCCGGTAGAATTATTTTGGAACCAGTTATTTTTGCAAAAATGCTTCAAGCCTGCACTATTAAAAAAACAGATATAGTTCTAGATATTGGATGCGGCCTAGGATACTCAACTGCGGTTCTCGCATTGCTATCTAGAGCTGTAGTCGGCGTTGAAAATAATTTACATTTAATAGTGAGTGCAAAACACAATTTAAGTATTTTAGGTATTGATAATTTTGCTATTCACTCCGCTGACTTCAGCTATGGTCACCCTGACAAAGCTCCTTATGATATTATCTTTATTAACGGAGCACTCCGGAAAACATCTGAAATATTGTTTGAACAATTAAGCAATGGCGGAAGATTAGTAAACATTGAGCAAACATCTTCTGGTGTGGCTATGGCAGTTCTATATACGAAACATCAAGATCAATTATACCGTCAAGACATATACCATTGTAACCTGAACTATATAGAATAATCATGAGATCGTATAATAGATACTATAACGAATTAAGGCCGGTAGAAATTATAGCTGGCTACAATAAACACGCCGAAGGATCTTGTTTAATAAAATTTGGTGAAACGACCGTAATATGCACTGCAAGCCTTGATGAAAAAGTCCCGCAATTCCTAAGGAATACAGGACAAGGCTGGGTTGCTGCTGAATACGGCATGCTACCACGATCAACAGGTTCACGCATTCAACGTGAAGCAACTAAAGGCAAACAAGAAGGAAGAACTCAAGAAATACAAAGGCTGATTGGCAGATCACTTAGGGCTGCTATTGATTTAAAAATTTTAGGCGAGAGGCGGATTATTATAGACTGTGATGTAATACAGGCTGATGGCGGCACCAGAACCGCTGCTATCACCGGAGGGTATATAGCTTTATGCGAAGCGATAAAAACTATGATACATTCTGGAATAATAAAGCGCTCTCCGCTGAAAACGCAGATAGCTGCTGTTTCTTGTGGTATTATTAATAGTAAACCATTACTTGATTTGGATTATAACGAAGACAGTAAGGCTGATATCGATGCTAACTTTGTTTTTGACGGCTTTAACAAATTAATAGAAATCCAAGCGACGGGAGAGAAGACTTCTTTTAATGAAGAAGAATTTAGTGAATTACTAAAAATAGCTAAAGAAGGAACTCAAAAGTTATTGCTAAAACAGAGAGAAACATTAAAAATAATGTCATAACTTTTAAATGTTTAAGTAAAATGAATTTTATACAAATTATTATTTGTTGCGCTCTATTATTTTTCACTCCAATTTTATCTAGCGTAGCGGCAACTAAAAACGAAAAAGCTGAGGTGCTTAAAATTAATCCCAATGATAAATTTTTAGGTAATCAAAATGCTAGGATAGTATTAATAGAATACTCCTCGCTTGCGTGCCCTCACTGTGCAGATTTCCATATCAGTACTTTACCTAAAATTAAAGAGAATTATATAGATAAAGGCACTTTGGTATATGTGCACAGAAACTTTCCAACTAATAAGCCCTCTTTAGTCGCTGCTATGTTGGCTTCTTGTAGCAAGAACTATTTTCCTTTCTTGAATGGCTTGTTCTTATCACAAGAATCGTGGGGATATAGTACCAATTTTGAAAAATCACTTTGTAATATAGCGAAGCTATCTGGCATGGAAAAAAGTGATTTTGATAAGTGTTTACAGAATAAGGAGCTTAAAGACGGCATATATCGTGAGGCCTTTAGGGCTTCTAAAATACTGGAGATAAATGCGACTCCAGTTTTTTTTCTTAATGGAGAAAGGATAGAAGGAGCTATTGCTTACGACTCGCTAGCGACAAAAATTGATTCAAGGATCAAATTATACAACAACATCCCTAACAAATAGAAGCTCGATGCAATTTGTTGCTAAATTAACAATGTAGCGAAACCCTATAGTACTAAGTATGCTTCTCTAACTTAAGGAACTAGATGGGCTCACTCCGAATCGAGCTTACACTAAAAAACAATGGCTTCTCTTCTGCTCCTTAGCAAGCTTCGCTTGTTAAAGAAGGGCACCGTCAAAAAAAAGCAAACGAGCCCCTTTTCTTTCGTAGATCATCTCTTAATATCTTGCTGAAGGAAGAGCACATACTACAAGCAGAGCGATGATGTACCAAACGCTAATCAATTTACTATAAATTTCCTACAAAATAGATCTCTATGAAGGTTTGATATCCCATGTTCCCTTATTGCTTTGATATGATTTTTTGTGCCGTATCCTTTGTTTTCATGCCAGCAATAATAGGGATATTGGTGGTGCAGTTCTCTCATAAGATTATCTCTATAGCTTTTAGCGATAATAGAGGCCGCAGCTATGGACCTACATATTACATCGCCATCAATTAAAAGCTCTACTGTTTTTCCAAGCTCTATCGACTCCTTAAAAGGATTTTGGTTACCGTCAATTCTTATAAGGTGGTAATTTTGCTCTATTCCAGCTATAGCCCGACGCATCGCAAGCATTGTTGCTTGTAATATATTTAATTCATTTATCTCCGCAACTGAAGCCATTCCTATTGCATAGGCAGAATACTTTTTAATTTCATTAGCAATAGAGCCAATTTTATTTTTTGGAATTTTTTTTGAATCTTTGATTAATATATTTTCATGTCCATCAAATAAAATAACTGCTGCGGCCACAACTGGCCCAGCAAGTGGTCCTCGTCCTACTTCATCAACTCCTAAAATTATCTTTTTCTCCGTCATATTTTGGCGCTATGGTTGAACTTTTTAAGTAATAGTTTATGATATAATTCACATAAAGCTTACCCTATTGAAATGCTACATAAAAAATTTATATTGTTTTTTGTATATTTGTTTTTATTTAATGACTTTTGTTATGCTAAAGATGCGCCAGAGCTGGTTTCTCAAAAAGAACAGCTGAAGGAGCCCGTACGCTTTGAGTTGTCACAAGAAAAAGATAAGCTACTCATTGATCTAATAATAGAAGACGGCTACCACATATATTCTAATAAAAAAGGAGATATAGGCTACCCATTTCAGTTAACTCTTACTAATATAAGCAATTTAGCTAACTACAAAGTTTTCTTTCCGGTGGGGCTTAGCCTAAAAAATGATCCACATCAAAATATTAGTTACGTTTACGAGAAAAACACTAGGATTGTTATAGAACTAGTCCCTCTTGATCCACAAAAACTTATAGAAGTGCAATTAGATTTAGAATATGGGGCATGTAAAGATTTTTGCGCAATATTTAGTAAACAAATTGATTATACATTTGAATCACAACTTGCTCAAAAATCCACTACTACCTACCTAAATGAATTACTTTTCATGGTAATATTTGGCATGATAGGAGGGTTATTCTTAAATTTTATGCCCTGTGTTCTTCCCGTACTTTCATTAAAAATTTTCGGCATAATAAGAAGTAAAAAATTTGCTAATACCAAAACAGAACTATTATGTACTATAGCTGGCATAATCAGTGCATTTGTAGTGCTTGCTGCCGTAGTTGTATCTTTGAGAAATTTAGGACGTTCGGTTGGTTGGGGTATGCATTTTCATGAACCAATATTTTTGATGGCACTAGTTATTATATTGATGCTCTTTGCCAATAATCTATGGGGAAATTTTGCAGTTAATCTTAAAGTCTCAAATAAAATTTTAGATAAACTGGTCAATATCAGCGAGAAAAACTGGCGCTATTTAAGTAGCTTTGCTTCAGGGGTTTTAACTACATTACTTGCAACACCGTGCGCTGCACCTTACATATCAACTTCAGTCGCTTTTGCTATTACCCAAAAATCATATGCGATTTTTATAATTTACTTAAGTATTGGTCTTGGTATGGCGCTGCCCTATATTCTAATGATCACTGCTCCTAATATACTAAAAATTTTTCCAAAACCTGGCGTTTGGACGCTAAAATTACAAAAGGTTATGGCGCTCTGTCTAGTAGCCACCACTCTTTGGCTCTTATATATTCTTTTTTATCAGCTGACCCTTAAAAGCTTTTTGTTATTCATTGCCATACTTGTTACTACTAGATTTATCCTCTCTAATACTAGAGATACGAGAAGTTTAATAGTAATAGCTACAGTATTAGCAGTCTCTTCAATTGCCACTCCTCTATTAATTAATAAGCTTGAAACAAACCAGAACTTAGAATCAGATGCAAGATGGAGCCCTTATGATAGTCATACTCTATCCCACCTATTGGAAGAAAATAGAATTGTGTTATTGGATGTGACTGCCTCATGGTGTGTGAATTGTCATTATAATAAGTATTTTGTATTGGAACAGGAAGGCTTAATTGATTTCTTAGAAAGGCGCAACGTAGTTTTAATGCGGGTTGACTATACTAAAAAATCAGAAGAAACTGCGCAATTAATCAAAGAACATAACCGCGTTGGCATACCGTTAAATATAGTATATTGTCCAAAAACTAAAATAATTCTGCCAGAAATTTTATCGCAAAAAGATATCGTAAACGCGGTCAATCAGTGTAATTGAAAGAGATATATACTTCTTTAACTTTGAATAGTTGAAAAGGCTTATTCCAAAGCCTCTTACCGCTCCGAGAGCAATTGGCGGCCTTTTTTAGGACGCTGGCGCGGGGGGGGGGGCGCCAATCAACTCTTTTGCAGTGAGAGGCAAGTTCTATTTTTTCAATTCTTCATTTATAAGCAGTATACCTCCTTACTAAATTAAGGTTATTTTGCTGAAAATTGGCGGCCCTAAAAATTTTACGTTGCATTGCTAATGAAGTGCATTATAGTCCCGATACAGTAGCGCCCTAACGAAGGAAGGAAAAAATGAGCGATATTTTTGCATTGGCTTCTAATTAACCCCAGTTTGAGGTAAGTTTTAAAGAAATTATCTGATATGGCTTCAAAGAGGCTGTGTAACCATTAAGTTTCTCTCAATTTCACGATAAATAAGGAAAGTGGTTTCCCTAGTAGAAATATTTTGTTTGATTGATGATTTTTGCAAGCGACAACTCACGTACCAAAGATCCTTAAGAAACTCGCAGAGACAAAGGGAACGAGAGTCTGGGATGATGCTTTCCGAAGTTATAACGATCCTCGTTTTGTTTCATTTGAGGGCATTACCGGATTCAAAGATTTTTACCTAAACTGTGTTCAAATCTCTCTCAGAGAGGAATTGCCAAAGCTTGTCAGCTACAATCGCTTTGTTGAGCTGGATGCGAGACGCGGTCATTCCGTTGGTCATTCTGCTGAATTGCTGCAAAGGGAAACAAACAGGTACGTTGACTCAACAAAAAGCTGGAAGGTTTTGTCATAACTTACGTATTAGCCGTAATAAGGTCCTTAAAGGCGTCGCTCAGCGTGGGAAACGTCGACCCGGATGGTTCTTTGGCCTCAATGATCAAGGAGAGATTATGTCATTCACACTGACTTCGGGTAATACAGATGATCGAGCCGTTGTCGAGAAACTGACTCAATATTTGACAGGCCTTCTATTCGGAGATCGGTGGTATATAAGCAAAAACACTGAGCAATCAAGGTATTGAGCTCATCACACGGCTTAAGAAAACAAAACCCGCTTGCGGCTTTTAAACAACTGCTTCTTGCAGGGCGTGGATTGATTGAAACAGCCATCGGACAATTGAAAGAGATTTGCCAAATCCAGCGCCACGGCATCGCTCGCCAAACAATTTCTTGGCAGACCTCTTTCTCAGGGCTCTTGGCTTATGTCTTCAAACCCAATATATCTCATGGAAAAATAGGCTCACGGGCATACTCCTTACGTCAAACTGAGATTAAACACTATGAAAAACCGCCTGCGTTTGAAACGGTTTATCAGAGCTGGGACTGTGCGATTAAAACTTCTAGGCTTAATAATTATAGTGTAGTACAACTTGGGGGAGTATATAATGCAAATTACTATTTAATTGATGTGCTACGAGAGAGAGATTGGATTATCCATCTCTTAGAAAGGTTATAATCAATAGTGCTAGCAATTTTAAGCCAAACGCAGTAATAGTTGAGGACAAGGGCGAGCGGCTAACAGGTTGTTCAAGAAAACACCACAGCAATCGGCCTTAATATTATTAAATATACCCCTAAGTTCGATAAAACTACTAGATTAATAATAAACTCCAATATATTTGAAAGTGGTAGAATATATTTACCTATGAATCCAAAACTGGCTTGTAGATTTTATCGGAGAATTATAAGCTTTTCCAAATTGTGAGCACGATGACCAGGTTGATTCCTTAACGCAATTTCTTGAGTGGATTGAAAGTAGATAAAAAAACGTAGAAAATTACCAGATCGGAAGATTGTAGGTAAGAAATCATATTTAGGCTACTAAAAAATGATAGTAGCCTAAATTGCTTAGATAGATAAATTTATAGCTGTGGATATAAATTTCATATAAGAGTGGTTTTTTAAGCTATTACCCAATCTGAATCTAAGTTTGAATGTCCAGCTTCCCAGAAATAGTCTTCACTCCTAAAAGCTGATGAACATGACTGGTAAGGGTCGTAACTGTAGACTGAAGAACCAGTTTTCTTTAAGCTAGCCGCTGTAGCGGTTTCTATATCAGCTTGAAATTTATCTTCTAAGGAAGCTGTTATGGCTGCTTGCATATCGGCCTCAAATCTTGACTCTTCCAGAGCTATATCTGCTTGTAAGTCAGCTTCAAATTGTGATTCTACTGAGGCTGCTGCTAAATCTGATTCGGGCTCTGTTTCTTTCGGCGCAGATGGTTCAGGAGCTCCACAAGCTAAACTCGGTTGAAGTTCAGATTCAGTTGGGGCAGAAGGCTTCGGCGCCTCATACGTATCTTCGCTGGTTTCTAAGTCGCCGTGGGTAGTATATAGCATTGGATTGTAATTTTCATAGGCAAAATTCTCTTGTAAGTCTGTTAAACTCGGGTATAGTTTTTGAATTCCCGAGTTGTCTTCTAAGTCGGTTTGGGTAACAGATAGCGTTGGATTATGATTGTAGTTTATCATAAATGAAACCTCCGAAATATAGTTAACAATGCAAACACTCTAGCCTATATGGCTATCATATTGATTATCATATCATAGTATGTGTTGAAATGTGCAACTTCAAGGGATAATTTTTTACACAAATGTGTATAAAAGGGTTTAATGGATTAAATTTATGACCAAAAATGCGTTGGAGAATTCTCTTATTGTTTTTCTGCTTCTGCATAGCAATTTGGTGTTTCGTAGAGCCTGATTTTTATACACTTAATTCCCGAATCTTTAAAAAGCTGGGGGCATATAACGTGAAGTAAATGCTTAGCCATATTTTCAGCGGTTGGGTTTTGGTCCATATAGTATATTGTTTGCTCAATATTACTACTGATTTGATCTCCAAGAATTTTATCAGATATATTTAAGATGGCGTTATGATCCCAATTTTTACCTACCCAGCCGCCAAGCTTTTCTTTTATATCAGAAAAATCTATAACCATGCCAATATCAGATAGCTCCTTAGCTACAAAAGTTGCTTCAACGATATATCTATGACCATGCAATTTGTAACATTTACCTTGATGCCCAACTACTCTATGTGCTGCATCAAATTCTATTTTTCTTGTGCAAGAAATCATATTATTTTGTTAAATTTTTTGCTAATTCGTTTATTTTTTCACCAACGTGGTCTAACAGCTCATAAAATGATTTAGTGAGTGCTTGGTTTTGCTCTTCTGCAACAGCTTGTGCTTTTGCGGTAAAAGCGTTTTTTGCTTTGGTTACCTCATCTTGCAGCATTAATACAGTAATTAAAATAGCCTTAATATCCGCTAAGCCTCTTAGATTTGACTTAAGATGATTGACTCTACCGTTGATTTCATCTGCTAACATTAATATCTTTTCTTTTTCTTCTGACTCAATTCGCAGAGATAAGTTTCCTATTTTCAAATCCACAATCGCCATTAACTTTTCCTCAGTAACATATTTTTGAGTTGGGTTATAGAGAGATCGACGTCATAAGACGAGTTTCTATCCAGTTGTGCTTCATGTATCGCTACATGCGTTGGACCTTTACGGGATAGTTCCTGAAGCTCTTGATTCATTATATTATTAGCATTCTTAAGTTTTTGTATCTCTTCTTTTAATGCACTATTTATGCCTAACAACTCCTCAATGCGATTAAAGGCTTCCTCTTTTTCTTCGATAGCTTGATTAACAGATTTCTCAAGACAACCTATAGCATCAAACAAACGCTCCCGAGCGCTTTTACCGCCCATAATGTTTTCTCCAGGATATTTTTGTGGTATAATTAAAACGCCTTACAGTGTACTATTCTACGATAAAATATTAATAATTACAATAAGAGTGATTTTTGAATGTTTGATATATCTCTTGCAGAGCTTGGTGTTGCTGGCATTGTTGCCGTAGTAGTTTTTGGCCCCCAGGAATGTCTCAAAGCTTTGAAGTACACGCGGTATATAGTAATAAAGTGCAAAAAAATTATTTCAAGTTGTATGTATCCTATTCAAAAAGAATTAAGGCATGTAGAAGATCATTTAATTGATCTCGAGGGCGAAATTCAACTGACCTATGATTTAGAAGAGATAGAGAAAGAATTAAATAACTTAAAAAAAGATGGCAAAAGAAAAACTCGTAAGAAAAACATTTGAAGAGCATTATCGAGATTTAAAACTTAGGGTTATTTCTGCGGTTTTATGGTTTATTCTCTGCACAATAATTTGCTTTTTTATTGCAGAAGAAATTTATAATATTTTAGTGGTTCCCCTTGCTGAAGCATTTAATTATAAAGAGGGAAGAAGATTAATCTTTACCGGACTTGCTGAAGGGCTAACTACGCATGTAAAGCTATCTTTATATGTCTGGTTTTTTTTAAGTTTTCCTTTTATTATTGCTCAAGTTTATCTATTTATTACCCCAGGTCTATATAAACGCGAAAAGATAATTTTTCTATCTTATGTAATCTCTTCTACACTGCTTTTTGGGTTGGGTATAGCCATGGTTTACTTTTTGGTGATCCCAGGTGCGTGGCGGTTTTTTCTAAGCTTTGAGAAATTTGGTTTTGACTCTAACTTACCGATTCTTCTAGAAGCTAGGATTAGTGAATACCTTGATTTGATATTAGATTTAATAATAGGTTTTGGCTTAGCATTTCAATTGCCTATCATTCTTGTTATTTTAATTAGCATGGAAGTTATTAAGGTTGGTCATTTAGTAAGATTCAGGCGTTATGCTATAGTGATTATTTTTATTATTGCAGCTATTCTTACCCCTCCGGATGTATTTAGCCAAATCACTCTTGCACTTCCGCTACTATTATTGTACGAAATCTCTATTATTTTAGGAAAGTTAATCAGAAAAAATGTGGGACGTAAAATTTATTAGGGAAAATCTAGAAAGCTTTATTGAAGGTATGCAAAAACGTGGAGAGGAAATTGATCTTGCTCAATTACTGGAATTAGACGCCTCTACCAGAAAACAAAAATCTATCCTGCAAGAATTGCAAAATAAAAGAAATCAGATCGCAAAGCAGATAGGAATATTAAAATCAAAAAACAGCCCTGTACCGGAAAGTTTATTCTCAGAAGCGGAGAGTATTAATAAAGAATCTCCAATAATTGAACAACAAATCGCAGAACTAGATTCAGCGCTACAACATTTGCTTTGTAGGTTGCCAAATAACCCAGCAACTGACGTTCCATTTGGCAAGAGTGAAGAAGATAACATAGTCATAAGGAAGGTCGGAGAGGTTAGACAATTTGATTTTATCCCTAAACAACATTTTGATATCGATAAAGGCCGGATGGATTTTGAAAGAGCGGCTGAAATTTCTGGCTCTCGGTTTGTAATTCTGAAAAATGACTTCGCACTAATGGAGAGAGCGTTAATAAATTTTATGTTAGATCATCATACTGAACAGTTTGGTTATACCGAATTTTCTTTGCCTTATATGGTAAATGCAAAGTCTATGTTTGGTACTGGTCAGCTGCCGAAATTTAGTGAGGACTCTTTTGAAACCAAAGATGGATTTAGATTGATACCAACCGCAGAAGTCCCATTAACTAATCTAGTTTCAGATCAGATAATTGAAGAAAAGCAGCTTCCTCTCAGGATGACCGCTCATACTCCATGTTTTAGATCAGAAGCTGGTAGTGCTGGTAAAGATACTAGAGGAATGTTAAGACAACATCAATTTCATAAAGTAGAATTAGTAAGCATAGTCAAACCAGAAGACTCAGAGAATGAATTGGAACGTATGACTTCAGTTGCTGAGAGTGTGTTACAAAAGTTAGAATTACCATATAGAGTTATGCTTCTATGCTCTCAGGATATGGGGTTTTCTGCAAAGAAGACTTATGACATAGAGGTCTGGTTACCAGGACAAAATTGTTATCGAGAGATTTCTAGCTGCTCTAATTGTGGCGATTTTCAAGCACGCAGAATGAAAGCACGCTACCGGGATGAAAGAAATAAACAAATCGTTACTTTACATACGCTTAATGGTTCTGCTTTGGCTGTAGGGAGAGCTATGGTGGCAATTATAGAAAATTATCAAAACGAAAATGGTGACATTATTATCCCAAAAGTGTTACAAAGTTATATGAATAATAAAACGGTAATCAAGGCTAGTAAAAATGGATGATAAGAAATTGTTAGATAACTTTGAGTATGCTTCGTTTAATCGCAGAATATTCTCTAGTACGATAGACGTTTTAATCATTGCTCTGCTGTTAACACCTATTACTAACTCATTAGATTTTTTACTGTACAACAATAAAGGGCTAGCAGTCATGATAGGCGAGTTTTTTAGGTCTAGAAATAATACTGTGAGTTCTGAAGAATTATGGCAATTTTTAAGTGAGAATCATATATTAGCCAAGTACTTTTTTGTCCAGTTTGTATTGTTTTTAATGATAGGCTTATTCTTTGTTGGTTTTTGGAACTATAAAGGTCAAACTCCTGGAAAAATGATTACAAGATGTAAAATAGCTGATGCCAGGTCTAGAGCTGTTCCAACAATGAAGCAGTGTATAATAAGGTTTTTCTCTTATGTTCCTTCAACCCTTTTATTATGCATAGGTTTTATTGTGGCCTCTTTCACTAAAAGAAAGCAAGGCTTACATGATATGATTGCAAATACTATAGTAATTCTTGATAAGAGACCGAGTGGTGATGCCAAACCTGTAGAGAAAAAGATTAACATTTAACTACTAATATCCGTGTATTGATTAATCCGCTGCGGTGGATCTCAACTCTGTTTCATTAGTAGGAGTACTGAAAGGTTCTGAGGCAGGTTGAGTCGAAGAGATGAATTTAACTACCTGGGTTATGTCGAATTCTGTATTGAGTTTTGGCATTTGGCCTATAGATTTCACATCAAAAGTTATGGGAGAATTTACTCCAATTGGAATAAAGGAATATTTTGCAATAGAATTCAGCATTTGGCTAAGCACATCGTACCTAGCAGCCATCGCCCCACTTACCCTATTGTTTGATAATTCGACATTATTAAAGCTCAATAATGAACCTTTAATGTCAATACTTCCTTTCATGTTACTAAAAAATGAGGAGCCATAGTTACTATAATAGTTTATTCTGGCTATTTTATCTGAAGCACTTAAGGTTAAATCAGGAGCTTTAGTGATCTCGTCTAAATCAAAACCAGTCCACTTAATATTTTTACCGATTATATTAACTTGTCCAAGTGATTTTTTTATCGCAGAGCTCCAAGTCTCTCCATTACTATTGATGGAACCGCTGGCACTCATATAGCCATCCATCTTATCTAGATTAGTAAAAGTTTTTAATACGAGGCCGGGGTTGACGTTATTTAATACAAACCGTAGGCTTAGTTGAGGAACATATTCTACAGCAGTGAGGCTTCCCACCCACGCGATTTCTCCATTAAAAAAATCACATTTGCTGTCTATTAGGTTTATAATTCCATTGTCAAGCTGTAGGGAAGCCTTAAGGTTTTCTATAGTATTCACTCCATCGATTATAAACGGTGAGGCCTTAAATTTTATTAAACCATCGAAATTATATAAACTAAACGTATTTACTTTGTCATAACTCTTGTCTGTTGTTAAGTCTGACATTTTAGGGAAGATTTGGTTTAAAAAATCTAAAGAGAGGTTTGAAAAATTGATTGCGGAATCTATAGCAGGCCTGAAGTTATCAAGCGATAGGGTAAAATCCGCACTCTCTAATTTAGTTTTATCTTCGGCTTCAAATGAAAGATTATTGATTGAAAACAAACCTTGGGATAACTCAAAAGAAGTAAAGAAGTCTTTCAGGATTTTTCCCTTAAATGTAGCTTTTTGTGCCATAAAGTCCAAATTGACGCTATAATCTATATATCTTAGCCACTTGTGATCATTAACATTTTTGAAATAGGTGCTACCACTTTTATCGCTGTCAGATTGAAATAGAATCTTTACCAAATTATCAAATTTATCATCAATATTAAATTTATCAAAATCTAACTCATTAAATTTTAGGGCTGATTCAACTATTTTTTTATTTTTAGCATCTTTAATTAAATTGATCCTTCCCATCATTAAAGTTGAATCGAAAGCTGCTTTGATGTTATCTAACCTGATTCTATGTGGTATGATTGAGAGATTCGCTTTCAAAAGAAATTTTGATATTTCGATGTCGGAGTCTTTACTTTTTTGTAACCATTTTATAGTGCTTGGGACGTCAGTAACTACTACCGATAAATCACCATTAAATTTGGGTCTGAAATTATTTTTAGAGTAATATCCCACGAGATCGATTTTTCCGTTTCCTGGTAAGAGACAGGATGCCTTATTAATATAAAGCTCGCCATTCATTATGTCGGCATTTAAAGCAAAATCATGGATTTCTTGGTTAAAAAGATTTATTGAACTTACATTTAACTCTATGTAAGTGGTAATTAGATTATTAAGGATAGAGTCAGAAGAATAAGAATGGTAGTCTAACAAATTAATTATTTCAGCGATTTCATCAAATTTTTCGCTTTGTAGGAAGTAGTCTAAATCCAACCTAGTAGCACTGAAGTTATAGTACCACTCGACTTTATTATCGAATAACGCCATTTCAATGAAGCCATCAAAGTCAGTAATTCCATTACCAGAAACCTTCATATTAAAAAATTTTAGAGCATTATTCTTAAAAGACGAATCAGAATTTATTATGATTTGGCGAGCTTGGAAGGCTGATACTTCTCCCTTTACCGGTTGCTTATTTTTATCTTCATTTACCTCTTCAATAGCTATTGCGAAATCCTTTAGATTATGGATGTCGAGTGTGGTTTTTCCATGGAATTCTGGATCATCATAAAGTTTATTTCCTTTACCGGATATCTCTAGGGCAAACATACTATTATCTATTTTTATCAAGGCCTCTTTGACTTTGCCTTCTGAATTTATACCGTTTAGATTTGCACTTAAATTATAAGGAGTATTGTTGAATTCTAAATTAGAGTTTAGCTTATAACTTTTGCCTAAAATTGAATTATTAAAATTTAAGTCTAGCTCTTCAATCTTTAAGCATTCTACACACTGAACTCCGAAGCTAACTTTTATATTAATTAATTTTACATCTGGAAGAGCTCCCACTAAAGCAGCACCACGTGTGGTTTTGAAATGCTCCACAAAATGCTCTAGATCGATTTTTGAATTTATTGCAGCAACACGGTATATATGACTAGCAAAGTCTTTATTAAACATTACCTTATAGCTAAGATAGATTCCTATGTCTCCTTCATATATTTGTCTATTTTTCTTATCTATAATTTTAACGTCTTTGATTTCAAGATGTGGTAACGGAAATAAAGTTGCGGTAATATCCTTTTCGATTTTTACATCAATACTGTAAGAGCCTTTAAAAAAGCTCTGCAATTCGTCTTTATACTCATTAAAAGTTAAAAAGTGAGAAAGTGCAGATAGGGTTAGCAATATAGCTAAGAGAGTACGTAATGATACTAAAAGCAATCTAACCACAATAAGTCGAAAAATTAAAATAAGTTTAATTTTTACTATATATGTTGGTGAATGCGGAGGTCAATATTAAAGCTAGTTCTAGATTCAAAAAATAATTATTTGTAATAACTGATACAATGACAATTGCGCACTACATTTATTTTTACATTCGAGTTGCTAGGTAAACAAGTGATGTCAAGCTTATTATAATCTTGCACGACAGGTTATTCTTTCTACCATATCAGGATTTTCTACTTTACAGTTTTGCTTAGTATCTCCTTTTTTGATCATATCAACAAACTCCATTCCTTTAGTAACTTTGCCAAAAGCAGTATATTGATAATCAAGATATTTAGCATCTCAAGCATTATAAAGAATTGGCCGTTGGCGCTATTAGGGTCAATATACTTAGCCATTGAAACAATTCCGCGAGTATGATTTATCTCATTAAATTCAGCAGGTAAACTTGGTTGATTACTTGCCACCAGTTCCGTCACCCTTGGGATCACCAGTTTATACCATAAAACCTCTTTACTCTGTGGAACTTTAAGCCATTATAAAAGCCTTGCGTTGAAAGCATTAAAATTCTTTCAACGTGTTTTGGGGCTTCGTTTGGGTATAATTCTATTTTGACAGGGCCATACTTGAGCTACATTATAATTTTAGGGTTCTTCTTTTGACTCATATCCTCCATCCTATGATTCTGTTGGTTGTTAGGTTCAATAGTATTCCCCGGCATTGCCTAATATTTATAGATAGGAGTTTCAAATCCAGCAAATGCCTATGGAAGAAGAGGGTGAGAGTAGCGCAAAGCATCCTCAGGGGTTTGCTATAGCGCTTCGTTCTTCGATTAAAACTAGCTAGATAATGCCTCTTAAAGAATTCTTTGATTCTACCACAATGATGTCCCAGCCTTTGTTTTGTGATGGTGCACGGAGATTTTGTAGTATTCATAAACGCTGTAATCATCTGTACATGCTCATTTATAACGTTCCTCAAAGCCTAAATGACAGGTTCAGGTGGGTTGCCTTGCTCCCGTCACCTACCTTCCAAAATCAATAATTTCACCCGCTCCTCTATCAACTGCAATCAATATAAAGGTGTACCCCACTTCCATTCTTTAGTCTTTTTTTATATATGTGCACAGCTCCTCAATCTCTAGGACCTCGATATCCTTAAGTGACTTTGTGCTGTTGCAGCTCTTATCTAACTTTTCTTGCACATAGCGTCCCCCCGTCCTTCGATCCATGAAGATATTTGGCTGTTATGGATTCCAGTCAGTCTCTCTATCATCCTAATCCCACAGTCCTCAAGGTTAGGTTTTAAGTCTATCATTCATAGTGTATTCTGCCGCTTATCACCTTCTCGGGTAATTCTTTTTGCAATTCTTGTACCTATTTACCTCTTGCTGTCCCTATACCACGCCATTCTTCACCTGCTCGCTGGAGCCGCAATATTTACACTTGATTGTCATTTCCTACTTCACCCATTCTACTATGAAGATATCATACCATCTTGTTGCCGTCTATAATTACCGGGCATTGCCTAAAAATATTATTAATAAATATTGACATAAATTAGCAATAGTTATACTCACTGTTGGATGCGCTTAAATAGGGTGCTATCTGTGATTTCTCATCAAAAACAGCCCAAAGTTTTAGAAGACAAGGTGGCTTGGCTGATAGGGAGGGCATTCTTTTCGTCTCTTAATAGTTAACAATTAGATAAGCATACTTTTTTAAGGGGTTGATTATGCGCGATATTTTTTGTATATCGCTAAGGGGGTGGTGGTGGAACTGTTTTCAAGCCTACGATAAATTGTATAGCGTTGTAAGCCAACCCCACGGCGTGGCTGTCGAACCCCTTCATTGCAGTGTAAGAGTTTGGAGGTGGTACAGATATAGATTGTGATGAACTTACTTCACCTGAATCAACATTTTGTGTTTATGATGATTTAGCAAGATTGACGTATGTGGATAAATTATCATCTAGGTTTCATCGCGCGCTAGTCTCATAAGGGTTTTTTGTTTTAGAAAATATTATTCTAATCGGAGTGCCAACAAAATTAAAGTGCTTTTGAAGATCGTGATTTAAGTAACGTTCATAATGTTTGCTGACACTCGCTGGAAAATTTACAAATACCTTAAAAGTTGGAGGTCTACTTTTAATTTGAGTAATATACTTTAATTTTATTCTACGTCCATCATTTGTAAAAGATGGTTGATGATTATGAATGGAAGCTTCAAGCCACTTATTTAACATACTTGTAGTTAGTGTTTTTTCCCAACTTTGCTTAACTTCTAAGGCTGTAGATATTATTCTTTCCACGCTAACCCCAGCTAGAGCGTTCGTATGTAATATTGGTGTATTCATAATAGCTGTTAGTGAATGGGCAAAAAGGTACTCGATATCGTCTTTTAGCTTTTTTTTATCCTTAACAAGATCATGTTTGTTAAACACTAAAAATAAACCCTTGCCTTCGTTAATAACCATTTGTGCTATGGCAAGATCTTGTTGTTCAAATCCTTGTGTTGCATCAACTATAAGGGCTACTACGTTCGCGCGTCTGATTGCGGTTATGGTTTGCGCATTTGATAATTTTTCTATTTCCTCGTGCACTTTATTTTTCTTCCTTAAGCCCGCGGTGTCAATTAAAGAAATCAGTGTATCATTAAAGTTAATATCATAACTTATAGCGTCGCGAGTGGTCCCTGCTTCTGCAGAGGTAATGCTCCTTCGAAAGCCGAGCAATTGATTAAATATCGTGGACTTTCCGGCGTTAGGTCGCCCCACAATTGCTAGTAACAGCTTTTCGTGTTGTTGTTCATCTTTGACAGATGGAAAATTTTTTAGCTCAGTGGATAGTGCGTTATATAAAACATCTAAGCCTAAAGAATGCTCAGCTGCAATATAGACTGCTTCTCCAAACCCAAAAGGCATGAAATCATTAGCAGAAAGAGCGACCTTAGATTCACTTTTATTAACAACAAGTATAACTTTTTTGTTACTCTTTCTTACCAAGCCTGCGAATTCCAGATCATCGCTGGTTAGGGGATTCTTAGCTTCGACCATAAAAATTATAATATCTGCTTCTTTTATACCTTCTTGGGTTTGACTCATCATCAAGGACTTCATTTGATGCTTTTTATGCTCATTCTCCCAACCTGCAGTATCTACAAGCAAAAAATTGAGATCGTCAAAATTGACTAAACACTCTTTACGATCCCTAGTTGTGCCGGCTGCATCTGTCACTATAGCAATTTTTCTGCCGCACAATCTATTAAATAAGGCAGACTTACCGACATTTGGCTTGCCAACTATAACAACTTTTGGATATTTCATCTTTTTAGTTTTCGTATTAGTCCATGCTTGCGTCACGGACTACGAAATCATAGCTTCTCATTCTCTCAATTTCAAGAGCATTCACTGCTGCTTGTAAGACCGATGCGATTTTCGCAACGTCGCGAATCGCGTCTTTGCTGAGTCCTGCAGCTAACATCCCTTTACTGTGTACTGCTATACAGTGCTTACATGCATTTAATATGGAAACTCCAAGGCAATATAAATCCATTTCTTCCTTGGGCACTTCAGTACTTGATAAAGAAAGCATATTTAATTCAGATTCCATATTTTCATAAGCAGAGTCCCCGGCTCTCTCTACAAATTTGTAGTAAGTGTTGGTCATGGCCATCATTGTCGCAGCAATTTTACAGGCATTCGCATCAACCTCTTCAAGATAGAGCTTGGCTTCTGCTCTTATACCATTTAAAAGCTGTTCGTGTTTTAAGGAGTAAGCTACAGCTAGCGAAACTCCATAAAGTTGCTTTTGGTCTAAAGCAACTTTATTTTCCTCAAAAATGGAAATTAGATTCCCTTTTATATCAGCTGCATAATCTGGAAGTTTTCTAATGATACCTAAAATGCTCATAAACGGTAAAAATTTGTGTTTGACTCCCAGTATTATTAAACAAAACTAATAATAAGTAAATGAGATACTCACTGTTAAAGATTGTTTTTCTTCTAGAAAAGAGTTGAGTATTCTTAATTATGTATATATTCCTTTACTTAAATGCATTAAGAGTTTATTGTGTTCCTATGTTCTCGTGAGTAAATTTTTAGGTGTTGATATGAAGGGCGATACTTCCTTAAGAATAAATTGGGTCACAACAAGCGTACTGATTTTTTATCCTTTGCTTCTTATAATTGCAGCAATAATTTATTGTGATCGATATGGCACTGGTTGGTTCGAGTGGGGAATGGCAATAGCTGCTCACTATGTTTACAATATATCGGTAGGGATAGGGTTACATAGACTCTGGGCGCATAGCGCCTATAAAACAAATAAATTTGTAGAATTCATATTAATGATAATTTCTAGTGGTACTCTGCAAGGTCCCGCTATAGCTTGGGCTTCCGATCATGCATTACATCACACCTATATGGATGAGGAATTAGATCCTCACTCTCCTTTAAAATTTAAAAATAAACTAAAAGGCTTTCTTTGGTCACATATAGGGTGGATGTTATTTGAGGATATTTCTAAAAAGCATATAGATAAGGGAACAATGAGACGCCTAGGCCGTAGTAGAATTTTGGTGTTCCAGTTGCGGCATTATTGGAAGCTAGCTTTAGGTATGAATTTAGTAGTGCCGTTTATTGTCGGGTATTTAATTGGGGGCGATTTAAAATCTGCTGTTGCTGCATACATCTTTATAGGGCTCGGCCGTGCCTTTCAGCAGCAGATGACTTTTTGCGTGAATTCGCTAACTCACGTTATAGGCAGCCAGCCATATTTGAACGGCACTCCTGGAGAAATTCCTTGGATGTTTTTCTTATTGCTTGGGGAGAATTGGCATAATTACCATCATGCATTTGCTAGAGATTATAGAAATGGTTGGAAATGGCATCAATTAGATATACATAAGTGGATTATATACCTTATGAGTAAGGTAGGTTTAGCACACGATTTGGTTGTCACTCCAAAAGAGAGAATCCTTGCCAAGCAGGCAGAAGCAAAATTAGAGTTGACTGAATTAATGAAGGATAAGCTTTCAAGCATTGAAATAGGGGCAATTGGTATAGCTGAT
Source organism: Candidatus Midichloria mitochondrii IricVA (assembly GCF_000219355.1). Lineage (GTDB taxonomy): Bacteria > Pseudomonadota > Alphaproteobacteria > Rickettsiales > Midichloriaceae > Midichloria > Midichloria mitochondrii. The sequence continues at coordinate 377,417 of NC_015722.1, forward strand.
ATGGCAAGGCAACAGATTAGGAATCTAGAGAAGGGTGCAAATATGATTGCTGATAGCATTAAGGTCAAACTAGTAAATCTTGAAGAGGCCGCGGAAAATTTATTGCATAGTATAAGGGGAAAGATGCAAAATTGTTCCTTTAAATCACAGGAAAAAGTTGTGAAAGCTGCCTTAAAGAAATTGGAAGAACTTGAAGTCGTAGCCTATAAGTTAGGTTTATCTAAAGCTTCTTGATAGCTAGAGTTATCTCAGTAAGGGAGGAGCGCAGCATTAATGGAATTAGCCTTAAGGATTGGGTTTGATTCCAAACTTTAGGTGTGTGTTGCTTGTGAGTAAAGAGTTGAAAAGCTTCAGCAAAATGTCTCATTTTTGACTTATTCAAACGCTTAGTTCGAAGTTCGGCTTTGCGCATGCTCGCACGCTTATGCAGCCTCTCCTCCTAAAGCTTTTGTCTCTAATTTAATCTGGGGGCCGGGCCATATTTACCGTGGCAAATTCGCTTTATCTATAACTTTCTTGATACACATCTGCTGCTATCAACTCTTCAGGTCGACGGAGTATACTTCTTTAACTTGAAGAGTAGAAAAAATGGTTAGTAGTAATGGACTGAAAATTATCATTTAGCAAAGATGCCAATCTATCTTTATAATTAACCTCATGACATGCGCATCATCCTCTATCGAATGCTGTATAAAGAGGGATTTATCTACATAAGCATAGTTGCCGATGATAAAATTTCTAAAGTCATCTCTGCCACTATGCCTATTTCTCATGATTTTACACGCCTGAATAATTCTTGTGCCAGATTATATCGATGCCCAGATACAAGGCAGCTCTATTATTTGTCTTGCTAAGAAAATTTAAAACCTACAATTTTTTTTGTCGTAAATTATAATCGTTTCTCCGATATAAATAGGGTTAGTGCATTGATTAATTTCTCTCAAAGCCGCTTGAGTGAGAAATTTAGGGACCACTTTAGCAATAGCCAAGTATTCATGAGTTCCAAATTCTACCTTGAACTCTTTTCTATTAGCTCCAAAAAGTATTTTATAGTGTTTGATGCCATAGCAGTCTGGGTGCACTACATTGTAACTGTAAAAAACTGTTTTATCCATAATGTGGGCTGAACTTAAATAGTCTGCTAACTTTTTAGCATCTTGGCCTATGTCAAAATCCCCTTCGATCAAAATATCTTCAGGGGTACTCCCTGCCATAATATTAAAATATGATATATAGTCTTTATGGGCTATAGCGCTGGAAAGTAAGTATGAAAAAATTGCAGCTATTATAGCGAGGTTGCTTGTAAGACTTTTAAAGTGGTGCCAACAATAATCTATAAAGTGGGCATTTGTTATACACATCAACATAAATGCGGGCAGCATATGCCTTAAGCCAATATTAATGTTGGAAGCAGCGCCGATAGAATAAATTGATAAAATCAAGAGTAAAATCAAGATGGTTTGTTTATTGCTTAGCTCCATTGCAAGCCAAATACTGCCCATAAACACCAATAAAAAGGAGAGGGGAGTTTTAAAAAAGGTAGCGACGGGAAAGAAGTACCAGACTCCTTTAAAAAAAAGTATTTTGCCGAAGATGTAACCGAGGAAAGGTATTTGGTTACGCACTATTAATTCTCCTAATCCTCTAAAAAACTCTGGAAAGGGTAAAATGTTAAGGCCAAAGACCTCCTCGGTTGAAAAGTGGTATGCGCTCCAAATTACTGTAAATGCGCTAAGTATTATGATCAGTCTATTTCTCCATTCTGATAATTGTAAGCCATAAATTAATTTTTTGCTTTGTGAACCAAGGTACAATCCCGATACTGCGAAGCATAGCCAGAGAAAGATTATCGATGAGAATTTACTAATCGCAACTATACCAATCAATATACCCATAACTATGGAGTTCCTAGTAGTTGGCGCTTTTAGCCAAATTGGAATAAAATATAGGGCCCATATTAGAAATGCAGAACCAGCCATATCTGTGTTGATTATTATACAACTTGCAAGAATTATCGGCAGATTCGAATAAAAGAAAGTGGCCAAGCACGCGACTCTTGAATTGAATGCGCTGCGGCTCCATGCATATACTCCTAATCCTCCAATTACAAAGAATATTAGCGAGCTAACTCTAGCTAAGATTACCCTTTCCGTGTATTCTAACTCATTTAGGCCGCAAAAAATAGCTTTGCCTTCTTCGATTCGGCCCTCGTATTCTTTCTTATAATCTTTTGGTAAGTTCGTTGAGCAGTACTTTGTATAAAAGTCTTGGCTTAGCCTTACATTCTTGAAAATGTATAAAGGTAACGCCGATATGATTCTTGCTAAAGGCGGATGTAAGGCTTCTAGCTCGTATGTTTTATTCTCCAGCCATTCAAATCCTGTTGCTATATGTTGCAGTTCATCAATTGATACTGCGGTATCTTTGAATGATTCAAAAGCTCTGATTGTTCCAAAGCTTAAGAAGACTAGCGCAAGTAATAAAGGTAAACGTTTTTTAATTAAAAATACCATAAAATAAAATCTTGACTTATAGTGACTTTTTTATTACTCACTATCAACCATTAAAGTTTTTTGGCCGAGTAGCAAAGTGGTAATGCAATGGATTGCAAATCCCTCATGCGTCAGTTCGATTCTGACCTCGGCCTCACACAAATACCGTTCCAAAATACCTTAATATTCGTGTAATTAAATAATTATTTCGTTTTGTATACAAATTTCTTTTGCAAACAACTTAAATATGTTGTTTTATCTCCTTTAAGTAGAGTAAATTTAATTCTTAATAGAATATAAATTTTATCTGTGAACAATAAAGATAATTGGCTATGGAGTTTTTGAAAAATCTCGGAACAAAGAAATTAGTAGCTTTTATAACGGCTGCTATTGTTCTTTTTATTTCAATAATAGTACTTATATTTAGTATATCTAAGCCGAATTTGGTGCCAATGTATACTTCGTTGACTCCAGAGGACACTAGCGCTATAGTTGCAAGGCTCCAGTCTACGTCAATTCCCTATAGTGTTGAATCTGATAGCGGACAGGTAAAGGTGCCAGCGGAGAAAGTTTTAGCTTTGAGGATGAGCTTGGCTCAAGAAGGTTTGCCTTCTTCTGGTCAAGTTGCTGGATATGAGCTCTTTGATAAATCCGATGCTTTTGGAACGTCACAATTTGTTTATAATATTAACATGGTAAGGGCGCTTGAAGGAGAATTAGCAAGGACCATTTCCAGTTTAAGTCCGATTGCCTCTGCAAGAGTTCATCTAGTTTTGCCCAAAAAAGAGTTATTCTCTAAGAATGCTTCTACTCCTTCTGCTTCTATAGTGGTCAAAATGAAAGGAGCTCAGCAACTTAGCAAAGCGGAAATAGCTGCAATTGCTCATATAGTTGCTACTGCAGTTCCGGATTTGAAACTTGGTAATATTACCATAGTGGATGACAAAGGTAATCCTTTAAAGTTAAGCTCGGAGAATGGTGATTTTATGGCTGGTGGCATTATTGATAGCGCTACTGAGTATAAGATTAATATGGAAACCAGGTTAACTAAGATAATAGAAGATTTAGTTTCTAAATCGGTTGGTTTTGGTAAAGTTAAAGCTAATGTCTCTGCTGATATAGATTTTGATAGAGAAGTAATAAACTATGAAACATATGACCCAGAAGGACAGGTTATAAGATCACAGCGCACTAGTTCGGAGAATGATAAAGATAATGAAAAAATGAAAGATGTTAGCGTTGCTAACAATATTCCAAATGGTAATCAGCAGGCTCAGTTTTTTGGAAAGGAAAAGGTGCGCTCTGATAATATAACAAATTATGAGATCTCCAAAAAAGTTGGTAATAAGATTAGTGAGCAAGGTCGCATAAAGAGCCTTTCAATTGCGGTTCTTGTTGATGGTGTGTATACCAAAGATGATAAGGGGCAACTTGTATATAGTGAACGTCCAGAGGAAGAGATGACTAAATTGAAGGCCCTGGTTACTTCCGCTGTTGGTCTTGATTTAAATAGAGGAGATAAGTTGGAATTAATTAATCTAAGATTCATTAATGAGATTGAGGATACTGGTGCAGATGAGGGATTCATGGCTTGGATTAAAGGAGACGCTAAGGGTCTAATCCAGACCTTAATCGTTGGAATTGTACTGATAATCATAGTTATTATGATTTCTAGAATAGTCATGGCCAAATTAGCAAGTAGAGATCGGGATGAGGAAATGATTACAAGTTTAGAGGGTGCTGTGGCAGGAGCTGAGATGGGTACTGAAGCGAATAGAGATAATGCACAAGAGGGCGAAGAATCTACTGAGCCTAAGCCATTTGAGGTTGTCTCTGCCAATGGAGTAAAATATGCAAGTGTTGCTAAGTACTTAAATGATACGGTTGAAAATCATTTAGATGAAGCGGTGGGGGTTATAAAAAATTGGTTATATAAATAATGGAGTTTATGAAGGCGAAGTTAAGTGGAACAGATAAAGCAGCAATATTATTGCTGTCTTTAGATACTGATATAGCAGCAAGACTGATTCAGGCTCTTGAGGATTCTGAGGTACAGGAAATTTCTCAAGCTATGGCTAATTTAGGCAAAATTCCATCAGAAGTTACTGAGCAGATTGTTATTGAGTTTGCTCATCAAATGAACGAAACTCTTGCAGTTATAGGAAATTTTACCAGCACAGAGAAATTCTTACGCAAAGTGTTAAGCGATGATAAGGTCAATATGATTATTGAGGAGATCAGAGGACCTATCGGTAAAAATGTTTGGGATAAGTTGAATAAAGTCCAACCACGCATATTAGCTAATTTCTTGAAAAATGAACACCCGCAGACAGCGGCATTAATTATTAGTAAACTGCAGTCTTTTACTGGAGCTAAGGTGCTTTCAATATTGAATTCTGAATTTGTAAGTGAAATCTTAACCAGGATTTTATCTATGGAAACAGTGAAAAAGGAAGTATTGGATAACGTTGAGAAAACAATAAGACACCATTTTATTGGTGACGTTTCTAAAATTAACCAAAACGACAATAATTATATAGTAGCTGAAATTTTTAATAACTTAGATAGAAGCAATGAAGAAAGGATGATGTCAATCCTTGAAAGGCAAAGTCATGAAGTTGCTAGCAAAGTCCGTAAATTAATGTTTACTTTTGATGATTTGGTCAAGATTGAATCAAGCGGAATTCAAGAACTAATTAAAATTCTGGATAAAAGCCAGCTTGCTCTAGCGCTTAAAGAATCCTCTGATGCTATTAGGCAATTAATTTCAGCTAATATGTCACAAAGAGTGTATAAACTTTTGCTAGAGGAAATAGATAGTCTGGGGGAGGTCAAGGCAAAAGATATTGATGAAGCTAGGTCTTATATTGTTCGTACTGCAAAAGATATGATAAGAGAAGGATATATTGGCTTGGTTGAAGTTGAGGAAGAAGAGATGGTATGAGGTATTTTTTATGAAAATAGAGCAATATCCTATATTAGATTTATCAAAGTTAGAACTTGTGGAAACAGAAGCCATACCAAAATCCCAGAAAGCTGAAATAGAGATTACGGAGACAAAAGAAGAAACAGCTACCCTAGACGTTGCGGTAATTAAACGAGAAGCCTTTCTTTCAGGTAAGAATGAAGCTATGAAAGAGGTTGAATCTCAAAAGGCGATATATGATCAAAATTTATTGTCGATTATAAACTCTTTAAAGGAAAAATTTAATGGATTAAGCTCTGAACTACAAAATAGGCAAGAACTTCTAATAAATGATAGCATTGAGTTATGTATGACTATTGCAAAAAAAATAATCGAAAAATCTGTGGAAAACACCGGGCTCGATTTGATAAAAAGTTTTTTAGCTGATCAATTACCTAAGCTTTATTCTGAGAATCTAATTACCATAAAGGTTGCTCCTGAATACGTCGAAGATATAAGGCAATATATTGAGGAAGTAATACATAGAAAGAACCATACTATGGAAGTTGATATCGTTTTTGATGAGGCAATAAGTCCTGGTGACTGTGCTATTGAAGTCGATGGTAGTAAGATTAGTAGGGATTGGAGTAAATTATTAATTCAATTGGATAGATTGTTGAGCAATTATTATGCAAAAAATCTAGACAGCGAGGGTTATATAACTCATTCTATAAGTAATAATTAAAAAAGAGAGTTTAAAAATGCAAGATAATGAAAAAGAAAAAAATATTACCCAAGAAATTAATTTGCAAGCGGTATATGATATCCCTTTGCAAGTGCGAGTCGTTCTTGGGAGTACTGATTTAAAATTAAATCAAATACTGAAATTAAGCAAAGGAGAAGTAGTTGAGTTAGATAAAAAAGTTGGTGATCCAGTAGATCTATTCGTTGGTGATAGATTGGTTGCAAAAGGAGAGATAGTGCTAGTTGATAATAAAGTTGGGGTGACATTGACGGAGCTTGCCAAATCAGAACAATTGTCTTAAAAGACTGACGGTGCTTATTATTAGAGTTAAATAGTGGTTTGGATAACAGAGAAATCTGACGGTAATGCTGAGATAATAAATCTTTTGGATACTAGCTCTGGCCCCTTTTCTATAGGTCCCTCAGTTGTCGGCCTTGGAAATTTTGATGGAGTTCATTTAGGGCATCAAGAAATAGTAAAGAACTGTGTCTATTTTGCTAAAATCTTAGGTGCTAAGCCTGTTGTTGTTTCCTTTCTGCCTCATCCGGTCTCGCTTATAAGACCTGAGTCGTATTTAGGCCTTATTGAGTCTTACGAAGATAAAGTAAATAAATTGTTAAATTTGGGTATTGCAAATGTTATCAGCCTAAAATTTGATCAAGCTTTTGCTAAGCTTCCAGCTCATGAATTCATAAATTTATTATTTAAAAAATTTAATCCTAAAAAAATTATTACTGGAAGCAACTTTTTTTATGGCCATAAAAAAAGTGGTAATGTATCAACGCTGCATTTAGAGGCTTCTACATATGGTTTTTCTTATACCCCAATTCAACAGGTGTTTTTTGAGGGTATGGCTATTTCTTCTTCATTGGTAAGGGATGCCTTAAGCAAAGGTTTTATCGAAAAGGTGAAGAAGCTACTGGGAGATGCTAACTATAGTTTAAGTGGTACGGTAACTAAAGGCAGCCAAATTGCTAGTAGCAAGTTAGAAATTCCCACAGCTAATTTCGCTTGGCCTGCTGAGCTCTTTCAGGTGAAAGCAGGAGTTTACCTAAGTAAAGTCTATGTGGCAGATAACGTATTTTATTTTGGATTAACTCATATAGGGCATAGACCCTCTTTAACTGAGAATAATAGAGTTTGGGTTGAAACTCATCTTTTTGATTTTAAAGGAGATTTATATGGAGTCACGATTAAAATTGAGTTGCTTTCTTTTTTAAGACCAGAAAGGAAATTTGCTAGCTTAGAAACTCTGAAAGCCCAAATTGATGCTGATATAAGGCTGGCTAGACATCTGATAAATTTTGGCTTGGAAAGGGTGGTATAATTAATCTGCGCAATCGGTGTTATTGCTTCAGGGTAGGTATTTTATACAAATTTCAGCGGATTATAACTCTTTTTTAAGCTTTCTGTAGCCTATATCAATTCTTCATTCACTTGAAGTGTACTGCTAGGCTTTCTTCGCAGGGTATAGGCTGCTATTCCCATGCTTTCTCGGTATTTTGCAACTGTTCTTCTTGCAATTTGAATACCTTGGTTAACTAGTATACGAGTGATCTTGTCATCTGATAGAGGTTCATCTGGAGTTTCTGCTTGAATTAATTCTTTGATTTTTTGTTTAATGGCCTTATTGGCATAACTATTCTCAGAAATATTAGAGCCTATGCACGAATTAAAGAAAAATTTTACTGGATAATACTTTCCTTCAAACTCTATATACTTATTAGAAATCCTGCTAACTGTGCTTTCATTTATATTTAGAGCAGTTGCAACGTCAGCAAGAGTCATAGGTTTTAAATATGAAATCCCGTATAGGAAAAACTCATATTGATTTTTAGCAATAAACTCAACTACTTTAACTGCGGTCTCAACCCGTTGTTCAATGGCTTTGCTTGCTACTATTGCTTCTCTTTTCTGTTCCTGCAGAGCAGGATTGTTCACACTCCTGATTTCTTTATATAAACCATTTAACGAGATTAAATCCTTAATATGTTCATTCGGAATAACCACTAACTTATTGTTTTTTCTTAAGATATACACTTCAGGCATTACAAATTGCTCTATATTGTTGTTATACAAAAGACCTGGTTTAGGATTGAGGCCCCTAACTAAAGTTATCAACTGGTTAACTTGGAAAATTGGACAATTACAAATAATTGATAATTCTTTAATTTTATTGCTAGCAATTAATTGTAAGTTATTTAATAAAATTTCCATTTTTTTACTGTATATTCCTTTTTCTAAACATTGTAGGGTAAGGCACTCTTGTAAGCTATATGCGTATACGCCTGTTGGTTCAAGTTTTTGTAACTCTTTTAAAATGGAATAAGTACGAGATGGGTCGTATCCATGTATATTTGCTATCCAATTGATATCTTCTAGAAGGTAACCATTTTCGTTTAAACAATCTGTAATGGCGCTTGCGATTTCTTGATTTAAGCCGGAAAAGGTGATGTTTATTTGTTTGATTAAGTGCTCTTTTAAAGACTCTGGATAAGTGAGTACTTCTATCTCGGCATCAAAGTGTATATTGTTTGATTTTCTGGTCAAGGCTTCTATTTTCTCGTAATTTAAGTCTAAAAAAGGATTATTACTATAGTTTGCAATAATTGAATTCACTAAATCTTCGGTTTGCATAGTGAGTATTTCAAATGATTGTTTTAATTCTACTGAAATTGTTAGAATTTGAGTGGTAGATTGTAATAACCTCTGCTTCATTATCTATAAATAAAGACACTTATACCCAACTTATGCTAAATTAATTTATTTTTTATGACCAGAGTTGTTCTAAATTTTTTTAGAAATGAGATTAATGGTGCCGAATGTCTGATTTGAACAGACGACCTACCGCTTACAAGGCGGTCGCTCTGCCACTGAGCTAATCCGGCCAATTCTGATTGAAATTTCACATTATAGAGTGGATAGCATATATATTGATTATTTGCTATAAAAATTTTTTATGTTTTATTTGATAAAACACTAAGGAAAGGTTTATTTGGGGTACTAACTATCTTGATATACACTATGTCTTGTTACACTTCCTGAAATGAAAAATATATGTACTATAAGGTTTAGTTGATGTACTCATACCGTAGTTAATGAATATACTTACATCTTTCTTTTCCTACAGTATGAATTGTGATATTAATCACACTATGTGCGTAAGAAAATATAAAACGTTTTTAATAAATTACATATTTGCTTGTAATTTATCAAACAGAGTGATTTTATAAAAATTAACTAAAGATCTCAATTAGAGAGGCAAAATGAATTCTAGAAATGTTGTAATCTTAATGTTAGCAGTGCTAATTATTGGGCTAATGATTTTTTTGTTTTTGATGAAGATAACAAACAACCCGTACCAAATAAACAGATTGCTGCGCCAATATCCACTCAAGGTCAGGCCTTATCTGTTCCTAAGAATTATGGCTTAAATGAAGAAGAAGTAGTAAGGATTGTGAAGAAGTATATAGACGAAAATCCTGAAGCAATTATGAAAAGTATAGAAAATCATTATGCGGCTAAGGCTAATGAAGCAAAGGCTATACAAAAAATATGCTCATGCGGTCCAAGGATAAAATTTACAATAATATAAATGATCCACGGATTGGTAATCCAAAAGGTAGTATAAAGATTGTAGAATTTTTTGATTATGCTTGTAGCTTCTGTAGGAAAATGCTTCCAATCCAGCAAAAAATATTATCAGAATATCCTAACGTACAACTAGTTTTGAAAGAGCTTCCTATTATGGGAGATTGGTCAGTGTTGGCAAGCAAAGCAGCGCTTGCAGTTACAATCGTGGATAATAGTAAATACGAAGGCTTCCATAATAAACTATTAAATTTAGAGGATAGAACTGAGGCGGGCATAATGCAAACAGCAGCTGATATCGGGCTAGACGTAACCAAGTTAAAGGATATGATGCAAAAGCCAGAAATAGAGGATGTTATTCAAGCAAATCTCCAGCTAGCGGCTGATCTTAAAGTTAGAGGTACTCCTGCTTATATAATTAATGACGGTATTTTGCCTGGTTCTTTAAGCTATGCTGAAATCAAAAGTGCATTAGAGGGTGCTGGAGCTAAGAAAATAGATACCAATACTTCACCAAGCACTACTGGCTTGACTGCGCCTTTTAGCAGCATTGATGAGAATCCAACAAGTCCATCGGTGTCTACTGCTCCTGAGATCCCCGTACCATCTGTACCTGCTTCAACTAATGAGCATACCACTCCTCAACAGCCGGCTACTACTGCAAGTGGATCTAAGAATGCGGATACTAATGCCGGTTCCACTAGTATAACGCCTGTGGTTCCAGAATAACTTAAAATGTCAACTAATTAAAAATTGCGCTTTTGTGTTGGATTATAAATAATTTATATATAGGCTTGATAACTATTATTTTGGCTATAGTATTTATTTGTAAGTAACTATCGTCTGTGACCATGTTTTTTCTGAGTAAATTCACTAAGTTATATAAAGAGTGGAAAGGTAAAAAGGATTTAAAAACAAAGTTGGTGGAGCTATATGAAAGGGCAATTGATGAAGTTTACGAATTGAAAGATAGATTGAAAAATCTAGAGAAAGCTAATTATGAATTAGGAATATACCACTTAAAGAATAATGATATAAGTGATGCCTTGTTGAGGTTTAATCTGCTAGAATTATTTAGATGTAAAAGACCGGGGCTTGCCTATTATATGGCACACTGTTATATGGACCAATTAAAATATGATAGAGCAGAGAAGTATATAAAATTATATACCGAGTCTGGCGATGGACAGTTCGTAGATGAAGTTAATTACTTTAAATCATTAATCGAGAAACAAGAAGTAAACCAGATCCCTATCACTCTTATCGCAGATAAGTTTGATCAGTTAGCAGACAGTTTTGACGAATTTCATTTGAAGGGAAATAAAGTTGCGCCGCAGTTTTTAACGGTAGATGATATAGTAAAAGCTGCTAATTCGTCGCATGGTAAATCTCTAGGAAATAACGTGTTAGATTTGGGGTGTGGGACTGGAATTATCGGTCAGCTTTTAAGGGAGAGCAAGGTTGCAAATGCAATTGTTGGGGTAGATATTTCAAAAAAAATGCTAGCTAACTCTAAAAGAAAATCTTTTGATGGGCAAAAAGTTTATGCACAGCTTTTAAATGAAGATGCGATTAAATTTTTACGGCAGGCTGATTCTACAAGTAAAACTGTATATGATATAATAGTTATGGCTGATTTTATAACGTTTAATAGAAATATTGCTGATATAGCTACGTTACTAAGGAATATTACAGATAAGAAAACAATTTTGGCAATTAGTTTTAAAAAAGCTGAAAAATCAGATATTAACTTTGTTCATAAAAGAGGAGAATTTAGATACAGCCCAGAGTTTATAAAAAATAATTTCAGCTCGAACGGATGGACCTTATTTTCTGAACAAAATGTTATGTTTAGTAATCAAAATGCTGGTGTTTTAATAATTTTTGTGAAAGATTAAATCTGGTGTGAAAAAAGAAGTTTATGGTGAAGGTTGTGTTTTACAGCATCTTGTTGCTATTTTCCCCGGTGTTGTGTGGCTGCAGTAGTAAGTACAAAGCGGCTAATAATCGGGAACCTGGTGCGCAGTTATTGCAGAAGGTCGACGATTCTTCTACAAATGAAGCTGATGAAGACTGGAGAAATGCCAGTATTGTGACTTATTCTTCGGGAAGAATATTAACCGCTGATTATAAGGAAGATATGGATCCATTTGAGCCCTTTAACAGGATGATGTTCAAAATCAATAAAGGATTGGACAATTTTTTAGTCAGACCGATAGCGATTATTTATGATAGAACTATCCCCGATTGGGGAAAGGATAATATACAAAATTTTTTGCAGAATCTTTTTGCTCCTTTACAGACGATTTACGGTATTCTGAGCTTGAATCCGGAAATGACCAGTAGATTCTTTGCTAGATTTGTCATCAATACAACATTTGGTACTCTTGGTTTACATGATGCAGCCTCAAGATATCCTGAATTAAGATTTGAGGAGTTTAGAGGGGAGAACGTATTGAAAAGGTACGGAGGAAAAAGCGGTCCTTATATAGTATTGCCAGTTGTTGGTCCATCATCTGCCAGAGGTGCCTTCGGCTTATTATTAGATTTTGTAGCTGACCCTTTAAATTATACGCTTAAACGTCAATATGTATTTTCAAAAGATACTCTTGTAGTGATAGATAAAAGAGCTGGCTTGTTAAAATTAACTGATAATATTGATGAAGTTTCAATCGATGAATATATCACAACCAGAAGTATTTATTTACAAAATAGGAGATAAACTATGAAATTTAAATATATCCTAATCCTTGCTTTAATGTCTATTTATACTGATTCTTTTGCTGATACGAAAAAAGATATAGAAGGTTTTGTTGATAATAATGCCAAGAGAATTATTGCTGTTTTGGAAGAAAAAACTACTGATAGCGAAAAGAAAGCAAAGTTAACTGAGTTCTTTTACGAAATAGTTGATTACGAATGGATAGGCAAGTTTGTAATTGCTAAGAATTGGAATAACATGAATAAAGATCAGCAAAACCATTATTTAGAAAGTTATAAAAAGTACTTAAGTAATTTGTATGTGAAAAAATTCGTTGAGTACAACAATCAGCAGTACAAAATTGTGGATGTAAGTAACATTGGTAAAAGTCATTTTATTGTGGTAACTGAAATAATTAACACTCGGAGCTCTAAGCCTCATATTAATGTAGCTTACAGAATTAAAGATTCTAATAATGTTTTGAAAGTTATAGACATAATAGGAGAAGGAGTAAGTCTTCTTTCTACTCAAAGAGCAGATTTTTCCTCTATTATAGAGCAGAAGGGAGTAAATGATTTTCTCAAAATATTGGACAAGAAAAATCAATAAAGTTTGTTTGCGATATTTAAATTAGGTCACGACTTACCTTCTGTTAAAGCTAATCTCCGGTTTATTTTCTTGATTTAGCTTTTTTCTAAAGTCAGTACTCTGGATCCGCTGTTCTGTACTTGGAGAGCTGGTTTCTCGGGCTGCAGCCTGCCTTGCTATTGTTTTTACATTATGTGTAACAATCTCACGGATGGTGGTGTAATTCTCTCGTACCGATTCATAGTTGAAATTTTTTTCTATATCTATGGAAAGCTTGGAAGCTTTGCAGTTAATATAAGAAATAACAAAGCGGCCGCAATTTGTATTATCAATTATAGACTGATGCCCTAGATAACTGGTTTTCATTTCAATACCTTCTCCATGAAGACTTCCGCTATAGCTCGCCTAATTGGCTCTAAGGAATAAAGAAAACTAGCGAACCATCCTTTAGAATCATAATGATGGGCTCGAATATTATTAGCTTGGTCAAAAACGTCCAACTCAAGCATTGTCCAATGCCTCCTTTGAAATAAGCCGAAGAAGTAGGATATTGATTGGGCTATCGGTATAACGAATTTTAATGGCCTTGTATTTTCATTATTTATATATTCTTTTACCTGCTCCAGCTGCTTTTTAAGTGGGTTATTACCAGCCGTAGCAATATCGACAGCGCCATGTACATCTTCAACAAGGTCAGTGCTTGGTTTGGCAACTAGTGCTCTAATGCCATTTTCTTGCATACCAAAAATAAAAGGGTTAGTTTTTTCTGGCGCTAAAGTACTCCGATTGAAATAATCCAAGTTCTTTATGAACTTCTCTAACATACCAGGATTCAACGCCCTCTTGTTCCAGGCTAAGTCTGAAAATATAACTAAAGATAAGAAATATATGTGCAGTATATTATTAGCTGTAAGTAGCTGTTATGCAAGAAAAAATTATCGGAATTTTATGCAGAATTAAAATCAATGTTCTAGCGAAAATTTTTTATCTAGAATTTTAAAAAAGATTGCAATAAGTTTATCGAACCCTCGCTAATATCCGTCCTCTAATTTCAGGCACTTTTGTGCTGCTATAAGTATTTAAGTGGAAAATCCATAAACTCTAATTCCAAATTCCTTTACTGCCTTTCCACCAAGAATCTAATTGTAGCAGAACTTCATTAATAATTCTTTTATGCACGTCGTCTTCATCTTCATCCATATTTTTTTCAAAAGTAAGATTTTTAAAATAGGTATTTGTTGAATTTATGAATTTAATTTTTACATATACCTTTTCCGTATTCTCTTCTATTTCTGAGACTTGAACCAGCATTACTTCTTTGGTGTGATATTTCTTTAGAAGATAATAAAAATCCTTATATTCATAATTTTTAATATTTCTAATATTAAAAGAGGTTAGATCGTCTAACTCACTTCTTAGAGTCACAGGTTCAACCAGGCCAAATTGTTCGGGCAAGAATTGCCTCCACTGAAGCACTAAATTACTCGAGAAATTTTCATAAAAGGGAATGATTAAACAATCATTATATATTTTTTCTGCAAAATTGAGTCCCTGACGATTTAATAATGCTTTTACAGAAGCAGGATGGAACTCTACATCTACTTCTGCAGAATATGAATGGGAGGTTATCCTTTCATTTAATATAACGTACTTTTTGACAAGACTGGAGTTATCATTCTTCACAATACTATTAAATTTACCATTTTGTTTTTCAATAGTGATTCTATTCAAAAGAACTAGCATTGCTTCCCTAGTTGCATTATCAAGAGCTATTTTTTTTGATTCTGCAACCGTCCCAAAATCACTAAAGGCCTTTATATTATTAACGGTGAATATCTTATCTTCTGGAATTAGACCATAACTACAATTTGTTGTAATGCCTAACATTAGGATTACTCGTATGAAATTTATTTTTATTTGCTTGATCATTATTCTGTGTTTACACCTATTTAAATAATGTGTATTAAAAGACTATAAAGCAATCAATACAACGTCAAGTGTTATGAGAGTGTTAGAATTTATACCTCTGGCGGTATTTTTCATATTATATAAACTTTATGGAGTTATCTATGCAACTGCTGGCATAGTTGTAACGACATTGTTGGCAACTATAATAAATTTTTTGATTACAAAACGGAAGCCTAATAATTTTGCGCTGTTTTCTACCGCATTAATGGTTCTCATGGGTTCTTTAACAGTATTTACATCCAATTCAGCCTTTATTAAAGTCAAACCGACCATATTATATTCTTTGTGTGGCTTGACAATTACCGGGGGCCTTCTCATGGGGAAAGTCTTCATAAAATCATTGTTTAGTGCTTTTTTATTTTTAAATGACAGACAGTGGAGAATTTTCTCTATACAGTGGATAGCGTTTTTTCTAGTGGCTGCTATCAGCAATGAAATCATCTGGAGATTTTTTTCAGAAGAGACTTGGGTGAATTTTAAAGTAAGTTTTATGCCTCTCTTCACTCTTTTATTTATGTTTTTGCAAATATTTCTTTATAGAAAACATTTAGTGATACAAAATGATAGGTAAAGGTAAGATCAAGAGTTTAAATTGCAGTATTCTCATAGAAATGATATACCAAGGCGGAAATTTTTAGGAAGAGTGGCCGAGTGGTCTAAGGCGCACGCCTGGAAAGCGTGTTTACCCTTATGGGGTAAACAAGGGTTCGAATCCCTTCTCTTCCGCCATTCTTAAGACCAGCAAGACTAAAGAGGAGATTTGAGTGTCTAATAATATTGCTTTAAAAAAACCGGATTGGATTAGAGTGAGAGCACCAACCAGCTCTGATTATAAAAAAACCGAAGATATAGTGAAAGGTTTATCACTAAATACGGTTTGTGAAGAAGCTGCTTGCCCGAATATAGGAGAATGTTGGAAGAAGAAACATGCAACATTTATGATATTAGGAAGTGTCTGCACAAGAGCGTGTAGGTTTTGCAATGTTGCAACGGGACGCCCTGACTTACTTGATCCTCATGAACCAGAGAAGGTTGCGCAAGCTGTAGAAAAGCTTGGTTTAAAACATGTAGTTGTTACTTCGGTTGATCGCGATGATCTGCCAGATGGTGGAGCTGAGCATTTTGCGCAGTGCATAGAGCAAATACGAAAAAGATCACCCCATAGTACCGTTGAAGTCTTAACCCCCGATTTTTTGAAAAAAGATGGGGCTATTAGGACAGTAGTAAAAGCTAAGCCCGATGTATATAACCATAATGTTGAGACGGTACCTTCTTTGTATCAGCAAATGAGGCCAGGTGCGCGCTATTTCCACTCTTTGAATTTACTAAACAAAGTTAAAGAATTGGATCCAGAGATTTTTACAAAATCGGGTATGATGGTGGGGCTTGGGGAAATTAAAGAGGAAGTTTTGCAAGTGATGGATGACTTAAGAGCTGCTAAAGTTGATTTTCTAACGATTGGACAATATCTACAGCCGACAGCAAAACACGCCGAAGTTAAAAGATATGTAACTCCAGAAGAATTTGATTACTATGCAAGAATTGCTAAAGTTAAGGGCTTTTTGATGGTATCTGCTACACCCTTAACTCGATCTTCTTATCACGCGGATGAGGACTTTTTGAAAATGAAAGTTGCATATCAGGAATCATTATATGTTAAAAAAGCCTCAAATTAAATTTAGCAAGAGATCGAATATTATTAGTCTTGGTACTAAAGCTAGAGCTGTTATCGTGATAACCTTTAGTTGTTTGGCAACGATATTTTTCAGTTTATATTTTGGCGAGCAATCAATTGAGATTTTTGATGATATGATTTCCAAGGTTTACCAAGTTGTTAACAAGCCATTGGAGCAGGTGCGAAGTTTTATAGAATTGGGCAATGACTACCTCACTTGTAAGAGAGAGAAAGATATTCTTGTTGCTGAAAATCAGAATTTAAAAAAACATAATCTTAAGATAGAAATTTTAGAAAGAGAAAATCTCGAGTTAAAAAAGTTAAATAAATATGCAATTCCCCTTAAGTTTCAATATGTTACCACTAACATAGTGAGCGCTGGTACTGACAGCTTTGGCCTTCAAATTATGTTAAACGCTGGAGCTGAAGATGGAGTGTCAGAAGGACAAGCGGTTGTCAATTCTGAAGGCATGGTTGGTAGGGTTGTCAAGGTTTCTCAAAAAAGCTCAAAATTATTACCTTGGAGTAATGTGAGTTTTAAAGTTCCAGTACTTTTATTAAAGAGTGGCATCCGTTGTATTGCAAATGGCTCTAATGAAGATTCTTATATGAATTTACTATATTTACCAGAAAATGTTGAGCCAATCGAAGGAGAGATTGCTGTTACTTCTGGCGAAGGGGGAATTTTACCTTTTGGCATAAAGGTTGGGGAAATTGCGGTGTCTGATTCTGAAGAAAATGAATTTATTTTGAAACCTGCAACAAATCTAAATTTATTTACTATGGTTGCCGTTGTTGTTAGGCGTTAGGAAAAAGGGCATTGCCTAATATTTATAATAGGAGTTTCAAATCCAGCAAATGCCTATGGAAGAAGAGGGTAAGAGTAGCGCAAAGCATCCTCAGGAATTTGCTGTAGCGCTTCGTTCTTCGATTAAAACTAGCTAGATAATGCCTCTTAAAGAATTCTTTGATTCTACCACAATGATGTCCCAGCCTTTGTTTTGTGATGGTGCGTGGAGATTTTTATAGTATTCGTAAACGCTGTAATCATCTGTATATGCTCATTTATAACGTTCCTCAAAGCCTAAATGACAGGTTCAGGTGGGTTGCCTTGCTCCCGTCACCTACCCTTCAAAATCAATAATTTCACCCGCTCCTCTATCAACTGCAATCAATATAAAGGTGTACTCCCACTTCCATTCTTTGGTCTTTTTTTTATATATGTGCACAGCTCCTCAATCTCTAGGACCTCGATATCCTTAAGTGACTTTGTGCTGTTGCAGCTCTTATCTAACTTTTCTTGCACATAGCCGCCCCCCGTCCTTGTTTCCTTGCAGCAATTCAGCAGAATGACCAACGGGATGACCGCGTCTCGCATCAGCTCAACAAAGCGATTGTAGCTGATAAGCTTCGGCAACTCCTCTCTGAAAGAGATTTGAACACAGTTTAGGTAAAAATCTTTGAATCCGGTAATGCCCTCAAATGAAACAAAACGAGGATCGTTATAACTTCGGAAAGCATCATCCCAGACTCTCGTTCCCTTTGTCTCTGCGAGTTTCTTAAGGATCTTTGGTACATGAGTTGTCGCTTGCAAAAATCATCAATCAAACAAAATATTTCTACTAGGGGAACCACTTTTCTTATTTATCGTGAAATTGAGAGAAACTTAATGGTTACACAGCCTCTTTGAAGCCATATCAGATAATTTCTTTAAAACTTACCTCAAACTGGGGTTAAAAAAGTTTTGTCTACAAAATAATCATAAGTAATAACTACATTTTCAAAATTCTGGGGGCCTACTGGTAGTAATGGATATTTATATGGCATATCTAACCTGACTTAAAGTTGCTGTGCTGTAGTGTACAGTTAATCCAATAAAAGTCTAGTGAAGCTCAAAGATGGTTAAAAGCCGTATATTTCATGCCAGCGCATATCACCCTCAAAAAGAGTGCGAAGGTCAGGGATATTATGCTTTAACATAGTAAGCCTTTCGATTCCAACCCCAAAGGCAAATCCTTGGTATTTCATTGGATCTATACCAACATTTTTTAAAACCTTTTCGTGTACCATCCCGCAACCCAGAATCTCAAGCCAGTCATTTCCTTCACCGATTCTGATTTCTTTTTTGGTACTGCGGTCACATTTTATATCTATTTCTGCTGATGGTTCGGTAAAAGGAAAGTAACTAGATCTCCACCTCATAGGCAATGCATTCACTCTAAAAAATTCTTTTAAGAATTGTGCGATGCAGCCCTTCAGGTGGCCAAAATTGATTTCTTCTCCTATGACGAGCCCTTCTAATTGATGAAACATAGGAGTATGCGTCGCATCATAATCTGATCTATAAACTCTACCGGAAGAGATGATGCGAATAGGGGGCTGGTTTTTCTCCATATATCTAATTTGTACGCCCGAAGTATGAGTTCTTAAAAGCCCTTCAACATTTTGCATATAAAAAGTATCATGCATTTGTCTTGCTGGATGAGACTCATTTATATTTAAAGCAGTAAAATTGTGCCAATCATCTTCAATTTCTGGACCTTCAACATGAGAAAACCCCATGCGGACAAATATATTTTTTAACTCATTAATAGTATTGGTAATTGGATGGATTCTTCCGCGGGTAAATCCTCGGCCGGGAAGGGTTATATCAATACTTTGAGCATTTAATTTTTGTACTAGCTCTAACTCTTCAAGCTCTTTTTGTTTTTCGCTTAAGTTTTTTAAAATGTACTCTCTGACTGTATTTATCTCAAGCCCGAGCTGTTTCTTCTCTTCAGGAGTTAATGCGCCTAACTTTGCCATTTGTTCTACAAGCAGGCTTTTTTTGCCTAAAAATTTAGCTTTTAGATTAAATAATTCGGTGAAATTGCTAACGTTCGAAAGTTCTGAAACGAATAGTTCATTAATGCTGTTTAACTGACTCATTTATAAAGTTTTTATCATGAAGAAAAATTCTTTCAGATATTATATATACCTGATTATTTAATTCCACCAAAATCTCCATATCCCACTGCCCCTCTTTACATTCGATTAAGGCTCGATAAGTATTATCCTTTTGTTTAATCATCGTAATATGTTGATCAAATTTATTAGTTACAGGGCTCATTAAATTTAAATTAACTTTTTTATACTATCTAGTGTCGGATTTAACTCTAAAATAAAACTCCAACCCTCATATTCTTGTCGAATCTATAAGAGTATAATTAAAGGACAAGATGGAAGAGATCTTGGTATTGACCGGATATCTCTTATAGATACCTTTTCCATGCTCTACAGAGCTAACAGAACCACTATAGCTAATTGAAGCTACATATATCCAACCAGTGTAAATTAAAGATAAAACTGCAAAAAATATTACAATTAAGTAGGGCGCAAATCTAGAGCTTGAGTCAAAGGACATAGATTATTTTACAGGAAAATCAAAATGGTCTTCGGGGTATCTTGAAAACGGTTCATCTGCTAACTTAAAGTGCCACCATTCCCATTTATATCCCTCAAATCCATGGGCTTCCATAGCAATGCGTAAGGCTTCTCGGTTTTTCTTTACCTCTTCTGGTAAATCAGCAAAATCCGTATTAGCTTTTGGATCCAGAAAATCGAATTCGGTTCCCATATCAAGCTCTTCACCTGAAGCCAGATCAATTATTGTTAAATCTACAGTACTCCCTCTGCTATGGGTAGATTTAGCACTGATGTATCCATTTAGTAATTCATTTTTATTTATGTTTGGGTAAAACCTGGCTTTAATTTCTGGATCTTCATCAGTAGATAAAGCCCATTCTTTAAAACTTTCTACTGCAGTCACGGGCCTATATCCATCAAAGGCCTTGAGGCTAAATCCATGTTGCTTTAGTGCGGTTTGTACTTTTAACAATGCATCTGCTGCTTCTTTAGTCAAAATAATAGTAGCCTTCTCGTAGCCTGGCACTATTTTTCCTGTAAAATTATCTTTAGTTGCGTATTTTACATCTTGAATAATATCAGGTGCGACATCTGCTAAGTAGACAAATCCGGTCGGCAAATTGTTAGAAAAAATACGAAAATCTTTGGGCATAACATAATTAAAAAACATTACCACAAGCAGCGCTAGAACGCTTCCATAATATAAATGCTTCTTTTTTCTCATTTGAGTAAATTTAATGAAATAGAAAGAGATAAGTGTAACATATACTAAAAAAATGTAAACATTACATAGTAAAGCTGCAGAGATTATAACAAACACTAACTCATCAGATTTATGAATTTTCAATATACTATTAGTGAGTATAATTACCGCTAGAAAGATATTTAACAAACAATTATATAGGGTACCTTCATTTAGTATCTTGAGAGCTGCGGCTAGGAATGCAAAATTTATAGTCAAAGCTAGCCATATCCGTCGATATTTTCGATAGAGTAACAATTTAAGAATTAACACAGCGGTAATACAGATCAGCAATATATATGATTCGGTAAACCCTAAAAAATGGTATAGTAAAGTTGAGCTGAAGCCGGTAGCTGCCTCTAGAAAAGTATAAGATGAATCTATTCTTTTTCCACAGTAATTACATTTGCCAAGAGTGCTTAGCCAGCTGAGCATAGGGAGATATTCGTAGAATTTTAGGCGTGTGCCGCAGTCTGAGCACATGGGAGGGTTATGTGTTTTTTGATCAAATCCGAATGGTGAAATCTTCCTTGGCAACCTATAGTAAGCTGTGGTCGCAAAATTACCAACAAGTGTGCCAAACAAAAAAGCTATGGCATAAGATAATAATACGTTTAACAGCTTGCTTTACATTACTTATATTGTATCTTAAAAGGAGAATACGAGTAGAACTAACTTTTAGTAAATAAAATTTTTAGTAATGTTGTATTATTTTTTATCTCTGCTTATTTCTAAATATCACATATTTAATGTTATAAAATATATAACCTTCAGAGGGATGGCCGCAACTTTTACGGCGCTTATTGTAAGCTTTTTTATTGGACCAAGAATTATAAGGCTCTTGAAATCTATTCAGAGAGAGGGGCAACCAATTAGAGCTAATGGTCCTGAGTCTCATATTGTTAATAAAAAAGGTACTCCTACTATGGGCGGCCTCATGATTATAATTAGTATATTATTTTCAACTTTTCTCTGGGCAGACTTATCAAATTTCTATATCTGGATTTGTTTGTTTGTAATGCTAAGTTTTGCTGCTCTTGGATTTTTAGACGACTACAAGAAACTCAAATATAAAAATTCTAAAGGGGTATCTGTCAAACTTAAATTAGGTTGGCAATTTATTACGGCATCAATTGCCGCTATTATGATAAGCGAACTCGCTCAAAACGAAACTGCTACAATAGTATTTTTTCCTTTCTATAAAAACTTAACTCTGGATTTGGGGATATCGTATTTTTTATTTGCAAGTGTAGTAATTATTGGGTCTTCAAATTCAGTAAACTTAACCGATGGTCTGGATGGTCTTGCCACTCTTCCAGTAATAATTGTTGCGTGTTGCTTTGCTTTGATTTCTTACTTGGTGGGGAACTTTATTTTTGCTAATTATTTACAAATACAGTATGTACAGGGTGTTGGTGAGGTTTCTATATTCTGTGCCGTTATAATTGGAGCAGGGCTTGGCTTCTTGTGGTATAATGCCCCGCCGGCTAAGGTTTTTATGGGAGATGTGGGGAGTCTTTCTCTTGGAGGTGCAATAGGCACAATCAGTGTTATTACTAAGCATGAAATGGTATTGTTTATTACTGGTGGACTTTTTGTTATGGAAGCTTTATCGGTAATAATACAAGTGGGGTTTTATAAATTAAGAGGTAAACGTGTGTTTAAAATGGCTCCCATTCATCATCATTTTGAAAAAATAGGCTGGAGTGAGCCCACCATAGTCATAAGATTTTGGATACTGGCGTTCATTTTTGCTTTAATTGGACTTTCAACATTAAAATTAAGATAAATGATAAAATTTGATAATTATAGTGATAGACTGATAGGAATTTTAGGGCTCGCCAAAAGCGGCAAAGCTGCAATTAATTCTTTTATAGAAAGAGGCGCACAAATTGTAGCTTGGGATGATAACGAGAAAATTTTAGAGCAAGTTAGGGAGGAGTTTAGCAATCAAAGTAAGAGCCTGTTATTTGCTTCTCCTGCGGAGGAAAAAATTTGGCGCAGAGCCGATGCCTTCCTAGTAAGCCCTGGGATCCCAATGTATTATCCTACCTGGCATCCACTGTATAAGGTAGCTCACGGTCAAGGAATTCCTCTTTACTGCGATATAGAGTTTTTGTATCAAAAGACAAATAAAAATGTAGGTTTTATAGGTATAACTGGAACCAATGGCAAATCAACTACTACTGCGCTGATTAATCATGTGCTCCGGTCTGTAAAGATTAAAACCGAAATTGGAGGTAATATAGGTACTCCAGTCCTAGAGCTTGAAGAACTAAATTCGGGTTTTTATGTTTTAGAAGTATCTTCATTTCAATTAGATTTATTAGAAAAAACTAGATTTAATATCGCAGTGTGCCTTACTATTACGCCCGATCATTTA
Source organism: Candidatus Midichloria mitochondrii IricVA (assembly GCF_000219355.1). Taxonomy (GTDB): domain Bacteria; phylum Pseudomonadota; class Alphaproteobacteria; order Rickettsiales; family Midichloriaceae; genus Midichloria; species Midichloria mitochondrii. The sequence continues at coordinate 400,612 of NC_015722.1, forward strand.
GATAAACATGGAACCTTTAAACGTTATGTTGAAGCAAAACAACAGATGTTTAATAACCAAGAGAAAGGAGACTTAGCAATAATTTCTACAGATAGCTATATTAATAACCAAATAATGAGTGAAGTAATTGCTAGAAAAAGAGCTAAAGTTATACCAATATCAAGAACAGAGCAGATCGAAGGCGGAGTGAGTGTTATTTCTGGGGTTCTATATGACAATTACAAATCGAAAAAACGGTATAATGTACCTGATATAAACAGCTTAATAGGTGAACATAACGGAGAAAATATGGCAGCGGCATTTACTGCATGCATTGGAGTAGGTGTAAAACCCGAAGAAGTAATCGCTGCTTTCAAAACCTATAAATCTTTACCGCATAGGATGGACTTATTTCATCGTTTTAATGGAATCAACTTTATTAATGATAGTAAAGCTACTAACGCGGACTCAACTTACTGGGCATTAAAAAATTTTGATAATGTCTATTGGATTGCAGGAGGGATATGTAAGGATAGCGGAATAAAATTATTAAAGCCGTTTTTTGAAAAAATTAATCATGCATATTTAATAGGAGATGCGGCTGAGGGTTTTGCAGCAATTTTGGCAGAAAGTAATGTACCGTATACTATTGCAACTACCTTAGTAAATGCAATTTCGATTATTAAAGCGCAAAATATAGAAAATGGTAACGTTTTATTGTCGCCAGCCTGCGCTTCTCTAGATCAGTGGAAAAATTATGAAGAAAGAGGAAACGCCTTCATGAAATTAGTTAAAGAAAAGTGGCCTGGTTAAATATGTCAGAATATTTAGGTCCAATGCTTTTATGCATACTGGATGGGTGGGGGTATTCTCGCCAATATGAGCATAATGCAATTGCTCAAGCAAGGCTTCCGTTTTTTAGTGATGCATTAAAAACTAGGCCGGTATCGCTTTTAGACGCGAGCGGCACAGCTGTTGGACTGCCTACTGGGCAAATGGGTAATTCAGAAGTTGGGCATATGACTATAGGTTCTGGCAGGGTGATACTCCAGGATTTGGAAAGAATTAATGCAGCGATAGCTAAAGAAGAGTTGGCTTCAAATAAGGTGATAGAAAACACTATAGATTATTTGAAGTTAAACAATAAAGCTTGTCATTTAATCGGTCTTGCTTCTGATGGCGGAGTACATTCACATATAAAGCATTTCTTAGAATGTGCTAAATTGATACGTAATCAAAATATCAAGGTGTTTATACACATTATCACGGATGGCAGAGATACCCCACCAAAGAGTGCAGTGAAGTATATCAATACTTTTGTAGAGCAAGGCTTTAATATTGCAAGCATTAGCGGTAGATTCTATGCGATGGACCGAGATAAAAGATTTGAGCGTACAGAGAAATACTATAAAGCATTGGTGGGTGCGGAAGCTAAAAAATTCTTTACTCCTTTTGATATTGTTAAGAACTATCAAAGTGATGAATTTATTGAGCCGCACGTAGCCACTGATTATTATGGTATGAGCAAGAATGATTGCATTTTCATGATTAACTTTAGGGCAGATAGGGTGCGACAGATCATGCTTGCCTTGTTAGAGCCTGATTTTCGAGATTTTCAAACCAGGAACTTAAATCTCAAGGGCTTAGGAATGACATCCTATTCTAATAAAATTGATGAATTTATGGATGTAGTTTTCCCTAAGCAGTCGGTAAGAAATACCTTGGGCGAAGTCATTGCTAAAAATAATTTAAAACAATTAAGAATGGCAGAAACTGAGAAATATGCTCATGTTACACATTTTTTTAACGGGGGCAAAGAAGAGCCATATGATCAAGAAGATAGAATTATGATTCCATCTCCAAAAGTTTTAACTTATGACATCTGCCCAGAAATGGCCGCATACGAATTAACCGAACAGTTAATTGAAAGAATTAAGCGAAAAGGATATGGCTTCATTTGTGTGAATTTTGCTAATGCCGATATGGTCGGGCATACTGCTAATATGTCAGCTACCATAAAGGCTTGTGAAGCAATAGACGTGTGTCTTGCAAGGATTTCAAAAGTAGTCGAAGAGCAAAATGGTGATATATTTATCACAGCTGATCATGGTAATGCGGAGCAGCTTTTTGATTCTGCTACTAACCAGCGTCATACCGCGCACACTATAAACAAAGTCCCACTAATCTACTTTGGTAATCAAAATATTCGTCTTGGGGGGGTGGGGCAATTGAGAGATATAGCGCCAACTATATTGAATATTATGAAGGTAGAGGTACCGAAAGAAATGACAGGGGTATCCTTAGTAAGGGGGGGAGTTAGTGGATATCGGGATAGATTTTAGATCTGCTATGCTTAGAATAGCTAAATTAGTAATGATATATTTAAAAATACTGTTGCAAATAAGCAACTGTCGTTCTAATATTTGATGGTGCGCAATAATATTTTATAATGCATTATGGCTGATATATTGATAGTCGACGATAAGGCTGATATTAGAGAATTAATCTCCGAGGTTTTGCAGGAGGAGTTTAGGTACGCGGTCGCCTGCGCAAAGGATACACAAGGCGCTTTAGAGCAGCTATCTACTAACCCAAAAGTGGTTATATTGGATATATGGCTTGAGGGTAGCCATATGGACGGTGTGGGTCTGTTGAAAATAATAAAACAGCGCCTGCCTAAAACGCAAATAATTATGATAAGTGGGCATGGAAATATAGATATCGCGGTCAAAACTATTAAGCTAGGCGCATATGATTTTATAGAGAAGCCATTCAAAACGGCTAAATTGTTGATTATGGTTGAAAGAGCCATGGAAAAGTATTTATTGCTGAATGAAAATAATAGACTTAAAAGTCAGCAAGAAGGATTAGAAATTATAGGACAAAGTAAGCAAATTACGAAATTGAGGTCTTTAATAGATTCGATAGCTCTGAAATCGAACAGTAGGGTGGTAATCACTGGAGGGCATGGGGTTGGCAAAGCTACGGTCGCTCAAGTAATTCATAACAAATCAAGCCGTTATGAGAAGCCTTTTTTATACTGGCATGTAACTAATAAATCACCGGATGTAATTACAAGAGAGCTATTTGGCGATGAAACTATGAGCTCAGTTTTCACAAAAGCTGATGGTGGCACCTTGTTTATAAATGACTTTTTGTGTATGTCATTAGAAACACAATCAGAGTTATTGCAAATACTAAAAAACTCTGCGGTAGGTAATCATAATTTTGATGTTAGAATCATTGCAGCGACAACTGGTAGTCCCGAACAAGCTTTGAGTGAAGGGTCGTTAGGCGAAGCTTTATATTATAATTTAAATATAGCGCGGATTAATCTACCATTATTATCACAAAGAAAAGGGGATATAGAGCTACTCTCAAGAGAATTTATTAAACTGGTTGCAGAGGCCTATGGCAACAGGATACAGGAACTCGGCAAGGATGTATTAAAACTATTGAAATTTTATGATTGGCCAGGCAATGTTCGTCAACTTAAAAATGTAATCGAGTGGCTGATTATCGTTGCAAATAGTCAACAAAAGCAGGAAATAACTACTGATATGTTGCCGGCTGAAATTTTGTCTAATAACGATTGCAGTAGAAATATCGGCAGTAATAATGATTTATTTGACAAACCTATCAAAGAAGCAAGAGATATCTTCGAAAAAAGTTATATCGAAGTACAACTAGAAAGATTTAACGGTAACATCTCTAAAACTGCCGATTTCATAAAAATGGATAGAGCCGCTCTGCATAGAAAAATTAAGTGCTTGCAAGAAGGGTCTTGTTAACCCCAAAGCTCTTCGAGCTTATATAAGGCACGGTATTCAGGTATAAATGCGTTAACCACTATATCCCCAGCGTCGAGTAATACCCAATTTGCTTCTTCTAAGCCAGAGGCGGTACTTAGAATATTTATATTCTTCAATCTTTCCATGAGGTTTTCGATTAAAGAAGCTACATGCCGATTTGAACGCCCAGAGGCTATAACTAAGTAGCGTGCAAAATCCATCTTGTTGGTAAGGTCGCAGACCTTAATATCTTCAGCTTGATCCTGGTCTAAGCTGTTTAGTATCACATCCTTTATGTACTCTATATCTTTCATATCAACTATTTTCTCATGTTCCCCAAAGTCTTGACACTGACACACCCCCCCTTAGTATTGTTGAAGATAAAGGAGATTTAGGTATTTTAAAAAGGTGCCAATGTCCACTGTCTAAATTATTTTTTCTAGAATCACCCAAATCAACGTCTACCGTGTTGTAACATTTACTCGCCTCACTTGCAATAACTCCTTCGGCATACTCTTCTCGATCAAATACGGCTACAAATACTGCGTCAAAAATATCTCTCCAACTGTGCCACTTATGGACTTGGAGCATATTATCAGCTCCCATTATCCATACGAATTTTACCTTAGGGTAAACATGTTTTAAAATTTTAATAGTTTCAGAAGTATATGTCGTTGGAAATAATTTCTCTACATCGGAAACTATTATCTTTTTCTCGTGCTGAGATATTAACTTAGCATATGAAACTCTTTTTTCCAAAGAATCTTTCATATTAGATTTAAGAGGGTTCTGCGGTGAAACAAGCCATATTACGTAATCTAAATTTAACAACTCTATTGCTTGCAAAGAGATATGTAAATGTCCACTATGTGCAGGGTTAAAGGAACCGCCAAGAAGGCCAACACGGATATCACTATCTTGCATTGGCAAGAGCTTTTCCTGTATACTTTCCATCAATGGGCTTTTGGTACTAATTCTCCTCGTGCCGGAGAATGAGCTAAAGGAGCATCAACTGGTATAAGCTTACCTTCTAAAGCTATCCTTAGAGCTTCTTCCGCGCTTTCTAACGGAATAATATGCAAATCACCTTTAACTTTCTGTGGCATTTCTTCCAAATCTTTTAGGTTTTCTTTAGGAATCATCACAGTTTCAACCCCCCCTCTCAAGGCAGAAAGGAGCTTCTCCCTTAGTCCGCCGATACCAAGAACTCTTCCGTTCAGTGTTATTTCACCAGTTACAGCTATATCTTTAATTACAGGTATACCAGTTAGGGCGGAGACAATCGATATACAAATGGCAACTCCAGCTGATGGACCATCCTTGGGTGTTGCTCCTTCCGGAACATGTACGTGAATATCTTTCTCCTTAAATATTTCTGGATTGATGCCAAAATCTAAGGCTTTTGAGCGGATAAAGCTAAATGCTGCTTGTACTGATTCTCTCATTACATCCCCTAGCTTACCAGTAATTTTAATATCACCCTTCCCGTGGAATACTACAGCTTCTACTTCAAGAAGGTCGCCACCAAAGTCAGTGTAAGCTAAACCATTAGTGACTCCGATCCTGTTTTTAGCAGCAATTTCACCGTAAGTAAACCGAGGCGCTCCAAGAAAATCTTTTAGGTTCTTATTATTAACTAGCAGACATTTTTCTTTTTCTAGCAATATTCTTTTTATACACTTACGCATGATTTTAGCCAGATCTCTGTCAAGCTGTCTTACTCCAGATTCTCGTGTGTAATAACGGATAATTGAGAGAATGGCTTCATTTTCTATAGAAACTTCCTTGCTTTTAACTCCGTGAGCGGATGACTGCTTAGGTAATAAATAATCTTGGGCAATACGCATTTTTTCATCTTCTGTGTAGCCAGATAAAGTTATAATCTCCAATCTATCTAATAACGGCCTTGGCAAATAAGTACTATTTGCAGTTGCGATAAACATAACCTTCGAAAGGTCATAGTCGACTTCAAGGTAGTGATCATTAAAAGCAATATTTTGTTTTGGATCCAAAATTTCCAAAAGCGCAGAAGCTGGATCTCCTCTATGATCAAAGCTCATCTTGTCAATCTCATCAAGTAAGATTACTGGATTACTACTTTTAGCTTTTTTCATAGCTTGGATGATTTTTCCTGGCATAGCTCCAATGTAAGTCCTTCTATGTCCTTTGATTTCCGCTTCATCTCTTAGTCCTCCCAAAGAGATTTTAACGAAGGCACGTCCAGTAGCCTTGGCAATTGACTCAGCTAGAGATGTCTTACCGACCCCAGGAGGGCCTACAAAGCAGATAATTGGGCTTTTTAACTCTTGGGTTCTTAAATTCACCGCTAAATATTCTAGGATACGCTCTTTAATCCTCTCAAGGCCATAGTGATCAGTGTCTAGAACGTCTTGTGCGGTTTTCAAATTTTTTTTCATTGGAGAGTAGGCCTGCCAAGGAAGTTCCGTAAGCCAATCGAGGTAATTTCTGATAACTGCGGCTTCAGATGACATTGAATTCATCATCTTAAGTTTTTTTATCTCAGATTGGGCTTTTTCTTTAGCTTCCTTTGACATATGAGAGTGCTTAATCTTTTTTTCTAATTCGTTAAGCTCTTCTTTTTGATCATCGTCACCAAGCTCTCTATGGATGGCCTTTAACTGCTCATTTAGATAATAGTCTTTTTGATTTTTTTCGATCTGAGTTTTAACTCTTGCCTTGATTCTACTTTCGGTTTTTAACATTTCGGTTTCCGAGTCTATCAAAAGCAAGGTTTTTTCAAGTCTCTTGGGCAATGAAGTGATAGACAAAAGATCCTGTTTTTTATCTACTGATAAAATCATGTGAGCATTAACCGCATTGCAGAAATCTTCTAGTCTTTTAATCTGAGAAATATTATTCAATATTTCAGGATTAATTTTTTTGTTCATTTTTACGTATTCTTCGAACCGTTCACCAACTGTTCGTCGTAGTGCTAGAACCTCTTTTGCTTCAGCATTATATTCCTCGTCTGGCATCAATATAGTGGAAGCAAGTAAAATGCCCGAATTATTACTGAATTTTGTTACCTTTACTCTTTCGAGACCTTGGACAAAAATCTTAATGGTTGGTTCTTGAACTTTTGAAAACTGGAGTATTTTTGAGACCACCCCAATTTTATAGATTTCAGCTAGCTTTGGATTGTCATTTGCTGCGTCCCGTTGAGCAACTAACAGAATTTTACTCTGGGTGCCTGCTGCATATTCAAGAGCTTTAATTGATTTTTCTCTACCAACAAAAAGGGGAACTATCATATCAGGAAACATGACTAAATCTCTTAATGGCAGCACTGGGTATTGAACTTCTTGTAATAGTCCCATTTTTATAGCTTTCCTTATTATTGCTTTGAGCTATAATATAGGTCTTAAGATGCATTTGACAAGATCTAGGCATTAGTTTTATTTCTTGACAAGTTTTAGTTGTAAGGCAGTTTGTTATTACACACGGTTATTTTTAGATGGTTTTGAGTAAGAATGGTGCACTTTTAGTATTTTTAATAGTAGCTATAAATTTCATTGCACATTTAAAGTTTTTATCAATGTTCAGTTTTTTACCAAGTATACCTCCAGCTTTGGTTTGGGTTATAGTTACCATAAAAAGATCTAAAGTTGATTTGATAGCAATAATTCTGTGTGGAATAATACAAGATCTGTTTGAAGGAAATTATTCGATGATTACTTCTCTTTTTTATTTATCTTTAATTGGAGTGAGATCCTTTAAACACAATTTTCTGCTTACCGAAGGTAAATTAATTTCTATGTCTTATTATGCTGCTTCTTTTTTTTGATGTTGATATTGAGAAGCTTATTCTTATCGGTTTTACAAAATCAAAAATTATATTTGGGGCAATCCGTTAAAATATCTTTTATTGCTGTTATCATATACTGTTTTGGGTACATCTTTTTTAGCTATAGAAACAAATGAGAAGCCAAAGAGAAAAGAATAAGATTTTCACTCGCCGTGCCTTCTTGCTTGGTATGGGGAAACTTGCTTTATTTTCTGCACTAGCTTCTAGATTCGGTTATTTACAAATTATTTCTAATTCTAAATACCGTGCTATGGCTGAGAATAATAGCATAAAAATTGTTATTATCCCTCCGCTGCGTGGGTTATTACTCGATAGGAATGGGGTTATAATTGCTGATAATCAATTTAATTATAGTCTGGTGTTGCTTAGTCCCTTTAAGCAAGAAGCTGAAAAAATTGTACAGGATTTGAATAAAATATTGGGATATGAAACTGGTATTTCGAGAATTGGGGTAAAAAAGGCGTTACGGGCTGCCGGTAAAAATAACCAAATCATGATCCAAGATAACTTATCATGGCTTGATATAGCTAAAATAGAGGTTCGTACCGACTTATACGGAGTTGAAATAATAAAAAGCCATAAACGCAGGTATATTTTAAGTGAGATGATTTCACATGTTACTGGATACATATCAAAACCGAGTATTGAAGAAGCAGAGCGATCTTCCATACCTCATTATCAAGAATTCTTAATCGGTAAAAATGGCGTTGAAAGAAGCTTAAATAATCTTTTATTAGGAAGCCCAGGAGCTAGGAAGATAGAGGTAAATGCTGGTGGAAAATTCATGCGAGAACTTATATATAATCCTCCATCTCGTGGTATCACTACTAAACTCTCTATAGATACAAATTTACAGAAAATTGTTGCTAAAAACCTTGCTTCTCTCCATGGGAGCGTAGTTATAATGAACGCTAATAATGGCGAGATTCTTGCTATGCATTCAACCCCTGCTTATGATCCTAACAAGTTTGTAGGCGGAGTACAGCTTAATTATTGGAATCAACTCAAACTTAATGAAGGCAAACCTTTAATTAACAAAAGTATATCGAATTATTATCCGCCTGGTTCGATCTTTAAAATAGTTACGGCATTGGCAATCTTGGATGCAGGAATTGATCCCACAAGAAAAATTCTTTGTACAGGTGAGCATCAGGTTGGAAATAGGATGTTTAGATGTAACAGGAAAGAGGGACACGGGTGGGTTGACTTACACAATGCAATAGCCAAATCGTGCAATGTATATTTTTACACCTTTGGACTAGCAGCGGGTATTGATACAATAGTAGAAACAGCCACTAAATTAGGATTTAATCAAAAAACTAATGTAGAATTGCCCTTTGAAAATCCAGGACTTTTACCTACAAATAATTGGATTGAAAGAAAACTGAAAAATAGGTGGGGGGCTGGGGACACGATCAATGCAACGATTGGACAAGGATATATATTGATAACTCCTCTACAATTGGCTGCAGCCTTAGCAAAAATTGCTACCGGCTTGAAAGTAATACCAACTATTTTATCTTCCTCTAAAAGTTTCTCTACCGAGCTATTAGGTTTGCCAGAAGAGCATTTACGGTTGGTTAGAGCAGGCTTGCACGATGTTTTTAACAATCCAGGAGGTACAGGATACCGAAGGAGATTTACGGATAAGAAGTATGCATTAGCTGGGAAAACTGGGACGGCTCAAGTTGTGGCTCAGGCCAAAAGAAATCAAGTGTTGCAATATAAAATTAGAGATCACGGTTTATTTGCAGGCTACATCTCTACAAGTGACAAAAAATTATATGCGATATCGGTTGTAGCTGAACATTCAGGGTGGGGTTCTGCAAGTGCGTTACCTATTGCGACCAATATCATGAGAGAATATTTAGCTATGGCTGCTACTCAAGTTGAAGAAGAGGATATTGACGATGATTTAATACAGGATGATTAAATCCTGTAGATTTGAGATGTATCTATATTATCTGAATTTTGCTAGACTTTTATCTGTGTACCTGTATATCGTCCTACAGTGATTGATGGATTGCGCAGGAGAAAGATATGACTAAGCATAAATTTTCAATAGGACACTCTGATTTCAAAAAAATGGTCATCAGTTATGAGTACTTTATAGATAAGACTTTATTTATTCAGAGGTATTAGAGATAGTGATGAGGCGGCTATTCTACTTACTAGACCCCGCGCAGATGGGGGAAGACCCTTTAATATGGATATGCTAAAAACCTTCTTGGAAATTAAAGTTGGTAAAGAGGGCATCCCATTGGATGAAAATCCTAATAGGGGGGGGGATTATTTGAAGGTGGAAAGTACATTTTTGAATCAGGAGAGGAAAAAGTAGCTAGAACCACTTTATATTGCTAAAGCAGATGGTGGACTTTATATGGAAGAGCAGGGCCAGCATCCGGTTATCTTTATCATTTTTGGGGATATTTGCCTTATATTAACTCTATAGAAGATTTGATAAATGCACTCAAAGTCAAGATAACTGAACTATTTAGGGAATATAATTATTTAAACTATAGTAGAAAAATAGAATCGTACTTCAAAGAAGATTTTAATGAATATATTAGTGGCAATATTACAAAAGAAGCACTAAAAAATAGTCTAGAATTTTTAAGCCACTTATTACATGTACACAATGAGAAGAACTCTTATATCTTAATAGATGAATATGACAAACCTGTGAATATGCTTCTTGAATTAAGTCCAATAAATCATAATCTGTTAAAAGAGGCAGTGGAATTAATAACCTCAATTTTAGCAGCAGCTGGCAAAGATAATCGTTACAGAGAAAAGCTCATCTTAACAGGAATTTTTGATACCTTAAAAAGAGAAAGCGATTCGGGCTTTAACCAATGTGAGTATTTATGGAATAGTAAACCTAATTTTGGCCGTAGCTTTGGTTTTTCAGGAGAAGAGGTAAGGAATTTAGTGGCAAAGCTTATGCTTGGGGATAAAGAGAACTCGGTAAATGAAAATATTAGGGCTGGTATAATGGATATAGACTGCAGCTAGTTGGTTCCGTAGCTTCGAATGTTTATAACCTCTGGGGCTTGTAACTAAATATTTGAATGAAGTTGTACAAAATAGGTTTGAACCAGGAAATTATTGGGTAAAAAGTGGTGCGAGCATTATGTTGGAAAAATTACTATGCTATATTACTAGCAAAAATATGCAGCAGTCGCTCTGGGCCTTGATAGGAGGCAAAGAAGAAAGATTAGAACTTGAAAAAATGATGCTAATTTATTGAGGTATTATGATTATGCGCCTAAAACTATCCAAAAATCTCTTGCATATTTGTTATTACATTCTGGATGTTTGACTGTAAAACGAACAGAGAAGGCTACTTCTTTAAGAGACCAAATTATGAAGTAAAGGCAGAATTTACTCGTGTTGTTGGCGCAGTATTAGAAAATTTAGAAAAGACTGGTTTACCTTGTAACTCACACGCTATTGATATAAATGGTTGTGGTAATTTTATAGTTAAAACTGCAGATAAATTTATTCAAAAACCACCCACTAAAACAGTCAATCCACCATATTATCAACCATGATCTTGATGGATTAGAGAAATTATTTAATTCTAAAATATTATTAAAATGTGAAAGCAGTATTGCCAATTTTAGCCTACTTCATATAGGAGCTATTGCAGGCACCTCGATATCTTTAAAAAATTATTGTCATATTGGTATCCACGCTCCCGCATTATTATCTTCTCAAGATAAACTAGTGAAGTTAAAGGTAATTGATTATGCTTATTTATCTAAAAATAAACAGATTATTGATACAAGAATGGTCGAAGAGATAGAGGTTCAGCTGGCCAAGTTGGCAAGAGACTTTGGTATGTAAACCAGTTGGATTGCTTTATATTGGCTATAAATTTATTAGCAGTTTCAGCCCTTACCGCTAGCACTAAATTCTGGCTTGATTCATGGAAGAAAGCCTTACAAGTGTTTATTGGTCTTTTCGTTAGTGATCTCGCACTTAATATTGCTAAAGAAATTGCTAAATATGTAGGCAATGATAAGTTTCGGCTATGCTATGACTATGATAATTATGAAAAAATCAATTTATCCTCTTTCAGATTGCTTAAACAGTTTGAGAAGTATCTCCTGCTAAATAAGGAGGCCCCCCATACAGTAATCAATAGTAAATGCGCAGCGGGGTGAAGTGCAGGTTGGCAGTGTGCAGCTCCGATTATTACCTATGATGATTATTATTATGAAACTGAGAATTATGTATGATGAAGTTATCTATTTTTATTTATGTGACCAAGGTTATCTAGCAGCGTTCAGGAGTTATAATTCTTGCCTATAGACCATAGCTTTTAACTAAGCTACCGCAAAGCATATACCAACCATCAATAAGTACAAAAAAGATAATCTTGAAGGGTAATGAGATAACTACAGGAGGCAACATCATCATACCCATAGCCATGAGAATAGATGAAACTAGCATATCGATTACTAAAAAAGGTAAGAATATAAGAAAGCCAATTTCAAAAGCTTTTTTAAGCTCGCTAATCATAAATGCAGGGATCAATACATGTAGTGGTATGTTTTCCTTTAAGGCTTCTTCGGCTTCCAGTCGAGCCATATTAGAGAATAGTGATAAATCTTTTTCTCTTACATTATCTAACATAAAATCACGGAAAGGATTAGTTATATTTTGTAATGCTGCTGCTTCTTTAATTGTATTTTGCATTAACGGATAAAGGCCATTCTCATACGCTTTTTCAAAAGTTGGAGCCATAATAAAGAAGGTTAAAAATAGCGCTAGGCTTATAATGACAGGATTAGGAGGGGTCTGCTGTAAACCAACCGCCGTTCTGACAAAAGACAGTACTACAGAAATTTTGGTAAAAGAGGTAACCATTATTAATATTGATGGTGCAATACTCAATATGGTAATCAAGCCTATAAGCTGAATTATTTTGGCGCTCATTAAATCGCTCTTACCTAAATCGATAGTCAAGGACTGAGCATGACTATATGTTCCTTCAAGCAATAAAGTTAAGAAGATAGCAAGCGTTAGCAACAATGTTTTAGCTTTCATTTATTGTATCTATAAGCAGGTTATTATTTTCACTTAAAAGCAAAACGTATTTACTCTTTTTACGTTTTATTAAAGCTATTTTATTTTTGTTATCAACTAAAAGTATTTCTTGAATAAAAATTTCTCTTTTAGATTTTTTCATGCTAGTCGCTTGGACATACTTTATTATTAGTCCTATACATATAATCAATGCGATAATAGCTATAAATGAAAAAAAAGCTTTGATGTATAAATCAAATTCCATAATTATCGTATCTATTATTGAAAATTATACCAATTCCTCGCCGCACAAAGAGTAAGGAACAGGCGCATAGGCAATACCTGAGCTTTGAGAGACGAGGTGAGGTCGTTAAAAGGGATTCATTATTGATTAGTAACTGCTTCAGCAGAGTTAGCATCATTACCGTCTTCGGCATTGGTTTTTTTAGATTGTAAGCTTTCTTTAAACTTTCTTGGATCAAAAGGCTCTTGTTGGGGTACAGGAGTTGCCTTAAGTAACCTACTTTTAAAGAATTTTTCTTCATAATATTTTATCTTTTTAGATTTGATAGGCGGACTAGACTCAATTAAGATAATCTGTTCATCGCGAGGTAATCCAATCACTTCTTGTGGCAAAAGTAAAGCACGTTGCGTTTGAGAGACATTTAAAGACCTGGAGGCGGGATTGAAGTCTAAGAATTTAGGTTTACTGGTTGAAACTTGGTCAACGGTTTTATTACCAACTAACTGGGATATAAGGTTTGCAGTTTCAACGTTATTAGCAGCAAATGTTATCCTATAAGTGGTATTTGATAAGAATGAATTCATACCGTGTTCTTCATAGATACCTTTGAGCTGCTCTGTATCTTGGATGATTAAAAATAGTCTAACGTGATACCCTCTAAAATATGCGATACCAGTCATAAACTGTTCCATTTTTCCAAGAGTTGGGAATTCGTCCATCATAAACATAACACCATATGGCTCATCTGGTCCTGGCATTTTTCTTGATAAAAATTCCGTACATTGTTGGTAAAATACCTGCATTAATGGTTGCAATCTTTGCAGGTTATCAGGGGTTAAACCAACATAAACTGTAGTGAGCTTTTTCTTGAATTCTGAAACATTAAAGTCGCTGCTTGCGGTTGCTGTATCAATTAGAGGATTAGCCCATAACTCAAGATTAGAGTTCATTGTAGAAATTACCCCCGACCTTTCTTTATCAGCTTTTTGTAAAAAGGCGGCTATATTCATATAGGCAACTGGGTGTATATCATTTCCTAAAGTATCTAAAACTACAGCTAGATTGTAAACTACGTCGTCACTTCTCATAGTGCGTACAACTTCACCAAAAGACCTAATTTTATCTTTTGCAGCCACTAAATATAAAACCACACCAACGAATAAAGAGCGCGCTTCGTTATTCCAAAATTCTTTTTCTGGCATAATTAAATTTGCAATCTTTTGCACATCATCCACCATCTGACCTGGCTTCGTACTAATCCAATCTATTGGGTTGTAGCAGTGTGTAATTCCATCAGGGTTAGCAGGATTCCAGCAATAGACTTTCTGCCCCATTTTTTGCCGCCAACCGCTTGTTAACTCATAGTTCTCGAGTTTAATATCATGAACAAACACTGAATCTTGCCAATAAAGTAGATTAGGAATGACAAATCCAACACCTTTACCAGAGCCGGTTGGAGCAAATAAAAGGGCATGTTGATAACCGCTGGCTACTAAAAATCCTTTTTTATCTCTACCAATTAGCATCCCTTTTTCGGTCCTTAACCCAGCTTTTTTGATGTCCCCTTCAGTTGCCCACCTAGCGTCGCCATGTATTGATTCAGGTTTTTTGAAAGGTCTAAGTTCATATATGGCCCCTCTATAATGCCAAGCAAGAGATACATACAAGAAGATAGGAGTAATTACGCTAAATATGTATCTTAGGGCAAAGTATTTATTGTAATCGAGTGTAATAACGTTGAAATAATCATACCACCAAATTCCATAAGTAATTAAATAGGAAAAAAGGAGTAAATGACTTTATAAACATAGGATTTAAAATATGGCCGCTACCAAATTCGCTCCATGCAAAAATAAAGCCCCCCCAAATAAATGCAAAGGAGCAACAAAGTCATAAAAGACCCAAAGGCGATAATGAAATTTTTAATTGTGTCACCCATAAGATAAACCCATTTTTAATGTTGTGCGCCTTTGAAGTAAATCTCAGATACGTATCTTCTTCCTTTGGCGCCTCTCTTTAACTGTACTACAATATCAACGACATTCAATATATATTCCTTAATTTGATCAGGAGGCATACCAAGGCCCGCTTGCATTACCATTAGTTTTAACTGTTCTAGTGCCATCTTAGGAGTGTCAGCGTGTAAAGTAGAAATCGAACCCGGGTGCCCGGTATTGATAGCTCTTAAAAAACTGAAGGCATCAGCCCCCCGTAGCTCACCCACGATTATTCTATCGGGTCTTAACCTTAAGCAGGCTTCTATTAAGTCTTGAGTGGTAACTTTAGCTCTACCTTGGCCGCCCTTAGAGGCAAGTAGATGTATTCTATTCGGATGATCTTTTAGGTCAATCTCCCTAGCATCTTCGCAGGTGATAATCCTTTCCTCAATAGGTATAGCTCTAAGCATGGCGTTGGTAAACGTAGTTTTACCAGTTGAGGTACCACCACTTATTATTATATTTTTCTTTCTTAATACCGATTCTAATAAAAAGTTTTTGATATCTTTTTTGATCAGTAAATCTTTAAGTACAAGAGTATTATTATCAACCTCTTCTTCAACTGCAATATTATCAAAAGTCCCTAATTCTTCATAGCCGTCAAGATCCAAGTTCATTGAAGAGGGCTTTCTTATAGACATACCTATAGTTCCTGGCTCACAGGCAGGAGGAATAACAATTTGTATCCTAAATCCAGTTGGCAATGTAGCCGACAGAAGAGGGGTTTCTTCGCTAATAGTTTGCTCGGTTGACTGAGCAATTAACTGTGCAAGCTCTCTTAGGTGATTAAAATCCAATTGGGTAAGGACTTCTTGCCTAATATCTCCTTTTTTTTCCACCCAGGCTTCTGCTGGTCTATTAATAGATATTTCATTTACTCCCTCTTCGGCAAAGAGATTTTTTAATGGTTCTAGATAAGTTTCTAACGCTGCTAAACTCATGGTAATACCGTCCTGCTACCTGCTATACTTGTTGGAAAAATTAAATCCTTTTGTACCAAAATATCGACTACAGTACCCTGATCGATGCTAATAGTCGGTTTAGATGAAAAATTATTTTTTACTGTATCTGAAGCTAATTTACTAAAATCTTGGGCGGCTTGCTGTAGAGTAAAATCTTTAGCTGTGCCAGTATTGGTAGTAGTTGTACCGATGCCTCCTGTAGATGTCGAGGTTGAAATCTGGTTGTTGCCAGAGCCTGAAAGCTGCTGGGCCCCAAGTGGAATAACATAAGAAACCAAGAAAGCATTAAGAAGCTGAGAGAAGAATTTACTATCTACCTGGCCTACAGCCCCAGCTCTACCAAGAGCGTCGGTTCCTGCTGATTCAATAGCTATATCTACTCCATCCGGCCGAATTAACCTATTCCACATTATACTAACTCTGGTTTGTCCGGGTTTAACCTCTGATTCATAAGTACCAACAAGGCGAGAACCTTTGGGTATTAAAACATTATTACCTGACTCAGAATAAACATCACGCGTTACAATCGCTCTTAACGTACCAGGTATATCTGTATTTATAGCAGTTTCTAGAACAGAGTTAATTATCTTTCCTTGCAAGATAGTTCTATTTAAGTCAGAGACTTTTGTAGCTACGACTTGGGGGGCTGAAGATTTACCTACAGATTCTTTATCTAAAGAGCCATTACCAAACCCTAGGAACTCACTTTTAGAAGACTTCTTAGCAGTATCATCTTCTTTATTGTTTTTATCATTTTTATCAAGTTCTAAACTTCCTGCTCCTCCTTTACCACTGCCTGTGACCATAATTCCTGCTTTACGTTTCCGTTCAAGCATTTTTTTTCGCTCTTCAGCGCTCGAATCAAAGGGATTAAGTGGCACGGAAGGGGAGCCTGCTCCACTGTTCGGGGCTGTTTGTATAAAAGGAGGTAATGGGGGAGCAGGCGGTGTAGATTTATTATTGTTTATAATTACAGGTGCAGGAGGTGCAACTGGCACTGGAGCTGGTGGCGGAGCGGGTGGGGTAGGATCTGCAACTGGCAAAGGATCAGGTAATTTAGCAGGCTGTACTACATTCGTGTTGTCGTTGACCGCTACCTTTGGTAGCGATATTGATTGTTTTACTATCTCTTCTTTATTGGCTTCTATCTTTTTGTTATAGTCATCTTTTTGCTTATCGGGGGTCGGAGTGCCGCTAAAAAAAAGAAAATAAACTAATGCTCCGATTGCCACTAACGACAGTAAGCCTACTAGCTTTTTATGATCGGAGTTAATTGCGACTGAAGAGAATTGCTCTTGCATATTATTTTTAGCAGCTTTTATACCATCAATTTTATTACCGCCACTAACTGGCTGTTGGGAACTGCTTGGATTA
Organism: Candidatus Midichloria mitochondrii IricVA; assembly: GCF_000219355.1. Lineage (GTDB taxonomy): Bacteria > Pseudomonadota > Alphaproteobacteria > Rickettsiales > Midichloriaceae > Midichloria > Midichloria mitochondrii. Next base: position 417,819 of record NC_015722.1, read on the forward strand.
GAGTTTCCTCCAGGGGTTTCGGGCTGAGATTTTGTTTCAACTACTGGATTAGAAGAATCCTGATCATTTACTTTTTCCATTGCTCTGTCCAACCAATTTGTTATTAATTATTTCCACTTTTTTGATTATTTAATGAAATAAGAAAAGAAGTGCCGGTAGTATTTACTAAAATATAATCTTTTAGCTTTTTTGGGAGCAGTTTTAATAAGGTTGCTGCCTATTTTATTTTCAATGACCGGAACCTTATCTAAATTCTTAGGAAATTTGAAATAGGTATTAATTCCATCGTCAAAGACTTTTGTTGGGGCTAAGAACACTGGCCCGCTAATTTTATAATCAAAATTGTAAGGTTGTATTGCTGGTATCGTATCATTTTCAGCAACTACACTTGATGTTTCTGGAGATATTATATCTTGATTCTCATCCGGGTAAAAAAACCTTACCACGTAAACCAATTCATCATCTGTCAATCCCGCTAGATCTTTAGATTGTAATTCAAATTGGTACGTGCGTTTATTAGTTATTAAAGTCATATTGGTAAGAATATTTTCCTCCAAGGGTTTGATAAATAGCCGGCGACCGAGGGGTGATAATTGCCAAGCATAGTTATTACCTACTGATATAGTTTGTATTTCCTCTCCATCCGCAAATTCTATATTGGTCTGATAACCATAGTGGACTGCTATTCTAAACACCTCATTTTGGCTATAAACGAATGTTCTAATCCTGCTATCTGTAGCTATAGGCTTATCCAATAGGGCATTCGCAGTTTTAAAAACAAAAAGGACACAAACGATCAAAGTAATGTATCGCATAAATAAGCTACTGAATTCTCTCATCCTCTATCCTATATAACTTAACCCTAAAACCCAAAGGATTTATTAATCTTTCCTCATCGTTCATTTCAATGTTCTGAAAATCAAATTCAATGAAAACTATTTTATCCATCTTCATATTCATTAAACCAGTAACTTCCATTGAAATTCTAACTTGAGCAGAGGAGTCATTAGTAAATATCATGGATTTTAATTTAACAGTTCGACTACTACCTTGAGAGTATAAATTATAGGGGCTTGTCGGATTAGCCATACTATATTTTGGCCTGTAGTCGCCAAAGTATACTTCTGGGGTTGATAATACCCTCACAGTGGTTGTATAATTATATGTATACGTCGAAGGAAAATATTCTTCTCTTGCTGTTATATATCTCCAGACAAAATAACGTTTTACGGACACATTAGCGGAATATGCCTCAATTGTTACTGGATCAACCACGGTTGGTACGCCTGTTTTTCTCTCTATTTCAATGATGAAGGGCTCTATAGATCTGGTGCTTCTGACATATCTGATCACGAAAACGGAAAAGGTAATTATTACCAGCGACGCGACTGATATGACAAATAAAAGATTACGCTGGATAACGGTGCTTTCGTACCTCTCTTTATACCAGTTACGTAGTACCGCTACGTCCGAAGGCGTGGCAACCCCTTGTTTATTCTTTAGTCTTGCAAAAAAATCCTTTAATCCCATGGCTCATTTTTTAATTGGTTTGCCAGGGACTAGTAATTTGTAATTAGCACCTAGCAAAAATTTCTTCTGCAAACTGCCAATTCACAAGATGATCCAAAAAGGCAGTGATATAATCAACTCTACGATTTTGGTAATCTAGGTAATATGCGTGTTCCCAGACATCAATAGTAAGCAGAGCCACTTGCCCATGCACCATTGGCAAATCAGCATTTCCAGTTTTTGTTACTAATAAGCGTCTCTGATCCTTGTCCCAGATCAGCCACGCCCACCCGCTGCCAAATCGCGACAAGGCAGCTCTACTAAATTCTGCCCTAAAATTATCGTAATTGTCAAAGTCTCTTTCAATTTGTCTTAGTAAATTACCCGTTGGGGCTCCGCCGCCACCTTGGCGCATACAATGCCAATAAAAGGTGTGGTTCCACACCTGAGCGGCATTATTAAATATTGCAATTTCTGCTATTTCATTAGCCGTCTCTTTTATAATTTCTTCCAAAGAGAGAGAGGAAAAGTGACGATCTTTTATTAAATTATTTAAATTTGTTACATAGGTCTGATGATGTTTTTCATGGTGGAAAGATAATGTGTTAGCTGAGATTGTGGGCTCGAGAGCATTTTTTGCATAAGGGAGGTCTGACAGTTTAAAGGGATATTTCTCTTCTTTATTCATTTTTTATTCTCTTAAAAATTAAAACAATTTGTAAATTTACTGATTAATAGTGCTTAATTTAACAGCAAATGAATTGACCAGTTAATTTATCTTTAATAGTATAAAATGAAATTTGCAAGCTATAAGCGTACTTATTGAATCGGTTTTAAGGCAATGGATATTGATGAAAATAGTAGAGTAGTAATTTTTGGTGGTAGTGGATTCGTTGGACGTTATGTAATAAGAAGACTAGCCAAAACTAATGCTAAGATAATTGTAGTTGGAAGATCAGCAAGTTTTAGGCAGGATTTATCTCTGATGTGTTCTGTTGGTCAAGTATCTTTTCAAAAAGTACCGAATTTAAAGATGGAGTGGCAGGAATTACTTGCAGGATCAACTCACGTGATAAATCTAATTGGAATTTTGTTCCAAACGAAAAAGGAAACCTTTCAATCAGTGCATATTGAGCTAGCAGAAAAGATAGCACATTTTGCAAGGCTAAATAATGTTTCAAGGCTAGTGCATATCTCAGCTCTGACTTGCAAAACTAGTAAGTCAGATTATAGTATGAGTAAAATTTCAGGTGAAAGTGCGGTATTGAACGAATTCCCCGAAGCGGTAATATTGAGGCCTAGTGTAATATTTGGTTCTGAAGATAGATTTCTAAATTTATTTGCTAGAATTATAAGATATTCATTTTTTGTTCCAATGGTTGTTCTGGGAAAGACGAAATTTCAACCTATATATGTTGATGATGTGGCTGCGTCAATAGAGAAGTGCTGTAACTTGCCTGATTCGCAAGTTGCGGGCAAAATATTTGAAATAGGAGGAAAAAAACAATACTCGCTAAAGCAGCTATTTAAGCTTATTGCGTCTTTAATAAATAAAAGAAGGATATTTATACCTTTACCATTCAGCTTATCTTTATTAGTGGCATATGTTTTACAAACTATTTTGCCAACTCCAATATTGACTGCTGATCAAGTTAAGTTTTTAAAGAAAAGCAGTGTAGTAACTTCTGAGAACGCCTTAGAAGAACTTGGGATCAAGCCTCAAAGTTTAAATTTTATTTTAGCAAGATATATTAAATAATTTATGACATTTGCAACAAAATTATATACCAAATTGTTCGGAGAGCAGGTAGGTCAAGATGAGTTTGGCAATATTTATTTTAGAAGTACTAGAATGCTTAGAGATTTTGGTAGAGAGAATAGGTGGGTCTGTTATAATGGTTTACCGATTGGGAGCAAAGTACCGAGTGCATGGTTTTTGTGGCTACACTACCAGGCTGATTTGCCACCCAACAAAAACGATGCTATACATAAGAGTCACCATTGGGAAAAAAATCATATGCCCAATTTAACTGGGACGAGTTTTTCTTACTCTCCAAATAAGACTGACAAAAGATTGAAGCAAAGTTATAAACCATGGAGGCCGGCGGTAGATGAATAAAAGTGTTGTGGAGACGATAGTTGGATTAATTGTTTTGTTGTTGGCAATTGGTTCGGTAGTTGTTGCCTATAAGGAAGGGGGATTTTTTGCTGTTGATGAGAATAGCTATATCATAAAAGCTGAATTTGATAAAATAGATGGAGTTAGCGTTGGTTCTCCCGTAAAAATAAGTGGTATAACGGTCGGTAAGGTTGTTGGGCAATCTATTGATGAAAAAACCTATCATGCCTTAGTACAAATGAAAATAAAGCAAGATATTAAATTGCCGATAGATACCTCTGCTGAAATAATCGGTCTTGGGCTGATGAGCGATAAATATATATCACTCGTTCCAGGATCAGATGGGAAGTATTTAAATAATGGTGGAGTGATAGAATTCACTCAATCATCGTTAAGTCTTGAATCTTTAATAGGTAAATTTATATTTGGTGGGGCTGAAAAAAAAGCAGATTCCAAAGATAATAATATTGAATTGAAAGAGGGATACACTGATCAGGGGAGAGGCCATAACAGCATATCTGATGAAATTGATTCGATGAATATCCCTGGCTAAAAGATGCTACTAAAAAAACTTTCTATTTTTTTATTTTATTATTCGGCTTTTTTAAATATAGGGTCAGCTGAGGTAAAACAAGAGAATAAGTCGGTATTTTCTATATTTGAGCAGGAAAATGCTTCTTTAGATGATAATAAAAGTATTTGGATTAATCCGGACGAAGAGAACGGAAGTAATACTATGTTAATTCCTAAGGAAGCTGCAATCAATAAAGATTGTAAAATTGCTAATTTAAAAGTTGTAGACGTAAGCTTTGGCAGAATAGTGAATTTAAAAAATAAAGTAAATGAAAGAATTGAGTTTGCTAATCTACAGATACAAGCAAAACGTTGTGTGCAAGAGGTAGGTGTTAGTTTATCCTCAAACTACAAAGCTTTTATTGAAATAATTGAGAGAGATACAGGTGTTGTAGTATTCAACGGTTGGATATTTTCTGGTTATAAATCATTTGCTCAGCCAATTTACGGCAATTATTTTTTTACTTTGAACCGGTGCTCAATGACAGAATAAACGGCTGGTTTATTATAGATAAACCACAAGGAATGAGTTCAGCAGCTGCAATTAATAAATTGAAGAGATTTGTTAAGCCTAGTAAGATTGGACATACAGGAACCCTCGATCCATTTGCTTCAGGCATGCTCATTGCAGCAATTGGCGAAGCTACAAAGCTTGTTGATTATGTAATGGATCAAGAAAAAACTTATGGATTTTCAATAAAATGGGGAACAAGTACGGATACGCTAGATCTAACCGGATCGGTAACCCAAGCATCTGCGGTTATTCCAACATTAGTAGAGATTACAGCTTGCGTAGAAGAATTCAAACATAGTTCTATAATAAAACAGCAACCCCCTAGATATTCTGCTCTACATATAAATGGGAAAAGAGCTTATGGAATGGCTCGAGCAGGCCAGGAGTTTTCTTTGGTTGAAAGAGAGGTGTTCTTGAGGGGCATAAAGCTAATTAATCATGTAAATGACACGACGACTTTTGAGGTGAGTTGCGGCAAAGGTTTTTATGTAAGATCTCTTGCCAGAGATATTGCAGATAAATTAAGAGCTTGCGGCCATGTTTCATATTTAAGAAGGATCAAGATTGGTAAATTTACACAATTTGATTCAATAAAGCTGGATTATTTATTACAGTTAGTGCATAATGCTCGCCAGCTTGAAGTGCTTTTTGATTTTTTGCAGCCAGTGAACGCTCTGCTGGACGACATCTTAGTCTTGCGTATTAATGAACAAGAAGTCAAGGCATTACGTCAAGGAAGAAGAGTTCAGATAAAGAACTTAAATTACCGTGAGGGCCAAAGGCTTGTTGTATATGATATTACAGGGGGGGAGGTTGTAGCGGTTTGTATTTTTAAGGATTCTGAATTAATTCCTAAACGGGTTATTAATGATTATAGATTCAAATTAAAATAGGAGAAAACGATGTCGATTACTAAAGAAAAGAAGAGTAGTTTAATAAAAGAATTTGCTAAGAATAATAATGATACGGGCTCTGTTGCAGTACAGTGTGCTGTACTTACAGAACAAATTAATAATTTAACATCGCATGCCCAACAAAACCCCAAAGATTTCCAATCAAGAAGAGGTTTGCTAGTTATGGTAAATAAGAGAAAGAGACTTTTAGCTTATTATAAGAGAGTTAATGAGTCTGCACATCAAGATTTAATAGCTAAGTTAGGTTTAAGAAAATAAATTATTTTGGGATACTGCGAACCATAAGCAGTAAATTAAAGAGGATACTAAATGTTTGATATTATCAAAAAACAAATAGAGTGGGGAGGGGGCACGCTCACTCTAGAAACTGGTAAAATAGCCAGACAAGCAAGTGCGGCTATTGTTGCAACTATGGGAGAAACAGTAGTTTTATGTACGGTGGTTGGAGAGAAAGAATCTGCGGTTGACGCAGGCTTTTTGCCGCTTACTGTTCATTACCAAGAAAAGTTTTATGCCTCTGGAAGAATTCCAGGTGGTTTTATAAAAAGAGAGAACAAACCAAGCGAAAGAGAGGTCTTAGTCTCTAGGTTAATCGATAGACCTATTAGGCCTTTGTTTCCTGAAGGGTATCATAATGCTGTGCAGGTTATATGTACTGTACTTTCTTATGATGGAGTTAATGATCCAGACATACTTTCTATAATAGGTACTTCTGCTGCTCTAGCGATCTCAGAAATTCCATTTACTGAAGCAATTGCAGCTGCAAGGGTAGGCTATAAAAACGGAGAATTTACTTTAAATCAAAGTAAGGATTTAGAGTCCAGCTTAGAGTTGGTGGTTGCTGGAACTAAAGATTCAATTTTGATGGTTGAATCAGAAGCAAAGGAATTACCTGCATCTGTAATGCTTGAAGCGGTCATGTATGGTCAAGAGGCATTTAAGCCGGTGATTAAAATGATTAATGCTTTGGCTAAAGAAGTTAAAAAAGAAAAATGGAAATTTGAAGTAGTTGGCCACAAAGAGTTATCTAAGAAAGTAAATAGCTTAGTTGGTAAGAGCTTAAATCAAGCATATCTTGAGCCGCATAAACAATTAAGATATAACTTAGTTGATGAGGCGAGAAAGAAAGCTCTAAGTGAGCTGGTTTCTGAAGAGATTGCTGAAAACGCAGTTAGAACAGAGTTTAACTCAATGTGCTATAAAATTGTACGCAATATGATTGTAAAGGACAAGAGACGTATTGATGGTAGAAACTTAGAGCAAATCAGGCCTATAAATTGCGAGCTTGATTTACTGCCAAGAGCTCATGGCTCGGCGTTATTTACCCGCGGAGAAACCCAAGCCCTTGTTGTGACCACTATAGGCACCTCTCAAGATGAGCAGATGAGTGATGATTTATTAGGGAATAAATCTGACCACCTTATGCTTCATTATAATTTTCCTCCTTATTCAGTCGGTGAGGCAAGCGCATTAAAGGCTCCTGGAAGAAGGGAAGTAGGACATGGTAAACTCGCTTTGAAGGCAATCGCAGCAGTTGTGCCTTCGAAGGAAGTGTTTCCTTATACCATTCGGGTAGTTGCTGAAATTACTGAATCAAATGGTTCGTCCTCTATGGCGACAGTTTGCGGAGCATCGTTATCGATGATGGCAGCTGGCATTCCCATTACTAAGCCGGTAGCAGGGATTGCCATGGGTTTAATAAAGGATGGCGATAATTTTGTAGTTTTGTCAGATATCATGGGAGATGAAGATCACTTAGGTGATATGGACTTTAAGGTGGCTGGCACTAGAGATGGTATTACTGCGTTGCAGATGGATATAAAGATTGGCGGTATTGGTCAGGAAATTATGGAAGTTGCTTTGGATCAAGCCATGAAGGGGTTAAATCATATTTCTTCTGAAATGGCTAAAACTATTGAAAAGGCTAGAGAAGAAGCAAGCCCTTATGCTCCTAAAATTGTTAGTATTCAAATTGATAAGGACAAGATCAGAGAAGTAATAGGCTCTGGCGGTAAGGTGATTAGGGAAATCTGCGAGAAAAGTAGTGCGAAGATAGATATAGAAGAAACCGGCAAGATAAATGTTGCAGGTGTAACAGCTGAATCTATAGAAATTGCCCTTAAAATGATTAATGATATTGTTGCAGTCCCAGAAATTGGCAAGGTCTATGAAGGCACAGTAACAAAACTAGCTTCTTTTGGAGCTTTTGTTAGATTTTTGGGAGCTATGGAAGGATTGCTTCATATCAGTGAGATTGCTAATGAAAGAGTCGAAAACATTGAAGATGTCTTATCAGAAGGTGAATCAGTTACCGTTCAAGTGATTGGTTTGGAAAGAAATGGTAAAGTACGTTTAAGTATTAAAAGTATTATAAACGGCGGCGAGAATGGGTATGAAAGCAGCTCTAGCTTCGGAAGCACAGAGAGAGCTCCCAAAGATAAATCTTCTGATAGATCTTCTAAATTCGGTCGCAAAGGCGGGCACGGTAGAGAGCGTGGCGGTGAAAGGGGAGGCCGTCGTCGTGAAGAAGGACGCGGCGATATAGGCAGCCGCGGCGAAGGCCGTAGTGATAGGGGAAATCTTGAAGATAAAAGATCTGGCAGAAAAAATGATAATTCTGATGAAGGGCAGAAACGCAGGAGATTCTTCTAATTCTCAAAATATTTTCTATCATGCATTCCAGTATTTTTGTCATACTGATTGAACCTCAGATGGGAGAAAATATAGGAGCAACAGCCAGGGTTATGAGTAACTTTGGCTGTTGTAATTTACGCATAGTTAATCCTCGAGACGGGTGGCCTAACCAGAAGGCGTTAGAAATGGCTGTACACGGGAAGTTTGTTGTTGAACAAGCAGAAATATTTCAAGATATCAGATCAGCAATCGCTGATATAAGCTACCTTATCGCAACAACAGCTAATACTAGATATTTAGCAAAAACGGTTAACGGCCCAAGCGATAGCGTGCAGAAGATTGCTCAGCATCTTGATTCTAAACATTCAATAGGGTTAATGTTCGGCAGAGAAAGAAGCGGCCTTACAAATGAAGAAATATCTTTTGCAGATGAAATTGTACGAATCAGGACTTCAAGAATTAATCCATCCTTAAATTTAGCGCAAGCGGTTTGTATCATACTCTATGAACTGTCAAAACTTGATCAATCCAACACCAACGAATTTAATTTGACTCAGAAAGCCACCCAAGCAGAGATATCATATCTTATTAAACACTTAGAAAGTGAGTTGGATGCAGCAAATTTTTTCCAAGTCCCTGAAAAGAAGGAGGGCATGATGCAAAATATAAGAAATATTATTATGCGTATGCATCCCCATTCTCAAGATGTGAGAACATTAAGGGGTATTATTAAAGCTATAAGGAAAAATGGGACTTAGAGATTGCTTCATATAGAGAGAGGTGTTGCTTACATCATAATGCAGTGATTCCAAACGAGTGTTCGGTTTTGCAATAGTTATCGCTATCTGTTTCATAAAGAGTAGCATCCCAAGCAACTCTAGCCGTAGATAGCTCTGTTTCTGCAGCCCATTCTAAGTAACCTCAGTTTGACGTTAAGGAGTATGCCCGTGAGCCTATTTTTCCATGAGATAATATTGGGTTGAAGACATAAGCCAAGAGCCCTGAGAAAGAGGTCTGCCAAGAAATTGTTTGGCGAGCGATGCCGGTGTGTGCTGGATTTGGCAAATCTCTTTCAATTGTCCGATGGCTGTTTCAATCAATCCACGCCCTCGCAAGAAGCAGTTGTTTAAAAGCCGCAAGCTGGTTTGTTTTCTTAAGCCGTGTGATGAGCTCAATACCTTGATTGCTCAGTGTTTTTGCTTATATACCACCGATCTCCGAATAGAAGGCCTGTCGAATATTGAGTCAGTTTTTTCGACAACGGCTCGATCATCTGTATTACCCGAAGTCAGTATGAATGACATAATCTCTCCTTGATCATTGAGGCCAAAGAACCATCCGGGTCGACGTTTCCCACGCTGAGCGATGCCTTTAAGGACCTTATTACGGCTAGTACGTGAGTTATGACAAACCTTTTCCAGCTTTTTGTTGAGTCAACGTACCTGTTTATTTCCCTTTGCAGCAATTCAGCAGAATGACCAACGGAATGACCGCGTCTCGCATCAGCTCAACAAAGCGATTGTAGCTGATAAGCTTCGGCAATCCCTCTCTGAGAGAGATTTGAACACAGTTTAGGTAAAAATCTTTGAATCCGGTAATGCCCTCAAATGAAACAAAACGAGGATCGTTATAACTTCGGAAAGCATCATCCCAGACTCTCGTTCCCTTTGTCTCTGCGAGTTTCTTAAGGATCTTTGGTACGTGAGTTGTCGCTTGCAAAACTCACCGATCGAACAGAATATTTCAATTAAGAGAACCATTTTCCTTATTTATCGTGAAATTGAGAGAAACTTAATGGTTACACAGCTTCTTTGAAGCCATATCAGATAATTTCTTTAAAACTTACCTCAAACTGGGGTTAAATAATATTTATTTTTGCCAAAAAGAATTTAGTTGAATATAAGAAGAGGCATTGCTACCATACTCCATCCTTAAAAAAATAAAGTAGAAGAGCAAATGCACGGTTTTATATCTATAAAGGGCGCCAAAGAACATAACCTTAAGAATATTAATAATTGATGTCCCAGCCTTTGTTTCGTGATGGTGCGTGGAGATTTTTATAGTATTCGTAAACGCTGTAATCATCTGTACATGCTCAATTTTATAACGTTCCTCAAAGCCTAAATGACAGGTTCAGGTAGGTTGCCTTGCTCCCCGTCCACCTACTTCAAAATCAATAATTTCACCCGCTCCTCTATCAACAGCAATCAATATAAAGGTGTACTCCCACTTCCATTCTTTGGTCTTTTTTTATATGTGCACAGCTCGTCAATCTCTAGGACCTCGATATCCTTAAGTGACTTTGTGCTGTTGCAGCTCTTATCTAACTTTTCTTGCACATAGCGCCCCCCGTCCTTCGATCCATGAAGATATTTGGCTGTTATGGATTTTCCCAGTCAGTCTCTCTATCATCCTAATTCCACAGTCCTCAAGGTTAGGTTTTAAGTCTATCATTCATAGTGTATTCTGCCGCTTATCACCTTCTCGGTAATTCTTTTTGCAATTCTTGCACCTATTACCTCTTGCTGTCCCTATACCACACCATTCTTCACCTGCTCGCTAGAGCCGCAATATTTACACTTAATTGTCATTTCTACTCCACCCATTCTACTACGAAGATATCATACCATCTTGTTGCTGTCTATAATTACCAGGCATTGCCAAGGGGCGCATATCAATTAGTGATATTATGGAGCATTTATATGGTAAAATTGCGAGATGGGTTACTAATATTGCTTCTATATTTACGTCTATTGGGTTAGTAGCGCTACAGGCTACTGCCATGGGCTATATCATTCATTATTTTTTCCAGATCCCAAAACTTCTTATGGTACAATAGTCAGTACTTCAATATTAGCATTATACTCAGGGCGGGATACGTGCCGTGACATTCACTGATGTATTTCAATTTACAATTTTTGGATAGTGGCATTCCTTTGGCATGCTCTTTTGCCCATCGTGGAGCAGGAGGTTATGAAAATATAGTGAGCTCATTGCTTAAGGAGACGCTAAGTCTTAATCTCACCAAAAACAATATTTGGTTATTTTTGTGAGCTTAATTTTTTACAGCTTATTACCGCAAACTGCTAGAACTTTCGTACAGAGATTTTTGTTAATTAGAGACTCTAAACAGTTGGTCAGGTGTATTGGAATTGTAGCTGCTTTAAATATCTTTTTATACTCATGATCTGTTTAATTGGGTTTTTTATTAGAGCTCAGGCTCCAGAAATTGGTCCTAATACTGCTCTTTTATCTATTTTATTGCGAATCATTTGATGATTGGGATAAAAGGAGTAGTGATTGCTGGTTTGTTGGCGGTAATAATGTCGACAGCGGATTCCTGGCTAAATAGCCACAAGTGTACTCTGCTTACATGATATTGTTGGAAAATTGATTCCTCTAACTGAAAAACAAGCTTTAATCATTGCTAGGTTATCCACTTTTATAATAGCTATTTTAGCTATTATACTATCTCTTTGGAAAAAGAGGAGTGATGGAATTAGAGTGGCTATCCAGTAATTTCTGGATGCCAATTATGATAGTACCGCTTGCTGCTGGATTTCTGAGGTTTTGGACAAATTCTACGTCTTTTATAATATAGCTTCAGTGACATTAGCTATAATCTTTACCTGTATAACTGCTATATAGTAGGAGATTTTGCGACGATTAGTTTAATGATCGGCATGATAGGTAGCAGCATTGGTTTATTTGGCATGCATTATTGGTAAAGGCATCAAGGATTAGACCCGGCCAAAAACATAGCGAAAAGGAAGCTATGAAAAAGAGCATAAGGTAGTAACAGCAAGCAGCAGAGAGCAGATAGAAGAATGGCTTAAAACATAATTCTTTTATAACAAGAAATTAACTATCTAGCACTCAATAATGCTTTCTACAGCTGATTAACTTGACCAGCTCGATCATTTTCTACACTTCGCGTTTAAATTAAAATTCTTCAGCTATAATTGCTGATATATTCTCATAGAATTGCTCAAGTTCCTGTGCAGAAGTGCAGTAAGGAGGTAGCAAGTAAAGTGTTTTACCTAACGGCCTTATTATATAGCCTGCTTCTATAAATTTTCTGCGCAAAGATAGTGCAACTTTAAAGAGGTCTAAATCATCCGGCAATACCATATCGAAAGCTGCAATGGTTCCAATTTGTCTGAATTTCTCTAATTTTGCTTCAGTTGCAAGGAGCTTCTGTAGACCAATAGTATGCGCTTCCTTTATAGTACTAATGTTTTCTGTGGTTTCAGCTTTTACTAATAGTTCTAGAGAGGCAATTGCTGCAGCACATCCTAATGGATTGGCAGTATAGGAGTGACTATGAGTAAATGCAACCTGCATGTTATTCCCTAAAAATGCCTCAAATATTTTTTCAGTTGCTATTGTGAGGGCTAAGGGTAGAAATCCGCCTGTTAGTCCCTTGGATAAACAAATGATATCGGGCACAAAATCTATATGCTCAAATGCAAAATTTTTTCCTGTGCGTCCAAAGCCGGTCATAACTTCATCAAAGATGACTAAGATACCAGCCTCTCTAGTGAGTTTACAGATTTCTTCTAAAAAGGAAGGACGGCATATTTGCATCCCATTTGCTCCCTGCACTAAGGGCTCAACCATGAGCGCAATTATTTCATCTTTGTGCTTTTTTATAATTTCTTGCAAAGCGTTTAAAGATATTTCCTCTTTTAATTCTACATCGAGATCACCATCCCAAGTTTGGGGGAAGGGAATATGGTGATTTTTAAAAAGAAGTGCGCCAAAAGTTCTATGTAAAGGTGATTGTCCAACACTCATAGCTCCGATTGTGTCACCGTGGTACCCCCCAGCAAAACTTATATAGGATTTTTTATTATAATCTTTTTGGTTAAACCAATACTGGAACGCCATTTTGATAGCAATTTCGGTGGCGCTAGAGCCATTGTCAGAAAAGAAAAATCTTTTTAATGGTTGAGGTAATATTTTTTGTAAACCCATGCATAAGTTAATTGCTGGCTCATGTGAAAAGCCTGCAAAAATGACTTGTTCCAGTTTTAGCGCCTGTTCGTATATGGCCTTTGCAATATGCGGATTAGCGTGACCGTAAAGATTCACCCACCAGCTCGAAATTAGATCAAGATATTTCTTATTATCCTGACCTATCAAATAAGGACCCATTCCTTCTTTGATGATCACGGGTAGGTCAGCTATCTTGTCTTGAGTTATAGGGTGCCAGATTATTTGTTTGTCTATCTTTGCCAGATTTATCATTTTTAACTATACCAAATTTTTGCTAAATAGAGTCCACAAGGGGGCGCGGTTTCCGGTCCAACTTTTCTATCTTGAGCATTTAAAACTTCTTGCAATCTTTTGCAATCCCATTTCTTTATCCCAATATTTTTTAGAGCTCCAGCCATTATTCTAACTTGGTTATGAAGAAAGGACTTGCCTTCGAAGATAAAATCTATAACTTCTCCTTCTCTTTTTATGATCTCAATCTTATCAATGGTTTTGACAGAGTTTTTGGCTTGGCAAGAACTTGCTCTAAAGCTAGCAAAATCATGTTCACCAGTTAATATTAATGCTCCCTTTCTTATGCTATCTACATCCATTTTTTCTTTTACTAACCAAGCTTTAGTATGCATAATGGCTAGGTGGGAATCCCGGTTGACTAGCCGGTAAATATATCTTTTCTTTTTTGCACTAAAACGTGCATGAAAATCTGTTGATACTGCTTCGATATTTAAAACCGCAATATCAGGCTTTACGAAGTGATTAATAGCGCTTTTTATCTTGTGAAGTTGATAATCTTGTTCTAGGTCAAAGTGCGCAACTTGCTCAAAGGCATGCACCCCTGCATCAGTGCGGCCAGCGCCAAAAACGGTTACTTCTTTATGTGCAAATTTAGCTATAGAATTTTCTATGGATTCTTGGATTGAAATGCAATTTTTTTGTCGCTGCCAGCCACAAAATTTGCTGCCGTCATATTCTACAGTAATTTTATACCTAAACATCCCTCATTCAGGCTTTATTTTTTTGCCGTATAATTCTAGTCTATGGTCAGTTAATTCATAACCAAGCTTTTTAGCAATCTTTTCTTTAAGCTGTTCTAGTTCTTCATCTGCAAATTCTAGAATTTCTCCACTATCCACATCGATCAAATGATGGTGATGTCTGGCGTTTGAATAATTGGCTTCATATCTTGCTTTACCGTCACCTATTTCTAATTTCTTAAGCAGATTATGTAGCTCAAGAAGGCTCACAGTCCGATAAACGGTTGCTAGGCTTATATTTGGATCAATTAAGTTCGCTCTTTTATATATTTCTTCTACATCCGGATGATCAGAAGAATTAGATATAACTTCAGCTATGACTTTTCTTTGTGGGGTCATTTTGATATTTGCGGCTTGGCATATTAGCTCTAGTTTTGAGGCCATGTAATCAAATTAATATATAAATACTTATTTTGTTCATAATCTAGGCAATGATATTTGTATTTTTAATCCTCCACAAGAAGTACTTCTACTAAGATTTATAAACCCTCCATGAGCTTGCACTGTTGTTTTTACTATAGCAAGCCCTAAACCGAATCCTTCTTTATTTTCATTCATACGGAAGAAAGGCTCGAAAACTTTTTTATGTAGTTCCGGCTCGATTCCTGGGCCATCGTCTTCAATTGTAATAATTACTAAATCCTCGGAACATCTTAGTTCAATAACAACCTTATTTTTGCCAAACTTGCAAGCGTTATTTATTACATTATCGATCACTCTTTTTATAGCATTAATTTTAATATTAATTTTACAATTTGTTTCCTTACTAGTATAATTTATCCTTGGGTCGTGAAAGTTGTGTATTCTTTCCAATATTATCTCATTTATATCAGCAAGTTGACTTTCTTCGTTACCTTCTCCTTTGGCGAATTTCAAGTAACGGGATAGTAATTCTTCCATTTCTTTCAGATTGATTTCTAAAGAAGTAGATAAATTAGTATCCTGACACATCGCAAGCTTTAATTTCATTCTAGTAATTGGTGTTCTTAAATCATGAGAGATATGGGTTAATACTTCACTCCTATTTTGTATATTGCGTTCTAGTCTTTTTTTCATTTTAATCAAAGCAAAGCCAGCAGTTCTAATTTCATGAGCGCCTGTGGGTCTAAATTCAACTACTTTTTGGCCACTACCAAATTTATTAGCGGCTTCTGTAAGCTTTAAGATAGAACGAACTTGATTGCGCATAAATAAAATAGCAATTATCACGAGCAAGGCAGATGTGGCGACTAACCAAGAAATGAACACATAAGTTGTGGGGCTATGTATGCGCCTGCCTGAAAATTCGGTATGTAAGTTAAATTGAGCAAGAGGTATATCGCACCCTATTAGACCTCTTTCTGAAATGTAATATAAAGATATTTGCCTGGTTAAAGATGATTCGAGAGCGGTTTTTAAGCTATCAAATTTGTAGCGATCGGCGTACATTCTTTTAGTACTATATTTTAAAGGGCTTGTTACTTCAATTTTTGCTAGAAAAACTATCTGCCAGTTTTTGATTATTCTTTCTAACTCCATTTGGTTTGTCACTCCATCTATTAACTTTACTAAAAAGGTAAGTTCGGAAACAAGGGAATGCTGCATGTGCTTATTAACATTATCCCAATGTCGTTGATAAAATATATATGCAGTAACAAGTTGGATTATGATAACCGGCATAACTATTATTAAAAAAAACCTACCAAAAAGTGACCTTGGAAATATAATCCATTTGTCTAAAGCCATTTTTTCTTTTTAAAGAAGAAATACGGCAATAAGGCGGATATAATAATCACGCCAAGTGCCATAGGATAACCGAAGGTCAAGGATAGTTCAGGCATGTTTTCAAAGTTCATTCCGTAAATGCTCGCAATAAGTGTAGGTGGCATGAATACTGCAGAGGCCACTGTAAAGACTTTGATTATCATATTTTGCTCTACTGAAATCATCCCAAGCGTTGCATCCAATAAAAAGCTGTTTCTTTGTGAGAGAAAATTGCCATATTCCCCAAGAGAGTGGACTTCTCTGGCTAAGTTTTTGAACTTAGACTTAAACTCTTTTTTAGAAGTTAACCTATTGTTGTCATCAATCTGACTGAAGTATATAAGAAGTCTGTTGATACTAACTAAACTCTCACGATTTTTTGAAATTAGATTTCCGGTATGGCCTATTTTCCGGATTACTGAGTTATATCTTTTCGATGAAATAATTTCTTGTTTGGAGCTTTTTTCGAAGATAGCCTTTAATAAATCGTCGAGCTCGTTACCAGCTTCTTCTAACACATCGGCCGTTTTATTAATAAAAGATTCTAATATTCCACTTAAAACAGTTTCTGGAGAATTGCATTGATGAATTCCTCTTGTTGCACGAGCTATAAAATTCACCAGGGACCAAGGGGTGCTATAACGTAGTATGATAATATATTCTGTTGTCAAAATAAAGGTCACTGCCATGCTATCTGGATGGTCTTCTTTAGAAGATTTGTCCAAAACTGTAACCGTCATATAATGAGCGTTGCCTTCTTTATAAAAAGGGCTCATAACTTCAATCTTATCCATTTCAGCTCGAGTTGGTATATTGATTTGCAGAATATTTTCTATATATTGCTCTTCTTTGGCTGTAGGCTCGTATAAATCTATCAAAACGGTCCCATACGGTATAGAGTCTCCTATACTCATTTCTTGTTTTTCTAGTCTATTATCTAGGTCTGTATATACAGTGATCATATCTTGCAGCAACTGATTCTTTTTAGGGTTGCATTCTGACAACTTTTAATTGTAAGCTGAGTATTACACAAACAAATTACTTGAAAGTTTATTACAAGGCAATGATTTTATTTTAGTGGTTAATAATATGTTGATGGTTTTTGGTCTATTGTTTATTTGTGTGATGGTATTAGGAGCCTATATGTTAGGGGGAGCAATCTACAGGTAATATTAGCTGCACTACCTATGGAAATTGGCATAATAGGAGGATCAGCAGTTGGTTCTTTTTTAGTAGCAAATAAAATGCATGTAATTAAGTCTACTTTAAAGGATATATTGATATCGTTTAAGGGAAGTCAGTATAAGAGAAAAGATTATGAAGCAGTTTTGTTGTTATTGTATGATATTACTAAGCAGGCTAAAACCAAAGGGGTGCTGACATTAGAAGCACATGTTGAAAATCCTAGAGATAGTGCCATTTTTAAGTCTTATCCCAGTGTATTAACTAACAGTAGAATATTGGAGCTAACCTGCGATACTTTTAGAGTTATTTCATTAAATGTCGATAATCCTATGCAAATAGAGGAAGTAATAGATAAGAAAATAATAAAGATAGAGCATGAGCTACTGGCCTCATCACATGCTTTACAAGTGGTCGCGGACGGTTTGCCCGCTCTTGGGATCGTTGCTGCCGCGTTAGGGGTAATAAAGACTATGGCAAGTATTGATCAACCACCCCCCGTATTGGGCAAAATGATCGGGGGGGGGGCTTTAGTTGGAACTTTTTTAGGAGTTTTTTTAGCATATTGTGTTGCGGGTCCACTTGCCAATAAAATAAAATCGATATATGAACAAGATATGCATTTATATTTTGTGGTAAGAGATGTGATCATTTCCTATTTATGTGGGAATCTTCCTCAAGTTGCCGTTGAAATGGGGAGAGCAAACATACCAACGGAATATCAGCCTAGTTTTGTAGAGCTGGAAAAACAATTACATAAAGAGAGCGAGTAAATTGAAAGTGTTTTAGAGGTTTGAGGTTTTGCATAAAAATTTATTTGTTTTTGATATTGAAACAGTGCCGGACTTGAAAGCTGCGGCAAATTTGTTGGGTGCAACCGAGGATTTAAATGCACTCAGGCAAGCTCTGGTGAATTACCATTTGGAGGTAACAGGAGGCAAAAACCCCTTTTTCAAACAGCCATTTCATCGAGTTATTGCTATTAGCTTTCTAGAAGCAGAAATAGAGGGGAATGGTAATCAGGAGTTTTATCATTTAAAAAAGATACGTTCAGGGGGCGCTCTAGCTTCAGATGAAAGGGAGATAGTGAAAGGCTTTTTTCATTACCTTTCTGGTATGCACCCAAGATTAGTTTCTTTCAATGGGCGTACCTTTGATCTTCCAGTTTTAAAATATAGAGCCATGCTTCATGGGATTCAGGCAAAGTGGTTGCATCAGAGTGGAGATGAGTGGAACAACTACCACTCTAAGTATAGCCTAGATTGGCATTGTGATTTAATAGATGCTTTTTCTGATTTTGGAAGTTCAGCTAGGATTAAAATGAATGAAATTTGTGCCATGTTAAATTTCCCAGGTAAGCTTGAAACGGAAGGTTCGATGGTCGAGGTCATGTACAATGAAGGGAAGCTGCAAGAAATACGGGATTATTGTGAACTAGATGTAATAAACACTTATTTGCTATACATAAGACACGCATACCATATAGCAAGAGTATCGAAGGAATCTTATAACAAAATGATAAATGATTTGGTTTCTTTCTTGGAAAAAAGAGGAAAAAGCAGCATTTCACAATGTTTTTAGATGAATGGAACAAAATCGGGATCCAATATCTTTAATTAAGGTAGGCTTGAGAAAAAAACTAAAGCAAATTCGCTTTGGCTTAGATGCAAGTTGTCGCAATAAGGCTTCTGAAGCTATATCTGAAGCAGTAGATAAATACTTAAACGCAAATAATATTGCAGCCTATTGCCCAATGAATAATGAGGTAGATATAACTAGGTATTTGAGAGGGCTAAAAAATAAGAAGCTCGCTTTGCCCGTTATTGAAAACCAGGAAATGATTTTTAGAGAATGGTTGTTAGAGTCAAATCTGTTAATGAATAAGTGGTCAACCCTTGAGCCAGATCCTAGCGTAGGTCGCGTGGTCATTCCAGAGATAATTATAGTTCCAATGCTTGGATTTGACCGAAAAAATCATAGACTTGGGTATGGTTTTGGATACTATGACAAAGTTTTACGTTCCTATCCTTCGGCTCTTAGTATCGGTATTGCTTTCTCTGTTCAGGAGGTTGAAAATATTCCATCTGAAGCACATGATGTTGCGCTTAATTTAATTATTACCGAAAAAGAAGTTATTAAAAATGCAGATAAAAAGTTTGGCACAGAAAATAAAGCAAGGCTTAATAAGACATAATATCACTGCAACACCGGACTTAGAGGCGAGTTTATTGTTAATGCACGTACTTAACATTAAAGATAGAGAGAGATTATTTATGCTTTATGAGGATGAAGTGGATCAGGAGCAAATAATGGCTTGCGAAGCTTTACTTAAAAGAAGGATCGAGAGAGAACCTATGGCTTATATACTAGGTTCTAAAGAGTTCTGGGATTATGAATTCATAGTTACCCCAGATGTTTTAATTCCAAGACCTGAAACAGAATTGATTATCGAAACGGTGAAAAAATGTTTTACTAAACCAAATGAACAGCTCAATATATTAGACCTTGGTACTGGCACCGGTTGCATGCCGATCACGCTTTTAAAGGTCTATCCTAATGCCAAAGCTACAGGAGTTGATATATCAGACAGAGCCTTGAAAATAGCGCAAGCCAACGCAGATAAGCTAGAGGTGAGTGGCAGAATACAGTTTACTAAAAGTAATTGGTTTGAGAATATAGGGCAAGAAAAATTTGATATCATCACCTCTAACCCTCCTTATATAAGCAAAGAAGAGTGGTTGAGCCTTGAGCAAGGGGTTAAAGATTATGAGCCAAAAGTTGCATTGACAGATGATGCGAATGGCTTTGCCTGTTATGAAGCTATTTTAGAAAAGCTGCCTGAATATCTAAAAACAGACGGTAAAGCGTTTTTTGAGATTGGTTATAATCAGTTAGATACCTTGAGCAAACTTATCAGTAACCAAGGATTTAATATCGATCAAATGGCTCTGGACCTGACGCAGATACCAAGGGTTGTTTGTGCTTCTTTAACTGTTGGTATAGATAAGGCGAATTTGCAATGAAAAGATTATGGCCTACCCTCTGCCCCCCTAGCAAGCTTCGCTTGCAAGGCGAAACAAGCTTGTGAGTATAAAAAGTAATATGAAAAAGAGTGTATTCCCTTTATGTTTTAAAGCCTCTCCTGATAAGGGGTAATTGGCGCGCTCAGGGGGGGGGTTGGACGCGGCTGGCCGGCGGGAGGCTGCCAATTATCCGTGAAGCAGAGACTAGATTTTCTAAAATCTGGTAATCTTTTCATGCGGCTTTGTCTGTATAGCGCTATATTTAACCTGCTTATTTACTGGAATTCATTAATAATGCAAAGATGTTTTAGATGGTTGTTGACATAAGTTAACCTCAGTTTGACGTTAAGGAGTATGCCCGTGAGCCTATTTTTCCATGAGATATATTGGGTTGAAGACGTAAGCCAAGAGCCCTGAGAAAGAGGTCTGCCAAGAAATTGTTTGGCGAGTGATGCCGTGGCGCTGGATTTGGCAAATCTCTTTCAATTCTCCGATGGCTGTTTCAATCAATCCACGCCCTGCAAGAAGCAGTTGTTTAAAAGCCGCAAGCGGGTTTTGTTTTTCTTAAGCCGTGTGATGAGCTCAATACCTTGATTGCTCAGTGTTTTTGCTTATATACCACTGATCTCCGAATAGAAGGCCTATCAAATATTGAGTCAGTTTCCCGACAGCGGCTCGATCATCTGTATTACCCGAAGTCAGTGTGAATGACATAATTTCTCCTTGATCATTGAGGCCAAAGAACCATCCGGGTCGACGTTTTCCCACGCTGAGCGATGCCTTTAAGGATCTTATTACTGCTAGTACGTGAGTTATGACAAACCTTCCAGCTTTTTGTTGAGTCAACGTACCTGTTTGTTTCCCTTTGCAGCAATTCAGCAGAATGACCAACGGGATGACCGCGTCTCGCATCAGCTCAACAAAGCGATTGTAGCTGATAAGCTTCGGCAATTCCTCTCTGAGAGAGGTTTGAACACAGTTTAGGTAAAAATCTTTGAATCCGGTAATGCCCAAATGAAACAAAACGAGGATCGTTATAACTTCGGAAAGCATCATCCCAGACTCTCATTCCCTTTGTCTCTGCGAGTTTCTTAAGGATCTTTGGTACATGAGTTGTTGCTTGCAAAAACCATCAATCAAACAAAATATTTCTACTAGGGGAACCACTTTTCTTATTTATCGTGAAATTGAGAAGAACCTAATGGTTATACAGCTTCTTTAAAACCATATCAGATAATTTCTTTAAAACTTATCTCAAACCGGGGTTAAGAAAAACACTGAGCAATCAAGGTATTAAGCTTGTCACCCACGGCTTAAGAAAAACATGAAAAACAAAACCCGCTTGCGGCTTTTAAACAACTGCTTTTTGCAAGGGCGTGGATTGATTGAAACGGCCATCGGACAATTGAAAGAGATTTGCCAAATCCAGCACCACACGGCATCGCTTGCCAAGCAATTTCTTGGCAGGGCTCTTGGCTTATGTCTTCAAACCCAATATATCTCATGGAAAAATAGGCTCACGGGCATACTCCTTACGTCAAACTGAGGTTATTTATGTGAAACTCCATAGCAAAATTTGAATAGATAAAAGTGCTAATGCAAAAGTAATAGGCCAAAAGGCCATGATATGGAGCGAGGTAGCTGGTAAAATATTGTGAAATGAGAAGTTGGAAAGCATAAAGAATTGACACCAATGAACTAACACCAGAGCCCCTAATCAATTGCCAAATTTTTAACTAATCATTTTAATGTGTTTGCTTTATAATAAGTACACTTTCCAGATGAAGGATAGGTGAAGATAATCTGGACAATTACTAAATGGCAACTTTATATCAGCATTAAAACTATACTAGTAGCTTATAAAGGGCCTTATCATTTTAGAAATTTTTAAAATGTCAAACCACATGGCTTTTTTTTGTGCAGGCTGCCTAAGTAAGTAAGCAGGATGAAAAATTGCCGTTGCTTCTGTGGTATTTGAGCCTAGATAGCAATTAGAGTACAAGTGGTTTTGAGTGCGCAGTGAATTCATAGAAACGGATTTAATTCGAAGCAAGGATTCAATAGCAGTACTGCCTACTATGATAATTAGCTTTGGTTGCAGCAAAAAAATCATTTTTTCTAAAAAGGGACGACAGGCATCTATTTCTTCTGGAGTTGGTCTCCTGTTGCCTGGGGGGCGCCAAAAAACGGTGTTAGTAATAAACAAGTTCTCTTTTCTACTAAGGCCGATTGTTTTAAATATATTATCTAAGAGTTTGCCGCTTTGACCACAAAATGGAATTCCCTGCTCGTCCTCATTAGCGCCTGGTGCTTCGCCTACAACCATTATTTTTGCGTCAACTTGTCCATCGTAGATTACGGTGTTGATTGCAGCCTCTTTTATTTCGCAACCATCGAATTTTTTTATAGCTTCGCATAGCTCCTGAAAGTTATCAGAGTTATCAGCCATTATTCTAGAGGCGCTCCTTTCTGTGTATGATTCGCTCTTTACTGGTTGTTGAGAAGCGATTCGTTTATGTTTTCTCTTAGTAATTCTTGAGGAGGCGGACGGACTTTGGCGATTTTGTGGTGTTTCTTCAAGAAAAAGATCAGATCCAGAGCGTTGGTATAAGCTCAAAAGTTCACGATCTTTTTTAGAAATAGCCATTTTTTAACTTCTAAATTTGCCTCGATTCCTCGGTTAAAGAAAATACCTCTATTCTATCACCGATTCTGATGTCTTCATATCTTTCAAAAGACACACCGCATTCAAATCCTGCTTTAACTTCCCTAACATCTTCTTTGAATCTTTTCAAGGCTTTTAATTTGCCTTCATGAATTACTATGTTGTCTCGCAGCAATCTTGCTGAAGCATTTCTTTGAACCATCCCTTCAGTTACAATACATCCAGCAACCTTTCCAAATTTGCTTAAATCGAATACCCGCCTAATTTCAGCATAACCCAGTAATTTTTCTTTTATAATAGGAGATAATAGACCACTTACTGCAGCTTTGATATCATCTATCAAGTTATAAATTATTGAATAATATTTAATGTCCACTCCTAATTGCCCAGCCATATCACGTGCTTGATTGTTAGCCCTGACATTAAATCCTACTACTAATGCCCTAGAGGCAGCAGCAAGGGTGACATCTGATTCGGTTATTCCACCAACACCTGAATGGAGTATTCTTAACGTTACCTCATCGCTTGGAAGTTTAGCTAAACTATTAGCAATGGCTTCTGCAGAGCCATTCACATCAGCTTTTATTATTATGGCTAGTTCTTTATGAGATCCATCCTGCTTAGCTTTAGTAAACAATCTTTCCAAAGGATCTTTTCTCAAAGATGCAGCTTTATGTTCTTTTTCTTTATGCATTCTAAAATCAACTAACTCTTTTGCGGTGTTTTCATTACTCACAACTGTAAATGTATCACCAGCAACAGGAGCTTGGTTGAGGCCAAAAACTTCAACCGGGTATGCAGGTAAGCATGATTTTATAGTGTGACCTTTGTCATCTAATAAGGCTTTTACTTTACCATAACATGTTCCTACAACTATAATATCGCCTATTTTCAAAGTGCCTCGTTGAACAAGTAAAGTAGCAACCGCACCTCTGCTTTTATCCATTCTTGCTTCAACAACAGCTCCGCTTGCAGGAGCCTTTGGGTTAGCTTTTAAAGACATTAACTCCGCTTGCACTAATATGGTGTCTTCAAGAGCATCAAGTCCTCGTTTAGTTTTAGCCGAAACATTTACCACAATGGTATCGCCTCCCATATCCTCTGGAACGAGGCCATGGCTTAGCAATTCGTTTTTTACTCTTTCTGTATTTGCTTCTGGTTTATCTATCTTATTAATGGCCACAATAATTGGTACGTTAGCAGCCTTAGCGTGGTTAATCGCTTCTATAGTTTGTTCTTTGATACCATCATCAGCTGCAACTACTAGAATCACTACATCGGTAACTTTTGCTCCTCTCATACGCATTGCAGTAAACGCCTCATGCCCTGGAGTGTCTAAGAAGGTTATATATTTGCCGTTAGCGAGTTGTACGCTATATGCTCCTATATGCTGAGTAATTCCTCCAGCTTCTTTGGCAGCAACATCTGTGAGCCTTAAAGCGTCTAATAATGAGGTTTTACCGTGATCAACGTGTCCCATAATTGTAACAACTGGCGCTCTCGGCGCCATGTCTTCTAGATTATCAGGAGTTTCATTCAATAGACCTTTTTCGACCTCTACGTCAGTAACTCTTTTTGGCGTATGACCAAACTCCAGTACAATCAATTCTGCAGCATCTGCGTCTATTGATTGATTAACAGTTGCCATTACCCCCATTTTCATTAAAGATTTGATTATATCAACTGCCTTTTCCGTCATTCTGTTCGCAAGTTCTTGGACAGTAATAAAATCAGGTATAGAAACTTTTCTAAATATTTTTTCTTGAGTAGGAGTTGTATTACGATTTTTTTTGTTCTTAGATTTTCTAATTGAAGCGCCAATTTGTCTTATAAACTGCTCATCTTCTTCCTCGTCGCTCTTCAGCATAGCAAAGTGAGATAATGCTCCTTTGTTACTATGCCGTCCTAATTTTTTTGTATCGGCATCACCAAGCACCTTTTTAATTTGAGTTGCGCTTTCTAATTCTTCATCAGGTGTACCTTTTTTCTTTTTATGAGCTCCGATCGAATGATGTTTTTTTACAACGGTATCGGAAATAATCCTGATATTTTTTTCCTCAAAAGGCTTTAGCACTTCTTCCACTTCATTATCTTCATTTGACTGTGGAGATGGAGTTAAAATTTGATTTAGGTTTCTAACCTTGCCTCGATTTGAGCTGAGGGTTTTTATAAAATCGCGGCGCTCAGTTTTTTCTTGAGATGGAGCGCTATTCTCTGAGATCTCTGTCGAGATCACCGTATTGCTGTGTTCTTTGGAGAGGCTTTCAGATGAATTCTCGACAAGCTCACTTCTGTTGGTCTTTTCTATATCTTCTTCTTTCTGAGTTTCTGTTTTGATAATAACACGTTGCTGTTTACTTTTTTCAGCCTCAGCCATTTTTAGTAAACGCAACCTTTTTTCTTGCTCCTCTTTGCTCAAGGCTCCAGGGGCAGTTCTAGTAGGGGAGTTAGGTGCGGGCTTGTTTTTAGTGATTACGATCACTGATGAGCTCCCTCTTAAGCGGTTAGGAGAAGATTTTGGACCTAAGGCATCAGCCTGACCTTTCCCAAGGGGTTGTTTACTTGATAAGCCAAGCTTACTGTTTGACAACCCTAACGGCTTCTTAATAGTGTTATTACTATCATTACTATTAGTCATTTAGTTTTACCTCTTTTTTTACAGCACCTTATGATCAGCAATAGGCACTGATACTATACTATCTTATTGCTTTTATTGAAATAAGATTTCTTTCTGGCATCCATAATAATTACATCTATCACTTCATCATCTAGTTCAGAATCAGGAATTATATCTTTGAAATCATCCCGAGAAAGATCTGCGACATCAATAATTTTATTAATGTTATTATCATGAAGGCGCTTAGCAAGCTCTGGGGTCACCGTTTTGATTCTAAGCAATGGACTGTTAGCGATATCGTGCAGGTGCGATGGAGCAATAATTTCCTTAGCATCAGCATGAGATTCGGAATAATTTTTTGCCCGGTTTATTAATTCTTGAGCTATTTCCACATCAAGACCTTGAATAGTGCTTAATTCATTGATATTAGCGTCTGATATAGATTGAATAGAATTATATCCCTCGGAAGCGAGCAATTGTGCTAAGATTTCTTCAAGATCAAGAGCCTCCATAAATTTTTGTGTCACTGCGCTAAATTCATCTTGCCTACGTTTAGCCTCTTTCTCTTCGGTTAGTACGTCTAATTTCCAACCTATTAATTTAGATGCTAATCGTACATTTTGGCCTTGTCTACCGATCGCTATACTTTGTTGATCTTCCGGGACTACCACTTCGATTTTGTGCTGCTCTTCATCAATTAACACTTTGGTTATTGAAGCAGGGGCTAATGTGCTTACTATTAACACACCTAAATCCGCAGTCCATTGTATTATGTCGATCTTCTCTCCTTTAAGTTCTGAAATTACTGCTTGAACTCTAGCTCCTCTAATTCCAACACAAGATCCAACTGCATCTATTGCTGGATCAGAAGAATAGACTGCAATTTTAGTTCTGGAGCCAGGATCTCGTGCAATTGCTTTGATTTGTATAATATTCTCATATACTTCAGGTACCTCTTGTGCAAATAACATTGCAACAAATTGCTCGTGAGTTCTAGACAAGATAATCTGTGGACCTCGTGCTTGCCTATCTATATCAACTAGATATGCTCTTACCCTATCACCTTGCCTATAGTGATCAGCTCTCAATAAATTATCTCTTCTAAGCAACGCTTCTGCTGAACCAAGTTTAACGATAAGATTACCGTATTCAACTTTTTCAACTACCCCATTAATGATTTCTCCAATGCGATCTTTAAATTCTTCAAATTGTAGATCTTTCTCGATTTCTTTGACCTTAGAAGTGATTACTTGTTTCGCGGATTGTGCAGCAATTCTTCCAATATCCATTGCAGGGAGTGATTCGCATATTATATCTCCGACTGCGATATTAATATCTTTAAGCTTTGCGTCTTCTAGGGTAATCGCTTGCACTTTTTCTTCTGTATATTTACTATCAACTTCTTCTTGACTAGCAACAACTAATATCTCCTTGTAAAGCTTTATTTCACCAGTTTTTCTATCAATCTCAGCTCTTATTTGTTGTTCACTACCATACTTGCGTTTCGCTGCAACCTTTAAAGCTTCTTCTAAAGCTTTAATTACACTTTCTTTCGGGATTGATTTCTCTCTTGATACAGCATCAACTATTTGCAAGATCTCAACTCCACCAAAACCTGCTACTGCCATAATGTCTCCTCTTTTTCAAAAAGCAAATTCGCTTCCATTATATTGTTTTTATTTATTTTTATAATTCCATTATTATCTTTAAGTTCGATACTTAATTCATTATTTGAAAATTCTTTCAGCACGCCTTTAAACCTTCGCCTGTTGCCTATTGGAATTTTCGTAGTTAATTTTATTGCGTAACCGATATAATTAATAAAATCTTTATCGCGAGTAAGTGGCCTATTAACTCCAGGAGAGCTAACTTCTAGTGTATATTTGTCTTCTATAATATCTTCAACATCCAGTAGTGGGGAGATTGTGTAATGTACTTTCTTACAATCTTCTATATTGACTGCTGTACCGTTGACTTTATCAAACATAATTTGCAAAGTGTTATGTTTGCCTGTACTAATTATTTTTACTCTAACTAGTTCATATCCCAGACTTTCAATTGGACCTACAATAGCATTTGCTATCCTTTCTTCTAAATTATTCTGAAATATACTCATTAAGATGAAAATTTTTTCAAATAGGAAATCATATAAATATATAAACAAAAAAAGGTTGAGAAAAAGCCCAACCCTTTTGTGAGGTACTTATATCACTATATATTAGAGCGGTCAAGTCATAATCAAAAATAATTGCTTTGACTTATTCTGCAAAGAGTATAAAAAGCATAAGATGTGCAATTAAAGAGTGAGGCATTATGTTTTCTGTTACTTTAGTCCAAAATCTTTCCAAGTATCATTTGCTGAAGCATCCTTTTTACCAAGCTTGGAATCAAGGTGCTCTAGAGATATCAACTTTGCAGCGCTATGCCAAACAGTATTTTAAAAACGTTGAGGCCTTTCCTAGATATGTTAGCGGAGTGCATTCGCAGTGCTTATCTATTACTGATCGTCGAGTTCTTTTAGAAAATTTAATAGATGAAGAAAGGGGTGATGAAAATCACCCGGAGCTATGGCTTAGGTTTGCTGAAAGCCTTGGGGAGAGTAGGGAAGAAGTTTCTTCTACACGCGCTGAAAGCGCAACAAAAAATTTAGTTGAAGGCTTCTTAGAGTTAATCAAGTCTTCGTACGCTGCAGGTCTTGGAGCGTTGTTTGCATATGAACAACAAGTCCCAGTGGTTGCCGAATCAAAGATAAAAAATTCTATGGATACGATAATGAGAATCCTGGATTGCAATTTTTTAAAGTGCACACTAAAGCTGATGAATGGCATTCAGCAGAATGTGAAGCTTTACTTGATAAATTGAGCGAAGCAGAACAAGAAGTTGCCCATAAAGCAGCTATAAAAGTAGCTAAATTGATTTGGGCGTTTTTAGATAATATTTATGACTCAAAAATGAGTGGAGGGTTGCATGGCGCTAATTGTTAGTTGGAACGTCAATTCAATTAATGCCCGGATCCATCATTTAAGGAGGTTTTTAGCAGAAAAGAAACCTGAGATAGTCTTGTTGCAGGAGACTAAGTGCCAAGCAGAAAAATTTCCTTTTGAGGCGCTTGAGGAATTTAACTATAATATTAAAGTCTATGGGCAAAAAAGCTATAATGGTGTTGCTATACTCAGCAAAAGCCCGATAGAAGATAGTATACTAGGGCTGCCTACTCTTTCTGAAGATTGGCCGCCAGAAGCTAGATATATTGAGGCATTTACTACTATCAATAACTATCCCTTAAGAGTTATATCGGTTTATGTACCAAATGGATTAGAGGTAGGGTCACATCGATTTTTATATAAATTAGAGTTTTTGCATGCTCTTAAACAACATCTAATCCATTTGTCTAAAGCCGAAGAAAATATTATAGTTGGTGGCGATTTAAATGTTGCTCCAGAGGAAATAGATGTTTATAACCCCAAGGGCTTAGATGGCTCTATTTGCTTTCATATAAAAGAAAGGAGCCAATTTAGGGGAGTTATAAATAGCGGTTTTATCGATACTTTTAGAGCGATGAATCCAGGTATTCAAGAGTTTAGCTGGTGGGATTATAGAGGAAACGGTTATATACAAAATCGTGGTATGCGTATCGATCATATATTGGTTTCTCCCAATGTTTCTGATATGATGTCAGAAGCTGAAATTTTTAAAGAAGCGCGGGGCTGGGAGAGAGCTTCTGACCATGTGCCCGTGTTATGTAAATTAGGTAATTAAAATGTGGCATGCTACTACTATTATTGCAGTAAAGAAAGATAACAAGGTTGCGATTGCGGGCGATGGGCAAGTGAGCCTTGGCCATACCGTTATGAAAGCAACTGCCAATAAAATCAGAAAAAGTAATAGTGGTAAAATTATAGCGGGGTTTGCAGGCTCAACCGCTGATGCTTTTACTCTCTTTGAGAGGATTGAAGTAAAGCTAGAGAAGCATAATAATCACCTTCTAAGGGCAGCTGTGGAGATGTCAAAGGATTGGCGTACGGACAAATACTTGAGGAGGCTAGAAGCAATGTTAATTGTCGCTGATAAGGATGTCCTATTAGTTCTATCTGGTCAAGGCGACGTTTTAGAACCTGAGGATAATATTGCAGCCATTGGCTCTGGGGGTAATTATGCTCGTGCTGCTGCAAAGGCATTTTTAAGTAATCCTGCTCTTTCTGCAAGAGAAATTGCTGAAAAATCAATTCATATAGCAGCTGATATATGTGTTTACACAAATCATAATATCAAAATAGAAGAGTTGTGATTTTGTCTTGCTTTGGCCAGGATTTACTGCTGAGACGCTTGAGTTTAATAATAGACTGATAACCCAACTATTTCATAAACCTTCTTAAGGTTAGTGCTTGCTGATTCTTTAGCCCGCTTTTGTCCTTCTTTTAATATATTGACTACAACCTCTTTTTTCTTAAGGATTTTAAATGCTTGGTCTCGAATCGGCGCTATTGCGCTTATAATGCTTTCTGTAAGCCTTGCTTTGAACTGACTTGTGCTGCAATTTTTTAACTCTTGTACAGAAGATTCTATAGAATTGCCGGAACATGCAGAATATATATTAAGCAAGTTGCTTATTTCTGGGCGGTTTTCTTCATCAAAGCAAATTCCTTCAAAAGAATCAGTTGTAGCTTTTTTAATTTTTTGTTCTATTGCTTCGTTACTGTCAAAGATATTTATTCTGGTTGCATCTGAAGGGGCAGATTTACTCATCTTTTTCTTCGCATCCCGTAAGCTCATTATACGCTTTGCATTTTGGTTGGTCAGGGCTTCGGGCATTTTAAAATAATCAATTTGGTATTGTCTATTAAAGGCGCCTGCAATATCACGACAAAGCTCAATATGTTGAATTTGATCTTCGCCAACTAGTATTAAATCTGTGTTATAAAGTAAAATATCGGCAGCCATCAAAACAGGATAAGAATATAAACCTAAAGAAGCCGCTTCCTTATTTTTTCCAACTTTATCTTTGAACTGTGTCATGCGGTTTAACCAACCGAGCCTAGTGTGATTACCTAAAACCCAAGCTAGCTCAAGATGTTCTGTGATGGAAGATTGTTGAAATATTATAGATTTTTGTGGATCTAAACCGGAAGCGACGTATATAGCTGCAACGTTAAGTATATTTTGGCTTAAAATTTTTGGATCTTGATAGATGGTTATGGCATGCAAATCAACTACGCAAAACAGACAATCATTACTCTCTTGCATTTCGACCCAGTTTTTTATTGCCCCCAAATAATTACCAAGAGTAATAATGCCGCTCGGCTGTACCCCCGAAAAAACTACCTTCCTCTCCTTCATAACCACACTATTTTTCTGCAGTTGATTTTTTATTGTAATAAAATCTGTAATAATAAATGGCACTTATAGGTATAGACAATATGTAGCCAACACCCATTAAAGGCAATATAAACCAGGGTTCAATAAGAATTCCAGCCATCATAACTCCTGTGAGTACCAAAAGAGGAACTACATATTCTCTCTTAACGCTAACTTTTTTTCCAGAGAAAGTTGGTAATTGGCTGATCATCATCATTCCAATTAAAGCTACATACACAGCTATCACTGCATTGGGTAACCTATATTCTGTAATGTTAAAGGTGATTACCAATGGTAGTAGCACTAAGCCAGCAGCTGCGGGCATTGGTACTCCAGTAAAGAAATTATTATTTTTTCTTTCAGATGAATCACCTGTTTGAACATTAAATCTAGCTAATCTAAATGCGGAGCAGGTTATATAAAATAACACAACAGCCCAACCTACGCCTTTATATGTCAGTTGGTGTAAAGACCACAGATATAACACCATTCCAGGGGCAACTCCAAAGCTCACCAAATCAGCTAAAGAATCTAGGTGAGCGCCAAAATGACTTGTTGAGTTCAGAAGCCTTGCTACTCTTCCATCTAAACCATCCATAATTGATGCGACGATGACTAAGGCGGCAGCTATATCAAATTTCGCCTCTAAAGCATATCTAATTGCTGTAGTGCCCAAACACAGTGCGAACATGGTGATAATACTTGGGATTAATGTAACCAGAGGAATAGTATTAATTTTATTTTTCTGCATTGCCACAGCTCTAAGTATATATTAATTCTTTACTTTTCTGATTCTACAAACATAAAATTCTATTGTATAGCAAAAATATTCAAAATCTTGATAATTACTTAAGTTTAAATATATTAAGCAGTAATAAGTTGATTACATAATGCATCGAGATATACAATACCCCGCCTGCAGTCAGGCTGATAAATGCGTTTGCATTTAATATATTAAGAAGTGCGTATATTAATGCACTACCAATTGTTGCATTAAAAATAAAAAGTCCTAACTTCCTTAACAAATGCGTGCTAAATTGGTAATAATTTCTTTTTTTAGATATCATTACCATCGTGATAGCAATAAACCAGCCTGCAATGGCGGATGCAACCGAAACTGCCACATGTTTTAAGGTAGTGATTAAAGATATGCTGAGTAATACATTAATCAACAATGCACAAGCGGCTATTTTTACTGGAGTTTTTATATCTCCATGGGCATGAAAGTTACTGCTGAATAACTTAATTAATGCATATGCAGGTAGGCCAAGTGCTAAAAACCTAAGGGCTGCAGCGGTATTTTTTGTTGATTCAGAGTTAAATTCATACCTTTCTAATAACATCCTTACAATATCATCAGGAAATAAATATAATATCATTGTTGCAGGAATTAAAAAGAATGCAGCTATTCTGATAGCTGCTTCTTTACTGTGTTTTAGTTCCGTGTAATTGTTATTTGCAATATGTCTTGAAAGTGCGGGCAACAATGCGGTCGAAGTAGCAGTAGCAATAATAGCTAGTGGTAATTGCATAACTCTGTCTGCATAATAGATATAAGATAACCCTCCGGGTACAAAGGAAACTATAACCATATCAATCCAAGTATTAATTTGCACTATACCAGATCCAAAAACTCCCGCTCCCATTCTATTTAAAACAGTTTTGATATCTGGATTGATCGAGGGTAGCCTAATTGGTACGGACATTTTATTGATTTTTAAAAAGAAGACCATCCACAAAAGTTCTAAAACACCTGCGGCTAGTACGCCATGAGCAATTACGTGTGCTTTAGTTCGTTCATCATTAATATGGAGAGCAAATAATATCATAGAGATATTAAAAATTATTGCGGTGGCGGCAAATGGCATGAATTTACCGATACTATTAAGTATTCCTCCATAGAAGGCCGCTAAAGAGATAAAGAATAAATAAGGAAAAGTAATGCGGCTCAATGTAACGGCCATCTCAAAGTAGTACCCCTTGTTTGCAAATCCTGGAGTGGTAATCTTTAACACATACGGCATTGAACATATTATAATAGAACAAAACAAGGTTAAGGTTATTGCTAAAATGGATTGAACTAGGGCTGCCACTTCTAAGGCTTTTTTCGTTCCCTCTTGCGATAATTTATAAGTAAAAATAGGGACAAACGCAGCCGTCAATGCTCCTTCGCCGAAAATATTTCTAAATAAGTTGGCGAATTTAAATGCCGCAATAAACGCATCGTTAAGCGGGCCTGTACCTAGATAAGAAGCAATAACTACATCTCTAATATAGCCAAATATTCTTGACACTAGGGTTGTTATTGAAACAACAGCCGCATTTCTAATAATACTCATTGGATAAATAACTTATACCGCGAATGCTTCTTCCCATGTTCCCTTAGTTGCGGCTTTAGCATATTCAGTAACTCTATTCTCGAAGAAATTTGTGTGCTCCGGAGCATTCAGAATTTCGTCGAGCCACGGAAGAGGGTTTCTCTCAATTTTGTAGAGTTCTCGCAAACCCAACTGAGTAAGTCTTCTATCGGCTATATATCTTATATATTGCTTGATATCAGATGCGGTCATGCCTTCTATAGCTCCTTCGAATCCAAATGCCAAATCTATAAATGCATCTTCATGTTTTATAATAGTCTCACAGGCTTCGTGTAAGAAGTCGGTTAATTTTTTATTCCAAACCTCGGGGTTTTCAGTGATAAATGCCTTAAATAGCCACATTATAGCGTTAGTATGCAGGGTTTCATCTCTTACTGACCAGGCAATAATTTGGCCCATACCCTTCATTTTACCAAATCTTTGGAAGTTTAATAACATTGCAAAAGAAGCGAAAAGCTGTAATCCTTCGGTAAAAGCACCAAATACTGCCAAGGTCTTTGCTATATCCTCTTTAGAATTCACGTTAAACTGCTGCATATAATCATACTTCTCCTTCATTTCCTTATATTTAAGAAAAGCACTATATTCGACTTCTGGCATACCTAATGTATCCAATAAGTGAGAATACGCGTCGATATGGATAGTTTCCATATTAGAAAAAGCTGCTAACATCATTTGTACTTCTGTCGGCTTAAATACTCGCGAGTAATGCCTCATGTAGCAATTATTAACTTCTATATCAGCCTGGGTAAAAAATCTAAAGATCTGCGTTAAAAGGTGTTTTTCTGGCTCAGTCAAAACCTTTTTCCAGTCCTTTACATCGTCTGCCATAGGAACTTCTTCGGGTAGCCAATGAAGTTGTTGCTGTAATTTCCAATAATCATAAGCTTCGGGGTAATGAAAGGGCTTATATACCGACTCTGAGTCAAGCAACGACATACTTAAATAACAAATTCTTTTATATTCCGTATCATATACATCTTTATAAAAAAAGTCCATTTAGATATCTATACAAAAAATAACAAGAATCATCTCTTCTCTCCTAATTTGATGAAGTATATAGACAATAAAAAAGATAATATATATTTTATTTTACCTTGCAAAACTTTACAAAATACAATACAAGTCTTCAGTTCATTGATAAAATATGCTAACATAGTACTTGCATCGGAAGGTAAATAATTTTCAAGAAACTTTATAATAACATATGAAAAATAAATATTATTTAATACTCGTATTATCATTTGCGGTAATTTTTAAGCTTTTTCAACTATTTAAGACATTCAAAAAAAACAATAATGATGTAGTGATATTGCAGGTAGTTGAGCATGACGCTTTAAATTCGACGAGGAAAGGCATAGAAGACTATTTAAGAAGATGCTGTAGTCGGTTTGGTACAGGATATGAAAACGCCCAGGGTAATACCACCTTGGCGCTACAAATTGGCAAAAGAGTCACTACCGCTAGACCAAAATTAATAGTTGCAATTGGCACTATTGCAGCTCAGGCCTTCTTAAAGAATGATCAGATTCCAGTAATTTTTAGTTCGGTAACTGATCCTGTCTCAGCCGGCTTAATCAAAGATTTAAAAGAGACTGCTACAAATTTTGCTGGAGTGTCCAATATGATCAATATTGAGCCGCAGCTTAAATTGATAGTTGATATTTTGCCACAGGCTAAAAAAATTGGTGTGATATATAATTCAACAGAAGCTAACTCAATGGAAATATTGCGCAGAGTCAAGGAAAGCGCGAAGGACTTTAATTTGGAGATATTGGAGGCTGTAATATCGTCAAGCAACGATGTAATAGTTGCAACGCAGTCCTTGATACATAAACAAATAGACGCTATATTTGTTTCGAACGATAATACGGCTTTATCTTCAATACGGGGCATTACAAAAATTGCTTCTAGTTTTATGGTACCAGTCTTTTGTAGTGATGTTGATACCATAAAAAATGGGGTGTTGGCTGCGTTTGGTCCAGATCAGTATAAGATAGGTATACAGACTGGCAAAATAATAGAAAAAGTATTACTAGGTAAAAAAACAACATATGAACTTCCTGTAGAATTTCCAGAAAAAATTGAACTAAAAATCAATATGAAGGTAGCAGCAAAAAATTTAAAAATTAAAATTGATAAGAGTATTGTAAGTGTAGCATCTGAGGTTATAGAATGATATCAGATCTTGTATACTATACTTTAGAAACTGGCCTTATATATGGCCTGATTGCTCTTGGTATTTATTTAACGCTGAGAATTGTAGATTTTCCAGATTTAACAGTAAATAGTAGCTTCACTCTAGGAGCGGCTGTATCTACTGTGTTGATAATAAATGGTTTTCCTCCCATAGTTTCAACTTTTTCAGCGATTCTTATGGGCTTTTTTGCCGGAGCAGCAACAGCCTTTCTAAATTTACAGTGCAAAATACAGAATCTTTTATCTAGCATCATTATCATGATCGGATTGCATTCAATTAACTTGAGAATCATGGGCAAACCGAATTTAGTGTTACTAGACCAAGAGGTTATATACACTAATTCAAACTCAATAATAATTACGGCATCTATAGTAATTATTATCACTATAATGCTTGCTTATTTTCTTTCTTCAGAAATAGGGCTTGGAATAAGAGTATCGGGGCAAAATCCAATTATGGGAAACGCTTACGGTGTTGATTATAATAAAGTTGTTTATTCGGTCTTAATCTTGAGTAATGGTTTAACATCTTTAGCAGGTTCTTTGTTGTCTCAATTACAGGGGTTTTGTGACATAGGTATGGGTAATGGGGTGATTGTAATAGGCCTTGCCAGTGTTATAGTTGGAGAAAGAATCATATCTAGTCGTAATATGCTGATGATATCTTTTTCTTGCTTATTGGGTGCGATAGTCTATAACACCTTGATAGCGATATCTCTTGATGCTGCTGATTCTATATTAAGAGCTTCAGATATCTATATTATCACCGCTGTTCTAATTGTTTTCATTATGCTAAGCAAAAGAAATAACGAGAGAGGAAGTTAAAATGTCAATTGAGCTGCAAGATATTAGCTTGATTTATAATAAGGGTACTACTCTAGAAAGGGTAGTTCTTGATAAGGTGTCTATGACCATAACTCAGGGTAAGTTTGCTGCGCTAATAGGTAACAATGGCGCGGGAAAGTCTACACTAGCAAAAGTTATTGCAGGAGAAGTTATAGTCAATGAAGGCAAAGTTATAATAGGTAATCAAGATTGTACTAATATTAGAGATTTTGACAGAGCAAAATTTATAAGCCGCGTATTTCAAGACCCGGGAAAGGGCACCGCTAGGAATCTAACGGTTTTAGAGAATTTAATTTTTGCTAGCAGACGCGATCTAAAGAGGACATTGGTATTGTTCCTTAAAAAAGATCCCAGAGCATTTTTTAAAAAAAAGTTACAGGAACTTAATGCTGGATTAGAAGATAAGTTGGATGAACCAGTTTTTATGCTGTCTGGGGGGCAAAGGCAGATACTGAGTCTATTAATGGCTGTATTAAGACCTTCGAAAATTTTATTATTGGATGAGCATACCGCGGCTCTTGATCCGGAGGCGGCGAAATTAGTTATGAGATTTACTCATCATCTTTTAAGAAATCATAATATGACAACTATTATGATTACTCACGACATGAGTGAATTAGATTATTGTGATGAAGTTTACGCTATAACAAATTGCAAAATTAAAAAAATGCATAAAAATTTTTAACTAGCGAAAAAGCTGCAAAATATACTGAAAACTCAATTGACAATTATAATTTCAAATAACATCATTATAACGGATGGGTTGGCATAACTTAAATTTATTTGACCTATTTAAAAAAACGAGTTAATGGTTAGATTTGTAGAGAGGTCGACCAACTATCTCGGTATTACTTGTAGGAGTTATCATTATGAAAAAAACAATTTTAACAGTGTGTGCTTTAGCAATGCTAACAGCATGCGTACAATCTGGTTCTGATAGCAAAGCTCTCAGTTCAACTAAAGCTTCAAAAGCTCTTATTGAAGAGTTAACACAAAAAGTGGGGGACAAAGTGTACTTTGCTTTTGACAATTCTTCTCTTTCTGAAGAAGCGAAGGCAATCTTGGCTAAGCAAGCAGAGCTAATGCAAAAATATAGCACAGCGACCTTTACGATAGAAGGACATGCTGATCAGCGCGGTACAGCCGAGTACAACATAGGGCTTGGCGAGAGACGCGCTAATGCTGTTAAGTCGTTCTTAACAAGCAAAGGTGGCGTTTCACCTAGTAGGTTAACAGTGATATCTTATGGAAAAGAAAGGTTAGCTGATGACCGCACTACGGAAGACGCCTATGCTAAAAATCGTAGAGCGGTTACTGTGGCCAACTAATAAAATATTATTTTAGCCTCATATTAATTTTAAATATGAGGCTTTTTTATTTGCTTTTTGAACCTATGAGTGTATCTATAAACTAAAAGTAGAGTTTTTACATGGAAATGAATTTTTTGAGTAAAGTAGAACACTTGATGGTCGATAGGTTATGGAGGCAGAATTTATTTATTAATAAGTTACTGCGTCCATTTTCATGGATATATATTATCGTCCATACCATAAAAGTTTTTTTCACTGAAAAACAAAAAGCAAATATGCCGGTCATATGCGTAGGGAACTTGACGGTAGGCGGTTCTGGGAAAACGCCAATTGTAATTGCTATAGGTCGGTTATTGAAGAAACACAAGAAAAATCTAGCCTTTATTGGACATGGCTACAAAGCCAATTTGCTCAAGCATAGTATCTGTATTGCAGTGGATCTTAAGATGCATAACGTAAGTAATGTAGGAGATGAAGCGATTTTATTGAGCAACTTTGCTCCGACCTATATAGCTCAGAAAAGGATTCAAGGAGTGTTCGCCGCACAAGCTGACGATTTTGATGTAGTGGTTTTGGATGATGGATTACAAGATAACAGTATACACAAAGACTTATCAATACTTGTAATAGATTCTGAGTATATGTTTGGAAATCTGCTCTTGTTACCAGCTGGCCCTTTAAGAGAATTACCGGTTTGTGCTCTAGGAAGAGCAGATTTAGTTATCGTCTCCGGTATTAATGAAGATAAGATCAAAGAGACTATTAATTTTATCAATTATAGATTTTCAAAAACTATACCTTTGCTAAAAACTAAAATTACTTCCTGTATCATCACTCCGAAAGGTATAGAGGAATTTAAAGATAAAGATTTTTTTGCAATAATAG
Source organism: Candidatus Midichloria mitochondrii IricVA (assembly GCF_000219355.1). Lineage (GTDB taxonomy): Bacteria > Pseudomonadota > Alphaproteobacteria > Rickettsiales > Midichloriaceae > Midichloria > Midichloria mitochondrii. The sequence goes on from NC_015722.1 coordinate 456,317, forward strand.
GAATTGCACATCCAAAAAAATTTTTAGAAACAGCTAAGAAATATAATATAAAAGTAAAAGAATCTGCTATTTTTTCTGATCATTATATGTTTGGTGAGTCAGAATTGGATGCGATTTATAATCACGCTAATGTTTTGAAATGCAGCGTCATAACTTCCTCGAAAGATTTTGTGCGTTTACCTAAAAAATATCAAAGTTTAACTCAAGTGCTCGAAATAGAAGCGGAATTTCCAAATATTGAGCTGGTGGAAAATATGCTTGCTAAAATAAAGAGCTGAATTTTATTGCTTGACTACAGAATATTACTGTGCAGAATGAAAGGGTTGCGTGGTTATCACAGTATAGTTAATTTTGTGTAAGTATTAATTATTAATATGGTAGTTTTTTGTATAAAATTTGACACTTCTTTTGAAGTGAAAGCGGCGCTCCTAGCCATATTCTTGAACTATAGCATATTGACATATGCTATAAGACTTTCATCCTTTGTTTCTTTATATATGTATTCTTTAGAAAGGTAATTATGTATATTTCTGTTGCCATTTTGGGGGCCACTGGCGTCGTGGGACAAAAAGCAATTGCGCTTTTAGCTAGTAACCCGCGTTTTAACATAATAGAGTTGGTTGCCTCGGATCAACGTATTGGACAAACCTTTGGTGAAGTGTGTGACTGGCGTGAACCAATCATGTCATTACCACAAGATATTTCTAAAATAAAACTAAGTTCAGCTCAAGATTTAAAGGCAGATTTTATTATTTCTTGCTTACCAGCAGATGTTGCGGAAGTAGTAGAGCTAGCCCTAGCGGAACAAGGGAAAATAGTTTTCTCAAATGCTTCTGCCTTTAGAATGCATAAAAATGTGCCATTATTAGTTCCAGAAATTAATTTTAATCATTTGTCACTATTAGAGAAGCAGGAGACAAAAGGTAAAATCATTACAAATCCTAATTGTTCGGTAGTTGGCGTGACATTGGCCCTTGTACCTCTTGTAAATTTGGGAGAGATAGAGCATGTAAGCGTGGTAACGCTCCAATCCATAAGCGGTGCTGGGTACCCAGGAGTACCTTCTCTTGATATACTGGGCAACACTATACCGCATATTTCTAATGAAGTTGAAAAAATTGCCGAAGAAACTAAGAGGATACTGGGTACTGCAGAAAATTATGCAGGCTTTTCTGTCACAACACACGTACATAGGGTACCTGTAATGTATGGCCATACAGTAACCCTACATGTTGTGTTTAAGAAAAGCGTGCGGCCTGAACAAGCAATTGAAGCTTACTTAGCCTGGAATAAAAAATATTCTGAGCTTTTTGTTATTCATAACAAAAATGGACGGCCACAAAGCGCAAAGGATTTGGCTCATAACGACATGCGTGCTCATATAGGACATTTACGTCAAGGCGATAAACCAAATATTATAGGACTTGTTTGCTTAACTCACAATCTTGTCAGAGGAGCAGCAGGTGCAGTTATTGCTAACATGGAAAGTTATATTAATTTCGTGAAAGGGATGCATTATGGTGCGTAAAATTGTTGTAAAATTTTGGGGGACGAGCGTTAAAACTCCAGAGGCAATTAGGCAAGTTGCTAAAATTCTAAGGGCTAACCCAGAAATTAAGATAGTAGTTGTGAGCGCGGTGGGGGGCGTTACAAATTCATTAGTCAATTTAATAAACGCGGACCAAGCTCAACGCCCTATTTTAATCCAAGAATTATTAAATATTCATTTGAAGATTGCGCAAGAATTAAATTTATCAATCGATGATAAGATAAAAAAAGAAGTCGCAAGGTTAGATCAATTGTTGAATACAGACATTATTGATAAAGAAAAAATTGATAATATTTTGTCTCTAGGAGAGGATCTTTCATCTCTTCTTGTATACAGCTTTCTTAATTTACAGGGCATCAAAATCGACTTAATTGATATACGCAATTATTTAATTACTGATGATCATTTCGGTAAGGCTGCGCCAGAAATAGGTATAATAAAGGAGCGTATGCAAAATCTTTCCACAAATATTTGCATTACTCAAGGGTTTATAGGTAGCACATTGGATGGTAAAACAACGACTCTTGGTAGAGGTGGATGTGATTATAGTGCAGCGCTCATAGCAGAAGCTATAGGGGCTGATGAATTACTAATATATACGGATGTCCCTGGAGTTTATACTATGGGCCCTAATACTACTGATGAAGCTCAGCTTATTGATGAGCTTAATTTTCAAGAGATTGCTGAAATGGCGAATTTTGGGGCTAAAGTACTACACCCTGCAACAATAGAACCATGCGTTAGAAGCAGAACAGGAGTACGTATTCTATCCACATTTGAACCAGAAAGAAACAGCACGCTTATAAATATCAAGGATAATAAATCCTTGGCTTCTAGAATTAGTGCAATTACGATGCGCTCAGGGCAAGTTCTTGTAACAATAACGAGTCTAAAAATGCTTAACGCTTATGGATTCCTTGCCAATATTTTCAGTATCTTAACAAAATACAAGATTAGTATAGACTTAATTATTACTAGCGAGGTGAAGGTTGCTTTGACAATAGATAATATTAGCACTGGTTCACATGCACGTAATCCATTTATTTATAATCAAGACTTGTTAAATGAGCTTAAACAATTTGCTGAAGTGTGATCGGTTGAAGATAACTTTGCTTGCAGTTATTGGTTCTAGGCTTACTGTGCCTGGTATTATACAAAAAGCCTTAGGAGTGATAGAGCCGTTCATGCTCCGATTAGTGTGTTATGGTGCTAGTAATTCCAGCATCAGCGTTTTAGTCGATAAGGAGAATGCGGTTGAGATGGCAGAGTTACTACATAAAAAAAAACTTTTAGGAGAAGCATATGTTTGATGATTTACCCGGGTCAATCTGGCTAGATGGAAAAATAGTGTCTTGGAAAGATGCGCGTATTCATGTTATGACGCATGCTCTACATTATGCGAGCAGTGTATACGAAGGCTTGCGTGCCTATGGTGATAAGCTTTTAAAGGCACATCAACACTATGAGCGCTTCCACCAATCTGCAAATTATTTAGATTTTGAGATCCCTTACGCGATAGAGGAGCTAATAGAAGCTACCGAATTTTTGGTGAAGCAAGGTAGCTACGGCCAAGGTTATGTCAGAGCTATTGCTTGGTGTGGTAGTAAAAAAATGACAGTTTCTCATAATGGGGCCAATGTACATGTGGCGATTGCGGTTTGGGAACGGCCTGTTAACTATACAGAAAGCCAATTTAAAAATGGGATTCGAATGAATATTTCCAATTGGTATAGACCTGATCCTAAAACTGCTCCTGTGCATAGCAAAGCATCGGGCTTATATATGATATCTTCAATGAGTAAGCGCTCTTCTGAGTTGCTAGGGTTCGATGATGTACTTATGCTTGATTACCAAGGGAACATAGCTGAAGCTAGTAGTTCAAATATTTTTTTAGTAGTTGATGGAAAACTTTTCACTCCTAAACCAGAATGTTTCTTAAACGGCATTACTAGAAGGACATGTCTTGATATAGCGAGAAAGTTAAACATTAATGTCTACGAAACCACGCTTACTCTTGATGATTTAGACAGAGCTCGGGAAGTATTCTTAACTGGTACAGCGATTGAAATCTTGCCTGTTGGTAGTATTGAAGGTAATGGTAAGGCATGGCAGTTTAGGCCAGCTGGAGTTACTAATGCTATTTATAATGAATTTCGAAATATTATTAGTAAATTATAATCACTATGGAACTTTGCAAAATTTGGCTTCTAGGGGCTCGTATTTCGTATATAACCCTGATAAGCTCTTATAATCATGCGAAGGAAATTGTTTCAGGGCAAGCGAAGCTATTCTTCGCATGCAAAGCCAACCTTGAGTTCAATTTTAAATACTCTGAAACATGCTGGAGTAGGTTTCGATGTTGCAAGTTCTGGGGAATTAGGCCAGTTCTATCTATTGGCGTGCTGGGGTAAAGATATGATAATGACAGGGCCAGCTAAACCAGAACGGCTGCTTAGGTTTGCACTCGAAAATAAGGTTGGCGCGTTTGTTATAGAGAATACCGCACAATTAATGTGCTTGCAAGAATTAGCAAAAGACTTGTGGATACCAACCCGACGTGTTACTAAGATTGCAGCTACAGTGGAATGGAGAGGAAAAAAATGCTGTAGGTGGGTAAATAAGACTACCGCTTTTTGGCATGGATCAGCAAACCCTGCTCGAGATATTATGCCAAAAGTGCAGCTATCTTTATTAGGATTCCAAGTTTTTCAATGGGGCAATATTCTATCGATTTACAAGTTGCGGCATGTTTGGGAAAGGAGTATGTCTACATGCAAAAGTTTAACTGAAGATTTTCGAGTTTTAGATGTTGGTAGCGGCTTTGGAATTCCCTACGCAGCAGAAGCGTCCTTAGCTTGGGAAGAGGTTAATTCTCTAGTGAATGAACTAAAAGACGCCTACAATATTAAAGAATTTTGGTTGGAGATGGGACGTTATTTGACAGGGCCTTGTGGTATTTATGTGACTTCGGTCGTCGATTGTAAAGAGACCGATGGAAAAAAATTCTCGTATTAGATAGATGGTGGAACTAATCATATCGCGAGGCCTGCATTAGTAAACGAATCTTTCCCTTTATACTTGTTACGTGAATCCGAAGCCAAACTTGCACCTTTCTTTATTCATGGAGCTTTATGTACATCGCTAGATTTCTTAGGGGAACAAATGTTACCTGAAGATACAAGAGTAGGTGACGTAATTGTTTTTTATGCAAACCGGGGGCTTCTTATGGGTTTACAGAAAGCTTGCCATTCTTTCTATGCAACGATTTGCCAGGCGAAGCTGTATTAGAGAACAAAAATTTAAGTATAATTAGAGAACCACAATCTGCACAATTTTGGTTAAAGTAAAAATGAAGAGAAAAGACATTCTGATAAGAAGTTTTGCATATGGTAGTGAACTTTCCATTCCAGTATTTTGTTGTCCTGGTACTAACAAAGGAGCACCTTTTGTTTATATACAACTGGTATCCATGGCGCTGAAGTTCAAGGGTATGTAGTTACTTTACAGCTAATTGAATATTTCAGAATAATCCACCCAAGGGGGATATTACTATTGCTCCAATTGCAAATCCTTACGGATTAAACTGTAAGATAGGAGAAATATACCTTTAGAAGATTTGATCCAGTTACTGGTGATAACTGGAATCGCAATTATGTGGATTTTAGTGGTCATGTTGATGAGTTCTTGGAAGCACACCCTAATCGGAGCTTTGAAGAATAAGAAAAAACTAGTTATCACAAAAAATTGGCTTTGCAGTTGCAAGAGCTCGCCATTTCTGCAGATATAGTCCTAGATCTTCATTGCGATACAATTTCTGTGCCGCATATTTATAGCTCTGAATATGCGATGCGCTCGGTATCTGAACTTAGAATCCCATTTGTTATAGAAATAACCAAGCATTTTTGCAGGCGCACTAGATGAAGCTATTTTTTTGTCCTTGGATTGAGTTAATTGAGAAATACAAGAAAATTAACCGACTTGAAAGCCCTATAAATATGCCAATGGAGGTCTTTACTGTAGAGTTAGGAAATCAAGAGGACATAAATACGAAGAAGTTCACGTTTGCAAACAGAAGGTATACTAAATTATCTGAGCGTTAAAGGAGTGTGCGATGCATTAGATAATCTCGAAAAGTTTAATATATATTAATGCAAACTAAAAGATTTTATTACTATTTACTCTCCGATCGGGGGGCTAATAACTGATAATGCAGATTTTGGCATTGAATACCGAGCGGAGAAGAGATTATATCTTTAAGTGCGCCGAGCCTATGGAAAGAGTTGACTACTTACCACTGACCTCATTGCAAATTCTACACATACGAAAAAACTCAGTGTCCGTCCATTCCAATCACTAGAGCTGCAAGCGTTGTTGTTAATGAAGGATGGCTTTAATGAAAAACTTATGACAAATTTTAGACATAGTTAACGAGGCTTGCTTTACATACAGCTGGAGCGGGGTAACGGAGTTGCCTTTTATCTGAGTACCGCTATAATCTGTTATGGGAAGTGTATCGGGGAACAAAGACGGTGAGAGGTAAAAATATATTGGTTTAGCCGACCCTTTGTGAAGAAACCCCGCTATATGAGTCTGCCTACATTACTTATGAAGGATTTTAATGTCAGTATATTACAAAAAGCTATTAATCTTGTAGTTCGTATAGGCAGATCTGATTATATCTTCTTTAATGAGTCTGAAAAGTTACCGGCTTAGATATATCTTCTGATTACTGCTTGCCCTACAAGGCATTGCCTAATATTTATAGGTAGAAGTTTCAAATCCAGCAAATGCCTATGTGGAAGAAGAGGGTAAGAGTAGCGCAAAGCATCCTCAGGGATTTGCTATAGCGCTTTGTTCTTCGATTAAAACGAGCTAGATAATGCCTTATTAAAGAATTCTTTGATTCTACCAATGAGATCTCAGCCTTTGTTTTGTGATGGTACGTGGAGATTTTATAGTGTTCATAAACGCTGTAATCATCTGTACACGATCAATTTTATAATGTTCTTCCAAAAGCCTAAAATGCCAGGTTCAGATAGGTTGCCTTACTCAAATGAAGCTGGTGCACACAAACAATTAAGGTTTAGTACTATTATTCATAAATAGCAGTAATGTTAATAAGTTAAGCAAGCATCTTGAACAGAAGTTTGATTATTATGGCTAGAGCCACCATTGCTATATCCAGAATTATCATCCGGATCAAAGTCTTCTATATAACGCCTTGGAAGGCCAGCAAATTGTAGGCCATGCACTGTCTGCTACTATTTCGTATAATTCTTGTAAAGAACTCATTGCTTTATATCATCATATTGGTGGTCAGATCCTTATCTCTCAAAGAAAGAGTGGTTGGGGAGCTAGAGTTATTGATCAATTACCTAAAGATTTGAAGAATTTTATCTATGCAGATTGAAACTGATCTATACAAACGGCAAGGAAAAGCAGCTACGAATTTTCAGACAAAATTTCCTAAGAATCAGTCAGATCTGGCTAGAGCAACTTTAAAAAATCCATACTTTTTTGATTTTTTAAGTTTGTCATAACTTACGTATTAGCCGTAATAAGGTCTTTAAAGGCACCGCTCAGCGTGGGAAAACGTCGACCCGGATGGTTCTTTGGCCTCAATGATCAAGGAGAGATTATGTCATTCACACTGACCTCAGTAATACAGATGATCGAGCCGTTGTCGAAAAACTGACTCAATATTTGATAGGCCTTCTATTCGGAGATCAGTGGTATATAAGCAAAAACACTGAGCAATCAAGGTATTGAGCTCATCACACGGCTTAAGAAAACAAAACCCGCTTGCGGCTTTTAAACAACTGCTTCTTGCAGGGCGTGGATTGATTGAAACAGCCATCGGAGAATTGAAAGAGATTTGCCAAATCCAGCGCCACGGCATCACTCGCCAAACAATTTCTTGGCAGACCTCTTTCTCAGGGCTCTTGGCTTATGTCCTCAAACCCATATATCTCAAATTAGGCCTCGCGCTGGCCTACTCCTTAAGTCAAACTGAGGCTAGAATACAACGCTAAACGGTTTCATCAAAAATTTCAGGAGATGAAAATAGCAGAAAAATGGTTGCTTTCTAAGTTTGTTATTTATAGCTCAAATACTCTAGGATACCAGTCTTTATAATTTGACTACGCGTCGCTCAGTCGCTTATATAACGTCTTCTACGCTTAGCTTCTATATCCAAATTAAAATACTTTTAGCTGAGCCTCACTTTAAATTCGCTACTTGTAATTTTGCATTACTTCTTAAGAATTAGAAGCAGGCCTCAGCAAATTTTTCTTTGATAGATGAAGTCTATAACATCTTGTCTTAACTCGAGTTTATTAAAATCTAAGGCTATATTATTTTGATTTAGAATCATTAACACTCCGATTGCTGCTCTTCTTAAAGCAAATGGATCTTTAGAGCCTGTTGGTTTGATATTATGAAGGAACATTTGATTCAATGTATCGAGCTTTTCTGCTAGAGCGACCACTACACTAAGTGGTTCTGTAGGTACAGAATCACTAGGGCCTTTGGGTTTGTACTGGTTTTTAATTGCGTTTGCTACTTCTATATCCTCGCCATCATTCAATGCATAATAGTAACCCATAATCCCTTGAAGTTCCGGAAATTCCTTTACCATATCGGTTAACAAATCTGCTTTCATTAGTTCTACTGCAAGTATTACTTTTTCGGTATGGCAACTAAGTTGCTCTGCAATCCTTATAGCGATAACTTTGGTGCTTTGCACTTTATCGTATACGGTACCAATTTTGTTATGAAATAACAAATTTTTTAACCGTATGACTCGTGATATTAATGTAGCTTTTTTATCATTGTTAAAGAAGAATGCAGCATCACTTAATCTAGCAGCGACAACCCTTTGGTTACTTTTAATGATTGTCTGGTTATTATTCTCTATAGTGACGTTAGCAACTATTCCAAAGAAAGGAGCGAGATTGCCTTCACTATCTTCAAACAGGAAATATTTTTGGTTGTTTTTTAAAGTAGTAATTAAAACTTCTTTTGGTAAAGGAAGAAATTTTTTATCAATTTCTCCAATTGATGGCACAGGCCACTCAACTAGGCCTGAAACTTCCTCTAAGAGATTTTGATCATTTATTAAAGAAACCCCCAATTTGCTAGCTTGATTGCTTAAATTCTCTGTTATCGTTTTTTTTCTGTTCTGCGGCCAAATTTCAACGAACGCTTTTCTTAATACGTCTTCGTATGCATCCACATTTTGGATGATAATTTTTTCTGGTGCCATGAACCTATGCCCGTAGGTATTATTATTTGATTTTATATGCCCAAAATTTACCTCAATTATTTGCTCTCCAAGTAAGCATAGAATATTATGTATTGGTCTTACCCATTTTATTTCATGGTCAGCCCAGCGCATTGATTTTGGCCAAATTAATGTGGAAATATGTTCTTGGATAATCTTTGGCAGTATGTCTGTTATTTTCTTGTTTTCTTGCTTGTTAATCCAAAAATAGAAATCTCCTCTTTGTTCTAAATGCTCCCTGGAAGAGATTTGATATTTTTTTAAAAAGCCCTCAATAGCCTGCTCAGTTGAGTTAATTCTAGGGCCCCTTATTTCTTCAGTAAAACTTGGAGTTAAGGTAGGTAAGTTATCTATAAAGAACCCTGTTCTTCTTGGTGTTGAGAAGTAACGTCCGGAAAGCTTGATTGTTTTAAATATATTCCCAATGGTATTAATGACCTCTTTAAATAAAGTTTCAGCTATAGAATTTTGCATGCTGGCAGGTATCTCTTCGCTGAAAATTTCTAATAAAAACCTGTCTACTTCCACAATCAACTTCTTTTTACTTTTTATGGGAAATAATATATAACCTAAAGCAGATAGAGTTAAAATATTAATCATCCCTTGGAGCAAAAAAACTTGGATTCTTAAATTTGAATTCAGAGTCTGTTATCGGTGTGTTGATATCTAAGTTAGTAAGTGAAATTTCCGTCAAAGTAATTTCGTCATTCACTGCGATTATTTTGTCTATAGTGAGTGTAGGTTTTCTCTTAAAATTTAATACTAAATACGGGTATTTACCCATTTCATTGATTTTTTTCTTTTTAGAAGCGATTACTTCAACGCTATTCTTTTTTTCGATTATGGATATTATATTAGCCATCTTCTTCAAAGAGATATTCTGTGTAGTAAGTAATCTAGCCAAAGTATGATCCTGGTCAATTTTGGTCAATTCTTCCATCTCGTAGTCATAGTAGGATACTTTATTGTTGTTACTAATTACTGTGATTTTTTTAGGGTTTAAATACTCCCACTTGAGTTTGCCAGGTTTCGCAATATAAAAAAAGCCAGTTCTTTCCATACCTTTTTCTGGCCCTATTTGTTTGAATTGCGCTTTGGCTGTTTTAATTTGATTTAAGTATTTCTCAACTTCTTTTATAATTTCCTGATTTTGGGCACTTGATAATTGGTACAAGAGAATTATAGATAAAAAGATAAAAAAAATGTATATATTTCTTAATTTATTAAAGATAATAAACATAAAATTGATAGGAGGAGAATTATTTGATTTACTCATAAAGGAGTTCGTTCTCTTTCTTAATTAGTGATAATGCAACTCATACCATATTAATGATTAATTCTAAAGTATGAATGAATTTTGGAGAGTAATTAGTAAATTAAAAAGTATCGTAATATTTTTTAGTGTGTTAATTATGTTTTTTATTACTATCTTAGGTAGTGGTTTTCTCTTTTTAAAATACTATGGGCCGGTCTCCTCAAAATTTATTGGAAGGCTAATAGGGACAATTTTAGAGCGCCGTATAGAAGGCACAAAAATTGAAATAGACTATGTTGAGTTGGGAGTGGAAGATAATGTTGTGGATTTCTCCGTTTTTGACCTGAAAGTCACTTATAGCCAAAATATAGTGAGAGTGCCATACCTTAAAGTGGACATCTATATGAGTAAGGTACTAAGAGGTAGCTTCATAGAGGCTCTTTCCCATATTTCGGTTTCGTCTGATATTGAGCTCAGTAGGGCGCCGAGACCTAATAACATTACTGTGAAAAAAACTCCTAAACATGCTGCAAAATCAGTGAAAGCTTATTTGATGTCTCATATTGGATTCATAAGCTATTTACCTGAATTGCTAAGAGATATTAACTTTAAAATACGGGATGTAGACAAAAAACCAGTTTTAACTTTAAGCTTAAATAGCCTCAATTTTACCTTAATTGAGGATAGGATTCTTAACTTTAGAGGAGACTTTAATGCGGGCAACGATTTTATAAATTTTGATTTTAATATTGATACTACTAACCCTAATATGATCGAGTTAGGAGGTAAGCTAAATTTTATACCTGTATCCTTATTATGGGCTAGTTCTACATATTATACAAAAATCCAGAGTAATTTAAAGCTGGACCTAATTCTAGGTGGTAAAATAGGAAAAAGTGGATTGGAATACTTAAATTTTGATGTTGTTAACTATCATGGTTTCATACAAAAGAATGATTATCTGAAACATGATATAGTACCTAAGAAATTTTTATTATCAGGCGGGGTATCAAGTCAATATGATATCGAAGCAACCTCTGTTTTGGAAGCGGATGATCTTACATTAAAAGCTTTAATTGCTAATAAGAATGGCAAATTAGTTGGTAATATAATAGCAGGAAAAATGAAGTTGAGATCAGTTTTAGATTATTGGCCTTCGTTTATTTTAGAGGAGACAAGGACTTGGTTAGTTTCAAATTTGGATAAAGGCTATGTAACAGGTGTGGATGCTAAAATTAATATTGATTTAAATGCGAGCCGCCCTATACCCAAAGAGTCTATCAACGTACGTGTGAATTTGGCGAATAATGTAGTGCGTTGTATGCCCCTACCTTATATTGTGCCGGTTGTTCACATAAATGAAGGAGTAGTCGAGGTCTCTGCTGAAGATGTTGTACTGAAGCTTAATGATGCAACTATATTAAATAGCAGAACTAATAACATGATAGGTATTATAAATTATAAGAATGAGCGGGTTGACTTGGTTTTAAATGGCAGAGTGGCAGGATTAGCACAGGATGTTATAGATATAGGTTTTGCCTATGCTCAGTCTAATAATCGAGAATTAAAAAATTTTAAGGGTGAAGCTGAGACGGAAATAAAAATAGTTGTTCCGCTAACTCAAGAGTTCGTTCTTGATGAAAGGAGTGTAGTTGTACATTCAAAAATGAAAAATGTTTCAAATAAAGACTTAAGCGGTCTAGTGAGTTTATCGCAATTTGATATTAGTGGTCAATTTATTGGAACAAAGTTAAGTGTGCGAGGAGAGGGCACCGTTAATAATGTCATCCGCGCTGGTTTTGATTTAGAGAAGAGCTTATTCAATGAGCCTGGAATTAAAACTAATGTTACTGTGCATGCTTCGATTGATGAATTGAAGAGAAACGGAATTTTTAAAAGTGAGATAGCAGATGGAGAATTAAAAGGTAATATAAGTATTTTCTTATTGGATGATCAATATAATGTTAGTGGCTCTCTTGATTTGCAACAATTAGCGCTAACTCATTCACTTGGAATTGAAAAGAAAATTGGTGAAAAAGGAGAGTTATCATTTAGTATCCATGGTACAGCTGCAAATGCTTTAATTGATATGCCGACATATTCATTGACCTTGCCGACCTTTAGTAGCGCAGGAAGTGGTATTTTAAATGAAGAAGGACTTGTGCAATTAGTTTCTGAAAAGAGCAGAATAAATGCAACTGATTTTAGCTTTAAGTATAGTAAAAGTTATCAAGGAGATATAAAGCTGCAGTTGTACGGTGATAAACTAGATTTAAGCCAAATCAATATAATCGGTTTAGTTAAAGATTCAGGTTTTGGCAAAGGTGGTAGTAATAGTTTTATTTTAAAAACAGACTTCAAAAGCATTATACTACATCAAGGGCAAACTTTAATAGCTCCTAAGATTAACTTGTCTTGCAAGGCTGGTAAATGCAGAGAGTTCTCACTGATCGGTAGTTTTTTTGATAATACTAAGATTAATATTTTCTATAGTCATCCAGTTATATCTGTAGTGACGGATTCGGCTTATAAGGCGCTAAGCGCATTTGGTTTGTATGATAGAATGGAGGGGGGAACCCTACAGTTTAAGGGAGAATTTGATGAAAAAGATCTTATGAAAGGAAGGCTATTCGTATTGGATTTTTATATCAAGAAGGCTCCTTTACTTGCAAAACTTATTTCTCCTCTCACTTCTTTTAGAGGCTTAATAGATAGCTTAAATAATAAAGGTATATATTTTGATAAGATGAGTGCAGGTATTGCCTATGATAAGAAAAAGGTATTTGTGGATGGATTAGTGATTACCGGGCCATCGCTTCATATCAAATGTTCTGGAGTTCTGAATGAAGAAAGCGGGAAAGTTTCGGGGGAAGGTATCATGGTGCCTTCTAATATAATAAATACTGCTACTAAACATATACCACTAATTGGGAAGATGCTATCAGGTGGGGAGGACAGTGGAATTATAGCAACGAATTTTTCTGTAATCGGGGATATTGACCATATGTCTATAATTATCAATCCATTTTCGATGCTAATGCCGGGCTTCTTAGGAGGTTTTTTTGATAAAGAAAAGAATTTTAGAAAAAAAGAGCAATTTCCAGAGTAAAGATTCCCTTTTTTTAAGTTGAGTTGCCTATTAATTAAAAAATAATCGAAAAATAGTGGATAGAATATTACTGATTACTTGACAGAACGCTGAAAGCAATTATACTAACCCCCGAGCTATAATAAGTTACATAGCTGGGTCTTTATAATTTGACTATGCGTCGCTCGGTCGCTCATGTAGTTTTTCTACGTTTCGCTCCTCGCATTCAGATTAAAATGCTTTAGCTACAATAATGGTAAGCTATGCCCTGATTAAGGTATAATTAATGTTTTTGAGCAAAATAGTGAAAGCAGTAAGTTTTTTAAGAGAAGTGAAACAGGAAGTAATCAAAGTTAAGTGGCCCACCTTTAGGGAAGCTGCGCTGATTTCTTTGTTTGTTATTATTGCTGCAGGTCTTGCTGGATTGTTATTTTTGCTTGTTGATTCTATCATATATAAAGCTATAAAACTGCTTCTTGGTATCGGGGGATAAAGTGAGTTCTGATTGGTATATCGTCAACACTGCATCTGGTTGTGAGAATAAAGTTGCGAAGGCTATAAGAGAAGAAGCGGTAAAAAAGGGTATGAGCGATGTTTTTGAGGAGATTATCGTACCTACTGAGCGTTATGCTGAGATAAGAAGAGGAAGAAAAGTCGATACTAAAAAGAAAATTCTTCCTGGTTATATAATCATTAAGATGCATATGAATGAAAGTGCCTGGGGGTTAGTAAAGAGAATTCCCAATGTTGCCAAATTTTTGGGAGCTGATAATAGGCCGGCTAAGGTTTTGGAGAAGGAAGTGGAGAGGATATTGAAGAAAGTTGAAGAGGGCAGTATTGCTAAGGATGCACCAGTATCTTTTGAGTTGCATGAAGTGATTAGGATAATTGATGGTCCGTTTGAAACTTTCACTGGAGTCATCGAAGAAGTTGATAACGAAAAATTGAGGTTGAGAGTGCTAGTTTCTATTTTGGGGAGAGAGGCTCCTGTAGAGCTTGAATTTGACCAAGTTGAGAAAATTTGATAAATAAGGGGGTGTTATTGTGAAAAAAAAGGTGGTTGCTGAGATAAAATTAGAGATTCCTGCGGGTAAAGCTAACCCTGCTCCTCCTGTTGGCCCTGCTCTTGGTCAGCGAGGTTTGAATATAATGGAGTTTTGTAAGCAATTTAACGACAGGACTAAGGAAATGAAGCAAGGAGCTCCAATTCCTGTGATTGTCAGTGCTTATGCTGATAAATCTTTTAGCTTTATTTTAAAGAATCCACCAGTGAGTTATTTTGTTAAAGAGTTTGCAGGTATTGCCAGTGGTTCTAAGGTCGCAGGCAGAGCAGCAGCTGGGCGGATTGCGATTGATAAGGTGAAGGAAATTGCTCAAATCAAAATGGTTGATATGAGTGTAGATGATTTAGAATCTGCTGTAAATATGGTAAAAGGAACAGCGCGTTCTATGGGTGTTCAAGTTGTAGAATAGGTTTTAAGATAATGGCACATAATAAGAGAATAAACGGAGCGAGAGCTTTGGTTGAGCGAGATAAGTTTTACACTTTAGATGGGGCTTTAAATATATTAGAGCAATACAGCGAAAAGTTTAAGAGCAAATTTGATGAGAGTGTTGAGGTTGTTTTTAAGTTAGGGGTGGATCCTAGACATTCAGACCAGATGGTAAGGGGGGTAATACTTATGCCGCATGGTTTAGGTAAAAAAGTGCGTGTTGCGGTGGTTGCTAAAAATGAACGCCATGAAGAGGCTTTGAAAGCGGGGGCAGATATTGTTGGTAGTGAAGATTTAGTAGAAAAGGTTAAAGGTGGAGAAATCAACTTTGATGTTTGTATTGCGACACCTGACTTTATGCCTAAAATGGCAACGCTTGGTAAAATCCTTGGTACTAAAGGATTAATGCCGAACCCTAAATTAGGAACAGTTTCTGATAATATAGCAATAGCGGTTAAGAACGCCAAGTCAGGTCAAGTTGAGTATAAGGTTGAGAAGGCGGGTCTAATCCATGCAGGTGTTGGTAAACTAAGTTTTGCTTTGTCAGCTCTTAAGGAAAATATTGCTGCTTTATATAATGCGGTTTTAAACGCAAAACCTGCAGGTGCGAAAGGTATATATATGCAAAAAATGTATATCGGTACTACACATGGTCCATCCGTAGCACTTGACTTGAGAAATATGCTGGTTTAGGATGCTCGCCTATTTTAAGTGATAATTAGTTTTAATGAGTTTGGAGTGAAGTAGTGAATAGGATTGCAAAGCAAGAGACCGTTGAGCGGATTAGAGCCTTATTTGAGTCAAGTGAAGTGGTTATTTTGGCACACAATAAAGGCGGACTCACTGTGTCCGCAGCTAATAATGTTCGTAAGAGCATTAAAAAAGAAGCTGATGGAAAATATTTTGTAGCAAAAAATACCTTAATGAAAATTGCTGTAAAAGGCACTCGTTGTGAAAGTTTATCAGAGCTATTAACGGGGCCAGTTTCTGTTGTATGCGCAAGCGAGCCTACTACTGCAGCTAAGGCGTTAATGAAATTTTGCAAAGACGGTGGGAGATTAGAAGTCATTGGCGGAGTAATTGGACAGGAAAAAGTAAGTGTTGAGCATATAAATATGTTAGCAACGCTACCATCACTCGATGAATTGCGTGCTAAGTTGTTGTCGCTCGTACAAGAACCTGCTAGACGAATTGCAAGGGTTATTGCTTTACATTCAGAAAAATAAAATTTTAAATTTTTAAAACAGGAGATATTGAAAATGTCGAATTTAGAGAAAATAGTTCAAGAACTTTCCGCTCTTAAGATTACGGAAGCAGCTGAGTTAGTTAAATTATTAGAAAAAGAGTGGGGCGTTAGTGCTGCGGCTCCTATGGCTGTTTCTTCAGCTGCTGCGGCTCCTGAAGCTGCGGCTCAAACGGAATTTGATGTAATGTTACTAGAAGCTGGGGCAAATAAAGTTGCAGTAATTAAAGAAGTGAGAAGTGCAACAGGCTTGGGTCTAGTTGAAGCTAAAGCATTAGTTGAGAGCGCTCCAAAAGCTGTAAAATCTGGAGTCTCTAAAGAGGATGCTGAAAAAATTAAACAACTTCTTGAAGTAGCAGGTGCTAAAGTTGAAATTAAATAAATTTAGCGTATCTTCGATATTATATTTGGAAAAGGAAGCAGGAGCTTAAGCTTTTTGCCTCCTTTTCTTTGCTTTGTTTAATGAGTTTACGGTGTGGCTGTGTCTTTACTTGCGCTAAAAAAACGTATCAGAAAAAATTTCGGTAAGATCTCTAGTGTCGCAGAGATTCCTAACCTTATACAAGTTCAGAAAAAATCCTATGAAGATTTTTTACAAATTAATATTGCGCCAGATAGTAGGCAAAGCAGGGGTTTAGAATCGGTCCTTCGTTCAATATTTCCTATTTCAGATTATGATGGTAAAGCTACAATTGAGTATGTAAGCTACGAACTTGGTGCTCCCAAATACGACATAGAAGAATGTATTCAACGCGGAGTTAATTACGCTGCTCCCTTAAGAGTAGTATTACGTTTAATTGTTTGGGATATTGATGAGGAAGCCGGCGTAAAAGAAGTCAAAGGCATTAAGGAACAGAGCGTGTACATGGGTGAAATTCCACTTATGACGGAAAGTGGCACTTTTATTATCAATGGAGCTCAAAGAGTTATAGTATCTCAAATGCATAGGTCACCTGGCGTATTCTATTATCATGATGAAGGTAAGGGAAATGTAGCTGGTAAGTACCTATACTACGCAAGAATTATACCTTATAGGGGATCATGGCTTGATTTCGAATTTGATGCCAAAGATTTGTTGTTTTTCCGTATAGACAGAAAGCGCAAGATGTACGCGACCACCATTCTACGGGCATTAGGGTATGATAAGAATCAAATACTAAAAGAGTTTTATAATTTTAAAAAATTCAGGAAACAAGGAGATTCTTGGATTGCTGAGTTTAATCCTGAAGATTTCAAAGGTACTAAAGTACTACGAGATATCATTGATGCAGATACCGGGGAATTTATTATAAAAACAGGGGTTAGAGTTACTCCAAATGTCATAAAAAAACTTAAAGAGCAGCAGCAAAAAAGGGATTATATACTCTCTCAAGACGATATCTTGGGACGTTATGTTGCTACATCCATTGTAAATAAAGAAAGTGGTGAGGAATTGCTTGCAGCAGGTGACGAGATAACTAGCAATCTCTTAAAGCAAATCGAAGCAGCTGATGTTAAAGAAATTAATATATTAGATATCGATAATGTAAGAGTAGGGCCGTACATAAGAAACACCTTGATGGCTGACAAGAACTCTTCCAAAGAAGAGGCGTTAGGGGATATTTATAGAATTTTAAGGCCAGGCGAACCAGTTGCTAATGAGGTTGCAGAGAATTTGTTTAATTCTTTGTTCTTTGACGGTGAAAGATATGATCTTTCTGCGGTTGGAAGGATGAAAATTAATGCTAAGCACGGATTAGATATTTCTGAAGAATTTACTGTACTAACTAAAGAAGATATCTTAGCTGTTGTTAAGTATATTGTAGCAGTAAAAGACGGGTCAGGAGAAGTTGATGATATAGATAGCCTCGGTAACAGAAGAGTAAGAGCAGTTGGAGAATTAGTTGAAAACCAATTTAGACTTGGTCTAGTTAGAATGGAACGCGCAATTATTGAGCGCATGAATGCGGTAGAGGTTGATACCGTAATGCCTCACGACTTGATTAACTCGAAGACGTTAATGTCAGTAGTGCGCGAATTTTTCGGAACTTCTCAACTTTCACAATTCATGGACCAGACAAATCCATTAGCTGAAGTGACCCATAAAAGAAGATTGTCAGCTCTTGGTCCAGGCGGATTAACAAGAGAGAGAGCGGGCTTTGAGGTGAGGGATGTACATCCTTCCCATTATGGTAGGATATGTCCAATTGAAACCCCAGAGGGACAAAATATTGGTTTAATTAATTCTACTGCTACCTATGCAAGGATCAACAAATATGGCTTCATTGAAAGCCCTTATAGAAGGGTTGTTGATGGTAAAGTGACAGATGTTATTGACTATTTATCGGCTATAGAAGAATCTAAGCATACAATTGCTCAAGCAAATGTTGCTTTAAATAAAGATGGCTCTTTTGCAGTTGAAATGGTAAGGGCTAGAAGGAAGGGAGAATATGTGACAGTTCTGGCAAAAGAAATCACATATGTGGACGTTTCTCCTAAACAGTTAGTGTCGGTTGCTGCGTCTTTAATTCCATTTTTAGAAAATGACGATGCTAACCGCGCCTTGATGGGCTCAAACATGCAACGTCAGGCTGTTCCATTGTTAAAAAATGAAGCTCCGTTAGTGGGCACAGGGATGGAAGCAGTGGTTGCTCGTGATTCGGGAGCTGTTTTGATCGCCAGAAGAGACGGCATTGTTGATCAAGTTGATGCAAGAAGAATAGTAATAAGATGTGAGTTTTCAGATGAAGATAGTGCGCCTGGCGTTGATATATATACTTTAACTAAATTCCAAAAGTCTAATCAGGGTACGTCCATGACACAAAGGCCTATTGTAAGCGTTGGAGATAAAGTGTCAAAAGGTGATATAATAGCGGATGGATCTTGTACTGAACTAGGAGAGCTTGCTCTCGGACGCAATGTTTTAGTCGCGTTCATGCCGTGGAATGGGTATAACTTTGAAGATTCAATTTTGATTTCTGAGTGTATTTCAAAAGAAGATATTTTCACCTCTTTGCATATAGAGGAATTTGAAGTTATAGCAAGAGACACGAGGCTTGGGCCTGAAGAAGTGACTCGTGATATACCCAATGTTGGGGATGAGAACCTAAAGCATCTGGATGAAGTAGGTATAGTACACGTAGGAGCAAAGGTTAACCCTGGTGATATATTGGTTGGAAAAGTTGCGCCAAAAACAGAATCTCCATTAACTCCTGAAGAAAAATTGCTACGAGCTATTTTTGGTGAAAAGGCAAAAGATGTAAAAGACTCATCACTTAGAGTGCCTCCTGGTGGTGGTGGTGTTGTTGTTGGGGTTAGAGTCTTCACTAGAAGGGGTGTGGAAAAGGACGAGAGAGCAATGGTTCTCGAGCGTTTCGAAATCGAAAAAATTTCTAAAGATAGGGACGATCAAATTGCTATTATTGAGAATTTTGCCTACTCAAAAATAAAAGAGCTTTGTTTGGGAAAAATGATTCTAGGTGGACCAAAAACGCTAAAGGTTGGGAAACCCTTAATGAAAGCAGATTTGGAAGCCTTACCTAAGAAACAATGGTGGCAAATCAGTGTCGACGACAAGAATGTTATGCTTGAACTTGAAAAGATTAAAGCTTCGTATAACCAGTCACTTGAGGAGCTCGATGCTATCTATAAAAATAAAGTTGAAAAAATCCAAAGTGGTGATGACCTACCTCAGGGCGCCCTAAAGGTCGTTAAAGTTTATATAGCTAAAAAGTTAAAGCTACAGCCAGGGGATAAAATGGCTGGTAGGCACGGTAATAAGGGTGTGGTTTCTAAAATTGTTCCAGTTGAAGATATGCCGTTCTTAGAAGACGGCACGCCAGTAGATATGGTCTTAAACCCTCTTGGTGTTCCTTCAAGGATGAATGTGGGACAAATTTTAGAGACACACTTAGGTTGGGCATCTGCTAATTTAGGTAAGCAAATCGGTAAAATGCTAGATACTGTTGTTGTAAATGGTGAAGCAAATAATCTAAGAAATGCTTTGTGCGAAGTTTATGACTCCAACCGTAGTAGTGATAAGCAAGCCAGGGAATTAATAGCTAGCTTAAGCGAGAAAGAAGCTAAGGATCTTGCTAAAAATCTAAAAAAAGGTATCCCTTTTGCCACTCCTGTATTTGATGGAGTCAAAGAAGAAGAGTTGAATAAATTGCTAACAAAAGCGGGGTTAGATACTTCAGGGCAGGTTAGATTAATTGATGGCAGAACTGGAGAATATTTCGAGAGAAAAGTAACAGTTGGCTATATCTATATGATGAAATTAGATCACTTAGTTGATAACAAAATACATGCAAGATCAATTGGACCTTATAGCCTTGTTACTCAACAGCCTCTTGGAGGTAAGTCTCACTTCGGTGGCCAGCGTTTTGGTGAAATGGAATGTTGGGCATTACAGGCGTATGGTGCAGCTTATACGTTGCAAGAAAAAATTACGTTCAAAGCTGACGATATAACAGGACGTATTAAGATATATGCTGCTATAGTAAGAGGAGATCCAGTATTTGAATGCGGAATTCCTGAATCATTCAATGTGATGGTTAAGGAACTCCGTTCTTTAGGGCTAAACGTAGAAATGCTAGAAGATGAACACTAAACTCATCTTTGAAGGATTTTTTAATAAAAATTTATAATAGATTGTGGTAATTATGAGCGAATTGGTACAGCAGACATTATTTGACGCGACTCAGCCAAGAGATCCAGCCAAGGCTAATGTGAAAACACATAATAATAACAATTTTGGCTATTTTGGGCTGGCCCACAGTAATCAAGATTTCGATAAAATAAGGATATCAATTGTCAGCCCTGAGAAAATAAGAGCTTGGTCTTTTGGTGAAGTTACTAGACCTGATACTGTAAATTATAGGACAATCAAGCCAGAAAATGGCGGGCTATTTTGTGCTAGAATTTTTGGGCCGGTAAAAGATTATGAGTGTCTTTGCGGTAAGTACAAGCGCATGAAATATAGAGGGATTGTTTGCGAGAAATGTGGGGTTGAGGTTACCACTTCCAAAGTAAGGCGTGAAAGAATGGGTCACATTGAACTTGCTGCTCCGGTAGTTCACATATGGTTTTTGCGCTCTTTACCATCTAGAATTAGTATCTTATTAGATATGTCTTTAAAAGACGTTGAGAAGGTACTTTACTTTGAAGCTTATATTGTCACTGATCCTGGCTTAACTTCATTTAAGTACGGTCAAATCCTATCTGAAGAAGAATTTTATAGAGCTCAAGATGAGCTTGGCGAGGCAGTGTTCACAGCAGAAACAGGAGCAGACGTTGTGAAAAAACTTTTAAGAGATATTAATCTTGAAGAACAACGTGCGCTTTTACGTTCAGATTTAATTACCACTAGCTCTGAAACTAAGCGTAAGAAAATAGTAAAACGTTTGAAGCTGGTGGAACAATTCATTGATTCTGGTAATAAGCCTGAATGGATGGTGCTAGAGGTGTTACCAGTTCTTCCTCCTGATTTAAGGCCATTAGTAATGCTTGATGGCGGAAGATTTGCAACTTCGGATTTAAATGAATTATATAGAAGAGTTATCAATCGTAATAATCGTTTGAAAAGGCTTATAGAGTTGAAAGCTCCTGATATCATTGTAAGAAACGAAAAAAGAATGTTGCAAGAATCAGTGGATGCATTATTTGATAATGGCAGAAGAGGCAAGGCCTTGAAAAGCTCTAATAAAAGGCCATTCAAGTCTTTAGCTGATATGTTGAAAGGAAAGCAAGGGCGCTTTAGGCAGAACCTCTTGGGTAAACGTGTTGACTATTCAGGCCGTTCGGTAATTGTGGTTGGCCCTGAATTAAAGCTTCATCAGTGTGGCTTACCTAAAAAAATGGCTCTTGAGTTATTTAAGCCATTTATATACTCTAAGTTAGAACTTTACGGTATTGCAACTACCTTAAAGGCTGCTAAAAAAATGGTCGAAGCGGAACGCCCAGAAGTCTGGGACATACTTGAAGAGGTAATTAGAGAGCATCCAATATTGTTAAATCGTGCTCCTACCCTTCATAGACTCGGGATACAAGCGTTTGAACCTTTACTAATTGAAGGTAAAGCCATACAGCTCCACCCGTTAGTTTGTGCCGCATTCAATGCTGACTTTGACGGAGATCAGATGGCTGTGCATGTACCTCTTTCAATTGAAGCTCAGCTTGAAGCGAGAGCTTTGATGATGTCCACCAATAATATTTTAAGTCCAGCGAATGGTAAACCAATTATTGTTCCTTCTCAGGATATAATATTAGGGCTTTATTATATGAGCTTGCAATTTGATAATGAGCCAGGCGAAGGCGGCATGTTTGGCACAATAGGTGAGCTAGAGCATGCTATGCATTCTGGGAAGGTATCATTACATGCTAAAATTAAATGTCGTAGAGCGAGAGTAGATATTGAGGGAAATGTCACCTCATTCATAGCTGATACGACACCAGGCAGAGTTTTAATATCCGAGGCTTTACCTAAGGATTCCAATATTAGCTTTGACCTTGTTAATAAAGTAATGACCAAGAAAGACGTCTCGGCCCTTATTGATACGGTATATAGGTATTGTGGTCAAAAGAGTACAGTTATTTTCGCAGATCACTTAGTGCAGCTAGGATTTACTCATGCTATGAGATCGGGTATTTCAATTGGTAAGGATGACATGATTGTTCCGGGAACCAAGCATAAGCATGTTGATGAGAGTATGGCTGAAGTGAGACAATATGAGAATCAGTATGCAGATGGTTTGATTACCATAGGTGAGAAATATAACAAAATAGTCGATGCGTGGTCAAGGTGCACTGGACAAAATAGCTGTCGATATGATGAAAATGATATCAGGTGGAGCTAATGAAAGTAAAACCAAGGAAAATATTAATAACATTTATATGATGGCAGACTCTGGAGCGAGGGGTTCTGCGGCTCAGATTAAACAGCTTGCTGGTATGCGTGGTCTTATGACAAAGCCATCGGGCGAAATTATTGAAACTCCTATTATCTCAAACTTTAAAGAAGGCTTGAGTGAATTAGAATTCTTTACTTCTACTCACGGTGCTCGTAAAGGTCTTGCCGATACTGCATTAAAAACCGCTAACTCTGGTTATTTAACTAGAAAGTTGGTTGATGTTGCTCAGGATTGTGTAGTAACAGAAGATGACTGTGGTACTTCTAAAGGGGTTATAATGCAGATGATCGTTGAGAACGGTGAAATAGTTGTTCCTCTTTCTGATTTGATATTAGGCCGTGTTTCAATAGGTGAGGTTTATCATCCGATTACTGGCGAATTAATTATTGGTAAAAACAAACTCATAGAAGAAGTGGTTGTCGATAAAATAGAAGAAGTCGGTATCGATTCAGTTAAAGTTAGATCTATTCTTACTTGTGAGGCACAAGGTGGTGTATGCGCACATTGTTATGGTAGGGATTTAGCAACTGGTAGATTAGTTAGTAAAGGGGAGGCCGTTGGCGTAATTGCAGCTCAATCGATTGGTGAACCTGGTACTCAGTTAACGATGAGAACCTTCCACATTGGGGGAGCAGCACAAAGGACTACTGTACAATCTAGCGCTATTGCTTCGTATACTGGTATTATGAAGTTAATTCACAAGAACGTCGTTGTAGATAGTAGCGGTAAGAAGATATTGATGAGCCGTAACTGTGAAGCTGTTATCCTTGATAGCCACAGTATAGAAAAAGCTCGCTATAAGCTTCCTTATGGGGCAAGGTTATTAATGGAAGATGGTGAGAATATAAAGCCTGGTGATAAAATTGCTGAATGGGATCCGTTTACTGTTCCGATTATAGTCGAAAAAGGCGGTAAAGCTTCATTTGTTGATCTAGTTGAAGGTATTTCAGTAAAAGAAATGCAAGATGAGGTCACTGGTATTGCAAACTGGGTTATTACTGACAGCAAAAAGTATATTAAAGGTGAAGAGCTTCGCCCAAGAGTAGTATTATTTGATGATAATGGGCAAGTTATGACTCTTGCTAATGGCTTAGAAGCAAGGTACTTCTTGCCGGTTGGTGCGATTTTAAATATTTCTGACAAAACATCAGTTCATGCAGGTGACGTTATTGCAAGAATTCCAAAAGAGTCCTCAAAAAGTAGGGATATTACTGGTGGTTTACCTCGCGTTATCGAATTGGTAGAGGCAAGACAGCCTAAGGACCACTCTATTATCAGTGAAATAGATGGATATGTTGAGTACGGTAAAGATTATAAATCAAAGCGTAGAATTATTATTAAACCAACCCTTGAAGGTATGAATCCGGTAGAGTACTTCATTCCAAGAGGCCGTCATATTACTGTGAATGAAGGAGATTATGTTTCTAAAGGTGATATGCTCATGGAGGGAAATCCTTCTCCGCATGATATCTTGAGAATTATGGGCGTTGAAGCTCTTGCGAAATATATGGTACAAGAAGTACAACAGGTTTATAGGTTGCAAGGCGTGTCAATAAACGACAAACATATTGAAGTAGTGCTACGTCAAATGTTACAAAAAGTTGAGATAGTTGATGCCGGGGAAACTACATTCTTAGTAGGCGAACAAGTTGATAAAGAAGAATTTGAAAGAGTTAATGCTAAGGCAATAAAAGATGGCTATAGTGTTGCTATGGCGATCCCTGTTTTACAGGGTATTACAAAAGCCTCGCTACAAACTCGCTCTTTCTTCTCAGCAGCTTCTTTCCAAGAGACAACTCGTGTTTTAACAGAAGCAGCTATTGCGGGTAAGATTGATAACCTCAT
Source organism: Candidatus Midichloria mitochondrii IricVA (assembly GCF_000219355.1). Taxonomy (GTDB): domain Bacteria; phylum Pseudomonadota; class Alphaproteobacteria; order Rickettsiales; family Midichloriaceae; genus Midichloria; species Midichloria mitochondrii. The sequence goes on from NC_015722.1 coordinate 480,962, forward strand.
TGGGCTTAAAGAAAACGTTATTGTGGGTAGATTAATTCCTGCTGGAACTGGTCTATACCTTAATAAGATGAAAAAACTTGCTCATGTGCGTGATAGAGAAATGATGAGCACTAACAGCAGTAGTGAAAATAACTGATTTAAAAAGGTTGAAATTCGGCCTGAATTAGCTGGAATCTCAAAAAACTACTATAGTAGTGTTGGCATTTTTGCAAGTTCTGTAACAGTAAAGACGTATATTTTTAAGTAAATGAAGAGTTGAAAAGCCTCCAGCAAGGTGTTAAGGGATGGGCAGCCTCGTTTGCTTTTTATACCATGTCTCATTTTTAACTTATCCAAACGCTTAGTTCGAAGCTCGGCTTTGCTCATGCTTGACACTTGCGTAGTCTGTCCTCCAAGCATTTGTTTAATTTAATCTCTGAGGGCTATGGGCCCAACCTCGTAAGCCTCGCTTACTAAGGGGCGAAAGGTAGGCTCTGTCTTTTCATTGCAAACTCGCTTTATCTATAGCTTTCTTGGGGTGGAATTACCATATATACCCACTGTTCAGGTTAACGGAGATGTACCTCTCTACCTATGCTAGATAAAGGTCACTTCTCTAGAATAGTTGCTGGCACTTTGCTCCAGGGTGGTGGCCAAATTCTACTTGGTGTGCCAATTTAGCTAAAATTTTAATTTGAATAGAAGTGTGTAAGAAATGAGCGGCCGAGCTAGCCAAATTGCTCAGCTATACCTCTTTGCACGAGAGATTTTTAGCATAGAGCATTGTGTTATTTCATCTATATGTTTTTTAAAGAGCGGGTGTGAATTACTGAACCCCAGTTCGAAGTAAGTTTTAAAGAAATTATCTGATATGGTTTTAAAAAAGCTGTGTAACCGTTAAATTTTTCTCAATTTCACGATAAATAACCTCAGTTCGACGTAAGGAGTAGGCCCGTGAGCCTATTTCTTGGTTTTTGTTAGTTTTTTGCTTATATACCACCGATCTCCGAATAGAAGGCCTGTCAAATATTGAGTCAGTTTTTCGACAACGGCTCGATCATCTGTATTACCCGAAGTCAGTGTGAATGACATAATCTCTCCTTGATCATTGAGGCCAAAGAACCATCCGGGTCGACGTTTTCCCACGCTGAGCGATGCCTTTAAGGATCTTATTACGGCTAATACATAAGTTATGACAAACCTTTTCCAGTTTTTTTGTTGAGTCAAGGTACCTGTTTGTTTCCCTTTGCAGCAATTCAGCAGAATGACCAACGGGATGACCACGTCTCGCATCCAGCTCAACAAAGCGATTGTAGCTGATAAGCTTCGGCAACTCCTCTCTGAGAGAGGTTTGAACACAGTTTAGGTAAAAATCTTTGATCCGGTAATGCCCTCAAATGAAACAAAACGAGGATCGTTATAACTTCGGAAAGCATCATCCCAGACTCTCGTTCCCTTTGTCTCTGCGAGTTTCTTAAGGATCTTTGGTACGTGAGTTGTTGCTTGCAAAAATCATCAATCAAACAAAATATTTCTACTAGGGAAACCACTTTCCTTATTTATCGTGAAATTGAGAAAAACTTAATGATTACACAGCTTCTTTAAAACCATATCAGATAATTTCTTTAAACTTACCTCAAACTGGGGTTATATCAGCGCCTTTACAGCGCTCCCAAAATAACAGTTATAACGTTAGTTAATATATATCAACACTTATCTAGAGTATTTTTTTGTCAACCCAAGATAACAACAAGATGTTGAAATCTAAGACATTTTTTTATATACCTCTAGGGAGTTGAAAAGCCTCCAGCAAGATGTTGAGTGATGATCTGCTTGAAAAGGAAGGGTCGTTTGCTTTTTTGGCCTGCCTTGCAAGCTTCGCTTGCAAAGGGGCGGAAGGCGAGCCATACTTTTGCTGTTGCAAACTCGCTTTAGTTCAATCATTCGAGTTAAAGAAGTATATAACACTACGCAATCCCCCTTTCTGCACCCATTTGAATATATCCTCTACATATAGAAAGAGTACGGAACTCTAAAGTCTCTAATGCCAGGAAGTGTCCCTATGTAGGCTTTCTATACTGCTTTAGATATACTTTAACTTGAAGAGGAGTCACTCATTTTAGAGAGCTAGTCTACAATCTCCCTTTTACCAGCGTGGTTAGGGGCACTTACCAGTCCTTCTTTCTCCATCCTTTCAATAATATTAGCTGCTCTATTATAGCCAAGACGTAAGCATCTTTGGATATAACTCGTACTAGCTTTACGGTTGCGCATCACTATTTCAACTGCCTGGCGATACAGATCATCATCTCCGCTATCCTCAATCATAGTAACATTTTGTTCTTCCTCGTCTGCGGTGATCTCTTCTATATATTCCGGCTCACCTTGCTCTTTCCAAAACTTGACTATATTTTCTACTTCTTTGTCATCGACAAAAGGGCCGTGTACCCTTTCTATTCTACCACCTGGCATCATGTATAACATATCACCCATACCCAGTAGCTGTTCCGCTCCCTGTTCCCCTAGTATCGTTCTGCTATCTATTTTTGAAGTGACTTGAAAACTAATTCTTGTTGGGAAATTAGCTTTAATAACACCTGTTATTACATCAACCGAAGGCCTTTGAGTTGCCATTATTATGTGTATTCCAGCAGCTCTTGCCATTTGTGCTAATCTTTGGATATAAGATTCAATATCTTTACCTGCAACAAGCATTAGATCAGCCATTTCGTCAACTATAACAACAATATACGGCAATTCTTTATTCTCCATGGCAATTCTTTCAAAGATTGGCTTACCAGTACTTCTGTCAAACCCAGTTTGAATATTTTTGGTAAGAGCCTGTCCAGACTCTGCTGCTTCTATAATAGCTCTATTATATCCTCCAATATTTCTTACTCCCAAAGTTGACATGGCTCTGTATCTTTCCTCCATTTCTTTTACCACCCACTTTAAAGCTACTACTGCTTTTTTAGGATCAGTAACTACAGGCGATAATAGATGAGGAATTCCTTCATATACGGAAAGCTCAAGCATCTTAGGGTCTATCATAACGAATTTGCAGGTCTCTGGCGTGTACCTGTACAATAGTGATAAAATCATAGTATTAATAGCCACGGACTTACCTGAACCAGTAGTACCCGCTACAAGCAAGTGTGGCATTTTAGCTAAGTCTGCAATAACAGGAGCGCCAGAGATATTCTTACCTAGTATCAACGGTAATTGAGATTGGCTGTCCCTATAAGGTCTTGATTCTAGCATTTCTCTTAAATAAACGGTTTCCCTTTTCTGGTTGGGTAACTCTATACCAATAGCATTTTTCCCAGGAATAACCGATATCCTAGCCGATATGGCTTTCATTGATCTTGCAATATCATCAGATAGACCTATCACTCTTGCTGATTTAGTTCCAGCTGCTGGTTCAAATTCATATAAAGTTACAACTGGGCCAGGACTTACCTCAAGCAGGTCAGCATTGATGCCAAAATCTTTTAAGACTTGAGAAAGCTCTATTCCATTAGCAGCTAAATTTTCCTTGCTGATATTAGATTTATGAGAAGCAGGAATTGCTTTCAGTACATCAATTGGAGGCAGAGTAAATTTGGTATTAATTTTTTTGCCTTTGTAAAAATCCTCAAATTCTTTTTCCTCAATCTTTTGCTCATTTTTTGCAGTAGTTTTCAGTTTATCTAACAAATTACTCTTTTTAACAGGGCGCACAATTTCCTCAAAATGCTCTTCCTTAGAGACCGCAATTTTTCCTTTTCGCCGCAATAACCTAGATAGCTTTTTAAATACTTTTGTTCCTTTCCTCAAAATAAATTTTATAAGATAATTAGTTGCTCTGATTGATACATACAATAATTCTTTCCATTCATTAATTTCTAACCCAACCGAAGCTAAAATTCCTACCAAACTTATTCCTAATAATCCAGTTAACGCTACTCTTTTAGGGATGAGCTGGGTCGATTCGGTAGCTATAAAATCTCCTATAAAACCACTAAATTTTAAGGAATTTAAGCCAACACATGTAACGAACAAATTTAAAGCCCCACAAAGCGCAGGAAGGGTAAACAGCAAAACCGAGGCTCTAATTAGCAAATATTCAGGGAAGCAGTTATTCAGTAACCTAAAAGATAGAATAGATAAAAAAGCTAAAGGATAAAAAACAGCGTAACCTATTGATTGCAAAACTATATCGGCAATATCAGCTCCCCATCTTCCACCTAAGTTTGTCACGTGGTTATTATTAAGGTGCAATACCGTAGGATCACTGGAATTAAATGTAATAATAGAAATTAATGAAAAAACATTAAAAACTAAAAGCGCTATACCACATATTTTAAGTAAAATTTTTTTAGTAGCTAACAATAACATCTATTTTTCTAACTCGTATTTTTTGATTTTTTGTTGCAATAACTTAATTGAAACACCGAGCGCAGTTGCAGCCTTTCCACTATCCTTGCCGTAAACTTCCATGGCTCTTAAAATAGCATTTTTTTCAGTATTTTCTAGTGTTTCTATTTTTTCTGGCTCTTTTATTTTTAAGTGCGCGACTTCTATTTTATCAGTGGGAGATATGAGTAAAGCTCTATGAATACAGTTCTCGAGCTCTCTAATATTTCCAGGCCAGTTGTATTCTTTCATTTTCTCTAATGCATTTATACTAATGTCCTTCGGACTGATAGCATTGATTTTCGCATATTTCTTTATAAAATGAGTGGCAAGTAATTCTATATCTATTATTCTTTCCTTGAGGCTAGGTAAACCAATATTTATTACGTTTAATCTGTGAAATAAATCTTCTCTAAAATTGCCTTTTTTTATCTCGTATTCTAAATCTCTATTTGAGGTAGCAATGATCCTTGTATCTAGTTTAATAGGAGTATTGGAGCCTATTCTAATCACTTCTTTCTCCTGCAGGACTCTTAAAAGCTTTGCTTGTAACTTTAGGTCCATTTCGCTAATTTCGTCTAGTAGGATGGTAGACTGATTTGCTTCTTCAAATTTACCGATTCTACGCTCGGAAGCTCCAGTAAATGCACCTTTTTCATGACCAAACATTTCTGATTCTAAAAGATTTTCTGGGATTGCCGCGCAATTTACTGCAATCATATCATGCTTATTTCGTTTGCTATGCTTATGAATAAAACATGCCATTACTTCTTTTCCAGTGCCAGAAGCGCCGGTAATCAAAACATTCGCTTCAGATGGAGCCACTCTTTTTGCAATATCAAGGACTTCTTCCATTGCAGTAGAATTAAAAATCATCTCATTTTTTAAGTCTTTTTTAGAGATATTTTCTAAAATTGCCGCTATCAATTCTTCATCAGGCGGAAGTGGCATATAATCAACTGCACCCGCTTCTATTGCCTTTACTGCAATCTCTGGATTATCTCCAATACCGCAACATATTACTGAAGAAGCAATATGCTGTGCTCTTAATTCTCTTAATAATCCGCTGATATCAATTTCTTCGGAAGCCATAATTATTTCTACACTCTTTCCAGAATATAGTGTATTCAAAGCACTAGTCACATCAGCTGCATGTAGCACTTTTGCTCCTTTTATTGTAGCTATTTTAGTCGCAGGAATCAACTGCCCATTTAAGTTGCCTATGATCATAATGCGCATAAATCAGGTAATATATATATAACCAATCCAAGATTATATTATTGGCTAAAGGCTAATTAAGCAACCAGTATAGCGCGAATCTCAAGGCTATTATTTACACCTAAGCTATAATGGCTTTTTAAATAATATAATTTAGATAAGTGACAAGTGCCTCTGTGGCGGAATGGTAGACGCGACAGACTCAAAATCTGTTGCCCTTTGGGGGGTGTGCTGGTTCGAGTCCTGCCAGAGGCACCAATTCGGTATCTCCCTTCAAGCCCTTATTATACTATATAAAGATTAGCCGCAGTTTTAGCATGCCAAGACTAGAACCCTCTCTACCTTAAGGCCCTAATAATTTACGCTTTAATATATGCCGATTATAATACGATGTTAAAAAAGGCCCTTGGGAACTTAATTGCTAATATAACAGTTGCTATAAAACGTTTTCCTCTACCCGTTGCTATTTAGCGTGTTCTTTTGCGTCATATCTATCGGTAAATTCGCTTGACCCTAAGTTAAAGGCAACTTGTCTCACTATCCTATTTTGTGGGGGTTTTTGGTTTATTGCATTAAAGTTATTTGCAGAAAGCAAGAGTTGGCGGAGTGCGTATTACAACATGGCGGAACGGCTATATTTCTTATTATGGCATGGCATCTTTACACAGCGCTAGATGCCTTAATTCCATTTATTTTCTTAGGATCAGGATTAATTCCTAAGTATTTTTATAGCACCTTTTCTCAGCAAGCAGGCCTCCAACACACAGATATGGGTATTCAATTACCATCTCTGGAGTCGTATTTGCTTTACGGTTTTAGCTGCTATTGTGCTACACCTCGGGCTTGCAGCAATTATTGCAAGCCTAGGTTTTCTTTTTGGAGTAAAATTTTATAGAGCGATTTATGAAGACGTTTGGCTAGTAGTGGTAACTCTTTTTTTGCCTATCTCAGCGATGGCAGGTATTACACAGCAATTTGATACCATAGAAGAACCTTATCCAAAAGCTATTAGGATCATCCTGTCTCATATTACTCCACTGTTATTGCTGATTTACGCAGTAATTCTTTATTGCTACGCTATAAAAATCCCTATCACCTGGGGGATTTGCCAAAAGGCGGGGGTAGCCTACCTAGTATCGGCTTTCGGCCGCGCTGGAGTCGTTGCATATTAATAAGCTCCTTTTTTGCACCGTAATCAAGGGATCATTAGTTTATTTAGTCGTCACTTCTTTAAGGTACTATTTAGTACCATTAGTCCTACTCGCTGTCGGTATTGGAGTACGTACACACAAATATGGAGTAACGGAGGGACGCTATGCTATTTTACTATGTCTCACATGGCCTGCAGCATCCGCTTTCTTTGTACTAATAAAACCCCGTATCCCAAGCACCAAAATTTGTAAGCATCATTGTTCTTTTTGATGTAGCCTCATTTGGTCCCTGGGGAGCTGTTAATATCTCAACTTATAGCCAATTGCATCGATTGAAATCAATTTTGGAAAAGAATCAAGCACTGATAAAAATCAGATACATAATCCTACGAAGGCTTTAAGCCGGGCGTACCATATCAGTATCAGCTCTATTATGGACTATATCGTCCGCACCGAAAAAATTGCCCTTATAAAACCTTGGTTTGCTGAGTTTTCGAATGCGCATGTCCACCAAGTCCAGAGAAATCATAACGCAAGAACTATTGTGCAAGATATGGGCATTGAGTATATACCAGTCTATAAGCGCAATGTAAATGATGAGAATTATGATTTTCGCTTCAATAAGGGGGGAGGAGCCAAGCTTACATTGAAATCTCTGGATATGATTATCTAGTTAACGTAGATAGCTATACTATAGGAGGGTCTGGTTTTATTAGGGATATTACGTTAGATAATGCTGGAATAAAATTAGCTGTAAAATTGGGACCCTCTACTAATCTGTATGTGGTACAAATAAATACAAATGAAAGCGTTACATTTGAGCTCGAAGATTTAATTGAGAAATTGAACACAACTACAAATAACGCTAATAGTATCGAGAAGTTTATTATGGAGAAGGAATCTACTACTCTAACAATCCAGTCAATGCTAAAACAACGATTTCATCTATTGATACTATGCTTTTGTTAAAGAAAAAATAGTTAGTATATAGCTCATAAAGCTCTGCTGTAAGCTTACTGAAGTAGATTTAAGATGACAGACTTTTAAGCCAGAGTAATAGAGTCAGAGAGAATCTAACCCCTTCTTTGAAAAAAGAAAATGCAGGCTAAAAAATTTTTTAAAAGTAAATAACCTCAGTTTGACGTAAGGAGTAGGGCCCGTGAGCCTATTTTTCCTGAGATATATTGGGTTTGAAGACATAAGCCAAGAGCCCTGAGAAAGAGGTCTGCCAAGAAATTGTTTGGCAAGCAATGCCGTGGTGTGCTGGATTTGTCAAATCTCTTTCAATTGTCCGATGGCTGTTTCAATCAATCTACGCCCTGCAAGAAGCAGTTGTTTAAAAGCCGCAAGCGGGTTTTGTTTTTCATGCTTTTCTTAAGCCGTGTGATGAGCTCAATACCTTGATTGCTCAGTGTTTTTGTTAACCCTAGTTTGAGGTAAGTTTTAAAGAAATTACCTGATATGGTTTCAAAGAAGCTGTGTAACCATTAAGTTTTTCTCAATTTCACGACAAATAAGAAAAGTGGTTCCTCTAGAGAAATATCTTGTTTGATTGATGATTTTTGCAAGCAACAACTCACGTACCAAAGATCCTTAAGAAACTCGCAGAGACAAAGGAAACGATGAGCATCCAGGGTGATGCTTTCCGAAGTTATAACGATCCTCGTTTTGTTTCATTTGGGGGGCATTACCGGATTCAAAGATTTTTACCTAAACTGTGTTTAAATCTCTCTCAGAGAGGAATTGCCAAAGCTTGTCAGCTACAATCGCTTTGTTGAGCTGATGCAAGGTGCGGTCATCTCGTTGATCATTCTGCTGAATTGCTGCAAAGGGAAACAAACAGGTACGTTGGACTCAACAAAAGCTGGAAGGTTTGTCATAACTTACGTATTAGCCGTAATAAGGTCTTTAAAGGCATCGCCCGCCAAACAATTTCTTGGCCAAAACCTCTTTTTCTCAGGGCTCTTGGCTTATGTCTTCAAACCCAATATATCTCATGGAAAAATAGGACCACGGGCCTACTCCTTACGTCGAACTGAGGTTATGACTAATATGGGAGAATACTTAAACAGCTTAAATGCCGGCGAAATCAAATCCACTGGGTGGGGTAAGACTAGCTATGATATATAAATCTTAAGCATTATGAACTGAATGATGAATATAAGTAACCCTTAAGAAAGGATCAAAATAGACTGCTGGTATTATTTAATCATAATAGCGGATACCTGATTCCCATACTTTACGGCACGGCCACTTTTGGTATTATGATAAGCTCTTCTGTAACTAAAAAATAATTGGGAATTAGAATAAGTATCTACCTCTAAGTCATTCGCATTAACTCCCAGATCCTTTAGCATGCTTGAGCAGTATCCAGGTAGATCGAACTGATAATGTCCTTTTTTATGGCTACCGGTGAAGAACTTTAAGGACTTTGAATTGATTTTTATAGCATTTTGATAAAAATCTTGATCAACTTCATAATTTTGTGCCCTAATGCAAGGTCCAATCACTGCATATATATGTTTAGCACCTAACTGGGTCATTTGTTCAATGGTTTTTTCGATAACGCCTGCAAATGCTCCTCTCCAACCAGCGTGACTGGCCCCTATTATACTATTTTCTGGATCACAAAGGAGAATTGGTACACAATCGGCAGTTCTTATGGCAAGCGAAACTTGGGGCAGGCTTGTTACAAGGGCATCTGCTTCGACGTGGTTGCAAATTTGAGTTGGGGTTTCGATAGCAATTACCTTATTTGAGTGTATTTGCCTTAAGAATTTTACATTGTAATTGAAGTCCTTGCTAATTTTTGCTTGATTTGAGGTGGCATTATGGTCTAGGGAAGTTGATTCTGCTAGATTTGCTTCACCTAGCTTAGAAAAGAAGCCATGTTGAATAGATTTAATTTGATTAAACAAAGAAGAAGTTAAAACCAGCATAATTTTAGGATAATTGGCTTAAAATCATTTGGAGAATAAAATCCACAGTTTTCATTCTAATTGTTGCTCGATCTCCAACAAAATGTTGCTTAACTACATCAATCTTATTGCTTTCGAGATTAGATGTGCCAATAAAAACTGTGCCGACTGGCTTAGCAGCGCTACCCCCACCAGGGCCTGCAATACCCGTTACAGCAAACACAAGGTTATTAGAATAGATTTTATTTAGTCCCTCTGCCATTGTTAAGGCAACCTTGGAGCTTACTGCGCCGTGTTTTGCAATAACCTCTGCTGGGATTTTTAAAATAGAATTTTTTGCATGGTTAGCATAGCTTACTATGCAAAATTCAAAGACCGCAGAACTACCTGGAACACTGGTTAGAACCCCGGCTATCAAACCACCAGTACAAGATTCAGCGCCAGCAATTTTTATTCCTTGCTGCTCTGCTTTTTGGATGATTAATCTTGCCGTATTAAATGTAGTATCGGAGAAAATTATCATAGATTTGATAAACTATAGTTATTGTAACCCCTGCAAATATAGCTGCTAGAACATCATCAAGCATTACTGCAAATGCTCCTTTCATACGCCCATCAATGGTTTTTAGAAAAAATGGCTTTTTTATGTCAAAGAATCTAAAAAATATTACCCCAATGAAAAAAGCTAAAGTAGTAGCATGGCATGAAAAGTAGGGAGATAAAGCTACGCCGAGTTTCAATAAAGACTTGCAAGATATTGCAAAAGTCAAAAGCTGTCCGACAACTTCGTCGATAACAATTGATTGATGATCGTGCGTTAATGTTTGGGCTTGAAATCGTGATATACTAAACCATCCCAATGAAAGGAAAATTAAAGATAATACAAAAAATCCTAATGCAATTTCCTCATAAGATGTTGAGCTAATAATAAGGAAATTGTAAATTGGATACACTGAAAGGGAAGCAATAGTACCAGGCGCAATTGGAAATAATCCAAGAAAAAACCATGTAACTATAATTGTAGTAGGCTTAAAACCATAATTGAGGCGCTCTTTTTGTGCTTCTCTAAGTAACTTTAATACTCTTTTATAACCACGATTAAAAAACATAAATTATTTTAAGAATTTATTCTGCATTAATATACCACATATAGCCTGAGCAGCTATTCCCTCTTGTCTACCTAAAAATCCCATCTTTTCTGTAGTTGCTGCTTTAACACTAACTTGGTCTAAATTAATTGAGAGGATATCAGCTATAAATTGTCTCATTCCTAAACTTCTTGGCATCACTTTTGGGTGCTCGCATATTATTGTAATATCGATATTGATAATTTGTCCACCAATTTCTTTTATTAAATCATTTGCATACTGAACGAAAAATTTCGATTCCTTGTTGCGCCACTTTTCGTCAGTTGCTGGAAAATGAGAGCCAATATTGCCATTTGCAATAGCGCCTAGAATCGCCTCTGTTAGCGCATGAAGACCAACGTCCCCCATCTGAATGAGCATCAACAATATAATTGCAGGGTAACTTAATACCGCAAATCGGCATAAACCCATCTGCAGAGATCTTTATTAATCTATGCACATCGTAGCCGATTCCAACCCTTGTAATATACATTAAATATCCTCTTTGAATGTAATCTTATAGTTACTAGCTTCGCCTTTAACATATGAAACTATAAGCCCTCTTTCAATAGCTAAGGAGATATCATCAGTTACATTTTGTGTGACATCATGATGCAACTCATAAATTACTTTAAATTTAAAACCTTGAGGGGTTTGAGTTTGGCAAAGGTCATCTCGTGGAACAATAACTAAATTATTATTCTCATCGAACCTTTTTAAGGTATCGACTATGGGAAGCAAAACGTCAACAGCATCGCTTGTTCTTAACGCAAAGATAACATCAGTTATCAACCTTTCACTTACAAAAGGCCTTGCAGCGTCATGTATAATAACATTTTGAGGGTCAAGCTTAGCAACAAGGTCTAGCCCATTTTTTACTGATTCTTTCCTAGTATTGCCTCCAAATGCTACTTTGATGGAGCGAAATTCATCTAAAATAGGTCGATAATATTTTTCATGTTCTGGCTTTACAACAACACATACTTCGTCAACTAGACAATGATCGGTAAATTTTTCTAGAACGTGATACAGAATCTCCTTCCCTTTAATTTTTTGGTATACTTTGGTTATACTTGAACTAGCAAACCTTGAAGAATGACCTGATGCAACAATTAGTGCTATAGTTTTTAACATACACCTGAGAAGCTCAAATGCCTACACTTTTGATACAGGCCAAGATGGCTTTCTTCGTTATTCCTTTTTACCATGGTTAACAGCTTTTTTTAGTTCTGATCCGGGGAAAAATTTAGGTTTTTTCGTCGCTGGAACTTCCATTTTTTCACCGGTTTGCGGATTTCTAACTTCCTTGGCTGGAACATCTTTAACTTTATATGAGCCAAAACCAACTAACTTGATTTCTCTTCCATCTTGTAAAGCTTTCTTAACAACTGCAATGAATGAGTTAACAAATTTCTCAGCATCTGTTTTTGTTGTCACCATAGAACTAGCAATCGCTGCTACAAATTCTGTCTTATTCATATCCTCCTCGAATAAGTTTTAGTTAATATTTACATTGCAATACCTTGCAATGCGCTATCAAAAACAAAAATAACAGTAATACATTTTATTTGTCTAGCGATTTTATGCTCAATACTTAATTAAAACGCAATTTTGTGCAAAGATTTAGTAAAAAGTATACTTTTTCTTCCTTTATAATAATATAAATCAATTTAGAGCCCAGTAATAAAGCTGCAAAACTTGACATAAAATTGAATACTGATAGAAGCTTTATCAAAAGAAAATTATAAAAAAATATATGTTACCAATAGTTGCAGTACCAACTGCAAAAATAGATTCTCTAACTTTACCAGTTGATGCAGCCGCGGCAAAGTCAACTTTAACAAGTTTATCTTTTTTTGATCTTTTCCTACAGGCTGATACAGTGGTGAAGCTAGTAATGCTCTTTCTTCTGGTTTGTTCTATAATTAGTTGGACCATAATTATTGATAAAATCATCGTGTTTATGAAGTTGCGTTATATAATGAACAATTTTGAGAAAAATTTTTGGTCAGGTAAGCCGTTGGATTCTCTATTGAGGCTTGTTTTACAAAAGAAGGAAAAACATCCATTATCCCAAGTATTCGTAGCTGCTATGCAGGAAATTGATTTAGTAAATAGCTCTCGTTTGAGTTTTGTTAAGGAGAGATTAGATCAATCGATGCGCACTGCTATCAATCGCGCGGTTGAAGAATTAGAAGAGAATATTGGATTTTTGGCCACTATAGCAAGTAGTGCTCCATTTGTAGGCTTGTTTGGGACAGTTTGGGGTATCATGAGCAGCTTTCAATCTATAGCGGTTAGTAAAAGCACTACGCTTGCGGTTGTTGCACCTGGAATAGCTGAAGCACTTTTAGCTACTGCCATTGGCTTGATTGTAGCGATCCCAGCTACTATATTTTATAATAAGCTTTCTAATGATATTAATAAAATTGTTAATAAAATAGAAAATTTTTCGTTAGAATTATCTACTTTGATTATAAGAGACATAGAATAGGTAATCTAAATGCATTTTGCTGTACCAAGTTTTAATAAATATAAGAGAAGATCATTAAACAGTGAAATAAATGTAACTCCATTTGTTGATGTGGTGTTAGTTCTTTTAGTTATTTTTATGGTGACCTCGCCTATGTTATTATCGGGAGTAGAGGTTGATCTGCCCCAAACTAAAACTATTCCTATCACTGGTCAAGATGAACCAGTGTCTATTACTGTTGATAAGCATGGAAATATATATTTACAAGAGATCAAAGTATCGCTTGCTGAATTGGAGAAAAAGCTTAACGCCTTATTTGCAGCCAAAAAAGATAATCGAGTTTTTTTAAGAGGGGATAAACTTGTTGATTATGGGAAGATTATGGAAGTGTTCACAACATTAAAAGCTAGCGGACTTTATAATGTTGCTCTTGTAACTGAAGTGCTCCAAAAGTGATGACTACCAATTTTAGCAATAGCTTAGCATATTCTTTGGTGCTGCATGCTGTGTTATTTGTTTTTTTGATTTTTGGGCTTCCGTCTTTAAAAAAAGATAACTTTAAGGAGCAAGCGATCGTCATAGATCTTGTAAGTGTATCTGAAATAACAAAGATTAAACCAAAAAAGCAAAGCGCTCCACAGCCGCAACTCAAGCTTGCCGATAGTTTTCAGGAAAAACCGAAGCTAGCCGCCCCTATAGAAATACCACCGCTGCCCGTTATAGCAAAGAATGATCCAGCTGAAGAAATGGTTAAGAAAGAAAAAAAGGTGCTAGCTGCTAAAAAAAAGCCAGAAGAAAAGATACCTGAAGTAAAGCATGAAGAGAAGAAGATAGCCTCCCAAGAAAAGCCGTCCCCTAAGCAGCCGCCCAAAAGGGAAACTGTAAAAAAGAGTGTAGGAGTGAGACAAGACTTAAAGAATAGCGATAAGAAAAAAGGCTTGCACCCTAAAATGGTCCTAAAATCATTGAAAGCGACTAATATAACTCAACCTGAAAGGAAAATATTAGATGAAAAATTTCAAGAACTAGAAAAAATAATAGAAGGGGAGGCAGATGAACCATTTAATCCAGATTTAGAGATATCGATTAGTGAAATCGATTCTATACGTAACCAAATTAAAAGAGCGTGGAACCCGATAGCTTTTAATGGTAGCGGGCAGGTTATGAAAGTGTCTATTTTTATGCAACTTGATAAAAGTGGTACTATAATTAGTATCAAACCAATTTTGGAAAGTAATCATAATCCCAGTTATCACGCCTTTGTTGAGAGCGTGATTAGAGCGGCTAGAAAAGCTTCGCCGCTGCAAGATCTCGCGCCAAATAAGTTCCAGTCTTGGAAAGAGATGGAGATGGTTTTTTCTTCTGAAGATATGGTATACTAAACTGTATAGCTAGAGCGTTGGAACTCAGGCAGGAAGCATTCAATGCCAGTCGTATAAAGAAAGCAAACGAGAATAGTATCCTCATTTTGTATCACTGATGTATTTTCTAAATTAGTATCATCTATAGCATAATATAGTATTTGAGATCCCGCGGTTGAAGGTATCTCTTTAGCCTTTACTCCAAAACTCTCTACGGCCACGCACCTATTACACCAACCGATAGCTGATCTTGCCCCCCAAAAACACCACGGGGGACTCCCACGGGGGACTCAAAAAGACCCCCTATGCTTGGCTCCGATTGTAAAACCGGACCGGTTCAGTGATTTCTCCAGGATCGCGGACAGGAATTCCATCTTTTACTATCCTCATAGGTAGCGCCTCATATCTAAAAGTTATACAACATCGGTCTAAGGCCTTGTTACGAATGCAATAGAAACGTAAGGAGTAACCCTTTACAACCCGTAGCCTAATCTAAGCCTTACGCTAGCGCAATAAAATTATATACAGAAATTTAAATTTGATATTCTTGAGAATCGGATTAAGCTGGTTCTATAATTTAACAGATTTACTATATTTATACGCAGGCAAAATAACGAAGCTACTGGATGGACCTTAAACTACGGTCTATTCCGAGTTTTCAGCTTTAGTAATCTTAATTTTAGTGCTTTTAATTTTGCGGGGCTCGGCCTCGATGATTTCAATTTCTAAGCCCATAGGGTGCATTATTTTTTCTCCCTTAAGAGGGACACGATCTAGGTAAGACAAGATAAAGCCGCCGAATGTTTCATATTCTCCATCCTCTTGAGATAAGCTGAAATTTAATATTTCTTCTACATCTTGAATTGCCGCCCGTGCGTCAACAGTATAGTGGTTTTCGCTAATTTTATTGATAAACACCTTGCTCACTTGATCGTGTTCATCCCTCATATCGCCTACGATCTTTTCAATTAAATTTTCAATTACCACCATGCCTTCTGTCCCCCCGTACTCATCTAGAACTACCGCAATATGAGTTGTGCTATTTCTCATGTTAGATAATAAATCTATGCACTTGGTGGAACGAGGCGAATAAATTATTTTACGTATAGCATCAGACATCTTAAAAGCTTTACTACCATCCATATAATGGATAAAGTCTTTGATATGCAAAAAACCCACTATATCGTCCAGGTTTTCTCTATATACTGGCATTCTAGTATAACCAGTACTAGTAAATTGTTGCTTGATTTCTTCAAAGGTGGAAGAGCCTTCGATACCAATAAGATCCGTCCTTGGTATCATCACCTCACTTACCCTAAGATCTCTAAAGGATAAAAGGTTTTCTATAATATTTCTCTCTGAAGTATTTAGTAAATCATTGTCTATGTGCCCATCTTTATCTATATAAATATCAATATTTTGTTTTGTTTCGTCACTTCTGCTCTTCTTTTTGAACAGCCTAAATAATTTTTTAACCTAAATGTTGTATTAAGAGGTGACAAACTAGTATTTGATTTGTAGGGTATCTGCAACATGTTCTAGGAGATAAGGATCTTTAAAGCCCATTGAGTTCATTATAGAGATTTCAACTCTTTCCATTATTTCTGCATCACTTTCTTCAACATGATCATAACCAAGCAGGTGTAAAAAGGAGTGCACCAGTATATGAGTAAAATGTGCTTTAAAGGTTTTGGTTTGTTCTATACTTTCTTGAGAAATGCGTTGGTAACTTATAGCCACATCTCCCAAAAAGAATTTCTCATCCTCTTGAATCGGAAGAGAGGAAAAGTCATCTCTAGAAAATTCGTGGGAAGGAAAAGACAAGACATTGGTAGGGCCATTTTTATGGCGAAACTCGTGATTTAGTTGTTCTAACTCGCCATCATCCGTTAACAGGACCGCCACTTCCACCTCATGTATATGCTTTAAAAACCCAGCATAGTTTAAGACCAAAAATAAAACGCCCCGTATATGCTGCTCAATATCACCATCCTCAAAACCTGTAACGTCGAACCACTCGCAATCTCTGATAATAACATCAGCACTCACACTATAAAAACTATCGGGGTCAGCTCCTTTCATAAAATGACAACAAATTCCTCAAAGGCAAAACTATTACTATAAAACAACAACGCAATGTTTACTCTCCGAGTATAACAAGATAATGAAAGAATTTGCAATAAATTTTTTTATTAATAAAATTATAAGCTGAATTGACGGTATAATTAATTTTTATTGTTTTCATTATCGTCTTCTGACTTATTGCTTAAACTATTCTTAAAAGCTTTTATTCCGCGCCCTATTTCGCCCATTACTCTAGGTAGCTTGCCAGCGCCAAAAAGCACTAGAACAATCAATAATATGAGAAGTAATTCACCAAAACGACCAGTCACAATAAATATAGCTTAAAAAAAAAGATTATGTGAGTTAGAATATCACCAATATAAAATTTGCCAAGAAAAATTGTATGATAATGAGAAGCAGGCGTAAAAAACGATCAAATTTAATAAAAAAGTTCAGGGTAATTGAGCTCAGTACTTTTACTTTTGCGCTCATTGTATTTTTGGCGTTATTTGACCGTGCGCACAAATATGCAAAACCTGTAGATTTGGCCCAATTGCCTATTGTGAAACAGTTGAAAAAAGAATTTAAATTTCAACCCGAAAACTCAGCGGGTTTAGTCGTTATGCATCAAAACAAAACTATATATGATAATTTTAAATCCAATCCTAAAAAAGAAATCAGAAATCATGCAATATCCCCAGGAGAAAACGAGGATTTGTTAGTTTTATTAAGATCTGCATACTTAAAAAAAGAAATGCAAATTGTAGAGAGTCCATTTTCCATGCTCGACCAGGATTTAGATAAAAACTCTTTAATCAGTTTTGGTACCACTAGTACTAAAGAGGCAGCTGAGATAAAATCACGGAGACTTGCAAATAGTTACCAAGAGCTCTTTCAAATTAAATTTAAGATTGTGCAAATAGATAAAGATACTTATAAGTTGGAAACAGCTGAAGCGATTAATGAAAAAGTAGGAAGCATGGTTTGCCAAAAAATTAAATCGGCAGGAGGGGAGTGCAATGTCATTAGATTACCAAGAGATTAGAGCTGCAATAGTGCCGGTCCAATCTTTTGATTTAACGATTGAAGAAAGTCAATTGTTTAAAAAATATAAGCCCCTTGGATATATATTGTTTTCTAGGAATTATCAAAGTCCCGCCCAACTAAGACGGCTTACAGACTCTTTAAAAGAAGCATCAGGGCGTGATGGTATCCTTATTTTAATTGATCAAGAAGGAGAAAGGGTATCCAGGTTAAAGGAGCCTCATTTTAAAGTGCTGCCAAATGCTATAAAATATAATCGAGATGCTAAAATCAATCTTAATGCAACTCAAGAACGATTAAGGTCTGATTTTGCTTTGGTCGGAAAACAACTACGAGAGGCAGGTGTTAATGTGAATTGCGCACCAGTAGCGGATATTCGGTATGACTGGGCAGATCCAATAATAGGAGTAAGAAGTTACGGTAACGATATTAATACAGTTGTTGCACTGTGTGAAGCAGCAGATAAGGGCTTAGCTGAATCAAAAGTGCAATCTATAATTAAACATATCCCAGGGCATGGTCGCGCTTTAGTAGATAGCCATCTGGAGCTTCCAGTTGTATCTACGGATCTAAAAACTTTATTAGAAACTGATTTTAAGGTGTTTCAGCGGTCGGGTGCAATGAAATTAGCTATGACAGCGCATGTAGTTTTTGCGGCAATTGATGATGAAGTACCAGTTACACTCTCTAAAAAGGCCATAGACTTCATTAAAAGAGATATTGCATTTAACGGATTAACTATCACAGATGCATTAGATATGCAAGCATTGAGAGGCGACATAGGAGAAGTTACGCAAAAGGCTTCAGCCGCTGGTTGTGATATCTTGCTTTATTGTAGAGCAGATCTGAAAGGAGTTGAGGTAGTGTTGCAGAACAGCCACAAATTAAAATATCATATTATAGAGCGGGTTAAATCCTTTAATTGTTTTTGCTGAAAAATATTTTCAATATAATAAAATTATGTTGATTAAATGGACTTATTTATGATACGTTGTGCGTCATGTCTCGTTAGTTTAATGGACCGATAAATGAAAATTTTAATATTTGTATAAACAGCAGAAATATATGAAACAAACCAAACAAATGCCTTTTTTACAGCAAAATACTATTACTAGAGAGCATCTAGCACGTTCTATAAGGCGTTATACGAGCCTCAATATCAATAAAGCATCAGAAGTGGTGGATGATATTATAGATTCATTATTAAACGCCATATTAAGCAATAAGCAGGTGAAGATTAGACTATTTGGGTTATTTACAATTAAGAAGAAAAAATCAAGAACTGGTCGTAATCCTAAGACTATGGTGGAGGCTGAGATATCAGCTCGCGATATTGTTAAATTCAAAGTTGCTCCGACCCTTAAAAAAAGAATTAATGATAATATTGACAATATAGGATGTACTAAATAATAAGCAGTACAGGGGCTTATTTGATAATGATTTTGTATGTTAATTGATAGTCATTGCCACCTCGATTTTGAAGAGCTAAATAAAGATTTAGAGCTGGTTGTGCAAAGAGCTTTAAAGTTAGATGTTGCTGTACTGCAAACAATTTGTACTCAGATTAGCAAATTTAAGTTGATTTACGAAGTAGCAGAAAAATATAGTAATATTTATTGTTCTGTGGGCAACCATCCTCTTTATTTAAAGGAGGAAGGTGTTACAGATTGTGCCTCTATACTTGAGTTTTGTCGGCTGTCCAAGGTAATTGGTATAGGCGAAACTGGTCTGGATTATTATCATACAGATTTCGATAAGCTATCGCAGAAAAAGAGCTTTATAGAACATATTAAAGCCTCTCAGGCATGTGGATTACCTATTATAATTCATACTCGATCCGCTGATGATGACACACTTGGAATTCTAAGGGAGCAAATGCAGGAAAAATCATTTACTGGTGTGATCCATTGTTTTACTGCGAGCAGAGGGCTTGCTAATGCTTGTATTGATATGGGGTTATATATTTCTGCTTCTGGAATATTAACGTTTAGAAACGCAACTGATATTCAGCAAACTTTTAAAGAGCTGCCTGAAGATAGAATTATTATCGAGACGGATGCACCATTTCTTGCTCCATCACCCTTTAGAGGAAAAGTTAATGAGCCTAGTTATTTAACTCATACTGCATTGTTTCTTGCGAACTTAAGGAGCAAATCTTTTCAGGAGATAGCAAAAATTACTACTGATAACTTTTTTAGGCTCTTTACAAAAGTGGGTAGATAATTTGGGGGGAAATGGGTATTGCCAAGGGCTCATTTTTTCTAGGGAATCATAAGCCTACTCAACTTAAAGGTTAATAAAGTGCTGACCTTGTCCCTGCTGACTCATTATTATTGTCTTATAAATATCATATTTTGTGATAAAACAAGATTATCTTTAACCTTTTTATTAGTTTTTTTGTCTATAAGGAGCGCTGTCGCTGCGGTTAATCATGATTGCTTGGTAATTTAATCCTGTTAGAAACTATTTAATACTACATTTAGGATATAGTCTTTTTTACGAAGAATTTGCACTATACTATGTTGAGCGCGAGTCTGGACCGCCTCCTGAAATTACTATAACTATAGAAAAAAAGGGGGGCTTGTGGGAGCTACTGGGATATTATTTTTCTGACCACTTGAGGGGGGGGGGAGGTGAACTTTAACTACTCATTGAACAACAAGTTTTATGGTAATAACCAAGGGCATTCCTTAACTTCATTGACCATGTTTAAAGTTAAAGCATATCAATTTAGTATTGCAACTAGTTTACTTTGCGACTTAAAAAAAGATTCCGAGATAAGCCCATTTGTAGGCAATGCCTGGTAAATTATAGACGGCAATAAGATGATATGATATCTTCGTAGTAGAATGGGTTGAGTAGAAATGACAATTAAGTGTAAATATTGCGGCTCTAGCGAGCAGGTGAAGAATGGTGTGGTACATTGTGGACAGCAAGAGGTAATATAGGTGCAAGAATTGCAAAAAGAATTACCCGAGAAGGTGATAAGCGGCAGAATACACTATGAATGATAGACTTAAAACCTAACCTTGAGGACTGTGGAATTAGGACGATAGAGAGACTGACTGGAATCCATAACAGCCAAATATCTTCATGGATCGAAGGGACGGGGGGGGCGCTATGTGCAAGAAAAGTTAGATAAGAGCTGCAACAGCACAAAGTCACTTAAGGATATCGAGGTCCTAGAGATTGAGGAGCTGTGCACATATATAAAAAAAGACCAAAGAATGGAAGTGGGAGTACACCTTTATATTGATTGCTGTTGATAGAGGAGCGGGTGAAATTATTGATTTTGAAGGTAGGTGACGGAAGCAAGGCAACCTACCTGAACCTGTCATTTAGGCTTTGAGGAACGTTATAAAATTGAGCATGTACAGATGATTACAGCGTTTATGAATACTACTCCACGCACCATCACGAAACAAAGGCTGGGACATCATTGTGGTAGAATCAAAGAATTCTTTAATTAAGGCATTATCTAGCTAGTTTTAATCGAAGAACGAAGCGCTATAGCAAATTCCTGAGGATGCTTTGCGCTACTCTTACCCTCTTCTTCCATAGGCATCTGCTGGATTTGAAACTCCTATCTATAAATATTAGGCAATGTCCATTTGTCAGGGGGCGGGGTTGGATACAATCATACTATAATCATATTACAACTTACGCTGCAAGCCCTAAATCCTTTTTAAAAGCGGTATTGCTTATAACATTAATCCATTAGTGCAGCTGCGGCTGGCTTATGATATTAATTATAGTACTAAAAAGCCAGATTTAATTAATTTTAATGAAGACTTACTAAATGCTGTGTCTAATCCTAAAACTCTGATGGTTAAGCTACCCAAAATTTTTCATACTATAAACGTAGGGCTTAAACTTAATTCTTAAGTGGGTTTGCTAAAATAACAAGCATCGCCATATGAGAAGAATCTATATTTTTGTTCTATTGCGTATTGATACACTTTATCGACATTTGTATTCCCAATAAAAGCGGAAACTAACACCAACAAAGTAGATTTAGGTAAGTGGAAATTAGTTATAAGAGCGTCGGCGATCTGGAATTTATGTCCAGGCTTTATAAATATATCTGTTTCTCCTATTTGAGGAGTAACCATATTATTAACCGCAACACTTTCTAGCACTCGCATAGTCGTGGTTCCAACGCAAATAACTTTATTACCATTTTGCTTTGCGTAGTTTACTGCTTCACATACTGACTGATTTAAGATAAAATTTTCAGTATGCATTTTGTGCTCCTCAATATTTTGAGTTTTTATAGGAGCGAATGTACCTAGGCCAACATGCAGAGTCAAAAATTGAATATTTACTCCCTTTTGAGCAATTTTTTCTAGTAAATTTTGAGTGAAATGTAAGCCAGCTGTAGGTGCTGCAAAGGTGCCATAGCGCTTTGAATAGACAGTTTGATAACTATCAAAATCATTTGAGTGAGCATTTTCTCTCTTGATATAAGGAGGTAGAGGCATGGCTCCTAATTTTAGTATTTTTGAAAAGATATCCTCGGTAGGCCCTAAAAATTCAATAACTATTCGGTTGGTTTTTGCATCTTTCTCTATAACCTTGGCTACAAGACTACCCCCTCATCAAAGAATATTATACTCCTGAGTTCTAGTTTATTTGCTGGCTTGGGGCCATAACTTGCCAGCTACTATCATTAATTTGATGCACTATATTTAGTGAAGCGTTGGTTTTCTTTGCGTTTATACTATGTATTTTCAGCAGGGAAGGAATAACTTTTGTATCATTGAAAACCAGTACATCGCTAGGATTTAAAATGTTAACTATATAATCGAAAACCTGATCGTGAATTTTGTGGTGTGGGTCGAAATACAAAAGTTTAGAGCTTCCTCGTGGATTCGCAGGGAATTGAGCTATAAGTTCTTTAGGTAAAACGAAATCAAATTCATCAATATTCATGCTAAGTTTTTTATTGTAGATTCAAATTCTTCAACTAAATCTAAATAAAGCTGTTTCTTAAAGTACACTACAATATCTGGTAAACCAGCAAATTCAGTCCATTTCCATGCGATAAACTCAGGCTGTTCCGTCTTTATATTAATTTCAGCATCTGCACCTAAATATTTAAACAAAAACCATTTTTGTTTTTGCCCAACATATTGATTATCCCATAAAATCGGTTGTAGTTCCATTGGTAAACCGTAATAATACCACCTGGCTGACGCTTGTATTAATTCTACGTTGTTAGTGCCAACTTCTTCCGCAAGTTCTCTAAGAGCTGCCTCGAGAGGAGCTTCTTCGCCATCTATGCCGCCTTGCGGCATTTGCCAAGTTTCAACCACCGAGTCAGCTCTCTGTCCAATGAAGACTTGCTTTTTTTGATTTAAGAGGATTATTCCAACTCCTGGCCTATATTTCTTTCTAGAAAGGAATTTCGTCATCATCGATTTCTTCAACTTGATAAGGCTTACTTCTCTCTTCTTGGGTAGAAGAAGAGGCTGAACTCCTTGCCTCGTCGAAGCTGCTTTCATCGTTCGAACGCGCATCAAGCAACAATAAAGCACCGCTGTAAGGCTGTAGAATAACTTCTGTGGTATACTTCTCAACCCCATTTGGATCGGTCCACTTTCTAGTTTGCAATGATCCTTCCAGGTAAATTTTAGAACCCTTATGTACATAATTTCTCACTACTCCAACTAGATGCGGTTGAAAAATTACCACCTTATGCCATTCAACTTTCTCCTTCTTCTCACCGCTACCTTTATCGCGCCAAGCGTCTGAGGTTGCTAATGAAAAAGATG
The DNA here is from genome assembly GCF_000219355.1 of Candidatus Midichloria mitochondrii IricVA. Classification (GTDB taxonomy): domain Bacteria; phylum Pseudomonadota; class Alphaproteobacteria; order Rickettsiales; family Midichloriaceae; genus Midichloria; species Midichloria mitochondrii. The sequence continues at coordinate 504,466 of NC_015722.1, forward strand.
CGATTTCTCTGCCATCCTGTGTAGTGCGGATTTCTGGATCTCTCCCTACATTTCCGATCAATATCACCTTATTTAAACTGCCCGCCATATTTACAATCACGAAACCTATTTTAGTACTCTATTAGACCTTTATATAAGTTAAAGTCAATGAGGAAACACAACTTTTTTACACATTCTATACAATTTTTGTATAATTTACAAAAATCATCTTGATTAAAAAGCTTCTTGGATGTATCCTTCGCCTTCGAATTCGTTTACTTTGAATTATTTTGGCTTATGGCAACTAAAAAAGCAACAGCTGTTAAAGAATCTCCTAAAGAACAAACTATTGTGGCTAATGCTGAAAACATGAATGCTGCTGCGGCGAAGAAGATTAAAAGAGGAACAATGCATCATAATTACCGTGAGGTAGAAGTTACTCAAACTGATGGTGCAACTTTCATGGTTCGCTCTACTTATAAAAATACTTCTTTAAGACTGGATATTGATCCGAAAACTCACCCTGCCTGGACTAAAGAGGCTGGGTACGTCAATACTAAAAATAGCGAAGTTGCTAAATTTAATAGTAAATTTGCTGGTTTGAGCTTCGGGATAAGGAAATAAATTATTAACATGCCGCTGTTTCTTTTTTTCTGCTTTTAAAGTTTATAGCTTCTGCTATTGAGTGCCAGATTTTAAATCAATCTGCACAGGAATCTTTGGCGTACACTGGGCTTGCACCCGAAGTTTCCCTAGTTGTTGAAAATAAGCCCAGATACATTGTTAGCTTCCAAGTATCTAAATCAAGAGAAAAAAGATATTGGGACTATGAAGTTTGACTGATGTAATTAGAGTACAGATTCGAGCTCAAACTTCTCGGGCGGTCTTTAAAAAGAACGAGCATCGGCAATGCAAGATTAACTGCAGCAATGATGCAATTAAAATCTCTTAAAATCTCTTCTGTAAATCAGCCTACAGTAATCAAAATGTCAATAGCATTGCTTTAGGAATAGATAAAGAAAGCTTATATAAGGCGTTAGCATTTTCTTTTATTGTTGGTGACCATGACCTTAAGCACCGGAAATTTTATGTTAATTGCTGAGGAATCCCAACAGCCTAGCAAAGATAGGACGTATAGACTTCGGGCGCGCCTTCTTTTAATGATTTAATAAAGAATGGTATAGTGATCATAGTCCAAGTTTACAGAGCAAGGGTGCTATATTGGATGCTCTTAATAGAGATAAAGTAAATGGTGATCAAATAAATTTCGTCGTTACTTTCAAGGAGTCATCCCAGATGAAAGCTTCGCTGAAGCTTTAGAAAGAATTGATATTTCTCAGGATAAACTAGTAAACACTTTGCAATCTTTAAAAACAGATTTTAAAGAGCCTGTTAAAGAACCAAAAAGAGCAGCAGAGTTAGATAAATCCTTAAAAAACTTTATGTGCGAGAATTGGGGCTCCTAAAAAGCAGCTTAAAGAATTTAAAAGGTGAAGATCTGTTGGATAGAGTGTTAGAAAGAGCTAAATTGTTTATAGAAAACAATATTGAAGAAGCGAAGATAATAAGGGTAGAATGTCTGGTTGACATAGCACTGGATAATATTTCAATGGCAGAAGAAGTAACAAAAAAGATCAATGCGCTCTATAGTGAGAACAGAAGCATCTTGGTAATGATAAAAATAACCAAGTAAAAGTGGGTAAGGACTGATCTTGATTCTAGAGTATTCAAAGGTAATTTAAATGAGTATATCGAAAGGAAGAGCTGCACAACTTGGAAAAGAGGCGCACCGTGTTGCAAGCACAAGCTTTTAGTGATATTGTTAGAAGCATGAGAGCGGAATCAAATAATCCTCAGTCTGAATATAATAAAAATTCCACACTAAAAAAGAAGGGCAAACTAGATATTGGAGATTGTTAATTTGAAGATTGTAATGTATAATTTTTCGTTGATTAAGGCGTACCTGCTGTTTTATGGAGTGTGTTAGAGCGCTTTTTTGCGATATTTTGCTTTTACCTTATAGCCTGGGTTTTGAGCGAAGATAAAAAGTCTTTTTCATGGAAGGTTTTGATTTCTGGAGTATTTTTCCAATTTATAATTGTTGCGTTTTTAATCGAAATGCCAGCGGCATCCTCTCCTTTGCTAGTAATTTCAATGGGTTGCAGGCAGTCTCTAATTCTACCCTTAAGGCCTTAGAATTTTGTTCTGGCAATCTAGGAAACCCTAGGGGCCCTTTGGGGTTTATTTTAGCTCTACATTGGTTTTTCTCTATAAAATTATAGTAATTTCTGCTATCAGTGCTTTACTGACGCACTAGCGTATATTACCTTTAATAATTAGAATGTTTTTATTTTTTTTCAGAAAAACTTTATTTATCGGTGGGACTTTAGGAGTTGGCGTGTCTACAAATATGTTTACTGGGATGGAGTGAGCCCCCCCTCTAGTAATTAAACCTTATCTATCTAAATTTGACGCGCAGCGAGCTGTTTTCTTTAATTACTTGCGGCACCACTGGCATAGCTGTGGCTTTGTTATATTGCTATATAGTAATATTGTTAACGGTGTGGTGCCAAATAGCGTGCAACATATTCTATCTTCGATTTTAATTGGTCTCCTAGCTGCCTTAACTTTTTCTAGAATTATAGCGCCAGAAACTGAAGTAGTGCTTACCGAAGGAGATTATATGTTTTTAAAGAAAACGAATAATGCTTTAGATATAGTATTCAATGGGATTATGGATGGTGCAAAAGTGATGGTTACAATTATTGCTATGTTCATAGGTTTTATATCATTGATTAATATCTTTAATAAAATACTAGCTAACATAGTAATTAATGATGTTCAGCTATCAATACAATACCTATTAGGAATTGTATCTGCTCCAATTGCTCGGCTGATGGGTATTCCTTGGGGAGGAAGCGAATATTACAGGCCGGGGCTACTGGGTACAAAGTTAATCACCAATGAATTAGTTGCTTATCAAGAATTTGCAGAGGTTGGTCCAATTTATCTCCCTCTACTATAAATAATAGTGCTGTAAGCTCTTCGTGGATTTGCAAATATTGGTAGTATTGGAATTATTTTAGGTGTATATAATTCCTTAGTCCCAGCAAGACGGTCAGAAATAACTAATCTTGCATTTAGAGTCGTTATTGCTGGAGCTCTCGCAAACTATGCTACAGCGACTATTGTTGGATTGCTTTATTAATCAATTTTTAATGAAAAAACGTATAGAAAACAAATTAGGCGACTTCTTTGGACAAGAAAATGTAGGAGTACAAGATGTGTCTTATCGACATAGAGGCCATATTGAAGAAAATCCTTATGAGACTCATTTCGACATCAAAGTAAAATCAGAGAAATTTAAGTCTATGACCCAAGTTGCTCGTCACAAGTTGGTCTATGAGTTATTAGAAGACGAAATAAAGCTTATACATGCGATCAGTATCGGTACCATAATACTTTAGGGTAATTCACTTATAGTTGTATGATTTTTATATTAATGTTATATAATATATTGTTGATACAAAAAATTGATTCGAAAAATGTTTTCTTCGTTACTGAATATTATCTCCAGATGGACCGCATTTATTTTTATACTTTTTATTGTCGGGATTGCCGGAGCTATCCAGGCGATAGTGTATTTTAGTAAGGGTTTACCTGATTATAAACAACTGGAAAATTATGACCCTCCGATTATAAGCCGCATATATTCTGGTTCTGGAGAAATAATGGCAGAATATGCGAACGAGCGCAGAATTTATGTGGAATACAAACAAGTTCCAGATTTAGTAATCAGTGCCTTCTTAGCTGCTGAAGACAAAAACTTCTTCCGGCATCAAGGTATTGATATTTATAGCCTACTGCGCGCAACTGTCCAGAGCACCTTTAACATAATTACTAATAAACGTGCGATCGGTGGATCTACCATAACTCAACAGGTTGTAAAGTCTTTTTTGCTTGGTAACGAAAGGACCCTAGCCAGAAAAATCAAAGAAGCAATACTTGCTTACAGAATCAGTAAGATTTATTCAAAAGAAAGAGTTTTAGAACTTTACTTGAACCAAATATTTTTTGGTAGCAACTCTTATGGCATAGCTGCTGCTGCTCAGAGTTATTTTGACAAGGAATTGAATGCACTAAATGTACCAGAAGCTGCAATGCTTGCAGCACTTCCCAAAGCTCCTTCTGCTCTCAATCCTTTTTTGAATTATGATAGAGCAAAAGGCAGAAGAGATTGGGTAATCGAGCGAATGGCTGAAGAAAAATTTATTAGTAACAGAGAAGCTGTAAAATTCGCACAAATGCCGATCGAATTAAATAAAAAAGAAATAGCAGTATCATGGACAGAAAATTTTTATATCGATGCAGTCAAAAAAGAATTAGTTAATTTGTTTGGTGAAGAAGCCCTATATACTAGGGGATTGATTGTAAATACTTACTTTAATGAAGATTTGCAGAAAAAAGCTGAAGAAGCTTTTAGAGAAGGGATAATAAATTATGATAGACGTCATGGCTGGCGTGGTCCAATTGCAAAATTGCCTGCTCTTGAAGATTGGGATTTAGCCTTGAGAAAAGTCGATAAGCCGGATTATATAGGTAAATATGAACCGGCAGTTATACTTGGAATCAACAAAGAAAGTGAAATAAAGATAGGTTGTGTTGACAAATCAGTACACATTATACCCTTTTCTAATTTTAAGTGGGCCAGATATATACTTTCTGAAAAGAAAGAGGCGGCAAAAGGAATATTTAAATCAGGAGACGTGATCCTAGTTTCCAGGGACCGTAATGGTATTTACCACTTGGCACAAGTTCCATTAATTGATGGAGCTATGGTAGTTATGGAACCTAATAGTGGAAGGGTTTTTGCTTTAATAGGAGGGTATGATTTTACGCGCAGCTATTTTAATCGAGCAATACAAGCCAAACGGCAGCCGGGATCTGCATTTAAAACCTTTGTGTATTTAGCTGCTCTTGAAGAGGGATATCCTCCTAATGCGATGATATTAGATGATCCAATTACCGTTTCTCAAGGTCAAGGTATGCCAAATTGGCAGCCAAAGAATTTTGGTGGACAGTTTTTCGGGCTGATGACTCTGAGGACAGCTTTAGAGAAATCTCGTAATATACCAACGGTTAGAATAATATTAGAGCTTGGCATAGAAAAGATTGTACAGACTGCTATGGCACTGAAGATATACAATCAACCGCGGTATAATTATTCTGTAGCACTTGGAGCTTCTGAAACGACGCTGATGGACATGACGAACGCATATAATATAATCGCAAGCCAAGGTATGGAAACAAGACCTAAGCTGATTGATAGCGTTTACGATAGAAAGGGAAATCTGCTTTATAAAGATTACGATATGAAATGTATCAACTGTATTTCAAATGATATCAATTCTGTTCCAGAAATAAAATATGTCAGTGAACCTATTATTTCTGAAGATGTGAACTACCAACTTACTTCATTATTAAATGGTGCGATGAGAAGAGGGACGGGAGCTAGATCTAATATTCTGAAGAAAACTCTCGCAGGAAAAACTGGAACAACGAATAACAGTCATGACGCTTGGTTTATCGGCTTTACTCCCTACATAACTGCAGGTACATACATAGGCTATGATATACCCAGAGATATGGGGCAAAGAGAAACTGGCTCTACTGTTTCATTACCAATCTTTATAGATTTTATGCAAGCTGCCGTTAATGACTTGCCTGATGTATCTTTCAAAGTTCCTAAAAATATCATTTTAAGAAAAATTGATAGACATAGCGGTAAATTTGTAGAAGATTATAATAGCATAGATTATAAAGATGTAATTTTAGAAGCGTTTCAAAATGGAAATTTTCAAGATAAAAGTTTCTCAAGTGAAAAAAGCACTAATCGACATGCGGATTATAATCTTCGCAGTATAGTAGATTCACTAGACATTGAGGATGAGACTAATAATTAAGAATGACAAAGTTAAAAAATTGGCATAGGAGGTTAGTAATACTATTTTTAAGTCTGCTGTTTGTTGCTTCAGGCCTATTCCTTGCTTTAAAAACTTTCAGTGAAAATATAGTGTTTTTTGTTACTCCAACGGAACTTAAAGCTCAAGAAAAGAAGTATAGCAATAAATTGATTAGGCTAGGAGGAATAGTCAAAGTTGGTAGTATAAAAAATATTTCTTCGGACCACTCTATAGAATTCATAATAACAGATTTAAAGAATGAAGTAGTTGTAAGATATAAGGGCGCTGTTCCTGTATTGTTTAAAGAAGATAGTGGTACTATAGTGCAGGGTAAAGTTAAAGACAATATTTTTTATGCCCAGGAACTACTTGCGAAACATGATGAAAATTATATGCCTAAAGAAGTTGTGGATGAGTTGAAGAAATCAGGTAGATGGAAAGAAAATTCTATCAAATATCCAGGAGATGACCCCGATCTTTTAAATAAGCCGCCTTACGATATATGCAATTAGGAGCGTTATTAATATCTCGATAATAAATCTTACGCTATTTTTTAACAATATCACTAAAACAAAATATAAGGATTGCAAACATTGACATCATATATAATAATTCAACCGTTTGCTTAAAAATTCTTCCAAGATAAAATGAGTCATCAAAATGTAAAAGGGATGGGCTTGATGGTAATTAACGCTCTGGGCCTGGCCGCGCTCTACGCCGTTATGAAAATGGTAACTGTTTCATTAAACTCTAGTCAAGCTGTTTTCTTTTATAAATTCTCTGTTTTTTTATTTATACTTCCTTGGATTTTTTATAAGGATGGAATAAAGGCCATACAAACTCCAAATTTAAGATTACATTTCTACCGCAGTATTTTCAGTACTACTGGCTCATTAACATTAATGCATTCACTAAATTATTTGAAATTAATTGATATTACCGTTCTCACTCACCTTGAACAGATGCTATGGCTCATTATAGGGACTTTGTTTTTTAATGAGAAATTAAATTACTATAAAGTAGCTGCTATTTTGTTTGGCTTTGCAGGTGGTTTTTTGATAGTAAGACCAGAATTAATACATAATATTTTCTTTGGAAATCAAATAGAGATTCCTGAGTTTAATAAAGCCTATATTTTCATTGCGATTACGATACTTTGTTGGTCAATTAATAGTACTTTAGTCAAAGTCCTTGGACACAGAAAAGCCTCCAATAAAGCGCAGTTATTTTATGTTATGCTATTTGCTTCACTCTTTTCGTATGTAGTAGCATTTATAGATTGGAACTTAATTGGTTGCTTTGGATTCGTAATTTACGTGCCTGGACGATTGCATTTTCCATTTTGTTTAGGGATCGAAACTTGGCAAATTGTAGGCATTGCTGCTTCTGCACTATTCTACTTGATTCATAATGTGGCATTCTTCAATGCTATGAAATATGGTGAGATGACAGTTATAGCTCCATTTGTCTACTTTAAATTAGTCTTTGCTGGAATACTAGGTTATATAGTATTTGGTGAAGCGCCTAAGGTGACTATCTCCTATATTGGCTACTCTTTCATAGTAATCGCAGGTCTGTTGCTTATTTGGAGTCAATATCAACAACATAAAAAAAATTAAAAAAGCGGATTACAAGAAAAGGTAGTACCCTAGCTCTTAGGGCTGCTGCTGAAGTTATTTCAAAAATTTTAAATGTTAATGTTCAATTGTTTACCAAGAATGGTATAATCCTCGCGTAGTTTTGAATTGAAAATATATGTGGTCTGTGCGTATCCTGACGTTATTTCCTGAATTATTTCCAGGGCCGCTAGCGTCTTCTATAACTGGTAGAGCCTTAAAAGAGGCCATATGGGAAATTAAGGCGATTGATGTGAGAGATTATGCCACAGATAAACATAAAACCGTGGATGATTGCCCTTATGGAGGCGGAGGCGGGATGGTCGCGCGGCCTGATATTTTAGGTCAGGCCATAGAGGAGAATTTTATTTCTAATCAGAACGAAATTATTTATTTATCACCGCGCGGAGAGCTTTTTAATCAAGGCCTGGCGAGAGAGCTTACACAAAGAAAAGGAATAAATATTATATGTGGGAGGTTTGAAGGTATTGACGAAAGAGTAATAAATGAGTATAGAATACGTGAAGTTAGTATAGGGGATTTTGTATTATCGTCTGGTGATGTGGCTGCGTACTCTCTTTTGGATGCGTGCGTACGGCTTCTGCCAGGAGTTCTTGGCAATGGTGGTTCATTGGTTCAAGAAAGTTTTGGTTTGGACCATAATTATGAGATGTTGTTAGAGTACCCGCACTTTACAAGACCGCAAAATTGGAGGGATAGGCAGGTTCCGGAAGTTTTACTTTCGGGGAATCATCAATTGGTAGAAAATTGGCGATTAGAACAGGCGAAACAGAAAACGAAGGAGCAGCGCCCAGATCTTTGGAATAGATATTTGAGCAGGAAAGAAAAATGAATTTATTGGAAAAATATGAAGCTAGTCAACTCAAGAGACTGACAGAAGGGAAAGCTGTTCCGAGTTTTGCCCCTGGTGATCAGCTTGTTGTTAGCGTTGAAATCACAGAAGGAACAGCAAAGCGTATACAGTTGTTTGAAGGCTTATGTATAGCAAGGAAAAGCAGAGGACTAGGCTCAAGCTTTACTGTAAGAAAATTAAGTCATGGTGAGGGCGTAGAGCGTATATTTCCTCTATATTCTCCGCGTGTTACAAAGATTGAGGTTCTTCGTCGCGGTAGAGTAAGAAGGGCAAAGTTATATTATATGAGAGCATTAAGGGGCAAAGCAGCTAGAATTAAAGAAAAAGCTGTTGCGCGTAATAAATCTAAAGTCTAGGTTTTAGGATTAGCATCTTAATGCAAGATAGAATTTTCAACTACAGCTCTTTTTTTAGCAAATTCCCAGTTATAAACCTTGAAAATTTTATTTTGCGAGACTTGAGTTTATCCGATAATCAGAGATATTTTGAGGTTTTGAGCGATCCGAATGTCGCTCAATTCCTTTCTGATGAAGATGTTCCAGAGTCACCTTATAAAGCCCTAGAAGAAATAAAATTCTGGGGTAGCTTATTTTATAAGAAACAATCAATCTTTTGGGCGATCGTAGAAAAAGAGACTAATAATCTAATAGGAACAGTGGGGTTCAACTCTTGGAATTTTAGCAGCCAACGTGCTGAGATGAGTTACGACTTAGCAAGTACCCATTGGCGTCGTAATATTATGTCTGAAGTTTTGTTTCATGTTTTAACTTTTGCCTTTACTAAAATGTGTATCAATAGAATAGAAGCTAAAACAATGACTCACAATGTAGCTTCTGCTGCTCTCTTACTAAAAATGGGTTTTAAAAAAGAAGGTGTATTAAAAAGCTATCGAAAAGTACGCAGTAAATTCATAGACGTAGATTTATATTCTCTACTTCGAGAAGAGTGGTCAGCTGCTAAAAATAAAGGCATTGCCTAATATTTATAGATAGGAGTTTCAGATCCAGCAAATGCCTATGGAAGAAGAGGGTAAGAATAGCGCAAAGCATCCTCAGGAATTTGCTATAGCGCTTCGTTCTTCGATTAAAACTAGCTAGATAATGCCTTATTAAAGAATTCTTTGATTCTACAAATGAGGTCTCAGCTTTTGTTTTGTGATGGTGCGTGGAGATTTTATAGTATTCATAAACGCTGTAATCATCTGTACATGCTCAATTTATAACGTTCTTCCAAGCCTAAATGACAGGTTCAGGTGGGTTGCCTTGCTCCCGTCACCTACTTCAAAATCAATAATTTCACCCGCTCCTCTATCAACAGCAATCAATATAAAGGTGTACTCCCACTTCCATTCTTTGGTCTTTTTTTATATATGTGCACGGCTCATCGATCTCTAGGATCTCGATATCCTTAAGTGACTTTGTGCTGTTGCAGCTCTTATATAATCTCAGTTTGACGTAAGGAGTAGGGCCCGTGAGCCTATTTTCCATGAGATATATTGGGTTTGAAGACATAAGCCAAGAGCCCTGAGAGGAGGTCTGCCAAGAAATTGTTTGGCAAGCGATGCCGTGTTGTGCTGGACTTGGCAAATCTCTTTCAATTGTCCGATGGCTGTTTCAATCAATCCACGCCCTGCAAGAAGCAGTTGTTTAAAAGCCGCAAGCGGGTTTTGTCCTTGATTGCTCAGTGTTTGCTTATATACCACCGATCTCCGAATAGAAGGCCTGTCAAATATTGAGTCAGTTTCTCGACAACGGCTCGATCATCTGTATTACCCGAAGTCAGTGTGAATGACATAATCTCTCCTTGATCATTGAAGCCAAAGAACCATCCGGGTCGACGTTTTCCCACGCTGAGCGATGCCTTTAAGGATCTTATTACTGCTAGTACGTGAGTTATGACAAACCTTCTCCAGCTTTTTGTTGAGTCAACGTACCTGTTTGTTTCCCTTTGCAGCAATTCAGCAGAATGACCAACGGGATGACCGCGTCTCGCATCAGCTCAACAAAGCGATTGTAGCTGATAAGCTTCGGCAATTCCTCTCTGAGAGAGATTTGAACACAGTTTAGGTAAAAATCTTTGAATCCGGTAATGCCCTCTCAAATGAAACAAAACGAGGATCGTTATAACTTCGGAAAGCATCATCCCAGACTCTCGTTCCCTTTGTCTCTGCGAGTTTCTTAAGGATCTTTGGTACGTGAGTTGTCGCTTGCAAAAATCATCAATCAAACAAAATATTTCTACTAGGGGAACCACTTTTCTTATTTATCGTGAAATTGAGAAGAACTTAATGATTACACAGCTTCTTTAAGACCATATCAGATAATTTCTTTAAGACTTACCTCAAACTGGGGTTAACAAAAACACTGAGCAATCAAGGTATTGAGCTCGTCACCCACGGCTTAAGAAAAACATGAAAAACAAAACCCGCTTGCGGCTTTTAAACAACTGCTTCTTGCAGGGCGTGGATTGATTGAAACAGCCATCGGAGAATTGAAAGAGATTTGCCAAATCCAGTACACCACGGCATTGCTTGCCAAACAATTTCTTGGCAGACCTCCTCTCAAGGCTCTTGGCTTATGTCTTCAAACCCAATATATCTCATGGAAAATAGGCTCACGGGCTCTACTCCTTACGTCAAACTGAGGTTATATTAAGGAAATCCCTTGCTCTTTTAGTCGACGGAGAATTAAAAAAGTTACCTGCATTATTATCCTCTATCAATTCTCCATGATCCAAAAATAAAACGCGATCAGCAATGCTTGCAGCAAACTTCATTGCGTGGGTTACTATTAGCATAGTAATACCTGTATGGGCTAGGGACTTAATCACATCCAACACTTCCTTTACATTTTCAGGATCTAACGCTGATGTTGGCTCATCAAACAAAACAATCTCCGGGTCCATGCATAAGGTCCTTGCAATTGCTGCCCTTTGTTTTTGCCCTCCTGACAAGGCCCAAGGGTAAGTATCTTTCAAATTATCTAGATTTACTCGCTCAAGCCACTTGGTAGCTATGGAGATAGCGTCCTTTTTATTATACTTCAATACATTAATAGGCGCATAAGTTAGGTTCTCAATCAATGTCATGTTGTGAAACAAATTGAAATGTTGAAAAACCATCCCTATCTTGGTTTGAGGGAGGCCCTTTGCCTTAACAGAGCCACTTTCATACTTCTCTAAGTTACTAATACACCTCAGTACGGTGGATTTACCGCTGCCAGAAGGACCAATTAAAACCACTACTTGTCCCTTAAGTATCACAAAAGATACTTCATTCAGTATGATTTTTCCATTATATTTTTTAATTAACTTACTTATAGTTAGCATTGATTTTATCTTCCATATATTTAGCAATTATACTTAAAACCAAAACTAATACATAGTAACACAACGCTGCAAACAATAATGGCTTAAAGAAATCATAAGTAGCAGAGGCAGCAAGTTGAGCTCGCCTCATGATATCTGACTCACCGATAATTGCAATGATTGCTGATTCTTTAATTAAACTAATCACCTCATTTACTAATGAGGGCGAAATATTTCTAAAGACTTGGGGAATGATAATATCTTTCATCGTCAGATAATGAGGAATTGATAATGCTTTAGCTGCTTCAAATTGCCCCTTATCAATTGCTAAAATCCCGCCTCTTACAACTTCAGCAATATACGCACTAGAATTCATCGAAAATGCTACTAAACCAGCCACTGTAGGAGAGATTCTAACCTCAAACACTCCAGAAATCCCAAAATAAATAATACTCAATTGAACCATTAAGGGAGTGCCACGAATTAGTGAGATGTAAAGCCTTGATATATTTTTCAGCAGAATATTCTCGCTTATCCTGGCAATCGCTAAAATAGAACCAAATGATATCCCGACTATTGCAGCAAAAAAAGCGTACTTAAGTGTTACAACTATTCCTGATAATATATATAGATACCACCCATTCATACTACTTTAAAGTAAATATATTAGAGATCTGATTTGAGAGAGTGGTGATATCAGCGCCACCCACTTTAAAATCGGATTCCGAAGACTTCTCAATATTGAAACTCATATCTTGACCTATAATTTTTGCCTTTGGCAATTTTGAAAAAACTTCTACTATTTTCTCAACTTGTGCCTCGGTTGCAAACTCAGTTTGCTCCTTGCTTACTCCTCTTACCGAGTAATTCAGTATATCAAAATATGATCGTATAATTTCTCTATAATTAATTGCATCTACTGTTAAATTCCATTCTGGCATCCTTTGGGTTTCATTTCTTAGGCCTTTACCTGATATATTTAATGCAAATACGTCATTTACTGAGCTAATTTTGTGGATATTAAACTCTTCTGCTACCCGTAAATCATGGCCCATTAAATGCGTATAAGTCAGCTTAAAATCGCCAGAAGCTTTACCAAATTTTGCCAGGGTCTTTACATTCTCATCGGTAGAATTTGGATTATAAAAGCCTTCTTTCATGCCACCACTGATTTCTAATTTATAATTTTCTTTTTCTTTAAACTTTTTATCGTTGCTTCTCTCGATAAAAACAAAGCTATCAACTGCATTAAAGAGTGGTTCACTTAACTCATCATGCTTTAGCTCATAGGTTGCAAATTTATCATTCTTAAGATGAAGACTCTTTATCTTTGAAAACAAATCATTATTTAAATCCCTTAGGAAAAGATCAATCGAATCAGTTAATTTGATTTCTAAAACAACACCATCACCTACTTTATAGATAAAGTGGTGCTCTTTACTTGGAGTATGTTCTTTAAGACTAATGTCCTTTAAAAGATTTAGCTTAACTTTTTTATTAAAAGTTGAAATTTTAATTAGTAAATCCTTGAGTACAAAGTGGGCTCTATCATTTTTATTGCCACGCCTTAAATCAATAGTTTTTATAGAAAAAACTGGTTTCCAAGCAATATAATTTTTAAATTTTGGCTCGGTAAATTCTATAAAGGTACCTTGCTCCTCTAGTTTGGATTTCATAGTTAAGAGTGCGGCATTCAGCGACTTCTTATGCATAAAAAGTGCAGCCATATTTAGAGTGATAAGAGATATTAAAATTATCAGCAAAGATATAAAGACTTTTCTCATGTAGGCCTTAAGGTTTATTAATCAAAGTGGCGCGCCCGAAAGGAGTCGAACCCTTGACCTTTAGATCCGTAGTCTAACGCTCTATCCAGCTGAGCTACGGGCGCCATTAAAGACCGAAAAATACATATTTATGAACTATATGTCAAAGTAATTTTTTATAAACCACGCGCCGAAGCGACTTTTTATAAACCGTATATAAAAAAACAAATTTTTATATTAAAATCTTGTAGACAAGAGCAAGAAGCATGTAGGCGATATAGCAGTTTTGGTAGTACTAAAACATTTTAAGTTTCTCTTAACATGTACCCTTTATTCCTTATAGTGTGTAAATAAAGAGGGTTTTTAGGTTTTCTTTCTATCTTATTCCTAAGCCTTGCCACTCGTGCATCGACCGCTCTTTCTGTTAGTTCTTCTTCATTATTTAAAACGATTTCTTCTCTAGCTACAATCCTTCCATATTTTTTTGCTAGTATATTGAGCAATTTGCTTTCATTGGTAGTAAGGTGGATTTTGTTCTTTTGACAGGTTAAGGAATTTTTATCTAAATCAAATTCATACGGCCCAAATCTCACTACTTGAGTATAAGAAGTTTTCCAGTATAGAAGATTTTTGATTCTTAAAATTAATTCCTTTACTTCGAAGGGCTTTGCTAAATAATCAGCTGCTCCGAGCTCAAGGCCATTAATTCTGTCATCGACATCAGCCATAGCAGTGAGCATTATAATTGGAGGCTGATTTTTTTTCATCCTAGTTAGAAATTGAATCCCGCTCTCTTTTGGCATCATGACATCTAGTATGATCAAATCAAATATAATAAGTTGAAGTAATTTATCCGCTTCTTCTGTATCTTTGGCTGTACTTACAATGAAAGAATTCTTAATTAAGAGCTCAGATAATAAAGATCTAATTTCAAAATCGTCATCAACAATCAAAATATGGGATCCGGTCACAACCTTATTCTATTACTCTTGGAACAACAAAATAACCATATTTGGCTTTTGGAGCATTTTTTAATATTTCCTGTTGTAAATTATTGTTATCAGCCACATCCTCTAAAAATGTTAACGCCTCATCATTAGGGTTAACCAACGGGTTAACATTATCTGTGTCGATACCCTGTATTTTTTCAATCCAACGTAATACCCCATCTAATTCTTTCGTAATTTTTTCTAAGTGCGAGTCTGAAAAATGGATTCTGGAAAGGAACGCGACTTTTTTAGCCTGCTCTAAAGTAATTTTATCCATATAGTACCGTCATTTTTTATTTAATTAAGTAATCTGAAAAATATATATTGGCTTTAGTTATTATCTCATCTTCTAGCAATCTTACAAGTTCGTTAACTTGTTCTGCAATGATTGCTGCTTTTTCTTGGTCGCTCGTGCCGCGATACATGGTTCTAGAATTTTCAGCAATAACATTTTAACTCAATGTAGCTATCCGGCCATTTTTCATCACTTAGCAGCCTTAAAGTCACATCATAAAGTCCATGATAAATTTCCATCTTCCTCTTAACTTTAGAACGCTGCAAAGTTGCACTATTGATTATAACACGGAGCACCCCTTTACTACCGCTTATCCTGACGTTATGCTCAATCCAATCTAATAATAAATCTCTTGGACAAATGTTACTGGTAGGCTCGCAATATGTGTTAACGGCAGTTATACCTTCAATTTTTATTTTCTCGACATTAAACCTAAGTATTTTGCTAGATACCGAATTTAAAGAAGGAGCACAAGGGCTTCTTGTTGTGCACGGTGCGAGCCCTAATAGAAAAAAAACAAGGAGAAAATTTCTTATGATAACTTGCATACTTAGCTATAATAGATTTTTTTATTTAAGCTACCATCCATTTTATCGACGATTACGGTAACTGTGCAATCGCCTGTTATATTTATTGTAGTTCTTAACATATCAAGCAGCCTATCTATACCAACTAACAAGGACATTCCTTCCAAGGGTAGTCCAACAGATGATAAAACCATGCTCATCATTATCATACCGCCCCCTGGAAATCCAGCTGCACCAATTGAGCCTATAGTTGAAGTCATCATGATTATGAAGTATTGAGCCATCGTCAGTTCAACCCCTATTACTTGAGCAAAAAATACCGCACATATACCAAGATATATAGCAGTTGCATCCATATTCATGGAAGCACCTAAAGGCAAAATGAAAGAAGAGGATTGTTTAGAAACCCCCATTTTTTCTCTTAAATCGAGCATTGCAGTAGATATAGTTGCCTTACTGCTCGCTGTCGCAAAAGCTAATGTCTGTACGTTTATAATCTTTTTATAAAAAGGGAGGGGGTTTAACCCTGATATCATAAGCATAACCCCAAACAATAAGTATTGCAGAGCAAGTGCACCACAAACTACTGCTGCAAACTTGCCTAGGATTAACATAACATTTAAGCCATATTCCCCAATAACCCAGGACATTAAAGCAAAAACTCCATAGGGGGTTAATTTAATTACTAGTTCAACCATTTTAAAAACTAAATGGGCTGCTGAAACTATGAAATCTCTAACAATTCTGCCCTTATCACCAATGAGTATTAAGGAAAATCCCGTAAAAAAAGCGAAAACCACTACCTGCAAGGTGTTAGCAGAAGCCATAGCTTGAATAGGGTTAGTTGGAATGATATTCATCAAAATATCAAATATAGTATGACTAGCATTATGATGTTCAGGGTCAACATTTAACTCTATATTTAAACCAACCCCTGGCTTAAACACATTTGCAAAAATAATTCCTATTAGCACAGCAAAAGTTGTAGTACATGTATATATCAACGCTGCCCTTGTCCCAAGTCGAGCAAAAGAAGAGGCATCATTCAGACTTGTTACTCCATAAAGAACGGCAAAAAATATTAATGGAATCACTATCATCTTTATTAAATTAATAAACAGTGTTCCTATAGGCTTTAGAATAACAGCCTGCTCCCTAAAGACTGCGCCAACAATTATACCTAAAAACATTGCTATAAGCACCTTGTGCCACAGCTTGATTTCTCTCTTTTTCTTTGTCATAAAAAAAGCAATTCCTCTTAACTGATTCTTTATTTAATACAAAACGATTTGGCTATTTATACATCTTTAATCGTATAATATGAAGCAGTAATTCATAGTATAAATAAAATAATAACATGATGAGCAACAAAATATTAACTTATTGATACATAATTTTTTCTAAAGATTAACAAAAAAATCCAGAATTATAACAAAAATCATGATCGTAACAATGAAGAGATTTGCGATAAAGCAACGATCATCTATCCAGCTCCTGAATTCTATATTGATGGCAACCTTGGGCTGATGGCCAATGTAGAAAACGTATTTGATTATTTGAGCTGCTAAGCTTCTTCCAGCAATGCCTGGTAATTATAGACAGCAATGAGAGGGTGTTGATATCTTCTAGTAGAATAGGTGGAGTAGAAATGGACAATCAAGTGTAAATATTGCGGCTCTAGCGAGCAGGTGAAGAATGGTGTGGTATAGGGACAGCAAGAGGTAATATAGGTGCAAGAATTGCAAAAAGAATTACCGAGAAGGTAATAAGCGACAGAAATACACTATGAATGATAGACTTAAAACCTAATCTTGAGGACTGCGGGATTAGGACGATAGAGAGACTGACTGGAATCCATAACAGCCAAATATCTTCATGGATCGAAGGACGGGGGGCGCTATGTGCAAGAAAAGTTAGATAAGAGCTGCAACAGCACAAAGTCACTTAAGGATATCGAGGTCCTAGAGATTGGCGAGCTGTGCACATATATAAAAAAAGACCAAAGAATGGAAGTGGGGTACACCTTTATATTGATTGCAGTTGATAGAGGAGCGGGTGAAATTATTGATTTTGAAGTAGGTGACCGGGGAGTAAGGCAACCCACCTGAACCTGTCATTTAGGCTTTGAGGAACGTTATAAATGAGCATGTACAGATGATTACAGCGTTTATGAATACTATAAAATCTCCACGCACCATCACAGAACAAAAGCTGAGACATCAGTGAAATATCAAACAAAAAGGGCGACCAAAAAGTATAAACTTTTCAACGCCTTTTTGAAACAATTTCCAAGCTTATAAAACTTGATAAGGAACCGGTCTTCCAGCCGCATCACGCACTAAATCACCGTTATCAAATTTAGCTGCTACATAATTGCCATGCCCAATTTTTCCGCCCTTATACATTACAGGTTTCACTTCTTTTGCACCATCACAAAACAAAGGCTGGGACATCATTGTGGTAGAATCAAAGAATTCTTTAAGAGGCATTATCTAGCTAGTTTTAATCGAAGAACGAAGCGCTATAGCAAATTCCTGAGGATGCTTTGCACTATTCTTAACCTCTTCTTCCATAGGCATCTGCTGGATTTGAAACTCCTATCTATAAATATTAGGCAATGCCGAAAAATTTGATATAACTTTGTTGCAATCATGAGAAAAGTATGGTTGAATGGCCCGGAAAATTGGAGGGGTGGCCGAGTGGACAAAGGCAGCAGACTGTAAATCTGCCCGCGTATGCGTTCGTAGGTTCGAATCCTACCTCCTCCACCACCTTTTAATTAAGTTATTAAGGTTATAAGAATTTGACATTATGCAGGGATCGTTGTAAGCATAATGGAAGTTTTTAAGAATATTACGCGGGCGTAGCTCAATGGTAGAGTCCCAGCCTTCCAAGCTGGTAGTTGTGGGTTCGATTCCCATCGCCCGCTCCATTACGTAAATAAAAAGGAGCATATGGCAAAGGAGAAATTTGTAAGAAATAAACCGCACGTGAATATAGGAACTATAGGTCACGTGGATCATGGTAAGACAAGCTTGACAGCAGCACTAACCAAGATGTTTGGAAGGTATGTTAAGTATGATGAGATAGATAAGGCGCCAGAAGAGAAGGCAAGAGGAATCACCATTAACTCAGCTCACGTTGAGTACGAAACAGAAAACAGACACTATGCGCACGTTGATTGTCCTGGACACGCGGATTATGTAAAAAACATGATTACAGGAGCTGCCCAAATGGATGGAGCTATACTCGTAGTCAGTGCAGCTGATGGTCCTATGCCACAGACTAGGGAGCATATCTTACTTGCTCGCCAGGTTGGTGTACCTGCTCTGGTAGTATTCCTGAATAAGGTGGACATGGTGGATGATCCGGAACTATTAGAATTAGTTGAAATGGAAGTGAGGGATCTATTAAATCAATATGGGTTTCCAGGAGATCAAATTCCAGTTATTAAGGGATCAGCGCTGATGGCGTTGGAAGGAAAGAATCCAGCTCTTGGAGAAGAAGCGATTAAGGAATTAATGAAGCAAGTTGATGAGTATATTCCACTACCTACTCGTAGTGTAGATAAACCATTCTTAATGCCAGTAGAAGACGTGTTCTCAATATCAGGAAGAGGAACTGTTGCAACTGGTCGTGTAGAACAAGGAGTTGTTAAGGTGGGTGAAGAGATTGAGATAGTGGGACTAAAGGCGCAGAGTAGCAAGACTACATGTACTGGAGTAGAAATGTTTAGAAGGTTACTTGATCAAGGAGAAGCTGGAGATAACGTAGGATTATTGTTAAGGGGGATAGAGAGAGATCAAATAGAAAGGGGTCAAGTATTGGCTAAACCTGGAACAATTAAGCCTCATAAGAAATTCAGAGCAGAAGTATATATCTT
Source organism: Candidatus Midichloria mitochondrii IricVA (assembly GCF_000219355.1). Lineage (GTDB taxonomy): Bacteria > Pseudomonadota > Alphaproteobacteria > Rickettsiales > Midichloriaceae > Midichloria > Midichloria mitochondrii. The sequence goes on from NC_015722.1 coordinate 523,661, forward strand.
AAAGAAGGAAGAAGGAGGAAGACATACACCGTTTGTGAGCAATTATAGGCCACAGTTTTACTTCAGAACTACCGATGTTACTGGAACTATCAACTTAAAGGCAGGGGTAGAGATGGTAATGCCAGGAGATAATACTGAAATCATGGTTGAATTAATTTCACCTATTGCGATGGATAAAGGATTAAAATTTGCGATTCGTGAAGGCGGCAGAACAGTTGGTGCAGGCGTTGTTGCAGAAATTATTGAATAATAAGTTATGGGGATTTAAATTTTAGGAGTGTAGCTCAACTGGTAGAGCACCGGTCTCCAAAACCGGGGGTTGGGGGTTCGATCCCTCTCGCTCCTGCCATACTATAAGCGCCCGAAACTTTTTATCTATACTTGCTCATAATATCCATATTTTATAATAAAACAAGCTAATAAGGGCGGTTGAAAATATCGTCCTATGGCTCTGCATCACATTTTTGCGGCGAAATATATGTTTAGCTAAATTTTATTTGTTTAGGAGAGGCATGTATAAACATAATAGAAGGATTATATTGATTTATAAAGGTTGTGCGTGTTTTTTGTTTTTTCTTAAATGGTTGGCTTTAGCCTTCCTGGACAAAAGGGCAGCCATTTTTTTCAACCTGCCTCCAAAAAAGCGTGCTTGAAAAAAACTTTATGAGCAAAAGTATGCACATAGATTAAGTAGTTTGCGGATACTTTTGTTCTCAGGTCCTTTATTTGGGCGTTTTCTAAGAACATGTCTTGAAAGCTTTGGGAAGATATCTAGGATAGCTGAAAGTTTTTTAAATTATAGATGTATGATATCAAAAATATAATAGAGCAATTCGCTATATAATGAAAACAAATTACGATGCTGGTAAAAAAGTGAAGGGCAGAAAACATTATATAAAATCACAGATACTCTTGGCTTAGTACTACCATGTGAAGTGCATAGCGCCAGTATGCAAGATCGTGTTGCTGCCTTCTGATATAGGCGTTTGCTGGATTTGAAACTCCTATCTATAAATATTAGGCAATGCCATATTACTTACCCGATAACAAACCTACATGAGACACTATTGTATTAACCTTACAGGGATGTCATAGCAATTCTCTACACCACAAAAGTATTTTATATAGGTAAAGGCAGTCAAAACAGATCAAAACCCGCAATAGTTAAACATTTATACTGCATTATAACTCTCCAAAATGTGAAAATATGTTGAGAGCGCCTCCCTCCATAAGGATCCTCCAGGCTGTGCTGAATTGAAGTACTTTATGTTTTCAACTCTAGCTGTTCCAATCGCTGTAATACTTATTGATAGTTTATCGGAAGATTTAGTTGTATCACCCCCAATCAGCACTATCGAATTATTTTTACAGATAGCGGTAAAAGCCTGCAAAAATTCACTTATATATTTTTCATATGAGAGCGGTATCGCAATATCCATAAGTACAAACAGAGGAGTAGCTCCCATCGCAGCAATATCGCTTAAGTTAACATGGAGGGATTTGTGAGCAAGACCACTTGGCTTAAAGTAAGAGGTACGAAAATGCACATCTTCTACTAATATATCCTAGTAACAATATACTTTTGCTCGCCTTGGTAAGGTATAACCGCTGCGTCATCTCCAATATATTGTGGGGAAACTCTGATTTTAAGAAATTAACCAATTTTTCTTCACTTAACATAAAATTGCTTCATATAATCAAAGTTTGCAGCATATAACTCATCAATAAAAGCCACCATAAAAGATGCGGGACTGTTCGCTCTCTTCTACGCTAAATTACCACGCAAACCAAAATAACTTGTAGCAAAAAGTGAGCCGCTTCAAACGAATTAGGGATACCGCTCTAAAAGTAGCTATAACAGCTGTTAAATACACACCTCATACCAGTAACTAACGGCATAAGAGGAGAGCCAAATGGTGTAGAATTTTTTTCTTTATCAGCATCAGTAATAAAATCTTTCTCACCACTTACAACCACCGTAATATTATGTTCCTTGGCCAAGGCTTGAGCTTTGTCTTTTGTTTCTTCAATTGTATTAAGAGTCTCAACTCCGAAAGTTTTATTTTGTGTGTTGTGAAGCGCAATAATTTCACTAGCATTGCCCCTTACAATATCAGCATATTGTAGAAGATCACCCAGCAACCCTTATTCTAATGTGAGCTGCACCAGCTCCTACCGGATCTGGAATAACAGGTTTTTTGCATTTTTTAGCAATTTCTGCTGCACTTTCACATCTTTTAATAAAATCTAAATCTAACGTTCCAATATTTAGATTAACTGCTGAAGAAATTTTAATTAACTCTTCCAATTCTTCCTAGCAAATATACATAATTGGGGCAGCCCCAATTGCAAGCAGAGCATTAGCCATAAACCTCACAGTGACATAAATTAGTCAATTTAATAGCAAAGGCTTAGACTGTCTTATGTTATTCACTGCTATTTCTTCTATACCTCTTAGCACGAATTGACCTCTCTTAGATACAATTTAAAGCAGATTTTTAGCAGCTTGTTCAGGATTTTAGCGTATCATGAAAGACGCTAATAGCGGCAATTCCTGCAGCACCCGCAAGTTATGACTTCTTATACGTTTAACTAATTGATCCCACCAACCGCAATGACTGGACGTTTCGAAAATTGTGCTACTCCTTTTAACCCTGCAAGACCCCAAATCGTCTCCACATTGCTTTTACTTTTAGTCTGGCACATAAGCACCAGCTCCAACATAATCTATTGGTAACTCTCTTCATCGGTTTGTCCTAAATGTAGGCCTTCTACATCTAATTCTAAAGCAAGTTCTAGGCCACCATTTATAATAAAGCAGTATTTGAAAAGGCTTCAGCACAACTTTCAGCTGTCTACCAAATTCTATTAATTCTTTATAGCTTTTTTTGCCTTTTTCGTGGAGCTGTACAGAAGTGATTCCAGCCTCAGCGCAAGCCTCAATAAATCTAAGATAATTATTTAAAGGCTGATCATTTTTATAGGTAATCAGCATTAATTGATGAAATGAACCTACCAACGTTACCTCAAATTTTTAAAAAGAGGAAGTAAATTCAAAAAACCAACAAGGCCTATAAGCAGAAGTATAAGCACAAAAATCTTATTGTTTCACACTCCCCTCGCTAGATTTAACTAGACCAGGTCCTAAGGTTTTTTTCAGCCAACCTTCAACCAGCACCCCTAGCGATACTTACCTTCTGAGCTTCTATCTTAAAAATACAAAACTGTCAATTATTAAAAAATAAAGGTTGAATTTCAGAAGGTTTTATATTATTAATTTCCCAGTCGTTTAACCGCATAGGGTTGGGGCATGCCTTAAACGGTATTTATTTTTTTATAGGAGTAAAAATGTCTAAGTTAAAAACAAAAAGCGGGGTGAAGAAAAGGTTTTCTTTAACCGCAACTGGTTTAGTTAGATCTACTCAAGCCAACAAACGGCATAACATGCGTAAGCGCAGTAAAAGACAGTTAAGGGTTCAAAGAGGAACGGTGATCCTTAACGACGTCGAATGCAGAAGGTTAATCAGATTCATGCCATACGGCAGTTAATCATTTATAAATAAGGGGTTAAAATATGGCTAGAGTAAAGCGTGGTGTGACTGCAAGGGCCCGTCACAAAAAGATTTTAGATATGGCAAAAGGCTATAGGGGCCGCTCTAAAAACTGTTTTAGAGTTGCAATTGAGAAAGTAGAAAAAGGTTTACAATATGCTTATAGGGATCGCAAAAACAAAAAGCGCGACTTTAGAGGCATTTGGATTCAAAGAATAAACGCAGCTGCCAGATTACATGGTATGGTTTATTCCCAATTTATTAGAGGACTTAATCTTGCAAATGTCGGCTTAAATAGAAAGATGCTTGCCGAGATTGCTATACATCAACCAGAAACATTTGCATCTCTAGTTGAACAAGCTAAAAACATTAACAGCTTAAAATAATGTCAGTTAGCTTTCTGTTCTGCTCAGGGATGGCGTTGTACGTTCTCCTTTAACTGTTAAACATTTCTGGAAGCTTCTCGGTGGAAAGAGGAAGGGGTTGGGCCTGCTGGCGCGCTTGGGGGCGGCCGTTTGAAGCAGCGAGAGGCTTTATAAGGTATTTTTCACTTATATACACTCCTTTTACCTGGAAGAATTGATAACTAAAGCGAGTTCGTATTGAAAAACCCATAGCGCATTTTTCACCCTTTAGCAAGCGAAGCTTGCAAGGCATGCGATAATGAAAGCGAGCCTTTCAGCAGTAAATCTAGTATAACTCGCATCCTGCTGAGGATTTGCAAGAAATGATAAGCAACTAGTTAGGTATATTGGTGTTGTTATCCTGACCCTACTACTGCATTTTTTTATTTTGTTACTAATTACCTAGTGATTGGTGTAAAAGGTTTGGTTATTGCAGGCTTGCTTGCAGTTATAATGTCTACTGCTGATTCTTGGCTAAATACTACAAGTACGCTGGTAACAAATGATGTTATTTTACCATTAGTACCTATGACTGAAAAGAAGGTTTTAATTATTGCTAGATGTGCTACTTTTATAATAGCTATTTTATCCATCCTTCTATCTCTGTCTGGAAAGGGTGTAGTGGAACTAAATTGGCTGGCTGGTAATTTCTGGGAACCACTAATTATATTACCTCTTGCCGCTGGTTTTTTAAAATTTTGGACGAATTCTAAATCTTTTATATAGCATCAGTGACGCTTGCAGTCGCCTTTGCCTGTATCAGTGCCTGTATAGTAGGGTGTAGGTGACTTCTCAACGATCAGCCCCTAATGTGGTGGCATGATAGGTAGTGCTATAGGTTTATTTGGTATGCATCACTGGCAGAAAGGTCAAGGTATGGACCCAGCCGCCAAACATAAAAAAAACTAGCTGCTATAGAGAAAGAACGAGTTAAAATTGGACATGCTAACAGTGCTGAACAAATTGAAGAATGGCATAAAGAAAGTAGTGACAGAAATCGAAAAATAGAATCTTTAGTAAATGATTTATCAAAAGATCGACGTTGACATACTGCTAGCTAGTTAAATGAGATGAAGAGATTCGAGGCAGCCTCTCAAATATCCCAATGATATGCCAGACTGAATAAAAAAATGTTTTTTTAGTACCGATATATTAAAAGATTTATAGGCATTTTTAGTATGATTGTATTTTAAATATGATGTAAGAGTATGTGTTTAAATTGTTATTTCGAACAAAGAGTACGAATATTCAGTTACTTCCTCAAAATCTTAGGCTATAGAGAGCATGAATAGAATAGCAATTATAGGAGCGGGTCTTGCTGGCCTTACCGCGGCTTATCGTCTACATAAGGAAAATTCAAATGTTGATATATTTGAAGCAAGAAACAGAGTGGGTGGTAGAGTTTTTACAGTACTAATGGAAAAATTATCTTGGGCAAAAAACAGAAGTAGAACTCGGAGGACAAAATATTACTGATGGTGGAGAAGCAGTAAATTTATTAGGATTGATAAAAGAATTAAGTCTTGAAGTACAAGAAAAACCAATCAAGTTGAATTTGCTGGTGATTACTATGATTATGACGAGCTAGTAAAGGATCATAGTAAGACTTATAAAGACCTTCCACTGTTAGCGAATAGCGCAGAAAATATAGGTATAGATATGTTTTGAGGCAAGAGTGCAATTTTAAAGCAAGCACTGCTCACCAGGATCACTGCTTATGAAGGCATAGACGTTTATCAACAATCTATCTATCATAACATAGAAAGCTTAGAATATATGATACGTAGCGGCTTATCAAAATTCCATAAACTTAATGCAGATAACGATGATTATATTACAACTAGCTCTATTGCTGGAGGGAATGCTCGTTTGCCAATCTCTATTTCAGAAATTATAAAAAACAATATCCACTCTAACAAAGTGCTGTCTAAAGTCAGTTTTGATAGTAGTGCTGTTAAAATAGAATTTACTGATAAATCTTATTATAGCTACGACTTAGTTGTATTGGCAACACCAGCTTCTACATTCAAATTTATAGACTTCTCTGATGTTGGAATAGAAGATAGAAGATTATCTTATATTCGTTCAATTCAGTATGGGAAAATTTTAAAATTGCCATGTCACTCAATTAAAACTCTGCAAATTCTTATCGTTCTGTGATAACAGACAGTACAATATCGTTTTAATCATGATAAAACTATACAACTAGTGTATGCTTACGAACCAGTATTAGATGCATCAAAATTTGTGAATATCACCATTGTAGATCTTGATGCAATACAGCAAGAATTTTCAAGCGAACCCATCCCCGGGGTTATGCAAAAGTATTATAGTATCTATAAAGAGCCTATTCAATGTCATTGGCATAATGATTTATTTTCAATGGGTTCATATTCAGGATATTCAACTGCGATTTCAAAAGAACTTGATAATATCACTCAGCATAATGGTACATATTATAAAACAATGTTTTTACCTGTTCAAAATTCTATGTTCTTTGTTGGTGAACATACAACTATTCTAGAATGTATAGGTACAATGGAAGCTGCTGTTGAATCGGGTGAACGTATAGCATGCGCTATTATAAAAAGATGTAAAAAATAATTTACAATAATTTTTATGAATTGCCATAGACGACAAGAAACTTTGAAAAGGGCTAGAAGCTACAAAGTTTACATGAGGCGCATATTGAAATATGTAACGAAATGCAAATTTTTGGAGCGACGACTTTTCAAGTTAACAGAGTATATCGTCAATGCCTGGTAATTATAGACGGCAACAAGATGGTATGATATCTTCATAGTATAATAGGTGGAGTAGAAATGGACAATCAAGTGTAAATATTGTGGCTCTCGAGCAGGTGAAGAATGGCGTGGTATAGGGACAGCAGAGGTATAGATGCAAGAATTGCAAAAAGAATTACCGAGAAGGTAATAAGCGACAGAAATACACTATGAATGATAGACTTAAAACCTAATCTTGAGGACTGCGGGATTAGGACGATAAGAGAGACTGACTGGAATCCATAACAGCCAAATATCTTCATGGATCGAAGGACGGGGGGACGCTATGTGCAAGAAAAGTTAGATAAGAGCTGCAACAGCACAAAGTCACTTAAGGATATCGAGGTCCTAGAGATTGAGGAGCTGTGCACATATATAAAAAAAGACCAAAGAATGGAAGTGGGAGTACACCTTTATATGGATTACTGTTGATAGAGGAGCGGGTGAAATTATTGATTTTGAAGGTAGGTGACGGGAGCAAGGCAACCCACCTGAACCTGTCATTTAGGCTTTGAGGAACGTTATAAATTGAGCATGTACAGATGATTACAGCGTTTACGAATACTATAAAATCTCCACGCACCATCACAAAACAAAGGCTGAGACATCATTGTGGTAGAATCAAAGAATTCTTTAAGAGGCATTATCTAGCTAGTTTTAATCGAAGAACGAAGCGCTATAGCAAACCCCTGAGGATGCTTTGCGCTACTCTTACCCTCTTCTTCCATAGGCATTTGTTGGATTTGAAACTTCTATCTACTAAATATTAGGCAACGCCGAAAATATTTACAGCCTCTCGAAGTGTTCCATTTCCATTTGATAATAAGATGGAACCAATTGCCGTATTGTGGTCGATATTTACTATATCATATTTTCCATCACCGTTCAGATCTGTTGCTGCTAGTCCTACGGGATGGCTAGCAACGTTGTAGCTTGCTGCACCTTGCAAAGAGTTCCATCTCCATTTCCCAATAAGATTGAAATAGAACCGTCACCCTGGTCGCTGTTAATTATATCTTGTTTACCATCATGGTTAAAATCTGCTGTTATGATTGCAGTTGGCTAACTACTGACTCCACAACTTATTGCAGGTTGAAAAGTCCCATTACTGTTTCCCAATAAAATCGATACAGTTTCTGCATAAGGCTGGGTACAAGCGATGTCTGAATTACCATCTCGATTAAAGTCGCTTACTACCACTCTACCAGAAACCCCCGTTGAGGTTATAATTTAACAGTAGGTGCAAAAATGTTACTCATTTGTACATAGCCTCTTTAATGCACTTATTAAAGTAAATGAAAATACAATGGTAGCCATAATGTTTTTCCTTGCTGTAGAATTTCTAGCAGTCTGCCAATTGGAACTTTAAAGAGTTATATAGCTAATGCAACTCTCTTTTCTTTCTTTATTGAATTATCAGGCAAGTTTTTTTTGAGTAAAGATTAAGGAGATTCTAAGCATTTTGTGAGTAAATTAGAATCATATAGTAAGTTGATTTTATGCGGCGTCGCTCACCTATTATTTACAGAGTTCGCTCCAGCATTTCTAGTACCAAATGCTACTAAACTTACTGTATAAGTTGGTCATGACTTAAGCTTTTTAGTCATGACCAAGGTTTTTACTCTTTATCGCTTGGCTTGGTAATTATTACAGTTTCTTTGATAACTGGGGTTTCTGACTCACCAATTACTGGATATGAAGTATATACTATAAAACTACAGTTAGGAATTTTTCTAAGCACAACAGCCGCTTCGGAAGTATCTATTTGCTTGGTATCGCCTTTTTTAATTCCTGATTCATACTGATTTTGATAGCTGGTACTCAAGCTTAAGTGTCCTTCCAGTATCAGGGCCATTGACCCAATTAATAATTCTTTTGGCATCTTTTTGGATACCATTTTTAATTACGTATCCTGCTATTAATTGATCATAATAACTGCTTACTGCTTTTGATTTTTTCTCTAAAGCTGGTAGAAGTTCTTTATAGTCTTTTCCTACATGCAGTTTTGATGTATGGTTGCCTGTTTTTTTGATCGTGTTTATGATATTGAAATCTTTAATAAAATTTTTTACATATTCCTCGTTGATATCACATATTTTAACTGGGTTGATTTGGGGAATTCCTAAATCCGCAGGTTCGGGGTCAGCAGCAAAAGAGGAATGAGTGGTAAAGCTTAAAGCTAAGATAAAGTAGTAGCTAGGAAAGAATATTTTGTCATTGTGACCTCCTGCATCAGCTATATTATTTGACAGTATTAAGAGATTTTATTAAATCTCTGCTCGCTCTAAAGTAAAGAGAACCCTTGTCTCCCACCACTATTTTAGCGTTAGTTCTAGGGTTTCTAACCGTTTTTCCCTCTCTTTTTCTAACGACCCAAGAGCCAAATTTTCTTAATTCAACTCTATCTCCACAAACCAAAGCTGTTGTGATCTCGTTAAAAAATATATCAACAACTTTTTCAAGAAGGTCATTACCCAATTCCGGGTGTGACTTTTTCAAAGAATCAACTATTGATGCTTTTGTAAATAAACTATTACGCGCCATATTCAACTAAAAGTATAAAAAATTCTAGACATAATAGAAAACAATTGATAGGATGTTTTCCACATAACAAATTCAGATATTAGCAAATATTTTTATTAAATCAACAATATGTCATCACTATTCTGTGATATTCGAGCAACGGGCTATGCCGTTGAAATTGCTGCAATTGAGGAGAGGCTAGTATCACTATACAAGTTAATTAGCACAGAAAATTTTTCATCTAAGTTGTTACTTTGTTCTAGAGCGATATGATTTGCATACCTAATCAAGTGCTGTTGGGTAAAAAAATCATAAATTTTAAATAAAGGTAACCCACTTTGTTGAGTACCGAGTATTTTACCGCTACCCCTAATACGTAAATCTTCTTCAGCGAGTTTAGAGCCATCATTTGTCTTCTTCATTGCTTCTAGTCTATACTTAGCAGTCACGCTAAGAGGATGGCTATATAAAAGTATGCAATGAGACTGTTTATTGCCCCTCCCAACTCGGCCTCTTAATTGGTGCATTTGTGCTAATCCAAAGCGTTCAGCATGTTCTATTACCATAATCGTTGCATCAGGTACATCCACTCCCACTTCTATAACTGTAGTTGCTACAAGGATTTTTATATTGCCACTCTGGGAGGCAAAGTCTTCCATAATCTTTTCCCTTTCTTCAACCTTAACTCGGCTGTGAATTACTGCAACCTGGTTACCAAATATTTTTTCTAGCGAGTCATAACGTTGTTTGACATTATTTAAAGATAAATTTTCTGACTCTTCTATTAAAGGACAGATCCAATACACTTTTGCTCCGTGCTCTATAGCGTTTTTTATACTGTGGATTAAAAAATCTGATTTCTTTGAAGAGAGTAAGGAAGTGATAATTTGGAGTCTGCCAGCAGGTTTTTCTTTTAAAGTTGAAATTTTCATGCTACCATAATGCATCATAATTAATGTTCTGGGTATTGGAGTTGCAGACATCATAAGAAAGTCACAGGTCACACCTTTTTCTAATAACTCTAAGCGCTGTGCTACTCCAAATTTATGTTGCTCATCTATAATTATCAAACCCGGTTTGTGAAATTGAACTTCTGATTGTATTAAAGCATGGGTTCCAATAATTAATTTAATTTTCCCATTTCTAATATCATCATAGAGCTGCTTTTTTTGAGAATTTGGTATTTTGCTGATTAATGGACTACTTTCTATTTGGGAATTAGGAAAAAGTTTTTTAAAATTAGAAAAGTGCTGTCTAGCTAAAAGCTCGGTTGGCACCATAATTATAGCCTGGGCTCCTGCTTCTATTACGTTGATGGCTGCAAGAAAAGCGATAATAGTTTTTCCACTGCCAACATCTCCTTGCAAAATTCTTACCATATGTTGGTCAGATTTTTGATCGTTATTTATCTCCTCTAAGACCTCTTTTTGGTTATTGGTTAACTTAAAGGGAAGGGAAGAGAGAAAACTATTTTGTAGCAAGCCTGTAAAGGTAAGAGGTGTTTTTTTGTGTTCCAGTAGTTTGCTTTGCGCGATTTCAAGCATTATTTGTTCAGTTAATATTTCATCAAAAGCTAGCCGCTCGAGCGCTTTATCTATCATTTTAATCTCAGCATCATTTTTAGGATTATGGATAATATTAATCGCTTCATTCCATGAAGGTAATTGTAATTTTTCTTTTAAATCCAAGGGTATCCATTCTGGTAATAAAGGTAGCACTTTTAATATCTCCTTAATTACGGAAGCTATACTTTTTGAGCTGAGCCTAAGGCTTGCTGGATAAACTGGTTCGATTGTAAAACTTTGCTCTGCTTTACTAGCGGGCACCATTATGTCTGGATGGAGCATCTGTAAATTGCCGTAATTCCAATCAACTTTACCGCTAATCGCTATTTTGTCTCCAACCTTCCAAGAAGATAAAGCAGATTTATTAATATGAAAAAAGATCAAGGTTATTGAACCGGTTTGGTTTTGACAGAGTATCTTAGTTATTTTCTGCCCTCTACTCTTGGGCAACATCACTTCAATAGTTACGATCTGACTTAATATCTGCCCGGATTCAGCTTGATCAAGCGCCGTTATTTTTCTTCTGTCGATATAATGAGTTGGAACACGAAAGATTAATTCCCTTACGGAGTTATATCCTAAATCGCTCAACAATTCCGCTTTCTTCGGCCCGACTCCTTTTATATATTGTAGTGGATTATTGAAAACACGGTTGATGAAAAAAACAGAATTGTTCATTTCTTCTCTTTAAATTCCAACTCAACTAAGTAATTAAACTCAGCTCCGTATATTAGGATTAAACTACAAAAGTAAAAAAATAGCAAAGATATAATAATACCTGCAATACTGCCATATATCATATTAATCTGCGGAAAATAAGAAATGTAATACTTAAAGATTTTAGAAAAAGCTGCCCAGCAGAATAGCACTAATACAGCACCAGGTAGTATTTTAGTGAATTTTTGCTTTTTGTTTGGCAAGGAATAGTAGAGATATGAAACAAATACAATGCTAAAGAGATAAAGGATTGTGCTTCTTAGGACTTCCAAATCTTTATCTATTAAAGAAATAATTTGGGCGTCCGGTATGACAATATGCTTTTCTAAAAAATCCCACATAGCTGGAATTATTATTAATGTGCATATTGCAACTGCTAAAATGATTATAACGATAATAAATTCCAAGATACTAAATAGCCTTCTGAGCAGATAAGCTGGTGGGTTTTTTACGTGATATGCGCGGTTTAGTGTAGTTCTTATACCTTCAAAGATTGAGGAAGCCGTCCAGATTGCACTAATTATAGCAATAGTTAAAAAGCTTTGAGGAGGCAGAGTGGTAATTTCGATTATTCTTGGCTTTAAAGAATCTATAAAGCTAGCCCAGGGGCTATTTATGATAAGATTTGTAAGAGTGGTAACTAAAGGTATGTCTACTAGGCTACTTAAAGTACCAATTATTGCTGTGAAAAATACTAAAAATGGAAAAATTGCAAGCATTAATAAAAATGATAGATACCCAGCATGCTCGATACCATCATGATTAATAGTGTTAATCAAACTTTGGTAAATAATTTTTATAAAAGTTATAATTTTAGTACTTCTTACCATTTTATATCATATTGCTTATAAGCAGCTTTTATTGTGTTAAGCATTAAGCACGAAACCGTCATAGGGCCAACTCCGCCTGGTACTGGAGTCAGGAACCCAGCAACTTTTCTTACACTCTCAAAGTCAACATCACCATATAATTTATCATTTACTTTAACAATACCAACATCAATTACACAAGCTCCCTTTTTAATCCAATCGCCTTTAATAAAAGAGGGCGAACCAACTGCTGAGATCAATATATCTGCAGTTCTACATTCGTCTTTTATATTATAAGAGTTTGAATTTAATGAAGTAACGCTGCAACCTTTTCTGATTAATATTGAAGCCATAGGCCGGCCTACTATTCTTGACCGACCTAGAATTACTGCTTTTTTTCCACTTATATTTGTTCCCAATATCTCGTGTAATAAAATTAAAACTCCTTGGGGGGTGCAAGGTTCTAAACTGTCTTGCCATGAGTTTAATAAGCCAACGTTATAGGTGCTAAACCCATCTACATCTTTTTCATAATTTACAGTATCTATGATTTTTTGAGTGTTAATATGCTGCGGTAAAGGCAACTGAACTAGTATTCCATTGACGTTTGGATCAGAGTTTAATCTTTCTATACATTCTATTATTTCCTGTTCGGTTGCGGTTTGAGGAAATTTATAAACTTCTGAATTAAAGCCAATTTCTTTTGCTTTTTTAGCTTTATTATTGACATAAATTTGGCTTGCTGCATCGGTACCAACTAAGATTACGGCAAGCCCAAGAGTAGCTCTTTGTGTCTTACAAATAACTGTAGAAAGATGTCCGATCTTACTTTTCACTCTTTCCAAGACTTCGGCTGCATATAATTTCCCATCTATAATTTCACAATTCTGCATATTGCAATTATTTGTTAGGTATCCCTTTGGTTGTTGAGTATTCAAAGTGCACTTCAGCTCCATTATTAACAATAGAATAGACGCTATGGCACGCAAGAGCGGCTTCTGCAAACCCGGTTAGTATTAATTTTAGTTTCCCAGGGTAATTTATTATATCTCCAACTGCAAAAACACCTTTTATATTGGTTTGCATAGTGCTTGGATCAACTCTTATATGCTTATCTTCTATCTCTATTCCCCAATCTGATATTGGCCCTACATTCATCGAGAGGCCAAAAAAAGGCAAAAGATAATCCGCTTCTATTAGTTTGGTATTATTGTCAAAGTCTATTACTTCTACGGTGTCTAGTCTTCCATTTTGTCCATGGATTTTATGTAATTGATATGGAATAACTAGTTCCATCTTTCCTTCTTCAACTTGGGTATAAATTCTTTTCATACTTTCTGGAGTTGCTTTGAATTTATTACGTCTATGAACCAGATATATTTTTGAAGCGATTTCGGAAAGAGATAAGCTCCAATCTATTGCTGAGTCCCCACCTCCAGCTATTACTATTTTTTTATCCTGAAATATTTCCTGTTTAGTGACACTATAAAAAACGCTCTTGTTTTCAAATTCTAAAATATTTTCTATCGCAGGCCTGTTTGGACCAAATGACCCGCCACCTGCTGCAATTATTATAGTTCTGCCCTCTATTTTATTATTAGCGGCAGTAGTTACGGTAAAATTTTGATCTTCATTTTGGTGGATTGATAGAGCTTGCTGATCTAAGAAAAATATAGGTTTAAATGGCTCTATTTGTCTATAAAGTTGATCAATTAATTCTTGCGCTAAAATTCGCGGATAGGCCGGTATGTCATATATTGGCTTTTCTGGATATAATGCATTACATTGTCCTCCAAGAGAGGGAAGAGCATCTATAACGGCGCAGCTGAGTCCCATCATTCCTGCTTGGAATATTGAAAAAAGTCCAGATGGCCCAGCTCCTATAATTATTACATCAAACATCTCATAGAAAAGTTAGTTTTATTAATGCTCGGGGATTATAAGATTTTAAAGGGATCAATACAATATAATAAATAAATTAGGGGATATTTTATTTGTTTTTGATAAGTAAATAATATTTTTTTGAATTATAAACTATATTCCAATTTTTTTTCTGGCTTTCACTTTCTTGTTTAAAAACCATTTCATGTATAATAACTCCATCTACATTATGTTTTACAGCAGTTTCCAATACGCTTGTTTTTCTATTAATTATGTCCACAAATTCATTCAATATACTTTCATTAAACGCAGTTCCTGCCCTTCCATCTATCAAGTGTTTTATTTTGCCGTTACCAAATAGAATTATGTATCCCCCTAAGTTATAGTTGTTAATAATTCTTGAGCCGGGGTAATTATCTGCCGTATATTGAATTAACTCCACTGGGACTCTATTTAGTCCTATCTTTTTATCATTTTTAGTAATAACTAAAAAAGCATGGATAGAAATTGATACAATGATTAATAAAATACTGATTAAAGCTTTATGTGAATTTTTTAGTTTGATAGTAAATTTAGAAGTAGGAAGGGATCTGTCAACTATACCAGCTATAAATGGCGCTCCTGAAGTAGCTAAATTACTAAAATTTCTTACTGATAATAAAGAGGCAATTAAAAAAGCTAACCCAATAAGCCAATCACTGTTTTTTATTCTAAGTTCTGTGTAATGAGTATGAAAGGCGCAGCCAGCCATTATTAACACTAAAAATAACATACTAAAAGAATAGGATTGGCCGAAAAAGAAGGGGCGCCATTCGTTGATATAATCTATAACCACGCTATTTAAGGTTCTAAGTGAGCCGATGTATATTTTATAACTTATTGGATTTACAAGAGTAGTTAATGAGCATATTACCGAGATTTTAATGATTTTTTTTATGGCAACTTTATTCTTTTCGTATACAGCAATAGCCATAAATACTGCTAATAAAGCATAGAGAATAAGGAATCCGCCGTGACTATTTGTCCAAATTAGAGTGGCAAAAGGCAATTTGTTTAGAGCTTTTTCATCATTTAGGTAACAAAAATTATGTAACTTGTTCATGAAGAAGGTTATCATAACACAAGATGTTAGCTGCGGCCTTAGGCAGCCTATTTCGATGAATAGCAAGGATGTTAATGCTAAGCTTATCATTGTAGCATCATGAGAAATGGGATACTTTCTTGATACCAGGCTTTGATAGCAATACGTACAGATTAGTGATAGAAAAACCGTGAGTAATATTGATAAGCCGTGAAACCCTACCAACTGATTAAGAAAAGAGCATAACATATCCCAAAGCCAAGAAATATTATACCATTGCTGCTCAAGTCCTACATACGACCAGGGATCATAAAAAGGAATACTTTTTGATTTTATAATATAATCACCGGCAGCTATATGCCAAGCAACATCCGGATCCAAAAATAGTGGAGGAGATGAAAGAGTAAATGAAAAAAATGCTATGGAGAAAAGTAGTAAATTATTACGGTAATTTATATTAGTTTTGTTCATTAAACAGCTTTCATTGTATTCTTTTTTCTATAGCTTTCCCAACCGCAAACCTTTGTTGCTCCTCAGTCATATCATCCCATTTTTCATAATTCGGTTCTTTATTACAATCTTCCCCATCGCAGTCAATGGAATTTGCTGAAAACATAAAGTTAGAATAGTATATTAAAGCTGTTGTAACAATCAGTATTATTCCCATAGGAGTTAATAATTCTTATAATTAGTTTTTCCTTCTATTATAATTTTAAATTCATAAATAGGGGCTCCCTCATTATTTGGGCAATTTTTGCATTTTGCAATTAAAAGATTTTTTTCCTGTGCGGTTAAGTTTTTTAGTTCCGCGTCATTGTTCTGATTTTTTGGAAAGAGCATAATTGTCTCAAAGTTTATGATATCAGGGTGTGAAATATGAAAATAAACTCTTGGACTCTCATTTGGCTCCGGAGCTGGCATTATAGTATGGAAACTAAAATGTCCTAAATTATCAGAGATATTGGAGCCAGTATATTTGGTTTTATCCGTACGAGAAGATGGTTTACCAAGATTTTTTTGCCAAATTTTGACATTTGCTCCAGTTATCGGGACACAATTTTGATCGAGAATAGTTCCAGAAATTATAATACTTTGGCCTTGTGCAAATACTGAAGATCCAGTTTGCTTTCTTAATTCTGAGGTAGTTGCAAATTTTGTTGGCGCTTCTAAAGACCAAATTTGCGGAGTGATGATACAGTCTTTAATTAAAATGCTATCTTGGATATTATCGACAGCAAAGCTTTCGATTAATATAAGCTTTACTATAAGGATTAAATAACTCACCCCGGTGATTATTTTCATAATAAATTTTCCAAATATAACCAAAATGATAATATTAATTATCTAAACATGTAATTGAATTTATGATATGAGCAATGAAAACCGAAATCAAGCTTCTTATGCGATTAAAGAATGCTACAATATTATCTCTGATATTGTAAATAAGAATAAAAAAGTTTCCGAAGAAGATAGCGGTGGCTTGAAAATGGTTTTGATGAGGTTACTGGAGCACTTAATCACTACAAAGGGTAACCTAGAGCTAGATAAGTTGATTAAGATAATACTAGCCCTTTTGAAAATGAAGAAAAACTCCATGAAGAAGGAGGAGGAACTCTCGGAAGAGGAGCTAAAAACTCAGACCAGATTTGTTATATATGAAATATATAAAATGCTAAATCCAAGCCGCATAGCAGGTGAAACTGAGATACAGAATTTTATAGATAATGTGATGATTAGGGGAGTAGAAGCTGCACTTTACTATGATAGAAGAAATATAAGTAGAGGGTTTAGCAAAGAAGAATTGAAGATTTTAGGGCAGCGTTCAAAGACTGCTTTAAGGCGCATAGATGCGTTTGGCTCTAGAGGTTGGGGAAAAGGAATGTAAAGAGGTTTTCTAAAAAAACTTGCTAAACATTAAACGTAACCCTTTATTTAAAAGATTTATTTATGGGAAATGCTATTATTAATATATATATGAAGGTGTATAAATTAGGCTTCATTTTATGTTACAGGCTAAAAATTCAAGAACTGCATTAACAAAGCAGGATTTATCAATTCTAATCGGCAATAGCTTGGATCATTTTGATACTGCAATTTATAGTTTTATAGCGCCAGTTATTTCGGAAATTTTTTTTCCTAACTATGATCCTATAGTGAGCTTAATCCTAACCTATAGTGTATTTGCGAGCTCTCTGTTTACGAGACCCATAGGGTCTATAGTTTTTAGTGTAGTTGCCAGAAATAAGGGAGCAGCTCTTGCCTTATCCTATTCATTAATAGGGTTGTCGATAACTACTATTGCAATTGGATTTATACCAACTTATGCAGTGCTTGGTTGCTTTGCTCCTTTTATTCTCACCATTTTTAGGATGCTACAAGGAATATTTGCAGAAGGAGAGAAAGCTATAGCGAAGTTATATATTCTAGAAAATAAATTACATGTACAAGCTGTTAAAGCTTCTACGCTTTATCAATTTTCAAGTATGGTAGGGATTATTTTGGCTTCTTTTGCGGGTACGTTATTGATTAATTACAATTATAGCAATTACTGGCGCCTATGTTTTATCCTAGGAGGAGGCAGCGGCATTATAGGATATAATCTTAGAAAGTATGTCTATAGAGTAGAGATGGATCAGGTGAAACCACTATATTATGAGATAAGGTTAGTAAGGGATAATAAGTTGAAAATCTTCAGTGTTGCGGTAGTAAGCTGTTTTTCTTATGTAACCTATTCTATAGTTTTTATAGTAATGAATAATTTTGTTCCAGGCATTACTTCTATCTCTTTGGAGCTAATGATGAGCTATAATATAATATTGTTAGTAGTAGACGCTGGTATGTTGTTATTAATAGGGTACCTTATAAGAGAATATAACTCTACTAGAGTCATGATGATCTCGACCGCTGTGTTATTTATTACTATAGTGCCATTATGGAGAAACATAGATGGCAGTGGTTTATGGTATGTGAATTTTGTTCGTTTATGGATTATTACCATAGGGGTCTTCTTCACTTGCTCTATTAATGTGTGGATTGATAGCTTATTTGAGAATGAAGATAAGTACTTATTATCTGGAATTGGTGAGGCTATAGGAAGTTCAATAGGCCGCCTTACTCCAATACTTTGTATGATGCTTTGGCATTTTACAAAATTTTCGATTTCTATAGCTCTATATATTGCAATAATTGCTCTGCTTACTATATGGATTATGAGGGCAAATTCTAAGCTAAATTCACCACCCCCAGCAGATTTATAGAGTGTATAGTAGTAACCTCAGTTTGACGTAAGGAGTAGGCCCGCGAGCCTATTTTTCCTGAGATATATTGGGTTTGAAGACATAAGCTAAGAGCCCTGAGAAAGAGGTCTGCCAAGAAATTGTTTGGCGAGCGATGCCGTGTTGTGCTGGACTTGGCAAATCTCTTTCAATTCTCCGATGGCTGTTTCAATCAATCCACGCCCTGCAAGAAGCAGTTGTTTAAAAGCCGCAAGCCGGGTTTTGTTTTTCATGTTTTTCTTAAGCCGTGTGATGAGCTCAATACCTTGATTGCTCAGTGTTTTTGCTTATATACCACCGATCTCCGAATAGAAGGCCTGTCAAATATTGAGTCAGTTTTTCGACAACGGCTCGATCATCTGTATTACCCGAAGTCAGTGTGAATGACATAATCTCTCCTTGATCATTGAGGCCAAAGAACCATCCGGGTCGACGTTTTCCCACGCTGAGCGATGCCTTTAAGGACCTTATTACGGCTAATACGTAAGTTATGACAAAACCTTCCAGCTTTTTGTTGAGTCAACGTACCTGTTTGTTTCCCTTTGCAGCAATTCAGCAGAATGACCAACGGGATGACCGCGTCTCGCATCCAGCTCAACAAAGCGATTGTAGCTGATAAGCTTCGGCAATTCCTCTCTGAGAGAGGTTTGAAAACAGTTTAGGTAAAAATCTTTGAATCCGGTAATGCCCTCAAATGAAACAAAACGAGGATCGTTATAACTTCGGAAAGCATCATCCCAGACTCTCGTTCCCTTTGTCTCTGCGAGTTTCTTAAGGATCTTTGGTACATGAGTTGTCGCTTGCAAAAATCATCAATCAAACAAAATATTTCTACTAGGGGAACCACTTTTCTTATTTATCGTGAAATTGAGAGAAACTTAATGGTTACACAGCCTCTTTGAAGCCATATCAGATAATTTCTTTAAAACTTACCTAAAACTGAGGTTTTTATTAATGGCATTAACCCATTTGATAGCACTGGGTCATCCGTTGCACCGGCAGGAGATATTAATGGAGACGGAAAGACGTATAATTGGTGCTATTGGTGCACCTTTTACTAATGAAGAGGCAGGTCAAGCGTATGTAATTTTTGGTCAAGCTCATTTTGACTCACCTCCATCACTATCTAGTTTAAATTGTAATAATGGCTTCATTATTAATGGCATTCATTCAGGTGATTGGGCAGGAGACCCAGTGACATCCGCTGGGGGGATGTCACTAACGATGGAATAGATGATATTATTATTGGTGCAATGGAATGCCAATGAGGGAGCGGGACAAGCTTACGCAATCTTTGGTGAGGCTTCTGATCTATAAAATTTGTAACATAGGTTGGCATTTTTGAGTTTATTCCTAAATGCCAACCTATTTTTTTTATTTATCTTTCTTTAAAGCAGCACCTAAGATATCGCCTAAGCTTGCACCGCTTGCAGTAGAACCAAATTCAGCAATAGCTTTTTTCTCCTCTTCAATTTCATGCGCTTTTATCGATAATGAAAGCTGCCTTGAAGCCTTATCAAATCCTAAAACTTTAGCATCAACTTTATCGCCAACCGCAAATCTTTCCGGACGTTGTTCATCTTTATGTTTAGACAAGTCAGATTTCTTTATAAATGCCGCAAGCCCTTCTGCAGCTTCAACTTCTATACCATCTTTTTTTATGTTAGTAACAACACAGGTAACTATTCCAGCATTAACTAGTTTTTCAGCCGTTACTGCAACTGCATCACCTGCAGCTTGCTTAATACTTACGGTTACTCTCTCTCTTTCAAGATCAACATTGAGAACCACTCCAGTTACTGATGCCCCTCTAGCATAACCTTCTAGAGCTTCTTCAGGTGATTTATCCCAAGAAATTTCTGTTGCAGGTATCAATACGTCTATTTCATCTTGTTCTGCCTCTCCAATGGTCATAAACATACCAAAATCCGCTATATTCCTAACAATACCAGACACAGTACTACCAATTGGACAGTTTTCTGCAAACTTAGCCCAAGGATTTTCCTTGCATTGCTTCATACTTAAACTGATGCGGTGCTTAGAAATATCAATTTCCAAGATTATTACTTCAACTTCATCACCAGGTTTTACAAGCTTACGAGGGTGCATATTTTTTGCATTCCAGCTCATCTCTGTATGATAAACCAATCCTTCAACGTTCGGCTCAATTTCAACAAAAGCTCCATAATCAACTATAGTTGTCACAGTACCTTTTAACTTCGTACCAACTTTATATTTTTCAGCCAATTGATCCCAAGGGTTTGCCTCAAGCTGCTTCATACCAAGAGATACACGCTGAGATTCAGCGCTATATTTAATCACGATAACTTTGACAACTTGGCCTATCGATAATACTTCCGATGGGTGAGAGATCTTAGACCAAGAAATATCAGTAATGTGCAACAACCCATCCATGAATCCTAGGTCAATGAATGCCCCATAATCTGTTAAGTTCTTTACCGTTCCCTCTAATACTGAACCTTCTTGAATATTTGCAAGCTGCTCCTGACGAGCTTCTTTTCTGGAATCTTCAAGAATTGCTCTCCTAGAAACTACTACGTTTCCGTTTTCCTTATCTACCTTTAAAATTTTAAATGGCTGAGCTAAACCAAATAAAACGCTTATATCTTTAACAGGTCTTATATCAACTTGGCTGCCTGGAAGGAACGCGATAATACCGCTTAGTTCAACCGCAAAACCTCCTTTAACACGACCTATTATTACACCATCAACGTTCTCGCCTTGCGTACATATCTGTTCGAATTTGCTCCAAGCAATATCTCTAAGTGCTTTCTCGCGGCTTAATATTATTCTGCCGCCCTTGCCTTCAAACCTCTCAACATAAACTTCTACTTCACCTCCTACATTTAGCTCCATATTACCAAATTGAGCCTTAGGTACCCTTCCCTCGCTTTTAAGACCAACATCAATAAGTACAGAATCTCTTTCTACGCCAATAACTGCTCCCTTAATTACTTGTCCCTCTTTCTTTTCGCTATCTAAATAACTATGAAAAAGTTTTTCAAATTCATCAGCGATTAATTGCTCTTCTGCTGTAATGTTTTTTTTGAGATTCATACTCATATCAAAATTATAAATAAAAAAGTTAATAAGACTAAGAAATTATAGAGCTCTATTAATTAGCTTTAATATGCTATCAACCGCAGCATCAATATCCACCTTGGTTGTATCCACAACTAGATAATCGCTTCCCTTAGTTAAGGGAGCATTGTTTCTGCTCGAATCACGTAGATCTCTGATTTGCAAATCTCTTAGGACATCGTCATATATAATATCTTCCCCATTCTTTTGCAACTGTTTAAATCTTCTCGCTGCTCTTTCCTCTATATCAGCAGTTATATATATTTTCACATTCGCATTAGGGAATATTACTGTACCTATATCCCTTCCCTCAATAACAACACCCTCTTTACCAATAGCAAAGGTACGTTGAATACCTAACAAAGCTTTCCTAACTTCAGGAATAGCTGCTATAACTGAAGCATTTTCCGAAACTACACTTCCATACAAAGCTGTTCCTACAGTGTCGTTAAAATTTATTGAATCAATTAAAGAAACCAACTTATCGGTATCCCTTAGTTCAATTTGATTTTGTAGTGCAAAGTAGGCGACCGCCCTATATAACAAGCCAGTATTAAGATAATCGAACCCGAGTTTTTCTGCAACAATTTTGGCAATTGTCCCTTTCCCAGATGCAGCAGGACCGTCTATAGCAATAACAAAACTCATAATCTATTTATATTATCCGCAGATTCTATTTCTATTAGTATATCACCAGAAGAACAAGTTTGACCTTTCACTGCATTAACTCCTATTACTTTACCATCAACCTGGCTCAAAAGAACATTTTCCATTTTCATTGCCTCAAGCACTACTAGAGGCTGTCCCTTAATTATATTATCTCCGGCTTTGCATTTTACATCAACTATCATCCCTGATATATTAGCTACTAGATCACTTTGGGCCTCATTTCCAGATGACTTTTTCATATATTTAGTCAATTCTCCTGCCCTTGGAGTGAAGAGGGCAACTTTTACTTTCGAACCACGATAGGTTAGGTTTAAAGCGCCATGAAGGTATTCTATCTGCAAGCTGTAATCTTTACCATTAATAACACATTGGAATAGTTTACTGCCTAATAACCAGCGACTAGTAATATAAAACCTTCTGTTCTCAAATGAAATTTTATATCCATCATCTATGCCTCGAACCGCGACTGGGTAATTACGATTATTCATCTGTACAACCCAACGTGTCCCCATTGACTTTGAAGCAAACCTCACCTGTCCATTAATACTCATGCTCCTTTTTATATCTGTCATAGATATATAAACAGCTGCACAAAGTATAACTACACTTTCTTCATCGCTTAGGACCGCGCCAGCAAAACCATCTTTATATTCTTCATCAATAAAATTAGTGGATATGTCGGCTGATAAGAATCTTTTGCTATTAATGATTGCCTGTAAGAAGCTAATATTATGGGAAATACCGCGTATTACATATTGTTCAAGGGCTTCATTCATAAGGTGAATTGCATAATCTCTATTGGTTGCATGAGTGCATAACTTAGAAATCATGGCATCATAAAACATGCTTACTTCGCCGCCCTCATAAATTCCAGTATCCACCCTAACTCCTGCTGAAGAAATTGGCTCTTTATAAGTTGCGATTCTGCCCGTTGAGGGTAAAAAGCCACACGCAGGATCTTCCGCATATATTCTACTTTCTAGAGCCCAACCACTTAAAACAACATCTTTTTGCTTAAACGATAATTTTTCACCTCGAGCGACCCTTATCATTTGTTCAACTAAATCAATACCAGTAATTAGCTCAGTAACCGGATGCTCTACCTGAAGCCTGGTGTTCATTTCCAAGAAATAGAAATTTCTGTTCTTATCAACTATGTATTCTACTGTTCCAACTGAAAAATAATCCACAGCCTTAGCTAAGGCGATCGATTGGTCATACATCTTTTTACGCATTTTTTCATCTAAAAACGCGCTAGGAGCCTCCTCTATCACTTTTTGGTGATGCCTTTGAATCGAACATTCCCTTTCACCTAAACAAACATAGTGGCCATGTTTATCAGCTAAAACTTGTATTTCTATATGTCGAGGATTCTCAATAAATTTCTCTATAAAAGTTCTGGCATCAGAAAAGTTATTCTTAGCTTCATTACGTGTAGAACTAAAGGCCTGCTGCATTTCCTCTTTGCTACGCACTATCCTAATTCCCTTGCCTCCACCTCCAGCTGCAGCCTTGATCATGATAGGATAACCTATTTTGGAAGCAATATTAAGCGCTTCTTTTTCATTTCTGATAGCACCTATGTACCCGGGGATTACATTGACTCCAGCACTTTGCGCTATTTTTTTCGCTTGAATTTTATCTCCCATTTTTCTTACTGAATCTGCAGAAGGGCCAACAAAATTAATGTTATTTTTCTCCATTAACTCTGAAAACTCCGCATTTTCAGATAAGAACCCATATCCAGGATGGACAGCATCAGCACCTGACAACTTTATTGCATCAAGCAATCTTTTTTGATTTAAATAGCTCTGAGTAGCAGGTGAAGGACCTATATATATTGCATCATCTGCAAGACCCACATGTAACGAAGATTTATCAGCTTCAGAATAAACCGCAACCGTGGTAATCCCCATCTTCTTTGCGGTTCTCATTATTCTACAAGCAATTTCACCTCTATTAGCAATAAGTAATTTTTTCATCGCAAATTATAACTATTTAAACTAAAATGTACTAAAACATCTATAGAGAACAACTGCCATATTGACAAGTATTTTGTAACTAAGTCTAAAAACAATTGCACTTTAAACGCAGTGTTATGAGGTTACATTACTGGGTACAGTTATATTTCTGATAAAAAATTTATTAATCATTAAAATAGATAATAAAATTAACGCTAAAATTAAAGCTGCTGGGATTACTATCAAGCCTTTGCTTATGCCGCCGAACTGTTCAGTAAATATACCTATTAAAGTGTGAAAAACTGTTCCAAATATCATAACAATCATATTACAAGCAGCAGACGCAATGTCAGCTAGTCTACTATCAGTATAGTCTCTTACTTTACCCAAAATAGGTATCTGATAAGCTGATAATAAACCTATTGCGAACATTAGGAAATACAAAATATATAAGTTACATTTTCCAGAGAATACTAATAAAAACGATAAAATCATTATTATATTAGAAATAAAAACCACTTGAATATGAGATTTAGTTTTGCCCGTAATATAACCAACTAAAGCACTACCAAAACACATCCCTAAAAATATTATGGATGGCAAAATGCTTGCATGGCCTCTATCAAATCCATAAAAAGACTCAAAAAACAATGTGCCCCAAGCATCAGCGAAGCCTTCAAGAGGCCCAACCATCAACCCCGCTATAAAGCTCAATACTACTACTCTAGAATTACAAAAAATACTTTTTACATCTTGCCACATCTCTCTAATAGAAAAGTGATATTGCTTATCTTCTCCAGAAGTCTTAGGTAAAACGAAGTAAAGTAATATCGAAAAGGCAACGCCAATTATAACAAAAGCATTAATTACTGTCTTCCAGCCATAAACAGAAACCAAATAGTCAATTGGCCTTCCACCGTACATTGCACCAAGCAAACCAATAGTTACACTCATTCCAACTAAGCTAGTAAATTTTGCTTCACCAAAACCGGTCTTAACAACTTTGAAAATCCCTAATACAGAAGCAGAAGAGGCAATACCTAATAGTAACCTACCCAAAACAGCATTTAAAAACAAGCTGCTATATAGTAAAGGTAATAACCCAACAGAAGTTAACAATACACAAATTGGAATAACTTTTTTGATGGAAAACCTATCTATAAGTAGTCCAATTGGGATATGCATAAGTGTATAACCTATATAATATATGCCAGAAAAGAGCCCGATTTGAGTCACATTTATATTAAAATCATTGATAATATTCGGCATACCAATATTAGGCAATACTCTTAATATATATTGGTATGCATAAAACATTGTGGCAAAAAAACCAAGCTGACCAAACTGAAATAAACTTATTCATACTTTAAATACCTTTATAAAATATATTAATTATTTCCATCAGAATAATTACTATTCCAAGAACTGCAGCAATAGATCTAATAAACTTCGATGTCAATATACTATAATGTAATTTATTTGTTTTTATTTTTTGCAATAAATAAAGCGGCAACAGTACTGCTATTATCACTAGTATCATACCCGCAAAGCTTAACATCTTAATAAAAGCATCAGGCACAACAAGGGCGATGAACAAAGAGGGGATGAATGCTAACAAAAGTGATTTTACCTTAACTGGAAAACTTGCACCTACCCTTCCTTTATTTAAAATATCTTCCCAGGAATTCATCAAGCCCATACCAACACCTAACAAAGAAGTAAGTATTGCCAAAATAGAAAGGCACCAAATAACAATTTGCATATAAGTTATATTAGCTATTTGACTCAATTTTAATATCATGCTCCCTACATCAACCAAGCTATTAGTCATTAAAGAATAAAAATAGGGATCATAGTTATTTATAACGACTAATATGACAACAAACCACAATATATAAGTGATTGTTGGGATGAAACTGCCCCAAAAACATGCTTTTTTCAGTTTCGAGCTATCCTGCCGACAATATTGTACTAAAGTTGCAAAAATTGTCTGATATCCAAATGAAGTAAAGAGTATCGGCACCGCTAATCTCAAGTCTTTAAAAGCGCCATCACTCATACCTATAGGTACAGTAGTCCAATCCATAACAATCAACAAACCAAAAATTATTATACCTATTGAAAATAAAAGCGCATAAAAAAGCATTCTATTAATACGGTCAATAAGGCCCATAGAAAGGCTTAGCGTTCCGATTACAGAACAGGTTGACAAGAAAGCTATAACTTTAAAGTCAAAATCAATACCGAAGTCTATGAGCATCTTCTGAATTACTGAAGAAATACCATAAATAAATACTGCTAAAAGTGAATATGAGATTATTTTTATACTTAAAATCCCAAGAAGCTCTGCCCCTTTACCAGAATACAGTCTGCCTAACCTACCAAGAGCAAGTCCCTGCCCAGCTTGCAAGCTAAGTTCTACGCTGACTAACGATGTATAATAAGTTAATAACCATATAGTCAACATTAAAGTAATACTGTAAAAAATTCCAAGGCTAGCTAATATTATCGGCAATGCCAACACACCAGATCCAATTGCAGTACCCGCAATTAAACAGACCCCGCCTACAGTCCTATTCATATTCAAACCTAAAGAAATTAATCAAAAAAACATTAAAAAAGACGTGCACTAGTAGGGACAAAACACAAAAAAACAGCAAACCTCGAATAGGCTAAGAGATATCTATAAAATAATGAAAACAATAATCACGGTATTCTATAAAAAAATACTAATTATGCAAGTATATTTTTATGATATTACTGGCATCGCCTGGTAATTATAGACGGCAATAAGAGGGCGTGATATCTTCGTAGTAAAATGGGAATAGAAATGACAATCAAGTGTAAATATTGCAGCTCCAGCGAACAGGTGAAGAATGGCGTGGTATATGGTAAAATCTCCACGCACCATCACAAAACAAAAGCTGGGACCTCATTGTGGTAGAATCAAAGAATTCTTTAATAGGCATTATCTAGCCAGTTTTAATCGAAGAACAAAGTGCTATAGCAAATCCCTGAGGATGCTTTGCACTACTCTTGCCCTCTTTTTCCACAGAGGGCAATTTGCTGGATTTGAACTCTTATCTGTAGGATATTAGGCAACGCCTTAGCGTACTCCTTTTTGCCTCAGTTATACTGCTGAAAATCGGTACACTAAAATTTTCTGATCTCTACAAATGCATTCTGCTTTATTTCACTCATATAAGCTTTTGCTCCGGTATTAATTTTTTTCATTTTTAAGAATGCTTCTATCTCTTTTTTCTCTTGTTCCGTTGGTATAACACCGAGTTTTTTTGTGACAATGTCTTGTCGATCTAGTACCTTGAATATCATTACATTATTTTCTTGCTCAATAGGCTTGCTGATTGCGCCAGGTTTTAGGTTTTTTAGTGCTTCTATGGTTGTAGGAGTTAATTGTGATAACTGTACCCACCCTATTTCTCCGCCGTTTTCTTTTGATGGGGCGACTGAAAATTCCCGTACTAAACTCTTAAAATCAGCACCAGAATTGAGAGCGGAAATAATATTAGCAGCATAATTTTTGCTACCAGGATTATTAGGTTCAATATTAAATACAATTTGGGCAAGTTTTAGGCGAATATCGTTATTGATTTTTTGATATTTGCGCATAATTTCAAATTGCTCTTTTATTTCTTGCTCAGAAACTTTAACATTATCCGCAAATTCATTCTTTATGATTTTTGACCATAGAATATGGGATTTGAACATCTTTTGTAATTCTTGTTTACTAACTTGTTTTTTTTGCAATTCAACAATTAAATTTTCTGCAGTTAAGTCATTTTTAGTAGCAAGATCTTCGATTACCAAATCCAACTCTTGATCGCTAACCACTATGCTTTGTTTAGAAGCAGCCTCTTCAAGCAACTTTTCATCTATTAATGCATAAAGTACTTGTTCTTTCATCTGTTTAATGTTGATTTTGGCAGGATCTATATTATTGAGCACAAGTGAAGCATTTAATCTCTTATTGAGCTCGATTATCGTAATAGGTTCATTGTTTACTATAGCTGCGATGCTTGAGTTATTAAGAGAAAAGGCTGTGGTTGAACTTAAAGCCAAACAACAAACTAATAGAAAAACTTTTATAATATTCATAACTTACTAAAAACTGGCACGCCTACCTTAATTACGTATGTAACAGATGGTTTCAAATCTTTTAACTTTGTGTGATCTCTGTTTATAGCAAAATCAACTTTTAAGCAATCATCTTTATAAGTTAATCCTATACCATCCCTTAATAATTTCCTTTTATCCTCAATACCTGAGCCAGATGAAAACTTTTGACTATTTAGCTTAATTTTAGCATCAAGGTGTAGCCACCACTTCTGGTAAAAATTAAAACCAATATATCCTGAAACCTCCTGCTGGAACAACCTTTCATCTGCCTGACTCTTATAAGCATAGCTAAGCCCAAGACCAAGCTTATTGAACTTCATTATAGAGTCGATCTCATGCTGCACAATTTTAAAATTTCTATGATCAAACCACACCCTATTTACTATAAAAGTATTTTGATTTAATTGCAAAGAAGCATTTAGTATACAATTGTATTTCTTTTTGTTGGCTGCTTGATGATTTTTCATATAAAGGCTACTTCCTAGAAAAATATTTAAAGCGTCGATTGAAGTATTTTTAAGAAAGAAGTTAAGTCCGTAGTCAAAGCGTGAAACTAAATCAGAAGATTCCCAGTCTAAAAACCTATTAGGAGTTAAAAAATTACTTTTTCGTATCTCTAACAGCTCAGTTTCTTGAGAAAAAAATTTGTTAGAAGTTAGCATCAAAGCAGCGATCGGCTCTATTATAATTCTATCTTTATAGTCAGAAGCTAGCATCTCATATCCCCATCTGATTTGAGAATAGGGAATAACATTAACAAGGCTTATATATTTCTTGTTAATTTCATTAATATTATTATACTGGTGTAAATAGGTATAAATTCCATTTTTTATATTAAATTCGTGACCTTCGCTGGTAACTATTTGATTGCTAAAATTAATGTCGTTCATTAACCTAGTATCATGATCTTCCGATCTAGTTATTATATTATAAAAAGCTGAATTTAATTCCATTTTGGTGTTCATAAACTCAATAGGATATAACTGTTTATATCTAATTAGGGGGAGCGCACTAGGCGTGATTTTAGGATTATAATCTGGCCTTAAATCTTGAAAGGAAACAGCTTCTAAAGAAATAAAATGTGATTTTCCAGTACGATTTACTGACTGATTGTTAACATAAAGGCAGGAATTTAAGATGTCCTCATTAGAGAGATGATATTTTTTCAGATAGGTCTTGCTTTCATCAAATAATTTGCTGATATGGACTCCATAATTAATATTTCGATTGAATAATCTGCCTTTAAAATCACCATTAACTTTAATATTACTACTTAATTCTCTTTCTTGCTTAGAATTTTTTTGATTAATGAAACTAGCATCTACTTGGTATTGGCCATTTTTTAGCAAATGCCGAAATTCTAGTTTGTATAATGTTGGTATTGTAGTACTAAGTATAGGAATGAAGGTTGCATCCATATTAGGAGCGAGCCTAAAGTAATAAGGAACTTCCACTCTTAAACCCATTTCTCTCGATATATCCACATTTGGTTTTAAGAAACCGCTTTTGGGTTTAGCTTTGGAGGAGGGCAGAGATAAATAAGGAAGGTATAAAATAGGTCTATCTAAAAAGTCCAAAGTGGCTTTTTTTAAAATGATTTCGTTGTGGTTGTTATCAATTTCCAGTTCCTCAGCACGTATTTTCCATAATAGCTTATCTTTTATTATGTCATTAGAACAGTTGACGCAAGGAGAAAAGGTAAAGTTTTTTACTCTCTTGTTGCTTTGATTAATAAAACCTTCATCAGCAGACCAAGTGAGCACTTTTTTTGAGCGACCTTTAATATTAGTTGCATACACGTTGTGAAATCCTAAATCTGAAGTTAAGTAGTCAAAATTATAGATATCACCATTGGGGTCCTGAAAAATTACTCTACTTGTCGCAATAACTTTTTTCCTTTTTTAAATAAACAATTTTAGACGCAAACAATTTTTTTCCTTCAAAAAATAATTGGGCATTACCGCTGGCAGTAATTGATTCATAATCTTTTGAATAAGCGATATTATTAGCTTGAAGTGAGGCCATAGGTGTATTAGCAAATCCTTCAGTTAATGCGAATATTTGGTATAAAAAAAATACTAAAGATAATAGCTTTTTTATCAATTACTAAGCTCCAACTATTTTATTGTAGGTATAAATAATATTTTCTAATAAAGTATCAGCAATAGAAAATTCAAAAGATTTTTTGTGTTCGTGACTATAAATACTAGCAACTTTTAAAATTCCAATAGCTGTACCGGTCAAAAATGCTGCTTGAGAACCTCTTAGATCTTCGACTTTAAACCTATTTTCTCTCACCTTTAGATTTAATTTGTAGGCGACCTCGTTAATAATTGTCTGTCGAGTAATCCCGTTTAAAATTGCATCATCAAACCCATTTTTTACAGCTTCATTTTGTATGATAGTTGCCATCATATATAGGCCGGAAGCTTTACTATGTACCAGTGCTACACTCATAGGAATTTTTTTCCATTTAGAGATTTCTAATCTGAGACCTGCACCCCACTTTCCCTCGCTGATAAAGGAATCACAAGCAATGATAGCTGTATGTATTTTACAAGCTAGGTTATTCATTTTGATTAAGTTAGTAGTGATCTCGCACAGCAATTCTATAGGATACAGAATACTACAACCCACGGCTTCAGCAGATTTCAACAATCTCCTGTAATGTTCCAATTGCTTAAAGGGCTTCTTATTATATATCCTTATGCCTTCAAAGAAAGCACCTGCGTAATGTAAAGAATGGGCTGTCAAAAGTATTTTAGCATTCTGCCATTCTATAAATTCGCCGTTCCACCAAATATATCCATTTATTTCTTCGGGTGACACCATAAAAAAATCTTTTATAAGTTGCTAAATTTTCCGTGAAAGTTTAGAATACACTCACTCCCAAATACTATATAGCTTCAAATCTAGCAATTAACTTATAGTAAAATATGAATTATGTAAAAAAGATAGCTGCAGATTATAACATTATTCCAACTAAAAAATTGGGGCAGAACTTTTTAATAGATGAAAGCGTTGTGGCAAATATTGTTTTTATGGCAAACGTTAGTGATGCTACAGTGCTAGAAATTGGTCCTGGGGTTGGGAGCTTGACAAGAGAGTTGCTCAAGGCAGGTCCTAAAAAAGTTATAGCGATTGAATTTGATAAGAATTGCATTACAGGTTTGGAATTATTAAAGAATCAGTATCTAAATTTAGAGACAATAAACGCGGATGCCCTTAAAATCCAGGAAGAGGATCTCGTTGCAGCTAACGAAAAAATAAAAGTAGTGGCTAATCTACCTTATAATATAGGAACTGCGCTACTAATCAAGTGGCTAAAGAAAATTAATCTATTTTCTAGTTTTACATTGATGCTACAAAAAGAGGTGGTTGATAGAATTGTTGCTAATAAAAGCACTTCAGCTTATGGAGGCTTAAGCGTCATATGTCAATGGCTCTGTTGTACAGAAAAGTTATTTGATATACCTGGTGAAGCTTTTTGGCCCGCTCCAAAAGTTACTTCTTCAGTGGTAAACC
The DNA here is from genome assembly GCF_000219355.1 of Candidatus Midichloria mitochondrii IricVA. GTDB lineage: Bacteria > Pseudomonadota > Alphaproteobacteria > Rickettsiales > Midichloriaceae > Midichloria > Midichloria mitochondrii. Next base: position 555,644 of record NC_015722.1, read on the forward strand.
TGATACCTCATAGTAAACCTCTATATGATTGCACTTTAGAAAAGCTTGAGCCCTTCTTAAAAATGGCTTTCGCTCAAAAAAGAAAAATGCTGCGTAATAACTTAAAATTAGCTTTTAGGGAGGAGGTAAGTAAGATTCTTGAAGAATACGGAATTTTACCGACTGCAAGAGCTGAAGAACTCTCTATAGATCAGTTTTGTAAATTGGCTAATTTATCTTATAAATAATAATTTTGTGTGCGAATATGAATAATTCAATTTTTAAAGAAGTGGAGTGCAATAACGCAATTACTCCGATGATGCAGCAGTATTTGTCAATTAAGTCCCAACATAAAGAGCAATTACTTTTTTATCGTATGGGTGATTTTTATGAGTTATTTTTTGAAGACGCTATAATTGCAGCTCCGATTCTCGACATAGCCCTTACCAAAAGAGGACAGCAGGATGGACAAAATATCCCGATGTGCGGTGTACCATTTCATGCAGCTGAGATATATTTGCAAAAACTAATTAAGAAAGGATTTTCAGTAGCTATTTGCGAGCAACTCGAAACTCCGCAGGAGGCAAAAAAAAGATCCTATAAGGCAGTAGTAAGAAGAGAAGTAGTGAGGATAATTACTCCTGGTACTCTTATGGAGGATGTATTACTTAGCCCTAAAAGTAACAATTATTTAGCAGCTATCACTAGTTTTAAAGATAATATAGCAGTCGCTTGGGTTGAAATTTCTACAGGTGAATTTAGTGTATCCTCGATTAACGAGAGCGCAATTAGTGCTTTACTAAGCAATTTATCTCCTCAAGAAGTAATAGTAGATGATATGCTGCTTAAAGATGAGCAAATACGTGACACTTTATCTGTGTCAAATTTTGTTACACCAAAGCCGCACAGCCTGTTTGATTTGAAAAGAACCCAAGCTAGGTTATTGAACTTTTTTAAAATTAACTCTTTAACAGGTTTTGACCATTTTACCCAACAAGAAATTGCGGCAGCTGGTTGTTTATTAGAATATATACAGTACACTCAAAAACGTAGCCTACCATACTTATCGAAGCTAAAAAGAATTAATCAAGACGAGTTTTTATTAATTGATGCTAAGACAAGAAAGCATCTTGAGATAGAAAAAAATACTTTAGGAAGCAAAAATAATAGTTTATTAGAAGTACTCGATAAAACTGTTACAGCAACTGGAGGAAGGCTTCTATCCAGACAATTGAATTTCCCTTTAATTGATGAAAAAACGATTAATCAGCGCTTAAATGCCGTAGAAGTATTTTTCAATAATGAAGAATTAAGGGTCGCCTTAAGAAAAATAATGTCGAACTTCCCTGACGTTGAGAGGGCGCTATCGAGAATTTATTCAAGAAGGTGTGCTCCTAAAGATTTAAATGCAGTAAAAGAAGGGTTATTCGTTTCAAATCAAATAGCGGAACTGTTACAGTATAATAAGGAAGATTTAAATGATTATTTAGAATCGCAGTTACCGCAATTAGCCTTGTTTCATGATTTAATAGATCAATTGAAAGAGGCTTTAAATCCAGAATTGCCGGCAAACATTAAAGATGGTGGTTATATAAGATCTGGATACTCGCCTCAATTAGATAATCTTATAAATTTTAAAAACAATATTAATTTAAAGATAGGCGAGTTGTGCGATCAATATCGTTTTGAGACCAGAATTAATAACTTAAAAATACAAAGAAACAACGTTATAGGCTATTTTGTTGAAGTTACATCATTAAATAATAATAAAATTAATTCTGAGAAATTTATCCATCGTCAATCTCTGGGAAATGTTACTAGATATATTACCGAAGATCTGAAAAAATTAGAAAGTGAGTTATTAGTTTGCGATGAAAGGGCGCTGCAGCTGGAGACAAGCATATTTGAAGAGCTTTGCGAACTAATTATTGCAAAAGCAGACAGTATAGTGTTATCAGCAGTGACTATTGCTCGTCTTGATTTTTTAGCGTCTATGGCAGAGCTCGCCAAGCAAAATAATTATGTTAAGCCAATAGTTGATAGCGGAGAAAATTTTATTATTAAAGGAGGAAGGCACCCGGTGGTTGAGCTATTAATGCCAAAGGGAGAATTTACGACTAATGATTGTGCATTAGATTCCAACAATAATTTTTGGCTAATGACTGGCCCTAATATGGCAGGCAAAAGTACTTTTTTAAGACAAAATGCTGTTGTTGCAATTATGGCTCAAATTGGTAGCTTTGTTCCAGCAGACGAAGCTCATATAGGGATAGTAGATAAAATATTTAGCAGAATCGGTTCGGGCGATAATATAGCCTCGGGTCAATCAACATTTATGGTTGAAATGCTTGAAACTGCTTATATTTTGAATAATGCTACTAAAAATTCTTTAGTGATATTGGATGAAATAGGGCGTGGTACCTCAACATATGATGGTCTTTCTATCGCCTGGTCTGTTATTGAGTATTTGCATAATACCAACCAGAGCAAGGTGTTATTTGCAACTCATTATCATGAATTAAATTCACTTGAAGAGACACTATCGCGCCTTCAGTGTTATAATATGCTCGTGCAAGAATGGGATGGTAAAACGGTCTTTTTGCATAAAGTTGCAAAGGGTAGAGCTAATAAATCCTATGGTATCCATGTCGCGGAACTATCTGGTATGCCGAAAGAGGTAATTAAGAGAGCTTACGAAATCTTGCAGCAGCTTTCACAATGATTTTTTATTTCTTATAAAACAATAAGATAAGTTACATGTTGGCATTATTGTAAAAATTAACTTGAAGTTGTTTTTGGCCTTTAATACAATTTTTGTATAGCTCTTTTAAGAGTTGGTCAAAACCAAGGAAACAGTAGTTTTTAAGCAATAAATTCCAAATAGGAGGAAAAAATGGCGACAATTTCAATTGGTGGTTACGATACTAGAGGTATTGGTACCCTTTTAAATAATTACGCGGAAGCAAATACTGCGATTACAAAACGTTTATCTACCGGTCAGCGCGCTTCGGCTGCCGAAGATCCAGCAAAAGACTCTCTTGCCGCTAGGATTGAAAAGACAGTGGTAATGTTAAGAGCGGCTTTAGATGGTACAGCAATAGCTAAGTCTGTAGGAGAAGTTGCGGAAGGGGCTGCAACTCAAATTCTAAGAAACGTTCAAACTCTTTCTGAACTTGCAATTCGTGCAGCAAACACTGTAAGTGAACAAGATAAAAAATTACTTGATTCACAATTTCAAGGAATTATGGCAGAGACAGATCGTATAGCAAAAACAACAAAGTTTGGTGATCAAGTGCTTCTGAACGGTTCGTTAGAAGGCGGAAATAACTTAGAAACAGATATAACTGGTGTTTCTGATGTTACTAAATCTTATAGTTCTTTAACTCACTCTTTTAATAAACCAGATAATATTGAAATTAATGGTATCATTATAAAAGCAAACCCAGCTGATGTTATAGCAAAAACAAACGCAGCAATTGATGCTATAGTAGGTAAGGCAACCGGCGCGGATGCTGCTACAGCTAGGTCAGCAGCTGCTGCCGAAGCTGCCGTTCAAAAAAGCACGATTGATGCAACAGCTCCTCTCTCTCAACCAGTTAAGGATGCTGCCAAAGCTACAATTGATGCAGCTATAGCTGCTTCTAATAGCCCTGGTATTGCAGATGCTGCTGCTGTTCAAGCTGCCATATCTGGATTTAAGGTTGATCCCGCTTCTAGATCTACCGATCCTGTTAAGCATGAGATATTATATGCTGCAGATCAAGCTGTTATTACTTTAAAAAAGGGTACTGCACAAAAAGTAGATTTATTCAAGTTAGAGGAAATCTACATAGATGACACTAATAAGAAGGATGTAACTTTTGGTATTGATGGTACTGCTACAAATACGGATGCTGATATTAAAATAAGTAACGTAGCAGGTTTGGATGCAAAAGGAAGAGCACAAGCATTTGCTGATGCAGTTAGTGTTAATCCAGTTTTGAGAAATACTTTCAAAGCAACAGTTGTTTCCGTTGGTGATGGGGTTGATGAAGCAAAATTAATCTTAAATAGAACTTCTACCGGACATCCAGGTGGGGTATCATTTAAGGCTAGTGTGGATAAAGGTAGTGCTGATTTAGCTGCTCAAGTTAAGTCATTGCAAGTTGGCGCAGGTATTATTGAAGTATCAGATAAGAGTTTAGCAGCATCTTATTCTGCAAATAATTCTGTTATTGTAGGTGAGCAGATTACTGTAAATGCTGACCTTGCAGATCTTGCTACTAAAGTTGCTGGGTTATTTCAAAATGCTACTACAACAGAATTTGCATTGCAATCTTCAAGAGATACAGCCTCAATGTTATCTGCAACAGTTAAGTCCGCGGATCCTACTGCAGTTGATTTTAAATCTAAAAGACAAGGTAGTGCTGGTAACTTTTTACTGAAAGATTTAAATGTTGGAAGCGCTGATTCTGCTCAATATGATAATGTGGCATCGGTTGGTTCTCTTGGTGTTGGCAACGTTTTTGTGTCTGGTGGCGTGAAAGCTGATGCTTTAATTAAATCTGTGGGAGGGGCTGTTGCCACGACTGGATTTGTTAAAGTTGATAATGCAACTTTAGTTGAAGGATCAAAAATTAAATTTGGTGGTAGAGAATTCACTTTAAGGGGACAAATTAAAGATCCTAGCTATGAGATACAGTTAAAAGCTGGCGATCCAGTTCAAACTTTAAAGAATATAGCTGTATTTTTGAATTCTTCGAGTGATCCAAGTTTGTCTAATTTCATCTTTGAAACTAAAGCTGTTGCTTCTTCTTCTGGAACAACTGTGGAAAATCAATTGAAAATTAGTAGCAAGGTATTTTCTGCTGATTATAATGACGCTATTATGACTATAGAAGAGCCAGTTGTGACTGCATCTACTACTACGACTGCTACGCTAAAGCTTGCTGATGGCTTTGCTGATGGCTTAGATCTTTCAAGTATAAATGATAACAAAGACTTTTTAGGACAACTCAAAGGCTTTAAAACATTTTTCGAAGGTTCTAATAGAGTTAAGCTGCAATTATCTGTTGGTGACTACATGTATGAAGGAATAGTTGAAGATACTAATCCTATTATGGATACCAAAATCATTATGCGATCAAATAAAGATCTTGGAGGTTATTTCACAATTTCTTTAGGCGGTGGCCGTGGATTTGATGTTAATTCTGCTGATGATGCTGTTAAGTTTGCTGCCTCTATGGATATGGCATTTGAACAATTAGAGTTCTATCAACAAAGGGAAATTTCTAGCTTTAGCCCAAATCCAGGCTCAAGTGTTGATAATATGTCGGCTTACTTAGTGTTACCTGGTTATGCTGCAGACCTTAATGTAGTTTCAGTTGAAGCTGAGAGTGCACAAGCTACTGGCGATGCGTCTATTACTGTAAAAACCAGTGATGGTAAAGTGTTTAAAAATAGGGCAGGAGTTCTTGGTAGCTCTACAAACGTTGGTGAGAAAATTGAACTTGTTGAAGAAAGAGACAGTAATTCAAAAATAGTCTTGATTTTTGGTAAGGACGTCGATTTTACAAACGATGCAAGCACTGAACGCTTTCAAACTGATTTAGTTTCTGCATTCAAGGCTAACCTTTCGCCAATGCAATTCCAAGTTGGTGAAGGTGAGGATGACATCATCTCAGTTAAGTTTGCTGACCTGACCGCTGATACCTTGTTCAAGGGTGAGAAGTTAAGCATAGGAAGCACTAGCGAGATGAGAAAGGCTTCCAAGGTTCTTAATGATGCGCTAATGACAGTAATTTCTGCGAGAGCTAATATCGGTGGATTACTGCAAACGCTTGCGGCGTCTGCATCTGCTCTTGAGCAAAATATTATAACAACTAACTCTGCTCTTGATGTGATGAAAAACGCTGATATTACATCTGAACTTGCTAAATACACTGAAAACTCTAACAAGATTGAAGCTGGTGCTTATGTACTAAGCAGCACCCGCGACAAATCCGCTAGATTAATCCAAGTATTGTTTAGATAAGCTACTTAAACTAAAGATAAAGCCACTTCTATTGGAGGTGGCTTTGCTTATTTTAAATTTTATAATAATCAAGTAATTCTATTAATTTTGCATGCGCATCGTCCTTTTCAAGTCCAATAGACGCAGCATATTCATTCGAGAGTCTTTCCAGAGCTGCCTCATAAATTATCCGTTCGCTATAAGATCGATCTGCTTCTCCCACATTCTTGTGCAAATCTCTTAATACCTCCGCTATTCGAATTATATTCCCAGAATTAATTTTTTGCTCATATTCTTGCGCCCTTTTACTCCACATTCCTTTGGTGACTTTAGCTTTTTGTTTTAGCACCGAGATTGCTTCTTCAAAGTCACTGCTCGATGTAAGATGTCTTAAACCAGTCTTTATAGCCCTTGATTTTGGCACTCTTAGTATCATTTTATCTCTAACAAATGATATGACATAAAGAGGCATTTCACAACCAGCAACCACTTGAATTTCTTCTGCTGTAATTTGTCCAACACCATGGGAAGGGTAAACAACCGTATCACCAACTTTAAAGGCTATATTTTCAGAAGCTCTACTCACAAGCCAACACCGCTAATTAGATTATTGAATGATCGTATTATAGCACATAATGCCGGTATATAAAAGTAATTTTAGAAACTTCAATTTGATATCAAATGTTCTGTTGCTTTTTAATCAAATGTAATTAAATTATTTTTTTTAAAAAGTATGTATGCAGAATGAAAAAGTCGCCATTTAAGAATTCTTCTCTCAACAAAATTCTTAATATCCTAAAACAGGAAAAGACTCCGGTTAAAGTAGTTATAATAGCTTTTATGTTAGGTAGTGGAGTAGGGGTTGCTTGGGAAGAAATAGTTGGTATAGGAACTTGGCACAGTTACCATCCCCCTTTGGACAAATTTAATATTTGTTTTACGCCTCCTTCTGGGTGTGCATCGTTGATAGCAAACGAAATTGTGAAAGCAAAATCTAGTATTTATTTGCAAGCCTATGGATTAACTTCTAAGCCTATAATTCGTCAATTGGTTAAGGCTCAAGATAGAGGGGTGAGGGTTAATATATTATTAGATGGCAGTAATTTAAGTCATAATAATAAAGTTGCGTTAGAACTAAAGAAAGCTGGGATAAAGGTGGGTATTGATAAAATATCAAGTGGCATTGCCCATAATAAAGTTATAATTATCGATAATTATAAAGTGGTTACTGGATCATTTAATTTTACTACTGCAGCTGACACCAAAAATGCAGAAAATGTTTTGTTGATTGAAGATAAAAATATTGCTCAAATATATTTAAGCAATTGGCGAATCAGAAAGAAATTAAGCATACCCTATTAAGTCTAATAAACACTTTTAGGAAAGCAATTTAATATAAAATTTATTGCTTTTTATGAAGAAAAAGTATATCCACTCTTTATCCAAGGCGGAGTAGCTCAGGTGGTTAGAGCAGCGGAATCATAATCCGCGCGTCGGGGGTTCGAGTCCCCCCTCCGCTACCATCTTGCAGCTTAATATTTGTGCCCGCTTCAGTCTTTTGAATATAGCTAAAGCAGTATAAAAAGAGCACCAATTATGCAACCCTTTCGTTGCTCGTCTGCTGAGTTCACTCCATTATTTAAGCCCAAATGCCACTAAATTTCCCATATATCCCGTTAAATTGAATAGCGGGTAGATGTGTGCCAAGAAAGTTACAGATAAAGCGAGCTTGCAATGGAAGGGACATATGCCCCGCCTTCCGCCGCCCCCTTGACAAGCTTCGCTTACAAGGCTAGCTTTTTTCTATTCATATTTCTAGCTTTTTTAAGCTTCTTTAAAGGCTTTATGGAAGCTATCCACTATTGGGCTCATCATGTATTGCAAAAAGGTTCGTGTTCCTTTCACTATAAACACAGTAACAGGCATACCGGGATATAATTTTATATCCGTATTTACGCTTTTCATAGACTCTTCGTCTAATTCTATTTTTATAGTGTAAAATGATTGTCCATTACTTTGATTGACAAATTTGTCAGCAGAAACATAGGTAACTTTGCCTAAGATCCTTGGTACTAACCTGCTTTTATATGCATTTAATTGCACTTTTGCTTCTAAACCGACGTATAAACTTTCAATAAATTGAGGTAAAACATGGGCTTCGATAATTAGTTTATCATCCTGAGGTACGATATCCATAACTTTTGCGCCCTGCTGAATGACACCGCCAATAGTATGGTATGCTAGGCCAGTCACCATTCCAGCATTAGGGGCTTTAATCATAGTCCTCTCTAGGATATCTTTTGCATATTGTAACTTTTGTTCAAGTTCAAGAACATGGACATGATTTTCTCTATATTTTTCAGCAGTTTTTTGTTTGAAATCATTCTCTACGTGTACTTTATGTAAGTCTGTTTCATACATTTCTTCTCTGGCTTTAGCTATAAAAGCTTTCACCGAATGCATCTCACCTTCTAACTCTTCATACCGTTCTTGGAAATGTAAAAGCCTAGTTTTAGATTCTAAGCCTTTTTTATAGAGATCGTTAGTAATATTAAATTGTTCTTTAGCTATTGCAAGCCTAGAGGTAATGGCCTCTAGTCTGGCTTCTTGAGAATTAATTTCTTCGTTTTTCTGTAAGATTCGTTGGTTGTATACATCCATCTGTACCCTCAAAGCCTTTTTATTTAAATCAAATAAAGCTTTTTGATTTTTGATTAGAACTTCAACTTCTGGATCATTGATGTCAAGTATAGGATCATTGAAATCTACTTCATTATCTTCTTGCTCTTCAGCAATTAATCTTTTTTCCAAGGCCTTTGCAAAACGGAGTTGGGATAGCATAACCTGTACGGTTGACTTTGCGGATGTATCACTTAATTTTACAAGATTATCACCTTCGTTGACTGTCTGCCCTTCTTCAACAAATATCTCTTCTATAATGCCACCCTCCAGGTGTTGGATAGTTTTATGATTACCACTAACGATGATAGTACCTTCTGCAACGGCCGCACTATCAAGAGGAGCGAGGCCTCCCCATATTACAAAAAAACTTATACAAATTCCCATTGCGATTCCTCCGAATATTACAGCAGGCTTCACTTGTTTTACGAGCTTACTTTCTATTTTTTTGTGGTATCTTGCTTCTTCAGCAGTTTTTGCAATTAAAAATCTTTTCGTGTTATCGAAAAAAGTTTTTATGGGATGAATTTTATCTTCTTTTTTATCCTCAACCACTCTTTCGATAATTCTTGAGCTACCATCAGTTTCTGGCTGTTCTTGTTTTTTTATATCTATATTTTTCATTTCTCACTCCTTTTCTAACACTATAAAAGTGTTCAAGTCATTTTGTTGTTATATCGCAATACTATCTGCCGAGGATCTTTTGATTTGCTCTAAAACTTGTTCTTTAGGACCAAACGCAGCAACCATCCCATCTTTTACCATTAATATTTTATTAGCTAATGACAAGATTGGAGTTCTATGAGATATTATCACTACAGTAATCTTTTTTTCCTTTGCAAACTCAATAGCTGCAGCAAGAGCGGCCTCTCCGTAACTGTCCAAGCTAGCATTTGGCTCATCAAGAACGATAATTTTTGGATCGCCAAAAAATGTTCTTGCTAATCCTATTCTCTGTTTTTGACCACCAGATAAGGTTGATCCGTCCATGCCTATTTCAGTATCATACCCTTTTGGTAATTGAAGAATCATATCGTGTACCCCAGCGAGTTGAGCAGCCATAACAACGTCTTCTGCATTGGCATTAGGATTCATTCTCGCTATGTTTTCTTTTACAGTACCATTAAATAATTCTATATCTTGAGGCAAGTAGCCAATATGTTGGCCAAGTTCTTGCCTATTCCAGTCCTTGATGCTTGCACCGTCAATTCTTACGGAGCCCATAACCGGCTGCCATGCGCCAACCATTAATTTAGCTAAAGATGTTTTTCCAGAGCCAGAATTGCCCATAATTACTAATACGTCACCTGGTTCAATAACAAAATTCATACCCTTAATAATATGTTTTTGAGAACCTGGAGGAGCAAAGTAAATATTTTCTACTGAGATTTTTCCTTCTGGTACAGGTAAGGACATCGCGTTATCGGCATCTACATACCTAACAAACGCTTTATCTAACCTATTATATGCTTTACGGCAGTTTAAGTATCCTTTCCAGGAATTAATTGCTGCTTCAAAAGGCGCAAGGGCCCTAGAAACAAGGGACGAGCTAGCAATCATTGCTCCGCTAGATAGCTCTCCTCTTAAAACTAAGTATGCCCCCATGCCTGTGACGCAAATCTGCAAAATGAGACGAACAAATTTTGTTATTTCTGCAAATACCGCTTGCCTCTTGTTAGAAAGGGACTGGGTAGTTTGTACTCTATCATTAATCTTATTCCAAGATTCATTAACATTCTTTAATAATCCCATTACTTCAATAATTTCAGCATTTCTGGTTGCTTGATCGACTTGTTTCATGCTCCTAATAAACCCCTCGTTATTAGCTTCAATAAGAGGCTTAGTTGACCTATCAGCAACAATACCCATAGCAAGTATGATTATGCTGCCCATGATTGCTAACAGGCCGAGATAAGTATGTAAGATAAAAAGCATAATTATGAAAATGATCGCCCAAGGAGTGTCCATGATAGATATGAGACCAGGGCTTGTCAGGTAAGTTTTTACAGTCTGTAAATCCCTCATTTGCTGGCTGTTTGCATTTGCTTCGGATTCCAATGCACTTCTGATAGAATTCGCAAATACGCTCTTAGATAATTTATCTTCAAACCAAGAGCCCATAATTGTCATAGCAAATGATCGTGCCCCTTGAATTAAGCTTAACAACACTAAGGCAATGATAACTACTATTGTTAACATAACCAAAGTTTCAACACTACCGCTTGATAATACCCTATCAAGAACTTGCATTGAATATATTGAAGTAGACAAGAGTAATATATTAGTTATAAACCCACATACTAATATATACTTAACCATGACTCCGCAAGCCAACAACGCTTCCTTTAAAGGCGTTAATCCAAAATTACTTTGGCTACTGTTTCTCTGCATCATACTAATTTACACTCACAACTAAAAACATTACTATTTTGATTTTTATAATATTAAACTTTTTTTACAAATAAACACATGAACGCTCCTACTACGATGGCTGAGTCTGCAATATTAAAAGTGGGATAATGCCAACCAAACGCGTGAAAATCTATAAAATCAAGGACTGCTCCATAATTAGTTCTATCAATTATGTTGCTAACTGCGCCGCTTATTATTAATGCTATAGGCAAAACCAATTGAGAATCTTTAGTTTTTTGATACCAAAAAATTAACAAAATGATTATAAAGATAGCCAGCGTTGAAAGAATAATCTGGCCTTGTTCTATATCATTTAACATTCCAAAACTAATTCCATAATTCCAAACCAATACTAAATTAAGGAAGGGAAAAACTTTTATTATCTCTTCATGTGAAGAAAAATAACTATATATTGCGTACTTTGTTATCTGGTCTAAAAATAAAATTAATGTTATAAAAAACAAAAATCTTTGTGTTTCAGGTTTTAGCAATATTTTTTTCATGACAAACAATACATTATTACTTTCTCTTTATCTAAACTCTCTTTCTCGCATTTATTTATTATATTAATAACCTTTTCTGCTTTTTTTAAAATTCTTTCAGAAGCCAGGTAGTGCGGGATGGATGTTTTTACAATAGTGTAAGCACATCTAATTAAATTAATCTTTAATATTTCCCAAGCATCTTTATTATCACAAGCAAACCGAACTATCTCACTAACGCAACTTTTATCATTTGTCAAAAAACAATTTTCTATTTTTTTGATAATTTCTATTGCATTTTCCTTATAAATTTTTATAGCTGCACCTATATCGTAATTTGCGGCCTCTAATAAAAATTTATAATCTAAGTGCTCATCATCAATATAGGCTTTTAGTATATTGATTAATTCGGTCTCGTCTGGTTTATTAAATTTAATATTTATACACCTTGAACGAATGGTTGGAATAATACTACTTATTGAATTAGTAATTAAAAAATTATTGTCTTATTTCCTGGCTCTTCTAAAATTTTCAAAAGAGCGTTAGCAGCACTGTAATTCATATACTCTACGCCGTCTACGATTCCAATTCGGTAAGAATTATTGGCCGAAGTAAATCTTAAAAATGATTCCAGCTCCTGAATCTCGTTTATATTAATACTACTATGCTTTTTATTTTCTGTCGTAGATTGGATAACCATTAAATCAGGACTAGCTTGCCTTGACTTATTATTTAATAATGTTTTAGAAAACTCTACCGCTAATAGATATTTACCTATACCTTTTGGGCCGCTGAGGATATAAGAGTGCGATAATTTATTATTTTGAAAGGCATTAATAAGTATTTTTTTGCCCTTTTCATGACCTATAACATTTGCTAGAAGTTGGATATTCATATTTGGATTATTAATAAACACACACTGTTAGATTATCATATAGCGAGAATTTACCATATAGCATAGTTATAATAAAATATTATTTAACCCCAGTTTGAGGTAAGTTTTAAAGAAATTATCTGATATGGTTTTAAAGAAGCTGTGTAACCATTAAGTTTCTCTCAATTTCACGATAAATAAGAAAAGTGGTTCCCCTAGTAGAAATATTTTGTTTGATTGATGATTTTTGCAAGCGACAACTCACGTACCAAAGATCCTTAAGAAACTCGCAGAGACAAAGGGAACGAGAGTCTGGGATGATGCTTTCCGAAGTTATAACGATCCTCGTTTTGTTTCATTTGAGGGCATTACCGGATTCAAAGATTTTTACCTAAACTGTGTTCAAATCTCTCCCAGAGAGGAATTGCCGAAGCTTATCAGCTACAATCGCTTTGTTGAGCTGGATGCGAGACGCGGTCATTCCGTTGGTCATTCTGCTGAATTGCTGCAAAGGGAAACAAACAGGTACGTTGACTCAACAAAAAGCTGGAAGGTTTGTCATAAACCTCAGTTTGACGTAAGGAGTATGCCCGTGAGCCTATTTTTCCAATGAGATATATTTGGGTTTGGAGACATAAGCCAAGAACCCCGAGAAAGGGGTCTGCCAAGAAATTGTTTGGCGAGCGATGCCGTGGCGCTGGATTTGGCAAATCTCTTTCAATTGTCCGATGGCTGTTTCAATCAATTCACGCCCTGCAAGAAGCAGTTGTTTAAAAGCCGCAAGCTGGTTTTGTTTTTCTTAAGCCGTGTGATGAGCTCAATACCTTGATTGCTCAGTGTTTTTGCTTATATACCACCGATCTCCGAATAGAAGGCCTGTCAAATATTGAGTCAGTTTTTCGACAACGGCTCGATCATCTGTATTACCCGAAGTCAGTGTGAATGACATAATCTCTCCTTGATCATTGAGGCCAAAGAACCATCCGGGTCGACGTTTTCCCACGCTGAGCGATGCCTTTAAGGACCTTATTACGGCTAATACATAAGTTATGACAAACCTTTCCAGCTTTTTGTTGAGTCAACGTACCTGTTTGTTTCCCTTTGCAGCAATTCAGCAGAATGACCAACGGGATGACCGCGTCTCGCATCAGCTCAACAAAGCGATTGTAGCTGATAAGCTTTGGCAATTCCTCTCTGAGAGAGATTTGAACACAGTTTAGGTAAAAATCTTTGATCCGGTAATGCCCTCAAATGAAACAAAACGAGGATCGTTATAACTTCGGAAAGCATCATCCCAGACTCTCGTTCCCTTTGTCTCTGCGAGTTTCTTAAGGATCTTCGATGCATGAGTTGTTGCTTGCAAAAATCATCAATCAAACAAAATATTTCTACTAGGGGAACCACTTTTCCTATTTATCGTGAAATTGAGAAGAACCTAATGGTTACACAGCTTCTTTGAAGCCATATCAGATAATTTCTTTAAAACTTACCTCAAACTGGGGTTATACTAGAGGTAACAGAATCACGATTTAAGTACTGTACAACCAGAGGGGCAAATAGCAACTTCAAATATAAAAATGATCTTAAATATTTTTCAAAAACTCTCCACTCGGTTTGTCATTTACATAGTCAACCATAGCTTTGTATTGCAATACTTGATCGATTTGGTTCTCAATAAAAATTCTAGCTGCTGGCTCAGCAAGTATTATCTTTCTTATTGTTTTTAATGATTCTATTACACTTTTGCCAGCTTCAACTTCATCTTTAAAACCATTAGATATCTCTTCATAAAGAATTTCCAATGCCTTATCACTCTCTTTTCCATCAGGAATTAAAATATATTTTAAGAAAAACGTTCCCCCTTCTTCACTAGTTGAGAAGATACTTAAAATATTTATGAAAGCGTTTTCGAGTGCATAATTTTCGTTTGTCATTTCGTCCCATTATAAATTGTATTTAAAACTTGATTAGTACTCTTCCCAATATGCTCTCTCATAGCAATACCACACTGCAGTGCACATCTAGTGATTGTAGAAGCCACGGTGGGCCCAGCTACATTCAATTTATCTATCATGTCTACAACGCTAGAGTGGTCGTCCAATGATAACTTCTTCATCTGTAATCTTAAAAAATCATGCTTTTTTAAAGGAGCATTCGTCGCAAAACTACTTATTCCTTCCTTTTCTTTTAAACTTTTATTCATTGATTCTACTTCTTTAGCATAATTTTGGTATACATACCTGAGACCATTAACTACGTCTTGGGCAGAAGCAGAAGAAGACAATGTATTAATAATAGTTTGTTGAACGCTATCGCTCCTTGTATGTATCTTAAGCGTTTCTTTATTAGTTTCTAATTTAGTGGTATCTCCCATTAAGAAACCCATCAACCCAATTAAAGCCGAGCTGATAACAAAGCAGCAAACTTCCATTCCGATGCGAAATGGGACTACTACTGCATTAACTACATAACTTGCCCCATACAAAATTGTTGCAACGGTAGGTAAAGACCCAGTCTCCATTTTATATTCTGTTATTGCAAAGGATTTCTGAACAACTGCTCCAATAAAAAAACCTAAATTATAAAACCCTACTTGAGTTAACACTACGGTGGACTTGAGCCCAGATTCTAAGTAATTCGCAGATTTTAATGCCTTATAAGATATACTTTTGTTATCTTGCAGTATTTTTTGTCTAGTAACTCTATTTGCATACCCAGAAGCAGAAACATCCCCATAATCAGTTATAAAATTAGCTGGATTTTCTGTTTGTAAAATCCTTAAATCTCTAGCTTCAATATCTTGATAAGCTTTAATATAAGTATCTTTAACTCCTTTAATTATTCCAGTCGTTACAGCCATGGATTCTCTGACTTTTAATCTAGATAATATATCTTTGGTTTTAACTTCCCTTATTTTTTCTTCAGTATTGGCTTGCTTAGCCTGTAATTCTTTTTTAGAAACATGTACCATACCGCCAATAACACCGGCTACAAATGGGTTTAAGGTATTACCCGTAACATCAACTAAGCTACGGGTAGATGATACCAATGCGGCTCCTACAAAGTATGCAGCCCCCACTCCATAAAAACTTTTACTGGCAACAGAGCTGTGAGCCTGTTGTTGAATTAAATTAGTTCCCTCATCATTCATAATTTTTTTGAAATATAAAACAACTACTCAATGCTAACATTTTATATTTGCTTTTGAAAATATATTTTTGATTTCATTTTCAATAATGGATAAATCCCGGGCAGATTTTTCATTGAAACTTAAACGATTTTTATATTCCTTGTAGGTTCCATTTATTGCGGTAAATGCTATGAAATCTATATAATGCCCCCTTAGCTCCGTATATATGCCTAAAGGAGTTTTGCAATCTCCTCCTATAACCTTTAAAAAGGCTCTTTCAATTACCGCTTGTATATAAGTTTCTCTGTGATTTATTTTTTCTAATATACTACAAATAAATTCATCTTCTTCTCCGACTTCGGCACAAATTATACCCTGTGCAACGGCTGGAATAAACAAAGTTGGTGATAAGATTTCTTTTATCAAATGCTCTTGATTAACTCTTTTTAAGCCGGCAACTGCAAGAATGATAGCGTCAATTTCTCCATTATTTAACTTATCAATTCTAGTAAGTACATTACCTCGCAAACCTTTGATATCAATCTTA
This sequence comes from Candidatus Midichloria mitochondrii IricVA, assembly GCF_000219355.1. Lineage (GTDB taxonomy): Bacteria > Pseudomonadota > Alphaproteobacteria > Rickettsiales > Midichloriaceae > Midichloria > Midichloria mitochondrii. Next base: position 571,739 of record NC_015722.1, read on the forward strand.
TTATTGATATTATGAGCTAGAACCTTTCTACGTCCAGAACAAGTGCCAAGCGTGGCACCTTTAGGCATTTCTGATAACTTGTCATACTTAAGAGAAATAAACGCATCAGCACAGTCTTCCCTAGGCAAGACACACCCTATTTTTAAGCCCGGTGGTAGATCTACTGGCATATCCTTCATCGAATGGACAGCAATATCTATTCTTTTGTCTAATAAAGCTTCTTCTATTTCTTTTATAAATAAAGACTTTCCACCTATGTCGACCAATGGTCGGTCATATAAAATATCACCTGTGGTTTTGATCTTGATAATATCTATTTCCAAATCTGGTAAGAGAGTTGTTAATTCCTTCATAAATAGACTTGTTTGGGCAAAAGCAAGGGCACTTGACCTTGTACCAATTTTTATCTTCATTTTATTTCTAATAAAGATATTAGTTCTTGCCACTCTCTCTTTGACATCCCAACATCTTCTGCAGTAACGTTTTCACCAGCTAACTTCTTTTTAATAACAGCAATAGATTTTCCAGAAATATTTACAGCATTTAATCTATAATCTAAAAAAGCTTCATAAGTAAAAGGAACCCATTTTTTTACTATATCTAATATAATATCGGCATATACTCCTATTTCATACTGTGCGTGATCGTCTGCGCGTAGCCTCAGAAAATGCAGTAAGTTATGTAAATCTGTTTTCCAGTACCACTGTGTGTAATAATTTAAGGTTAGATTCATCCGAGCTAATTCTCTAGCTAAGCCAGCCTTATTTGGATCCAAAATTTCTTGCGTTTCCTCATTCAAGTTCAGCATTTCCATGTAATGATCATAGCACCGCCTCGCATCATCTTTTAACATTTCTAATACTCTATGAGATTCTTCGGCACTCAATACGTCAGTACTACGTCCTTGCTTATTAATCTGCGATTGCGCAGCCAGATCTTCAATTTCTGGAATATAAAATTCTTTATCCATAATTGAATATCTGCCAGAGTATTCATTAACATTTGCGGTTCTATGTCTTATCCACTGTCTAGCTATAAATATCGGTAACTTAATATGAAACTTGATTTCGCACATCTCAAATGGAGTAGTATGCCATCTCCTCATCAAGTAATTTATTAATCCTTTATCCTCATTTAATTTTTTGGTTCCGGAACCGTATGAAACTCTGGCTGCCTGCACTACAGCTGAATCGTTTCCCATATAATCTACTAACCTAACAAAACCATGATCCAAGGCTTTTAAAGGCTTATAAAGTATCTCTTCTAAGGCTTCAACTGTTGGTCTACGGGTAGTATTTTTTATAGAGCATACATCTTCTAACTCTTGATTTTGCAAATCTGTTAATGACATATATTCACAAGCACCTCTTCTTTGGCTGACATTTTGCTTATAAATAAAAATGATGCAATGTATTTTTATTTTGGTTAATAAATCTTTCTATACTGTGCACAGACTGCAATTTTTTAATAGCGGTTAAAATAGTATTGAATTGATGTACTCCTTTGACTTCAATATCAAAAATCATTTCTATTAAATCCATTTTTCTGCCGATTACCTTTATATAAGAGATATTGCAGTCCATTTCGTAAATGCAGGTAGTTACTTGAGCTAGAGCGCCAGGGTGATTTAGAAGTAGTATCCTCATTTTACCAATGTAAAGATCCCCTTTATTACCTTCCCAGGATAGGCTTATCCATCTTTCAGGATAATCAGTATATTGGTTTAAGATACTACAACCAATTGCATGGATCACAATACCTTGAGCTGGATGAATAATTCCTATAATTTTATCTCCTGGTAAGGGACTACAACAATTTGCGAAGACACTATTCATGCCAGGAATTAATCCTTGAATAGGAATCTGGTCATTCTTTTTAGTTTTCTATAGTGTCTTGGCAATTTTAAGATTGAGAGTGCGGAGAGACCTCCTTTTTCAATATCACTGCCTTCAAAGTGAGCATACATAGCTTGTAAAACATCTACTTTATTTATCGTGCCCCTACCGATTGCAAAAAGTAAGTCATCAATTGTTTTCTTTTGAAAAGTTTTTAAAATTTGTACTAAATCTAATTCATTGTAAGGTTTTTTACTCTTTTGCAACGCTTTAATTAAAATAACTCGTCCTAAATTGATTAACTCAGATTGTTGAGTTGCTCTAATGAATTTTTTAATAGCGGATCTAGCCTTACCAGTAATTGCAAAATTTTCCCAAGCTGGCATCGGTATAGCATTTGGGTTGGTTACTATTTCGACTTGATCGCCATTTTGTAATGTTTGATCGAGTCTTGCAATTCTACCATTAATTTTTGCGCCTACACATGTGAAGCCTATTTTCGAGTGCATAGCAAATGCAAAATCTATCACAGTTGCTCCTTTAGGTAAGGGCACTAGATCTCCTTTTGGTGTAAAACAAAATACTTGATCACTGTAAAGGTCAAGCCTTGTATTTTCTAGAATCTCCTCAGGGTTGGTAGTATGCTGCAAAACATCTATAAGCTCATTAATCCACTTGAATTGGCTATTTTCATTTTCAGCCACCTTTACATCATTTTTATAAGTCCAGTGCGCTGCAAGCCCAAATTTTGCTATTTCGTCCATTTCATAAGTTCTAATTTGAATTTCGATGCGCTGCTGTTCTTCGCCAACAACGAGAGTGTGTAAGGATTTATATCCATTGGCTTTCGGTAAGCTTATATAGTCTTTGAAGCCATTGATGATAATTTTATAAGTTAGATGAATAATACCTAGGACATGGTAACAGTCTTCTACTTTTGGTACTATAATCCTAAAAGCTATAATGTCAGATAGCTGGTCAAAGGTAATCTTTTTTCTTTCCATCTTTCTCCATATAGAATAGGGGGTTTTTAACCTGCCTGACACTTCTGCTTTTAAGCCATTCTTTTTTATTAATTCTAATAACTTATCTTTAGTTTTTTTGATCAAGAATTTATCTTTAATAGTAAGAAAGGATAAACGATTCTTTACAGAGTCTCTTATTTCTGGATATATGATTGCAAATGCTAAATCCTCTAACTCATTTTTAAATTGGTGCATACCCATTCTTTCTGCAAGAGGGGCATATATTTCCATCGTTTCATGGGCGATTCGTAAGTGCTTTTCTTTACTTTTTAAAGATTTTAGGGTTTGCATATTGTGTATACGATCAGCAAGTTTAACTAGCAAAACTCGCAAATCTTTTGACATAGCCAATAATAATTTTCTGAAATTTTCAGCCTGCCTTATGTGTATTGGTTGATAATCTATCTTTTTTAATTTAGTTACACCATCAACTAATTCTGCTATCTCTGAAGAGAACTCTTTAGCAATATCTTCGCAGCTTATATTAGTATCTTCGACTGTATCGTGTAATAGCGCGGTGATTATAGAAGCAGTATCAAATTTTTGTTCGGCTAATATTTCTGCCGCTGCAATTGGGTGTATAATGTAAGGCTCCCCTGAAGCTCGGAGCTGTCCTTTATGAGCTTGATCAGCAAACATAATTGCTTTTTCTATCAATACCAAATCAGCACTTGGGTGGTTTTTGCTGATAAGTTGCAGCAAATAATGTGCTTTTTTGAGTACAGTACTATCCATCACAATTTCTGAAAAGGAATCTGATGACACTGAATTTTCCTTATATATATTTAAATCCACGCTGAACAGTAGTATGATTGTTTTAAAACAGCAATGCAAGGGGTTTATTTGGTTAAATACTCTTTAATAATTTGGAATATTTTATTGTCGCCATCTCTCTCTGGCCTTGGGTTAAAGCCGGAATCCAAAGCTTGATAATAGCTCCATGGTAATTTTTTATTACCCAATTCATAATCCATATCATCGCTCATATATTGCCTGAAATACGAAAATGTAGTATGCCAGCCAAATTCTGCGAAAATATTTATCAGATCTTGTAAATAATGTTCTACTCCAGATGCGTATCTACTACAACCAAAACCACCAACCAATATTTGCGTATTTGGGATCTTATTTTTGATTTGAAAATCTTTTACCGGCCTTAAATAAGTGCGCAATCTATCTTTATTCCAATCTTCCCCATTGATTTCGCCAGGATAAGTAAATCCGTTTTGATTTAAACGTTTGTCAGTGAAATGGGTTGGCTCATACATATGAAAAGAATACATTATGTTAGGTATATTTTGTTTTATAAGATTTTTAAAGGTATTAGGTTCACCCTCAGCGCTGCTATCTATAATGATCTTGATATTCTTATCAATCTTCCTAATCGCAATGATAATATCTTGATAAAAGTTATGTAATACTTGTTGTACATTTTCTTGATTTAATTCATAAAGCTTATTTCTATGATTTATAAAAAGTTTTTCAGGTGTTGGACCATTTATGATGTTGAAACCTACTATGGCTGGGTGATCTTTCAATTCTCGGCTTAGATCTTGCCAAAAAGCTGCAGCTTGTCTTTGATATTCTTCGAAACTCCATATTCTTAAATCATCCCTGCCGTTATTATTAGCATAATATCTGGAACCCGGCAAAGTGTGTGTGGTCAAAACTACCGGCATTCTTTCTTCTTCAAAAATGTCTAAGATTTTCTTTAATAACTCTAGGTCCTCCTTTACTAATCCCTCATACTGGTCAGCGTTACCGATTAAAAAATCTCTTTTGTTAGTCGGAAATTTATCAATAGCTAAACGTATAAATTTTATTTTCACATTTTTAGCCGCTTGTATATCCTGGCGATCTATGACTTTATTAAACATATTGGCCCCCTTTTGAGGTTTATCCCAAAAAAGTAATTTTTCTTGCAAAGATAATGAAAAAGCATTTCCTTTTATGATTAAGGAGAAGCAAAATACTATTATAGTAAATAATCTCATAAACTATGAGTTGATAATGATATTATAAATATCATTACAAATCTTCTAAGCAGAGAGCAATGATTATATAAAGAATTTTTTACTGTTTTTACAATTCTTGTGGTATTCTTCGTGTTAAATATGCGTAAGGCATAATACTCGAATCATTTGCGGCTATTGGTTTGAAGCGTTAAACAAAGTTTTTACCTAAACTGTGTTCAAACCTCTCTCAGAGAGGAATTGCCAAAGCTTGTCAGCTACAACCGCTTTGTTGAGCTGATGCAGGGTGCGGTCATCCCGTTGGTCATTCTGCTTGAATTGCTGTAAAGGGAAACAAACAGCTACCGTTTGGACTCAACAAAGGCTGGAAAGGTTTGTCATAACTTATGTATTAGCCGTAATAAGGTCCTTAAAGGCATCGCTCAGCGTGGGAAAATTTGACAGGCCTTCTATTCGGAGATCGGTGGTATATAAGCAAAAACACTGAGCAATCAAGGTATTGAGCTCATCACACGGCTTAAGAAAAACATGAAAAACAAAACCCGGCTTGCGGCTTTTAAACAACTGCTTCTTGCAGGGCGTGGATTGATTGAAACAGCCATCGGAGAATTGAAAGAGATTTGCCAAATCCAGCGCCACGGCATCGCTCGCCAAACAATTTCTTGGCAGACCTCTTTCTCAGGGCTCTTGGCTTGCTTATATTCAGAGATTCTTACTTAGTAGAAATTCTTGGCAATTAGTGAGTTGTTTACATAAAGTTGCTGTTATTCATCTTTTTCTCACAATTGTTATATGCTTAATAGGAATAATAATTAAAACCAAGGAGCCGAATCCCGCTCCTCACACTGCTTTTATTTATTTTATTTAGCATAGCCAAAGCAGTATAAAAAGGCTATCTAGGTTTTAGGCAGTACTTCAACGTGAAACGCTCCCTCCGCAATTTAACCACTACCAATTAAATCCTAGTTTACACTTTATTCAGGTTCGAGTATAAGAGGTGAAAAACCCATGGAGCTTGTTTACCCCTTTTTTATATGCCTATCTGAAAATTGGTTCATAGCCTTAATATTTTTGTTGTCATATAGAAAAGATTTCACGGGCTTTTTTAAATTATTGGCTCTTACAATTGGACTGAGTGCCAGTCTAAATGCTTTCCTAAAAGAGTTATGGCAAGTGCCACTAGATCCTTCTCTAGGAAAAGTCTGGTGGGGATTTCCAAGCGGGCATATGCAAAATGCTGCTATATTTTACTTAGGGCTTGCTCTCTATGCTAGAAAATTATGGGTGTTTATCACATCGATAATCGTACTATACGGTATATCTGAAGCCTTTATATATTACAAATTTCATGATACTTCCGAAATAATTGCAGCTATAGGCACAGCATTGATCTTGCTTACCGTAATGAATTTAGTATACGAATTTAATAAAAGTGCCGAAGTGTTGGCTCCAATATATTGTATAGTAACGGTTATCCTCTCAAGTTGGGTCATCTTCTTGAATTTAGCAAAAGAATTAACTTACTACTCCTGGCTATTTATAACACTTGCTATGAGCCTAGCCATAGCTATTACAACCAGCTTATTTAGTTGCTATGATTTACATTTTAAAGATCTTATACTAAATAAAAAATTAGATATACTAATTGGACTTTCTTTTTGTGTAACTGCTGCATTCATCATGCAAGCCTTTAAATTAAAACTACTTCCTCATACGCCAATTTTATATTTCTTTATACCCTTTATCTTATTTTTCTCTATTACTTGCTTCGTGCCCATATTGAGATTTAACTTTTTTAAAAAGAGAATAGTAAATGCAATATAAAATATCCTCAAATTATATAGGGATTTTTTTAGTAATTTCTTCAAGCTTTTGTTATGCCATATTAAACTGCATTTTAAAAAAAATAGGGCATAATCTCCCTCCTCTCATATTAGTTTTTTATCGCAACTTGTTCTTAATACTAATATTATTACCATTTTTAATTGCCTACCGTAAAAATACTTCCGGTCTTTTCCATAAAAATAATCTACTGTTAAATATAGTAAGAGGAAGCTTGGGGTTTCTGGGCATCTGTTTTTGGATTATGGCAGTAAGCAAATTACCTATAACAGAGTGCGTTGCAATAAGTTTTACTACTCCTCTTTTCATTACTCTCCTTGCAATACTCATATTAAAAGAAAAAGTTTCTCTAACAAAGTGGGGTTGCTTATTCATTGGTTTTTTTGGAGCAATAATAGTCATGTCCCCTGATTTCACTAAGTTAAGCTTCTATAGTTTATTAGTATTAGCAGCAGCAATGCTTTGGGCTTCAAGCGCTATTGTGATCAAAACCTTTGTGACTTACCATCATCCAGTACCAGTTATATTCTTTACAAGCTTTATATCCTTATTACTGTCAGTGCCAGCACTTACTCAAAACCCGATTTTACCAAGCAACGAACAACTTCCGCTGCTTTTTATTTCATCAATGCTGTCAGCTCTCGCCCAAGTATTAATGGGGTTTGCTTATAAAAAGTCACCTATAACTGTAGTTATACCTTTTGATTTTACCAGGTTAATATTTGCCTCAATTACTGCTTATTTTTTATTCAATGAAATTATTTCTATTTCCACTATTATAGGATCAGTTATAATTATAGTTAGCGCATCGTTTATAGTATTTTCAGAAGCAAAATTAAAAAATGTTAAATCACGTAATATACCCTAATTCCAGTATAAGCAAGCCATCTAAGCTAGTTTTTTTATTACATGGCTATGGCTCTAATAAAAATGATTTAATAAATCTCGCTCCAGATTTACAAGCATATCTACCTGACTCTCTCTTCATCTCTCCAAATGCTCCAGAAAATTTTGAGGGTAATGATTATTTCATGGATGCCTACCAGTGGTTCAGCCTCACTGATAGATCTGAAGAAAAAATGCTAACAGGAGCCAGCAAATCTTCTATCATATTAGAAAATTTTATTACCGAGCAGGCAAAAAAGTTTTCAATCTTACTAGAAAATATCGCGCTAATTGGCTTCTCACAGGGAGCAATGATGGCTATGCATTTAGGGCTTAGACTTCCGCATACAGTTAAAGGTATCATCGGCTATTCAGGGCTCTTGATTGCCCCTTCAAAATTAAAAAATGTGATTAAATCAAAACCTCGAGTAATGTTAATCCACGGTACTGAGGACACCATCGTTCCTATAAAAGAAATGGAAAAAGCTTATAATGCTCTTGATGATAATGGCGTAATGGCACATACCTATAGATGTAATAGGTTAGCACATGGGATTGATTCACAAGGTATAAAGATCGGTGGGGGTTTCCTGCGTGAGATTTTTGCTAATTAATTGAGTACCTTTATATGTTACAAAATAAGCGCTCAAGCAGTTTTCTGAAGTGGTGGTGGTTGATAGACTCTCTAATGTTTATCTTTATATTATCTATCATACTGATAGGCGCATTTTTAACCGCTACAGCAAGCCCTGGTGTAGCAGAAAAAATAGGGGCCCCCTACTTTCACTTTTTATACAGGCAACTAGTATTCTTAGGAACTGCGCTTGGCGTTGTTGTATTAATTTCTCTTATGAGTAAAAAAGCCATAAAACGATTGGCTCTTTTAGGTTTTGTTGTTACGCTAATTTTAATGGTATTAGTACTATTCATTGGAGACGAAACTAAGGGCTCAAGACGGTGGATCAATCTGATAGGGTTCTCTATTCAGCCCTCAGAGATCTTAAAACCTTTATACGCAGTTATAGTTGCTTTAATACTGTCGCCTTATAATTGTAAAAAAAGATTATTTCACTTAAAGTCCTGGAATGTGTATATATGCCTTGCCATTCATTTAATTATCTGCGCATTACTTTTAATGCAACCTGATTTTGGGATGGCTATTACTATTTCCATGGTTACTATAGGACAACTCTTTGTCGCTGGCCTTCCATTAATATGGGTTTTAGTTGCTATAATATTTTTTATATCAGCAACTTTTACTGCCTATAAAATGTTTCCACACGTTGCTAACCGTATTAATAGCTTTTTAAATCCCGAAGATAGTCTTAGTTATCAAGTCGAAAAGTCTATAGAATCATACGTAAATGGTGGAATTTTTGGTAAAGGCCCAGGAGAAGGATCGGTAAAATTAGTATTACCAGATTCTCACACTGATTTTATATTTGCAGTTGCAGCAGAAGAAATGGGAGCTCTGTTTTGTATGATTATCATTATACTTTTTGCTTCAATCATCATCAGAGCCATGATACGAATCTCTTCAACAAGAGACCTATTTGTAATATATGCAGTGGTCGGCGTTATGATGTATTTTGGCATTCAATCGATTTTTAACATAGGAGTGACTTTACATATTCTTCCAACTAAAGGGATGACTTTACCCTTTATTAGTTATGGTGGTTCATCTGCCTTGTCATTTGCTATAGCTACAGGAATATACCTAAGCTTAACTAAGAAAACAGCATTTCCTAATGCTCATTATATAACGCCGAATTACAACCATATGCGTTCCATAATCCATGATACTCCATCGCCTTGAGGAGACTTCAGTAATGTGAGGAACAAAATGTAGATGGAGTATTGGGAGTCTTAACCTTTTTACTTCTATATTTAATAATTTAACCAGAAGCACAATATATACAATATGAGTTATATATGCTACGCGTACGATCTACCTATAACTAATCACTCGAAATGTATAGCGAAGCCAACTTATTAAAAAAGATAAATGAATAATATACATGTTATAGATATAAGCATCATCGTTATTTATCTTATCGTGTGTGTGTATTGCCGTAAACAAATTCAAGTCAATCAAAACCCTAAGAGAATATATATTAGAAAGAGGATATTTTTCTGATATAGTGGTTGTTTCCGTTATTTTCTCTGCTCATATAGGAGCTGGTGCTATTGTTGGATCGGTGGAACAAGTATATAAATTAGGAGTGTTCTTTGCAATTCCATGGTTATGTTTGTCATTTTTCTGGCTACTTATGGCCCAAAGTATACGGGAGAGGACATAAATCAATTTCGCGGTCACACCTTCTCAGTGAGCAATATGATGGAAATGTTATACGGCAAAGCTGGCCTCTCTTGATTACTACAATAATCCTAGCTGTCATAATGGTGGCTTCTCAAGCTACAGCTTTAGGTTATCTCTTACATTATTTTTTTCAAATCCTTATTTGGAGCGGTACATTCTATGGAATGATAGGACTTGCTCTTTATTCAATTTGCGGCGGTATACGCGCTGTGGCATTAATTGATGTCTTCCAATTTATAGTATTGGGGTTAAGTTCATACCTCTATTTTGTGTTTACGCATACCGTGATTCTGGCGGATTCAATGCTGTCATGACCTCTTTACCTAAAGAACTTATTGAGTTAAATCTTACCAAGAACAATATCTGGCTATTCTTGAGCTTAATATTTTTTAACTTATTGCCAAAGTCAGGAGATCCTTATATACAAAGATTTTTGATGACCAAAAGCTCACGACAATTGGCTAGGTGTATGAATTCCTTAGCTCTGATTGATTTTGCTTTTACAATGATAATAATGATAATAATGATAATAAGTTTTGTGGATTTTTTGTTAGAGCCAAAAACCCCAACATAGAACCCGGTATGGCGTTTATTCACTTTATTAACAAATGTGGGGCACATTAGGCAGTACTATAGGGCTATTTGGTATGCATCGTTGGCAAAAATTTCGAGGCATAGAGCCAAAGGAATAAACCAAGCATTATCCATAGGGTTAGTAGTATAGATACCTTTCATTGGTGATAAATCTACCTTGAACCCTTAATTAGTACGTAGCCCCTAGTCACTTGATTTTAATTGATAACTAGACATTCAAAAACTTTGCTAGATAAAAACTTGATGATCGTACCAATTTATGATTAGCTTACTAAAGCGTTTGCGTGTTTTGTTATTTCTTGGGTAAATTATTTATGAAAAATCAAAGTGAAGCAGCTCTACTATAGTTCCTGTGGAGGGATTTAGCTCATTAATACTAACCGAAGAGCAACAGCTTCCGATAAATATGAAACAGAGAATTGAAGCAAATTTAGAGATGGCTAAATCTCTATATGAACAAAAGCTGATCTGCATCAGAGTATCGGTAAGGTGTGTAGAGCGCTTAACAAACCATATATGGTACTCTCATGGTTTAAAAAATCCTTAGATATTTTAAGTGAGTTAGCTCCAATAAATTATGGCAGATATTTATTTAGATATCGCTGATTTTTACGCTAACCAACAAGAAACAGAAAAATCTTTATCGCACTACGAGCAAGCTCTAAGCATCTGTGAACAAATTAATAGTAAAGAAAAGGTTGCGGATATACTTTATAGTATTGGAAAGCTACACTATAACAACAATAATTTTATTGAGGTGCTGTGGCCATATGAAAAGGCTCCGAGTATTTTGAATCAATTAATCGCAGAGCAGAGCAAAAAAAGATATTACGAAAAAATGGCAACAATTTACTTCGACATAGCAGGCTTCCATCACCAAGTAAAAGAATTTCAAGAAGTGCTTCCTTTTTACCAAAAGGCTTTGAAAATTAGAATTGCTCTCTTTGGACAAAATAATTTAGAAGTAGCTGCAGTCTGCAAAAGTATGGCTAACTTTCATAAAGAGCACCTTTATTATCCAGAAAGTTTATCTTTATATGAAAGAGTCTTGGCAATTAAAAAGTGTCGCCTTAGTGCGAGATGACAAAGAGATGGCTGAAATGTATCATAATGTAGCCGATATACATAATATTTTAGCTAATTCTGTCGAAGCACAAAAATATTATGAACAATCTATACACCTCCGTCGAGGTATCTTTGGAGAAAATTTTGGAAAATAGAGAAAAGAAGTTGAAGACGTGAGCTACAATCTAGCTAAAATATATCACAAAAACCGCAACTATACAGCCGCCTTTCTCCTATATCAACAATCTCTTACAATTCGAGAGAGTATTTTTGCTGAAAAAAGCAAAGAAGTAGCAGATATATATTACCACATGGCGTACTTATGCAAATCTTTGGGGGTTAATGCAACCAAAACCTCAAGATATTGGCAAAAATCTCTGGATATCTATAAAAAGATTTATGAACAATAAAGCAATAGCTGATATTTGCCACAATTTAACCGATCTAATAAATTACTACAGCGATTATTTTATAAAAAGAGGTATAGGTACCTGGCATGCTAAACCTTTATATAAACAAGGTTTAGATTAATACAGGAAGTAGCAGAAGTTTATGTCAGCATGGGCTGATGAATATACAATACATGCAAATAACGAATGGGACCATAAGCAGCGAAACTGGGCAAAAAAAAGTGAAAGGATGCTATGAAAACGCCTTAGCTATTTATCAGGCTATTGGAGAAAATTATGCAGAAACCGCATCTCTTTACTATTATCTTAACTAAGATGTACAGTAGCATAGCCAAATTTAGAGAAGCAGACGAATGCAAGCAAAAATATAGAGCAATTACAGAGCATTTAAGAGAAGAGTAGAAAATTGTTATCGCCCACGCTAAAACCGAATATAAAAGCGCATTCGTGCAGCGTACTTTTGAACTGGCTGTAGTGTAGATAACAGATGGGGGGCCAAAAAGCCTCCCCCCCTTTCAACAGACTGCTTAAAATCGGCTTAGATAAGAGAGGGTAAAGAAACTGAGGCGGCTTTCGACTCTCATTAAAGCATTCGATGACTGTGTAGAGGAAACATTACGCAGCACTTTAATTAACCTTGAAGCAGCAGAAGAAATCAAAAACCAACAGACCATAGATAACCCCAGTTTGGAGTAAGTTTTAAAGAAGCTGTGTAACCATTAAATTTTTCTCAATTCACGATAAATAAGACGTCGACCGGATGGTTCTTTGGCCTCAATGATCAAGGAGAGATTATGTCATTCACACTGACTTCGGGTAATACAGATGATCGAGCCGTTGTCGAGAAACTGACTCAATATTTGACAGGCCTTCTATTCGGAGATCAGTGGTATATAAGCAAAAACACTGAGCAATCAAGGTATTGAGCTCATCACACGGCTTAAGAAAAACATGAAAAACAAAACCCGCTTGCGGCTTTTAAACAACTGCTTCTTGCAGGGCGTGAATTGATTGAAACAGCCATCGGAGAATTGAAAGAGATTTGCCAAATCCAGCGCCACGGCATCGCTCGCCAAACAATTTCTTGGCAGACCTCTTTCTCAGGGCTCTTGGCTTATGTCTTCAAACCCAATATATCTCATGGAAAAATAGGCTCACGGGCCCTACTCCTTACGTCAAACTGAGGTTATATAAGGCTGCAACAGCATAAAGTCACTTAAGGATATCGAGATCCTAGAGATCGACGAGCTGTGCACATATATAAAAAAAGACCAAAGAATGTAGGGGAGTTCGTCTCTATATGGATTGCTGTTGATAGAGGAGCGGGTGAACTTATTGATTTTGAAGTAGGTTGACCAGGAGTAAGGCAACCTATCTGAACCTGGCATTTAGGCTTGAAGAACGTTATAAAATTCTATCTATAAATATTAGGCAATGCCAGTCATTTACTCCATCGCCTGATATCAAAAGCAGCAATAGCGGTACCTGCATAATCACCTTTTGCAATACCGTTGATAATAAAGCCATTTGCGCCATTTAAGCTTGAGAGTTTTAAAGGCGTACCAAAGGATGATTTGCCAAATATTACATAAACTTGACCAACATCAGCCTTACTATTTGGGCTAGCGGAAGGCGCTCCAATTATAATATCACTTTTTCCATCACTATTGATGTCTTTCACGGATGATACCGATGATCCTGCAAGATTACCTAATTTACGCCATTAATAATAAAACCATCACCCTTACCTAAATAAGAAAGCTCTAAAGAGCTTATAAAAGAAGACTTACCAAATATCACATATGTTTGTCCCCCACTATATATGCCGCCTGGTGGGTCAGCCCTTTTCGCCCCAATCACTATATCACTAAAACCATAGCCATTGATATCCCCTACCCCTTATACTGAATATCCTGAATTATCACAAGTTGCTACACCCCTCATTATAAAACCATTAGTACCATTTAGAAATAAAAACTCTAAGGGTGAGGTTAAAAGAGGATTTCCCAAGTACTACACAAGCTTGACCGGTGTTGGATCTGTCCGGATCAGCTAAATAAAGCTCCAATAACAATATCATTGAAGCCATCGCCATTTATATCTCCTGCTGGTGATACTGACCAGCCTGCATTATCAACTGCTGCAATACCATTAATCACCAATCCAAGAGCCGTTGAATTTAGTAAAGATGATAATGCAAAAATCCCGTTTGTCATAAACAAAATTCCTTCAGTTAAAGCGGCCGACGCCTGCGCTAATTAAGCCATCCAAATTCCTATGGTCCCTGGGTTTAAAGAAAAATATATAAATCCACAGAAACTTATAAATCAATCAATATAAAGATTATTGCTGCAGGTCGATATTTATTTAGAGCACCCTCGGGTTAATCAAAAGCAGCGACGCTAAGGCGTTGTTTTATTTAAAATTACCACTAATACTGAACTGGTTTTAAAAATTCTGCAGGGCATAATATACTGTAAAAATAGGATAATTTGAAAATTGCTATTACCTCTTGAGTTGCAATATTTTTAATTAATTCACTGATATTATCCGCAGCAATTACCTTGCTTTCGCTATGTCTAAAACAAACTTTATACGTCTTACAGAGCATCGTGGAATATTCCACATTATAATGTAAAGTTCAAATATTCTAACGCTTAAAATAGTTTCTGAATCCCGTTCAGGCGACCAAAACGTTTTGAAATGTTTTGAAATCATTATTCTGAAAATGACTGTAATTATTCCTATAGGACAATGATTGCAATACTATAATCACAAAATCAATCTTTTTATAACCCATTTTGTAGTCTAACAATCGCCTATCTTGGTTGCAATATTTTTTGTATTAACCCCTGGGCATTGCCTGGCAATTATAGGCAGCAACAAGATGGTGCGATATCTTCATGGATCGAAGAGACGGGGGGCACTATGTGCAAGAAAAGTTAGATAAGAGCTGCAACAGCACAAAGTCACTTAAGGATATCGAGGTCCTAGAGATTGACGAGCTGTGCACATATATAAAAAAAGACCAAAGAATGGAAGTGGGAGTACACCTTTATATTGATTGCTGTTAATAGAGGAGCGGGTGAAATTATTGATTTTGAAGGGTAGGGTGACAGGAGCAAGGCAACCTACCTGAACCTGGCATTTAGGCTTGAAGAACGTTATAAAATCGAGCATTTATGTAACCTCAAGTTCGACGTAAGAGGCAGGCCCGCACCTTTATCGGCATATAAGGCGTTCCAATTATAATATCATTCTTTCCATCACCATTGATATCTCCAGCTGATGCAACTGAATATCCTGCATAATCATTAGCTGTAATACCATTAATAATAAACCCATTTTCGCCATTTAAACTTGATAAATCGAACGTGGCATTGAACATGGATAACCCTCCTAAAAAATTGTGTTGAACTACTTCGTTAACTATATACTGAAATAAACTTCAGATCTAATGTCAAGAAGATAGCTTGAATGATTAGCAATAAATTAATTAAAGATAAAAAATGTAAAAATTTGTAAAAATATATTTGTTTTAAAGAAGCGTTTTGTCTTATATATCAATTTTTAAATGAATTTAGTTTATCTTTATGTGCGGTATAATAGGCGTTATTTCTAGCGATCAAGTTGTTGGGCGTATTTTAAAATCTCTGAAACTACTAGAATACCGTGGGTACGACTCTGCAGGTGTTGCGACTATTAAAGGTAATAATATCAAAGTTCGTAAAAAATTAGGTAAGCTTGCTAATCTTGCTAAAAGTACAGAAGAAGAGCAGTTAGAGGGTAATATTGGGCTTGGTCATACAAGATGGGCAACGCACGGAACCCCTAAAATAGAAAACACGCATCCTATTGTGACTAAAGATAGTGCAGTGGTTCATAACGGAATCATAGAAAACTATCGGGAATTAAAAGAAGATCTGATAAGAGCTGGCTACAAATTTCACGGTGATACTGATACTGAGGTTATACCTAATATTATTGATTTTTTCCAAAATAATGGGGCAACATTAATAGAAGCGGTATTGCTTTGTGCTAACAAGCTAAAAGGCGCATTTGCAATTGGCTTATTATCAAAAAGTAATCCTGATCTTATTATAGCAATTAAGCAAGGCTCTCCTCTCATTATAGGCCTTGATGAAGAAAAAAAATCTTGTTATTTATCTTCTGATGCCTCTTCGATTTCTGAGTTCTGTCGAGAGGTAATATATTTAGAAGACGGACAAATAGGGATTTTGGAGAGCAACCAGTATAAGATTATCGATTTTGATGGCCAAGAGGTTGCTATAAAAAAAGAGAAAGTGAGCAATGAAAAATGTTCTGATTTAAGCGGATTTTCTAGCTTTATGCTTAAAGAAATATATGAGCAGCCTAAGATTATAAAGGATATAATCGCAAAATATGACGAGCAAGCTAATAAAATTGATTTTTCTAAAATTAATCACATTAAAATAATTGCTTGCGGTACATCGATGTATGCTGGGTACATTGCAAAATTATGGCTTGAGGAAAAGTATAATATCAATACTTCGGTTGAAATCGCCTCAGAATTCAGCACCAAAAAAAATCCGATTATTAATAAAGGGGAATTATTCTTCTTTATTTCGCAATCGGGAGAAACTGCCGATACCTTAGCTTCTCTAAAATTAGTAAAAAAGCATGGAGGGTGCGCAATCGGCATTATTAATAATGCTAACAGTACTATGGCGAAACTAGTAGATAAGTTGATTCTAGTTGAAGCGGGAATTGAAATTGCTGTAGCCGCTACTAAGACTTTTCTAGCTCAGTTAGCAACTTTTGCATTTATAAGTGGAATTGAAGTTGAAAATTTAAAGCAATCGGTAAAACTGATCCAACAAATTTTAAAGAAGGATAAAGAAATTTATAAGATAGCAAAGGATGGTTTAGTCAATGCACAAAAAGTTATATTTATTGGCCGTGCTGTAAGCTATCCTATAGCCTTGGAGGGTGCTCTTAAGATGAAAGAATTAGCCTATATACCAGCAGAAGGAATTGCAGCTGGTGAATTAAAACATGGCTCGATTGCTTTGATCGATGAAAAAACATCTGTTATAGTTATTGCGCCTGAAGACAGCAGCTTTAGCAAGATAGTTTCCAATATTAATGAAATTAAAGCTCGTAGCGGAAAAATTATTTTAATTGCATGCAGAAAAGCACTAGATCAGTTAAAACATTTATATGATTATGCTATAGAAGTGCCAGAGTATATTTCCGAGGTTACGATACCTTTTATTTATACTCCAGTTTTTGCAATTTATTGCTCATCATACAGCTCTACTACGAGGAAATGATGTAGATAAGCCAAGAAATTTAGCTAAATCTGTCACTGTTGAGTAGATTATTTAAATAGCTGTACAGCCGCGATAATTGCAGATAATAAACCTGAAATCTGTACGAAGGTCATACCAAAATGCCACTTCAAGGCTTCGATTCTGGCGGCGTTCAGCTTAGATTCAATTCTTACAAAATGATGCTTTATTAGGTCATCCAATTCATTCTTACTAATAAATTGGAGTCGGCAATGATTTTCAAAATTACTGATTTCACTAGCAACACTAGCTGCATACTTTTATAGTTACTCCATATTTAAGTAACCTATTGGCGATTACACCGGAATTGAAATCTTGGTCTATAGACTGTTTCATAAAATTACACTTCCACTGATAAAATTGTGTGTTTCAGGCTCTTTTTACATTCTAACTTTAATTTGAAGTGATCTAGCTCTCCTATATCATTAGAAATTTCGTACTTTTGGATATCAAATATTGCTTCGATCTCAAAATTAGTGTGCTTAATTGTCCCGCTAAAATTTCTTTTATTGAATGCTAAATCTTGGATTAATAACTGTTCATTACTACCTAAAAATATACCTTTGAGTTCAATCAAATAGGAGCTTTTTAAGGTATTATAATAACTATTATTTGTTTCGATATTTATAAGTTGTAAACCAATAATTTTACGAAGGTTGTTTTGAATACGAAACTCGAGGGATAATTTTTTCATCCTAACCTCATTAAATTAAGAGTTTCCACTGTAATTCTACTTTTCCATATTTTCTTAGTTTTTAATTGGGAGATGGCAATACCTTTGACTTCGATCGAGTGGATTTGCTGTGGGAACTCGGTTAGAAAAAGTTCGTTTATAGAGCCTGAAATTAATCCCGATACATTTAAAACAAACATTCATGATTATCTAAAGAATACACATTAATTTCTATAGTGTTTTTTTCTATATTAACCTCTCAACTTAACTATAAAATAAATGTAAAATTAATTAAAAGTAGACTATTGCAATTAGAAGATTTTTAAATATACTGCCCTATGTCGTTTGAGGCGGGTGTAGCTCAGGGGTAGAGCGCAACCTTGCCAAGGTTGGGGCCGAGGGTTCGAATCCCTTCGCCCGCTCCATCTTCAACGTTTTTATATGTGGGGACATAGCTCAGCTGGTAGAGCACCTGCTTTGCAAGCAGGGGGTCATCGGTTCGATCCCGTTTGTCTCCACCACTTTTCTCTAGCGTTTCATAGATTTCTATTGTTTGTAAGTGAGTCGCGTGTTCTACGTATGTTCTACATTTTGGCTCGAAGAAAATGAGTATTTTGTCAACAACACCAGAATCCCGTTACCTTTATTAGTTTTGAAGACATAAAGTTCTCTGATTTTACTAAAGCTTATGACAATATTGCCCAGCTGATATTATACCATGTCTCATTTTTAACTGATCCAAACGTTCAAGTAGGACCTCAGCTTTGCGCACGTACTAACGTGTACACTTACGCAGCCTCGTCCTCCTAAACATTTGTCTAATACCATTTTTATAAAATAACTTTACAGATATACCAAGCGTTATTATGCTGTTATCATAGGATCGGAGTGTATTAAACCTGGAGGTGCCTATGTCTTGTGTTAGCGAAGCTGTGAGCGATCGTGTTTACGATAAAGCAAATTTGATGTGCTCTAAAAGAAGTTGCGCGTAGTGGAGATGTCTCGAGGAAGCTGCAAGCAATAAAGTCAGCTAAGGAGCATGAGATTCAAAAGGTGGCAAAAAGTTTTTGGCGTTAGTGGGGTTGCGCTCATGTCCTGGATTAAAGCCTTTGAAAAGGATGGTATAGAGGAGGTTTGAAATTGCAAACCGGTAGGGGGCTTTGTGCCTTGTGATAAGTAAGGATGAGCAAGAAATAATTAAAGAGTGGATTTTTTCAAGATTGCAATTTAACTATTAAGGTGGTGAAACTCAGGATTGAAGGGAAGTTCAGAAAGAACATTGGTATAACTACAAACGCATAAACTAATGAAAAGTCTAGGGTTCTCATGTGTCACAGCCGCGCTCTCGTCACTATAAGCAAGATCAGCACCCACACAAGGAAGAGGACTTTAAAAAAAACTAAAGTCGTTGTGCTCTGAAGAGGCTGCAAGAATAGTTCTCTTTTTTGATGAGGCAAAATTTGGCACGCATTCTAAGCTTTGCCGTGGATGGTTTATGACAAGCTCTAGGACTTCTGTAAATGTCAAAGTTGGGCTTTAAGAGCTTTTATCTTTACGGTGCCATCAATCCTAAGAATGGGGAGAAACTTTGCGCTGGATGGCATAAATCTAAAGGATTGGTTGTGCCACCAAACATAAAAAATCATATTTACCTCACTATTCGTCAGAACTACCCAGTAGAACGGCTTTGGAGATACATAAAGCACATACTCTATTAGAAATAAAGTATGATATTAGATGCTTTGGAAACAACGGTATCAGACTTTCTAATAAACCTAAAAAGGCATACTATTTACTCCCTATGCTATCTACATTATCTGTAAACTTATTTTATGAAAAATGGTACGACTCCTCCTCTGGATTCTTTTTTATGGCATTATAGCTGGTAACAGCTCTAGGTTAATATCGGATAGGAAACAGTGCTTAAACTTATCCTGCACCTGGAAGAATAATAGGGCTCCACCACCGAGAAATGGCTCATAATAGTTATGTAACCCTGATGGAATAAGTTTAGCTAATTGTTCTGCAATCTTTCTTTTCCCACCAACCCATTGTAAGAATGGCTGCACCTTATTTAAATTATTTACTGACATAAATTGATACAGGCTTAATTTATACTATGGTCATAGTATAAATTAAGCTTAAATGCCAGTAAATACTACACTTCAAGGTTTTTTTGGCGTATTAATGATAGCAAAATAGATGAAGGATTTAAGGTGAGTTATTCAAAAGCACTAAAAGTTTAGTAAAAAAACTTGACAATTGATTAGAAGCATCATCTATTTTACACTGCCGCGTTATTTGTGCAATCCATCATCGAGGAGTTGTATGAGAAATCAGTGTTGTAGTCCTAGTGTCGTTGAAAGTGATATTAATCTTGAAGAGGTAGGTCAGGAGCTAGGCGTATATATAAAGGGGGGATAAGTTAAACTATTTTTATTGCTATACCCCCACCGCTACCCCTGGGAGGCTTTTTGGTAAGAGTCAGTTAGCTAAGTTCTTGGTCATAGATGCTTGCGGAGAATAAATATTAACAGGTCTAGGGAGGAGGTTGAACTAAGCTATCAAGAACTAGAAAATTTGGTATATCTCACCCGCTGGGCCCATCGCAAGCGCTAGCCTACGTAAATAAAACCAGAAAATCGGTTGAAATATATTTAAAATTACGTCAGGAGCTAATGGATAAAACTATTCTAAATCTGTTAAGGTAAACGTTGAATTAGCTATTAATTAATGAGCTAAAAACCAAAGGCGACCCAGCATCTTTACTTGCTGTTAAGTTAATTGAAGCAATGTCTTTAGTTAACCTCAGTTTGACGTAAGGAGTATGCCCGTGAGCCTATTTTTCCATGAGATATATTGGGTTTGAAGACATAAACCAAGAGCCCTGAGAAAGAGGTCTGCCAAGAAATTGTTTGGCGAGCGATGCCGGTGTGTGCTGGATTTGTCAAATCTCTTTCAATTGTCCGATGGCTGTTTCAATCAACCCACGCCCTGCAAGAAGCAGTTGTTTAAAAGCCGCAAGCGGGTTTTGTTTTTCTTAAGCCGTGTGATGAGCTCAATACCTTGATTGCTCAGTGTTTTTGCTTATATACCACCGATCTCCGAATAGAAGGCCTGTCAAATATTGAGTCAGTTTCTCGACAACGGCTCGATCATCTGTATTACCCGAAGTCAGTGTGAATGACATAATCTCTCCTTGATCATTGAGGCCAAAGAACCATCCGGGTCGACGTTTTCCCACGCTGAGTGATGTCTTTAAAGACCTTATTACGGCTAATGTTTAGGTAAAAATCTTTGAATCCGGTAATGCCCTCAAATGAAACAAAACGAGGATCGTTATAACTTCGGAGAGCATCATCCCAGACTCTCGTTCCCTTTGTCTCTGCGAGTTTCTTAAGGATCTTTGGTACGTGAGTTGTCGCTTGCAAAAATCATCAATCAAACAAAATATTTCTACTAGGGAAACCACTTTCCTTATTTATCGTGAAATTGAGAAAAACTTAATGGTTACACAGCTTCTTTAAAACCATATCAGATAATTTCTTTAAAACTTACCTAAAACTGGGGTTAAATAATACGCCTACAACTAATAATCCCATCAAGCGTCTTCCTTCTAATATCAACCTTTGCTTAGGAAATTTAGCATAAAATTATCGAATTAATATTTTGCCCAGACTCGATTAAATCATGAGCTTCAGAAACATCTGCCAAATTAAAAGAAGCAGAAATTTGCTCTTTAAATAAACCGCTCTTCATTTTATCAAAGATTTCGTTTGCAGCTAAAACCAATTCCATTCTATTCATCTTATAATCAAATACAGAGGGGATTGATAAAAACAAAGATTTAGACTCTAAATCACTTAAATTCACAGTAGCGACCTTGCCGCTGGATTCTCCAAAAAGCACTAAAAATCCAAATTTAGAAAGCGCTCTGATGGAGTCATTAAATGTTTCCACTCCAACAGAATCGTATATAACCTTAACTCCCTTGCCTCCTGTTAAATCTAAAACTCCCTTAACCCAATCTTCAGCCTTTCTATTAAATACTTGCATGCAGCCATTTTTTAGCGCTACTTCCTTTTTTGCATCCGTACCAACTGTCCCAATGACCTTTACCCCAGATGAAGATGCCCACTGTGTCATAATACTACCCACCCCACTTGCCGCAGAATGAATTAGAATAGTATCTTCAACCCTCACAAAATATGTTCTAAACAGCAAGGTGTGAGCTAACAACCCCTTAAAAAGGCAAGCAGCAACCAAATGAGTATTCAACTCATCTGGAACGGCTATAACATAATTCTGGTCAACACATCTATGACTTCTATAGGCGCCTATAGGAGCAGTAGCATAAGCAACTTTTTGTCCAACGTTAAGACTACGCGCATTTGCTCCAACACTCTGCACGATTCCTGCAGCTTCAAAACCAAGAACGGTAGGAAGATTCTCTATCTTTTTGCGCCCTGACCTATAGAGTATATCATGATAGTTTACACCTATAGCTTCCTGTTTAATTAAAACCTCGTTGGGGCCAGGCTCTATATCTCGTAATTCAGATATTTTTAATATATCTGACGTCCCATAAGTATCAAAAACAACCGCTTTGGTCATAGAATAAGCTAACACAAAGTAAATTTTGCTCTTATATCTTCATAAGGCATTAACTTTTTAAGCCTACCAATCGCAGCAACAGTTGGCAATTTTTCATTTAATAATATTTTTAGTAATGTACTTTTTATATCTTCAATTGATATTGCCTCTATCCGCTCAATAATTTCTTCAAGAGGTATAATTCTTCCATATACAGCATAATGCCAAGCAATTCTCTCCGCTCTCGAAGCCGAACTCTCTTGAGACATCAACAAACTTGCTTTCACTTGTGCCTTAGCTCTCTTTAATTCCTCTTCAGTAATGGAATCGGTGGCTAACTTTATCTGCTCAGCTGTTGCTTCGATTAACTCATTAACTGAGTCTGGATTAGTTGCTGAATATACAGCAAATACACCAAGGTCAGCATAACTCATTGAAAAGGTTGAAATGTGGTAGGCAAGCCCTCTTTTTTCCCTTATTTCTTGGAATAACCTGGAAGACATGCCACCTCCTAAAACCACCGCTAAAACTTGCTGTTCATAAAATTTTTGATCAAGATAGGAAAGCCCTGGAAAGCCAATTGTTAAATGGACTTGTTCTAAGTCTTTTTCAACCCTAACCTCGCCTCCAACATAAGTTGCGTGCTCAAAACTAGGCTTTCTACTCTGGGGAAGAAAGGCAAACTTTTCCTTAATTAAATTATAAAATTCTTTATCATCAAAGTTACCTGCGCAAGAGATAACTATATTATCTCTACTATAGTTTTGATCTATATAATCAATCAAATCCTGACGCATCACGCTATTAATAAACTTCTCCGTCCCAATAATTGGTCTTCCAAGCGCTTGATTTGGAAAAAGTTTTTCTTGGAAGAGATCAAATATATGATCATCTGGAGTGTCCTTTACTTGAGCTAATTCTTCTAAAACAACTTTTTTTCTTTTTTGGATTTCTTCTGGCTCAAAAATTGAATTTTGCACTATATCGGCTAATACATCTACCGCTAATGCTAGATCCCACTTAAGCACTTGAGCATAATAGACTGTTTTTTCTCTACTAGTATAAGCATTAAAATTACCGCCAATCATATCAAACTCTTCAGCAATTTGTGTAGCGGTACGCGTTTTAGTCCCCTTAAAGGCCATATGTTCCAGAAAATGAGAGATGCCATTATTAGTCTCGTTTTCATATCGACTGCCAGCCTTTACCATAACTTTAATAGAGACCGTTTCCGCCGAACGCATATAATCGGTCACTATATTGAGCTTATCAACCACATAATGCTTCATAAAAGTATTTTAAATATCTATTTTGATTGCATTATGCCAAACAAAATCAAGAGCGCAAGCCAAGATTCTTCAAAAAACAGTTTTTCTTAACAGGACCCGCTCTATTCTCCTTTTATCCATTTTAACTATATTAAAAGACCAACCAACACTGTTAAAATGATCCCCTATCTTCGGTAACTGGCCGATCTGACTAAGCATAAAGCCAGCTAAGGTTCTATAGTCCTCTTCTTCATCGCCAGGAAGTGACGATACTCCGAGCAAGCTCATCACCTCTTCTATTAATATATTTCCGTTAACCGTGTAGGAATTATCAGAGTTTTTAATTATATCAGGCGCTTTATCATTCATGCCGATTGCAAGATCGCCAACCAAAATCTTTAATACATCATTAAGCGTCACCAACCCTTCTATATCTCCATATTCATCAACAACAAGAGCTATCCTCAACTTTTTTTCTCTAAACAAATCAATAAGCTTACTCACCCTTGCAGTCTCTGGAATATAAATAATTTCAGACCCTTGAGCTTTCTGAGAGATTTTTTGATTATTTAATTCATCTTTAGATATATTTTTAAATGTAGCTATTCCGATTACATCATTCAATCCACCCTCAACGACCGGCAAATAATGGAAGGGGTGCCTGATTATTTTTTGAATATTAACCTTTTCTTTATCCCTAATATCAATCCAGATCATTTTATTGCGTGGAGTCATTATAGCACCGACTTGAGCGTTACTAAGGTGAATAATACGGCGCAACATATCATGTTCCGTTGCAGCAAGCATACCAGCAACTTCAGACTGATTAACCATCATCCTTAATTCTTCCATGGTAAGCTGCGCTTTTGGCTCCTTAATTTTCAAAATTTTTAATGCATACTTAGTAGAAAGCGCAAGTAGCTTAACAAATGGATAAAAAAGTTTAGTGAAAAACAGCATTAGATAAGAAGTTAAAGAAGCAACCCTTTCTGGATAAAGCATGGCGATCCTTTTAGGTATTATTTCGCCCAGAACCGTAAAGTAAGTGATAAGAATCACAACCAATGCATAACTGATCTCTTCGCGGTATGGATATAAAATCCCAAATTTGCCTACTAAATTAGCTATATCTGCCGAAATTGCAGCCCCTCCATAAATGCCTATCATAACATTGATAAGAGTTATCCCCACTTGCACTGTTGAAAGAAAATCTTCCGGGCGACCCGCCAGATCAAGTGCTTTTCTAGCCCCTTTATTTTGCTTGCTTAGAGAATTAAGCCTACTTTTACGAGAGGCGACAATAGCAATTTCTGCACTGACAAATAAAGAGGTCATCATTATTAAAATAATTAATATTGATGCATCCAAAAGAAAGTGAGCCATAAGTTACGTATTAGTTGGCGATAGACAAGAATCAAGGGCAATTCTATCATCAAAAATAAAGCAAGCGCCTTCCCACATATTATACTTATTGCGTTTCAAGTAATTAGTTATTCCACCTTGCAAATGATATACATTTTTTATAACCTAGCTTTTTTATATAAGCAGTAGATTTCTCACAACGCACTCCACTAGTGCAAAACATAGCAATGGGTGTCTCCAGATCTTTTTTATCTAAATTCTTTTCGATCCATTCAACTAAATCAGTGAAGTTATTTGTATTTGGACTAATTGCATTCTTAAAAGAGCCCATAGCCACCTCATAATAATTCCTAGCATCAACAACTTTCACATCACTTCTACTAATAAAAGCATCCCAATCTTCTGGTTTAATATACTCCCCAGTATTAGACATGTCTAGATCCGGCACCTTAAAAGTAATAATTTCTGGCTTGATTTTGACCTTTAACTTTTGAAATGGCATAAATTCACAGCTACTATCTTGGAAAAAAAGGTTAGCAAAGTGTTGTAAAGAGCTCATAAAGGCATGAAACTCTTTTATTGCATCTTCTTTTCCAACTACTGTAGCGTTGATACCCTCTTCAGCAATAAGTATAGTGCCCTTAATCGCCTTCTCGAGACAAAAATCCTTTAATAACTTTTGCAGCGATAAAGTATCGGAGATACGGACAAACTTGTAAAAAAGTTGAAATTGTATACATATTACTTCCTCTCTCGTTGAATTGCTTCACTAATAATTTTTTCCGCTGCTGCAGGTCCTTGCCAGCCGCTAATCCTAACCCATTTTCCTTTTTCTAAATCTTTATAATGAGAAAAGAAATGATTAATTTTCTGTATCAAAATCTCGGGCAAATCTTCGTATGACTTTATATTTGCAAAAAAAGGATCTATCTTCTCTGTTGGGACTGCTAACACTTTCTCATCACTTCCTTTCTCATCTTCAGTAACCAGCGCCCCTATTGGCTTTACAGATACTACCGCTCCAGGAACTATTAGATGGTTGGTATATACAAGAACATCAACAGGATCGCCGTCGCCAGACAAAGTATGAGGAATAAAGCCATAATTGCATGGGTACTGCATAGAACCTTGCATAATCCGATCCACACTCAACACCCCAGTCTCTTTATCGAACTCATATTTTATGGAACCAGAATTTGCTGCTATCTCTATCATCACATTAACTTCATATGGCGGATTTTTACCAATTGATAATTTGTTGTAATTCATTAAGTTAAACTCTTAAATACCTTTATTTCGCATTTTATAAAAATGTGCAATAGTATCAAGTAATTTCTGTTACCAAGACTTACCTATGGATACACCCACCTTAAGCGGGGCCGATAATTGCACCGCATTCTCCATGATACTCACTATTTCTTGAGTACACATTTCAGCTTTAGCTTCTGGTACATCGAAAAGCAATTCATCATGTATCTGTAATACCAAATACCTGGATAAGTGCTCCGGCAACATTACCATCGCTTTTTTAATTATGTCAGCTGCACTACCTTGCAAAGGAGCATTTATTGCCGCCCGTTCTGCAAACGATCTTACAGTATAGTTACTGCTGTTTATTCCCTCTATAGAGCACCTTCTTTTAAAAATTGTTTCAACGAAGTTGTTTGCTTTTACAAAATCTAATATTTTTTTCATGTATTCCCGGATTCCAGGATAACGTAGGAAATAGTTCTCTATATATTTCTTTGCCTCGCGTTGAGGAATTCCTATATTTTTTGCTAATCCAAAAGGACTAATACCGTATATAATACCAAAATTTATTCCTTTTGCTTTTCTACGTAAATCGCTGTCAACATTTTGAATCGGCACTCCAAATATTTCACTTGCAGTGACTGCATGAATATCTTTGTTATATAAAAACGCCTCTTTCAACTGTTTTACATCTGCAAAATGTGCAAGTAGCCTTAATTCTATTTGAGAATAGTCAGCAGAGATTAACACATTACCCTTTGAAGCAACAAATGCTTTACGGATCCTCCTTCCCTCCTCGGTCCTGACCGGTATATTTTGTAAATTTGGATTACGCGAAGACAGCCTCCCAGTTGTCGTGGTATTCATCTCAAAGGTAGTGTGTATGCGGGCAGTATTCGGATCAATACTTTTTTGTAAAGCCTCAGTATAGGTATTAACCAGTTTAGTTAAATGCCTCCATTCTAATATCAATGAAGCAATTTCATCTCCTTGTAAGGCTAGAGCTTCTAAAACATCACTATCAGTAGAATAATTTCCAGATTTGCTAGATTTCTTACTCTTCGTTACAAGCTTTAATTTCTCAAACAAAATTTCGCCAAGCTGCTTAGTAGAACCAATATTAAATTCTTGATTTGCCATTTTATAAATAGAATCCGCAATTACTTTTGCCCTACCATTTAAATCAAGAGAAATTTCGTCTAAAACCTGTTTATCAACCAATACCCCCATGCTTTCCATATCGCTTAATACCTTAATTAAAGGCTTTTCTAGCTTTTCGTAAAGACTAAGTATTTTAAGATTAATCAACTCATCTTTTAATTCAGCATAACAC
This sequence comes from Candidatus Midichloria mitochondrii IricVA, assembly GCF_000219355.1. Lineage (GTDB taxonomy): Bacteria > Pseudomonadota > Alphaproteobacteria > Rickettsiales > Midichloriaceae > Midichloria > Midichloria mitochondrii. The sequence goes on from NC_015722.1 coordinate 599,501, forward strand.
CCAATCATTCCAAAAGCATCAAAGCAACTCTCTGAAATTAAGCTGACCAAGTCTTTATATTGATTCTTAGTACTAATAGAGTAGGACATAATCGCCAAATCTTCGAACGCAACTATCCTTATAGAAAGCTTATACAGAATTTTAATAAATAATTTTGCGTCAAATAATATTTTTGTTATGCTGTCAGATTCAAAAATTGGTTTTAAAAATGTTAATATATCGTTTAAATGAGTCATATGCTGAACATCAAAAAGATTCTTTTGTGCGGTATCTTCATAATCTATTATGAAATTCAGCTCATTTGTCGCTAAAAAAAATTCCTTATCGTTAAAATAGCAAGCTATAATCCCGCCTTTTTCTATTTTTCTTAGCAGCTCTTCTTTAAAATCGCTTTTATTAATTTTTTTTAGCTCAATTTTTTCATAACCAAGAGAATGGCTTTCGGTAGCAATTATTGCATATTTTGCAATTAATGATTTAAAGCCAAATTTCCTAGCAAAACTAACTAGATGCTCGGGATCAGGCTGCTGGGTTCTCATTTCTTCTAAATTTAAATTAGTACTAATATCCGTTTTCAGAGTGACTAAATTCCTGGACAAAATAGCCTGTTCTTGGTTATCAATTAATAACCGTTTTATTCTTACAGATTTTATAGAGTCTATATTTTTATAAATTTCATCCAAGGAACCATACTCTTTGAGTAAATCTGCTGCAGTTTTTGGACCAATACCAGGAATCCCTGGAATATTATCGCTAGTATCCCCAATTAATGCTAAAGCATCGGTTAGTTGCTTAGGGCCAATGCCAAATTTCTTTTCTATATCCTCTTCAATAATAGGCTTATTTTTTATAGGATCATGCATATAAATTCTACTGTAAGATAAAAGTTGCATTAAATCTTTATCCGAGCTAATTATAGTTACATCATTCCCTAGCTTTACAGCTTTTACAGCATATGTAGCGATAAGATCATCAGCCTCATGACCATCGACTCCAACAATCGTAATATTCAGAGCCTGTAATGCTTCTCTTATAATTGGAAACTGCACTTTTAAATCATCTGGAAGAGTTGGTCTATTTGCTTTATATTCAGGGAACAATTCATGTCGATGATTTTTGCTACCGCTATCTAACACCACAGCAATCATATCAGCTTTATGGGAATCGCATAACTTTATCATCATGTTAACAAAACCATACACCGCAGAAATCGGAGTCCCATCAGGACTAGATAATGGGGGGAGCGAATGATATGCTCTAAAAACGAATCCATAGCCATCAACCAAATATAAATGCATAATAAACTCTCTTCAGCGATTAAATTTTCTTGGCTTCACACAAAAAACTGATATCCTTTATACAGCATGTTTAATGAAATGTAACGAACCAATTATGTCACATACTATAGGGTCTTTTTTAGAAGAGATCTGCAAAATTATTCCTGAAAAAAATACACGTAAATTCTGTAAAGCACTATATAGTGATGTCCCTTTAGATGCTATATCTTTAATTAATACTCATGACCTAGCTGAAGCATGCATTTCTATATTTGAGTCATTACAATATAGATCTCATCATTCTACTAATATCAATTTCACTAAGTTACAAAAAAACCCTGATTTAGTAGTATTAGAAATCATAACAAAAGAAGTTCCTTTTTTAGTAGAGTCACTTAGCAACGAGTTAAAAAAACAGGGTATTACAATACATTTGATAGTACATCCTACCATACCTATTGAAAGAAAAAAAAGTGGAGAGTTAATTGAAGTTGGAAAAAGTAAAGCTGATAAAGAATCAGTAATGCAATTTTTTGTTTCTAATCAATTTAGTGACGATTACTACAATAAATTGAAAAGCGGACTAAAAAATGTGATCGAATGTGTGGAGGTGGTCGTAGAAGATTGGCAAGCCATGCAACAGCAAATGAAAGGAGCGATTAAGAATATTACGGCCAAGAATTGGTACCAAGCGACCGCTCCAGAAAAAAAAGAGTCGATCCAGTTTTTAGAGTGGTTACTAGATAACCATTTTATTTTTTTGGGAAGCGTAGTAGTAAACTATGAGTCGGGGCGCTCAATCATAGATCCAGATAATAATCTAGGAATGACTAAATCTGACCTTTATAGAAACGAAATCACTGAAACAGAAATCGATGATGACTATGAGAATGTAATTTTCATCAAAAAATCCAACAGCCGTTCTATAGTTCATAGAGATTCATATATGGATTGCATTCAAATTAAACAATTTGATAAGCAAGACAAATGTGTATCGGTCATTGTTTTTATAGGCTTCTTTACCTCCTCCGTACACAAAGAGAGCGTAAGAAATATACCATTGATTAGAAATAAAATTAATAATGTCTTAAGTAGGTATGGCTATAATGCAGATAGCTATAATGCTAAAGAATTAGTTAGCGTTATGGAAGATTTTTCTCGTAGCGACCTAGTACAAATGAGTGAAGATGAGCTGTTTGAAATTTCAACCGGCATGGTTTCGCTTAACCTAATGCCTAGGGTTAAGGTGTTCTTAAGACAAGACCGCGCTTCTCAACTTCTGCATTGTTTTATATTTATTCCAAAAGCCAAGTTTACTGCTGAAATAATGAAAATTGTGGAAAGAATTATTTCACAACAAATCTACGGAACGGTATCGAGATACTATGTCAACGTCGGAGAATCTCAGCTTGCTCGCATACAGATTGTAATCAAACCAGTAAAAGGCCTTAAAAAGGAGTATAACGTAAAGAAAATCGAAGAGCTGGTTAATGAAGCTACGAGTGTTTGGCTAGATAATTTACTGAAAGCGTTACAAATCAAATACTCTCAACAATCTGCTATTGAAAAATTTAATAAATTTAAAAATGCCTTTGATTTAAAATATACCTCGAGCTTTGCACCAAAACAGGCAGTTCACGATATTAAAATGGCAGAATTAGCAACTGCTGAAAATCAAGTTAAATTCGACTTTTATTTATCGGCCAAAAGTGGTAAGGAACTGTTACAATTGAAGATTTTTTCACCATATAAAGAACTTCCTTTATCCCTCACTTTGCCTACTATGGAAAATTTTGGCTTTTTCGTTATAGATACTCTCACATTCAAACTCGCTTTAGAGGAATCAACGAAGGAAAACACTGAGCTTTTTATTCATCATTTCAGAATTAACACCAACAACAAACAAAACAAACCTCTTGCACCTTCAGTAAAAAAGAATATTGAAACCGCTTTAGAAAAGATATACGCAAAAGAACTCGAAGACGGTCGCTTCAATTCATTAATGACTTATGCTTCTCTTAGCTGGAAAGAAGCAATTATAATTAGGGCGTACTCAGCTTATCTAAAGCAAATAAACTTTCTGCATAATAGTCAAGTTATTACAGAAAACTTGATAAATTATCCTGACTTAACCAATAAACTCATTAAAATTTTTCATACTAAGTTCTCAATAGATAATAAAAATCTCAAGAATAGAGAGGCGACCATCCTTGAATTTACGAATGAGCTGAATACAGCTTTGCTTGATGTACCAAGCTTGACAACTGAGCAGATATTTAAAACTTTTATTGAATTGATACACGCAACCAAAAGAACCAACTTTTTCCAAAAAATTAATACAAATTTCGAAACCAGTGGGCTCTCTTTTAAAATTTCTTCAGGAGAAGTTTCTGCCCTACCTCTACCAAAGCCTTTCAGAGAAATTTTTGTTTACTCATCACGCTTTGAAGCCATACATTTAAGGGGCGGTAAAATTGCAAGAGGAGGCTTGCGCTGGTCCGACAGAAAAGATGATTTCAGAACCGAAATCCTGGGGTTAATGAAAGCACAAATGACAAAAAATTCTGTTATAGTACCTGTTGGATCTAAGGGTGGATTTATTTTGAAAAATGTAAGTCCTACATCGCCCGATTTTATAAATGAAGGGATTGCATGTTATAAAGATTTCTTAAGAAGCGTTTTAGATATTACAGATAACGTAGTAAATAATAAAATAGTACCCCCACCCCATGTTATTAGATATGATGAAGACGATCCTTACCTAGTTGTCGCTGCAGATAAAGGTACAGCCTCTTTTTCAGATCATGCTAATGCGGTTTCTAAGGAATACGATTTCTGGTTAGGAGACGCATTTGCCTCTGGCGGATCAGCAGGATATGATCACAAAAAAATGGGTATTACTGCTCGAGGAGCTTGGATTTCAGCTCAGGACCATGCAAGTCAATTTGGTATAAATATTGTAGAACAGCCCTTTACTGCAATAGGTATTGGAGATATGGCAGGAGATGTATTTGGCAATGGCCTATTACTTTCAAAGCATTATAAACTTATTGCTGCTTTTAATCATATTCATATATTTATTGACCCTAATCCAGATTCAGCAATTTCTTTTAAAGAAAGAGAAAGGTTATTTAATATGCCACGTTCACAGTGGACAGATTACGATTCAAAGTTGATCTCCAAAGGCGGCGGGGTATTTTTAAGGAGTGCCAAAAACATTACTATCTCAGAAGAAGCATGTAAAGCTCTAGGGGTAACAAACAATAGCTTTACTCCTGATGAATTGGTAAAAGCAATCTTAAAAGCGCCTGTTGATATATTTTGGAATGGAGGCATTGGAACATATATAAAATCAGCAGAAGAAACAAATGCGGCTATTGGTGATAAAAGCAATGATAACGTAAGAGTTAATGGTGCAGATTTACGCTGTAAAGCAGTGATAGAAGGTGGAAACCTTGGGGCTACACAACTTGGTAGGATAGAGTATGCAAGAAAAGGAGGTAAAATCAATACAGATTTTATAGATAACTCAGCTGGTGTTGACTGCTCAGATCATGAGGTAAATATCAAGATAGCCTTCGCAGATCTACTACAGAAAAACGCTATCGAGATAGAGGAAAGAAACAAAGTGTTGTTCAATATGACTGAAGAAATATCTGAGTTGGTCTTACAAGATAACAAAAATCAAACCTTATTAATTAGCCTAGAACAGCATAAAGGCAGGAAACGTTTGGATGAGCATTTTTGGTTAATCAAAAACTTAGAATCAAGGAAGGAGTTAAGTAGAGAATTAGAGAAATTACCTACTATAGAAGATTTTACTGAAATTGCGAACTTATACGGTAAATTAAGCCGGCCAGAAATCGCAATTCTAATAGCATACGCCAAAAACTCTGCTATACTAACCTCTATGGCAAGTAAAAAGAATTTAGACAAATACCTAGATTATTATCTAATTAGTTACTTCCCCAGAACAATACAGAAAAGTTTTAAAGATTCTATCTTACAGCACAAACTAAAAAGAGAGATTATCGTAACCACAACAGTTAATCACTTCGTAAATACGCTTGGTTGCTGTTTGTTTCATCAACTGATTGAGCAAGGACATGACGCTATTGATATAATTCATACCTTTGCCATCGCTTCTGATTTATTTTCTCTAGAATCAATTTGGAGTGATACTGCAAAATTGGCTCATACTATATCAGCAAATACCCAGCTTAGTTTGTTTGATGAAATTAGTAAAAGTATCGAAAAATTAGTACTATGGCTTTTAAATCATAAGCACTTACTTGATAATGTAAGTAAAACTATAAAAGATCTAAAACCTACTTTTGATGATTTATTAAAGCTTCAGCAAATAACTATTCCAACCTCTTCTTTATATAAGAAATTCAATAATGATAAATCCCATCCCAATGAGTTGAGTAACATTACTAACAAAGACCTTTTAAACTCCATTAATCAAATATCCGTCTTAAGTAATCTGTTAGATATTATCGCCATAACTCAAAATTCTGGTAAGCCTATTAAGATCGCAGCTAACGAATATATGAAAATCTATAACCTTTTGGGTATTAACCATTTAATCGAACAAGTTAAAAATGTAGAAATTTTCGACTACGCAGAAAATACTGCCTTAAAAACTATTCTAGCCGAATTAAACGAGTTGATGTCCTTTATAACAATTACAAATATTAAAGAAGATAAATTAAGTCGACAGGCCAAAAAAATTGAGGAATATAATGAATTTTTAAATGATATAACCAAAAACATTGTTCCAACCAATGCAGTGTCGGTTCTTGTCATTGCTCTAAAAAGATTAAAGGAGGTAATAAAGTGATACAGGCATCCATATATAAACTCTCCGCAACACCAATAGTTAGAGGCACTGCTAAGCTTTTAGAAACTATAATACAAAAAAATTTTAGAGTACACGTATTATGTAAAAACAAAAGTGAAATGCATAAGCTAGACAATGATCTCTGGACATATTCTGTATTAGCATTTCTACCTCATGCTACTGAAGAAGATACGTTTTTAGATCAACAGAAGATTTTGCTTACTACTCAAACTAGCAATTTAAATGACGCAAATGTGCTTCTGGCAAATTATGTAGTACCTGAATTGGTCGGTAACTATGAGAGATTTGTTAGCATATATGATACCTCTACGGATGAAGGGCTCATTCAAGAACAGGTAAAAAACTTAGCAGCCCTTAATATTCCCGTTACAATTTTTGAAGAAGAAAGGGGCTCATGGAAACGCGTTGATTAACGCTTTGCAAGTTTGGTAGTGACATGCCGGGGTATATAATCTAAATACATGGCTTGCAAAACTTCTTTATCATTATGATCGAGATGCATGATACCAAGAACTTGGGCCATTCTTCTAATAATATTGCCTCCAACCGGAGCGGCTATCATACCTCCTGTTGTATATCCATAATTGATACTATTTTGTTTTGCTTCATCAATCATCACAACTATCATATATTCTGGCTTATTCATCGGAAAAGCTCCAGCAAAAACAGCTAAATTTAATTTCTTACTATAACGCCCATTTTTATTTTTTTCTGCAGTTCCAGTTTTTCCTCCAACAAGCAATCCTTCAACGTCTGCTCTCTTTGCCGATCCACTTTCGACCGTCAATCTTAAAAGCTTTCTCATAGTATGAGAAGTCTGCTCTTTTATAACCCTTCTACACTCGATATTGTCAATATTTTCTTGTCTGATCAAAGTCGGCTTATAGAGCAAACCTCCATTTACCAAAGCAGCCATTGCCTGCGCTAGGTGAATTCCTGTTATAGCTATGCCATGACCATAACTTATTGTAATCAAACTCGCCTCAGACCATTTCTTTTCATTCGGAAACATTGGTTTAGCTTTTCCAGGAATATTTTCTTCTATTTCTCTTAGCATACCAAACCTATTCAAGTAGTCCCTTTGAGCTTTGGCTCCAACAAGTTTCGCTACTTGTGCAACACCAAGATTAGAAGAATACATTAAAATTTCTGGCACCGATAAATAACCACCTTTACCTTTATAATCATGAATTTGAAATTTACCTATTTTTAAAGGCTTGGACACATCAAATGCATCATTAAGAGTGATCTTATTAGTATCTAACCCCATAGCAAGTGTAAATGGTTTAAACGTCGATCCCATTTCATAAATTCCGAGTGCCACTTGATTAAATAAGCTTTCTTTTTTTATATTATTTAAGTTATGCGGATTAAAATCTGGCAAACTTGCCATAGCTAGAATTTCTCCAGTATTAACATTCATAATAACTCCAGCCCCACCAACCGCTGAATGTAAATCTATAGCATTTTTCAGTTCGCTACATAGAATGGTTTGAATTCTAACATCTAAGGATAACTGCATGTTCTCAGAGTCTAAACCTAATTTAATAAGTTCATTATTATATAATCTTTCAATTCCTGCTATACCAACTCCGTCGATATTTACATATCCTAAAACATGCGCAAAAAGATTCTCATGGGGATAAATACGCCTCTCATCTTTTACAAAATAAACACCAGGGACTCCAAGGTCATGGATTAGTTGCTGCTCAATCGGAGTTATATGCCTTTTGATCCACACAAAATCCTTATTTGACCCCAATTTTCCTATTAAATCTTTTTCATTTAAACCTATTTTTAAATTCGCCAAATGTTTTGCTGCAGCCCTGGCGTCTATTAACTGTTTCGGATGCGCGTAAACAGAAGCTGTTTTGATATTCGATGCTAAGAGAGTACCATTTCTATCAACTATATCCGCTCTTGAAATGATGTGTTGGCTATGCAACTGCTTTTTATAGGCTAAGTTAATCTCTTCAACGGTAGTGAAGCTTAAATCAAATAATCTTAAAATAATGGCAATAAAAGCAAAAGACATCAAACCAGTAATAAACCTCCATCTAATGATAGAATTTTTCAGTGATTCTTCGTAAATATCACTTTTTGATAGCTCATTCCAATCCATCTCTCACCTTCCCTTCTCAAAGATTTTAGCTTTAGAATTATTGCCTATTTCAATATTCACTAACTGCTCACTATCCATAAGTTGCAGATTCAAGTGCTGCTCAGCTAATTTTTCTATATTTTGTGGTTTAGAAAGGTATACAAATTCTGCTTTTAAAATATGAATATTATCTCTTTCTTTGATAATTTCAGATTCAATGAGGGCCAATTCCTTGCTTAGATCTTGTACTTTTGATTTTATAAAAAACAAGGATATTACAACTATTATAATAGAATAAATTAAAATTGATCTAATCGATTTCATCATTTAACCTCGCTCATTCTCTAATACGTCTAATGACTCTAAGCTTTGCTGAGCGAGATCGGATATTTTCTAAAACTTCTTGCTCGCTAGGAGTGATAGGTTTTTTAGTAACTAATTCAAATTTAGACTGCTTATAATCAGAAATCGGTTGCTTAGAAAAGTGACTGTATTTATTCCTTTTTGATGGCTTTATTAGTAGAGAATTAAAAATTTCTTTTACAATTTCATCTTCACCAGAATGAAAGGTCACCACAGCAATCGCCCCTCCAACCTTTAACAACTCAATAGAAGCTCTAAGCCCTACTTTAAGCTGTTCCAATTCATCATTTACAGCAATCCGCAGAGCTTGAAAGGTCCTTGTTGCCGGATGAATCGTATCGCTATGATTACCAACTGCTTTTTTTATAATACTTGCAAGCCTCAGTGTTGTAGAAATGGGCTCTTGTTCTCTACTGTTAATTATTGCTTTAGCTATGCTTCGGGCTTTTTTTTCTCCCCCAAAATCCCTAATAATTTTGATCAGTTCCTCTTCCGGATAATTGTTAATTATAAAGGCAGCATCAATATCTTGGCTTTGGTCCATACGCATATCTAGGGGGCCGTTTTTAGCGAACGAGAATCCTCTAAACCCTGAATCTATTTGCATTGACGACACCCCAATATCAAAAACAATTCCATCAAAAAATTGATGAGGAAAATATTGTATAGTCTCCTCAAGATTAGCAAATTCGCTAAAATTAATATTGAATCTTTCGCCAAAATTCTGGAGTAATTTTTCCGCATACGGCATAACTTTTGTATCTCTATCGATCGCACACACATAACAATTCTCTTTTTCTAAAATTGCATTACTATATCCACCTGCTCCAAAAGTGCAATCCAAATATACTCCATCTTTCTTAATACCGAGAGTCTCAATTACTTCATTTAATAAAACCGAGATATGAGGATTTTTCATGACCTTGCCTCACTATTTTTTAATTTATTAGTAAACAAACTACTATTACGCACATTGCTTCTTGCATAACTAAAGTAATTATTAAAATCCTGTTTATTCCAGATCTCAAAAACCTTGCCCTTCCCAACAAATACTATCTCTTTATCAATTTGAGCAAAATCCAATAATCTATCTGAAATAGAGATACGCCCCTTTGCATCAATCTGCATAGGCTCACACGCCCCAAGTATGGAAGTAGCTAGAATATCTCTTTCTTCGGAAAAAATATCAAAACTTTCTATATGGCTTTCTAGTTCATTAATCCTTTGGGGGGTGCAAACCTCAAGACATTGATTTTTTAGAGAAGGATACGCATAAATTATGCTACCCCCTCTTCCTTCAATTATTGAGCGAAACTGAGCAGGAACTGAGACACGCTTTTTGTCATCAATTTTATTCTCATATATCGATAAAAATATTTTTATATCAGCGCTCATTAATAAAATTAACAAAATACAAACAAATAGCAGTTTTATGCCCATTACAACATCAATCTACTACAGTTTTGTGGGAATTAATAGTACTATTTTGGGAAAATATGGGATATAAGTGGAACAAGTGGGAAAAATTCATTTTATAACGCTTGGAGTTGAAATATAAGTCATGGATATATCTAAATACGCTAGTAATCCAACCGAGTCCTTGGGAAGAATTCATAGAGAAAAGGAAAATCCGCAGTTAATTTTTTTAAATGATAAAAATAGGATTATATTCTCTTCTTCTTTTCGCAGGCTAGAATACAAAACTCAGGTTTTCGTAAACCATTCTGGTGACCACTACCGTACTAGACTAACTCACTCTCTTGAAGTGGCAGCTGTAGCTAAATTGATAGCAAGGTCTCTACAACTAAACGAAGATTTAGCTGAAGTCATAGCTTTATCACACGATTTAGGACATCCACCGTTTGGTCACGCTGGAGAAGACGGGCTTGCAGAAGCTATGCAAGATTTTGAAGGCTTTGATCATAATTTTCATACTTTAAAGGTTATTGCTCAGTTGGAAAAAGGGGTTTTTTTCGAAAATGGGTTGAACCTATCTTATGAAATCATAGAAGGGCTCGCTAAACATAACGGCCCATTCAATCTAGAAAGTGAGTTTGCAAAAAAAGTGAGTGAGCTTTTTGCCCCGTTCAATTTGCAATTAGATAAATATCCGACTTTAGAAGCGCAAGTTGCTTCGCTAGCTGATGATATAGCTTATTGTGCCCATGATATAGATGATGGCTTACGCGCAGGTTTTATTTCATTCGAAGAATTAATGCAGCTTAGTATAATAAAGATGGCGACTAGTAACAGACCATTTAATAAAAATAACTATCAGTACCTTATCAATAATATTCGAGAAATAATGATTAACGATCTATTAACTGAAACAAAAAAACGCATTACTGATAATGCATTCTCTAGTATCCAAGCTATACGAAAACACTGCAGTTGGGTCGTTGCCTTCAGCTCCGAGATGGAAGAGCAAAAAAACGAAATCAAAAATTTTCTAATGAATAATGTGTATAGAAACTATAATATCAACCGTATGCGCTATAAGGCTAAAACCCTAATGCACGACCTCTTCTATTATTTTATGGAAGAGCCGGGCTGTTTACCAACTAACTGGAATAAAAAAATTATTAATTCTGATCTAAAAGAAAGAGCTATAATAATTGGAGACTATATAGCAGGCATGACAGACAGATTTGCAATAGATGAGCATAAAAGAATTTTTTACCCAAATACTTCAAATAAAATACACGACTAGTTAAGTATCTATAAATATTTTAAGGAAATTTACTTAAGTTTTTTAGGTACATGTAAATCTTATTCAATGAATTTTAAATTAATAGCTATATAATAACGCCAATTTCAATCTAAAATTGTGTAAGCTATGGATTTCAAAAAAGCTCTCTTCTTCTTATTATTATCACCTGAAGCGTTTGCAAACGATTGTATCGAGAATAAATATATTTTCGATTTTGGATCCAGCTCCTTAAAGGCAGCTGGGTACGTAGTCAATTCCTGCAATAATACTATAGAAGAACACTTACCAAAATATAATAAAGTACTGGATATACAAAAATGTATCTTACAATCAAAAAACGGTAAAACCCTAAGTCGATGGTGTATAACTAAAAGCATTGCAGCCGTTAATGAAATCAAAAAATTATATAATACTGATTGTTTCAATAATGAGTGTATTGGTTTTGCAACAGCTTGGGCCAGAAATATAAATAATAGTGGGAGCGTCTTTTCTCAGTTATTTCAACAGACAAAAATAGATTTTTCGATTGTTTCTCAGGAAAAGGAAGGGATTTTAGTGCTAGAAGCAGCGAAAATGCATTTGCCGAGCACTAATATTAATGATGAAACTATAGTCTTTGACTCTGGAGGAGGTAGCTTCCAATTATCTGGATTTAACAAACAAGAGCAGCATTTTGTCTTTCAAGGTAAATACGGTTCCGCTACCATGCTGCATGAGCTAAATAACATCTTTAATAAAGGAAATAAATACGAATTAATCTCCAAAAAAGATATTAAAAAGGCGTTAGAACATGTTAATAAAATTGTAGCTACTGATATCATTCACGACAAAAACTTAACAAGTTTAATAACCAAGAAAGATTTAAAAGTTTATAGCCTCAGTGGATTTGTGCAATACGGCATAAAGCGCAACCTAAAGTTCACCAAAGACACTATTACAATTTCAGATCTAGAAAAAATGATTGAAGAGAGCGCCACTAATAGTTTTGCACAAATGAGGAAAAAAATATCCCAATTATCTAATTGATAACCAAGCTGGCTTATTATTGGTGTATGCAGTAATGAAAGCGCTTAGAGTAGATAAATTTGTGCATATTAGCGAGGATACTAAAGATTATCTGGCACTGAACCCAGGTAGCGTAATAAACTAATGTGCGGGCAATGTTCGGTTCCCTAGCAAAAGCTTAAAATGCATAGTAAGGCAATTGACCTTCTTAAAGATTATGTTAAAAAGGCCAATTCAAAGTCCTCAATGTATCAATTTATATATCAAAAATCGGTGAGTGATGAATCAGAGACCTCGCCAAAAACTGCGTATTCTTGGCCTGCTATACTGCTTTGATAACTATATCATCTATACCATTATCATTGATATCTCCAGCTGAAGCCACAGAATAACCCGTATAATAGCCGCTCTTAATACCATTAATAGCAAAGCCGTTGGTCCCGTTTAAGCTAAAAACTTCCAAAAGTGAAGGAAAAGAGTCCTTCACCATAAATTACATATGCCTGCCCAGTCTCATAATTTTCTGCCCAAGGTGCGCCAACGATAATATCACTGATATCACCACCATTAATATCTCCAGCAGATGACACTGACCAGCCTGTCTGACCAGAGCCACTAATGACGAAGCCGTCGTTACCGTTTAGGTTGGAAAGGGAAAAAGGAGAAGTAAAAGTTGACTTTCATCTTTGGGTTCGTTACCCCCCACCGTTTATATCGCCAACAGAAGCTACAGAAGACCCCCCTGCCGCACCTTGAGCATTCCCCCACACCACCACGTTTTCCCCTTAGTTCCATTTAAGTCAGCAAGCTCTAAAAAGAAGCTTGTGAAAGAAGAATTACCAAAGACTACATATGCCCCCCCTTACCTGCACCACTCCTACCCCCGAAGGAGAAGTCCCAGATGCTCCAATTACAATATCATTAAAAAGCCCATCGCTCCATTGATATCTCCCGCCGATGCAATGATGTAAATAATCACCATCTGCCGCACTCTTTATATAAAGCCATTAGAACCATCTAAGGTTGAAAGGCTAAAAGGAGATGTAAAAGAAGACTGACCAAATATCACATATACTCGTCCTGAAAAAACGTCAACACCTGGTGCACCTAGCATTACATCATCTCGGCCATCACCATTCACATCTCCTGCTGATGAGACATAAGTTTGTGCCCCTGCGCTAAACCTCCCCCATTACAAAACCAATTTTTTTCCATTTAAACCTTCGTTAGCAGAACATTGGCTCACGGCTTTATCTCCGTGTCAAGGAAGTTTTTATTTAAAGGATTAATTATGTGAGAAGTTATTTATATAGGAATTTAGCGTTATTTTAGAAGGTTTTGGCTCTAACATCTCGTATTCTATTGAGGAGTTAGCTGCATAATTCACGGCAGCTTCTTTGGAATTAAAATAGAGTTTTACCTCACTTGCTAATGTATCATAGCCTCCAGTCCAGCCCATAACAGGCTCTATAAAATTCTTGGTTTGCGGGGTAAATTCTAAGACCCACTTACCTAACGACTTCTTCCCTGATTGAGTTGTTGATCGGAACGCTTGATAAATTCTTGCAGCCATGTTTTTATCAGTATACAATTTAATGCATACACCCTAACATTAATATGACCAAACCTCAAATTAAGAAAAAAGCCAATGAATGTAAAAAAAGAAAAGATTAATACTTCAGACGTACCAAATTCTTTTGAAGAAGCTTTAAAGGAATTAGAAGTCATTGCCGCAAAACTTGAAGCAGGGGAAGTCTCATTAAATGAAACGGTAGAACTTTATAAGCGTGGTCGCTTATTACATGATTTCTGCGCGGCAAAACTTGAAGAAGCACAACTTGCAGTTAATAACATCATCACCGATGATAACGGCCAACCAATCGATACTACTCCGTCTGATTTACGGCGATTATATAATTTGAAGAACAAACTTAATTAAGTTTGAATAAATATATTTTTTATATTAAAGAAGTAAAAAATCATGTTATTTGCTGATGTCTGAAATGATTAACCTAGCGAAGGGGGTAATCTCTCAAGAAATAGAGGGATTAAATGCCTTAATGGCTTCCATGGACAAATCATTTCTAGAAGCAATCGACGCAATAGAAAGTACTACTGGAAAGGTGATGTTGAGTGGTATGGGTAAAAGCGGCCATGTTGCCAAAAAGATTGCAGCTACTCTTTCTTCTACCGGCACCCCATCAGTGTTTTTACATCCAGCCGAAGCAAGTCACGGGGATCTAGGGGTAATTTCCAAAAGTGATATCGCGATTCTTTTTTCTAATTCTGGAGAAACTCAAGAATTAAACTCTATTATCTCCTATTGCAAAAGGCTTAACGTGCAAATTATAGGAGTAACCAGGAATAAAAATTCATTGTTATATGAAATTAGCGATATAAAAATTCTTATACCAAATACCGCTGAGGTTACAGATATAGGGGCACCCACCACATCTAGCACTATGATGATAGCATGGGGCGATGCAATAGCCGTTACCTTGCTTAATAAAAGGGGTTTTTCTAAAGACGATTATAGGCTTTTACATCCAGGCGGCAGTATTGCTGTAAGATTAATTAGAATAAAAGATCTAATGCATACAGGAGACAGTATACCGCTTGTAAAACCAAGTAGCTCCTTTTCAGAAATGATATTAGAGATGACTGAAAAGCGTTTGGGGTGTACTGGCGTTGTGAATGAGGACGGAATTTTAGTGGGTGTTGTAACTGATGGAGATTTAAGGCGCCATATAGATCTTGATTTTAAAAAGTCGGTAGTAAGTGATCTTATGACGTTGCATCCTTTAGTCATTGGTCAGAATATGTTGGCAGTCCAAGCATTTGCTTTAATGAACAACAAAAGCGTTACTAACCTTTTTATCACTGATGAAGAAAAAAAGCCTGTTGGTGTAATCCATATCCACGATTTTATTAAAGCCGGAATTTCTTAATAGTTTTGCATAATTTTTAACGATTTATATAATCTAGAACATTTTCTACGCTTAGTCATAATTCCAAGATTATCATAAATACAGAATTCCATCCCTGGATCATCAATGGTTGGATCAGCTTTCTTCACCATCGCAGCCGATCATGCCATCTCCACAAAGCTGAAGTGATATATTACTGTTTGACAACTCACTAACTATTGCGGTCTTTAACTCACCATCTTTATATTCAAGCCCATACTTTCCCTGAACAATAACTTTAATGAGCCCAATGAGAGTAAGCGTACCAAATATATGGGATTTTACTTCTGACAACGGTGTACAAAGAGACGAGGTATAGTAGTTGCAGCGCAGTGGTGGTCGAATAGCAGTCGTTGTCGGCATTGGTGAGAAAACAAAAATTAAGCAATGCGAAAATTGAGGGCCTGGTAGCCACCCACATCCGGCTTACCATCTCCATTAAAATCTGCAGCTATACTACACAATAATGAAACTGCCTTCGATGTGATAATACAAAGCTGGTCAAAAAGTCCCGTTTCCGTTACCTAATAGCATAGTAATTCCGTATTGAAGACTAGAGCAAACTATATCTTGATTCTCATCACCATTGAAATCAGCTACCGCGATTCCAACCCAAGCATTAAGTATGCCATAAGAAACAAATGGTTGAAAAGTTCCATCCCCTTTGCCCAATAACACAGTGACCGTTCTTGCACTATTATTATTGTTAGCTGTGTGAATGACATAATCTCTCCTTGATCATTGAGGCTAAAGAACCCATCCGGGTCGACGCTTTCCCACGCTGAGCGATGCCTTTAAGGATCTTATTACGGCTAGTACGTGAGTTATGACAAACCTTCCAGCTTTTTGTTGAGTCAACGTACCTGTTTGTTTCCCTTTGCAGCAATTCAGCAGAATGACCAACGGGATGACCGCGTCTCGCATCCAGCTCAACAAAGCGATTGTAGCTGATAAGCTTCGGCAATCCCTCTCTGAGAGAGATTTGAAAACAGTTTAGGTAAAAATCTTTGATCCGGTAATGCCCTCAAATGAAACAAAACGAGGATCGTTATAACTTCGGAAAGCATCATCCCAGACTCTCGTTCCCTTTGTCTCTGCGAGTTTCTTAAGGATCTTTGGTACGTGAGTTGTCGCTTGCAAAAATCATCAATCAAACAAAATATTTCTACTAGGGAAACCACTTTCCTTATTTATCGTGAAATTGAGAAAAACTTAATGGTTACACAGCTTCTTTAAAACCATATCAGATAATTTCTTTAAAACTTACCTAAAAAACCTTTCTGGGGTTATCTAACTTTTCTTGCACATAGCGCCCCCCGTCCCTTCAATCCATGAAGATATTTGGCTGTTATGGATTCCAGTCAGTCTCTCTATCATCCTAATCCCACACTCCTCAAGGTTAAGTTTTAAGTCTATCATTCATCGTGTGCTTCTACCGCTTACCACCTTACTCGGTAATTCTTTTTGCAATTCTTGCAACCTCTATACCTTTGCTGTCCCTATACCAAGCCACCCCTCACCTGCTCGCCAGAACCGCGATATTTACACTTAATTGTCATTTCTAACCCCGCTTACTACGAAGATATCACACCCTCTTATTGCTGTCTATAATTACCAGGCATTACCCTATATAATTTCTGACTTTTGCTTGAAATTCAGGTATAGACAATAATTTCTCAATAAGCTCCTTACGCACTAGGTAACAAGGCTTTAACTGCAGCGACCTAGAAATCATCAAAATCTATAATTGCCGCAAAAGCTTTACCAATTTCTTCTGATTTAATAGTGTGAGTGGGAATAAAGATTAAGTTCTTCTTCTACACAAATATTGCGTATAGCTAGCACCTTTACTAAGGTGACTAGATTAACGTTTCTGTCCAAATTTTTCTGATGTAGGCTGGTTATAAAGTTGCTTATTATTTGTTGTCGTATTACTCATAATTAACTCTTTTTAGCAAAATTTTAACTTCTAATTTGTATCTGCAATTTCAATATATGTTGGATTAAGCCAGCCCCCATTATCTTGAACCAAGTAGGTATCGTAATATAGCGCCGCCAAAGCTGCAGCTGCTTCAGTCATACCTTGTTTATTCTGTAATTTGTAATCACTTTTTGTAAATTTAAGAAACTCTTGATGAGGATCTGAGATTGAGCCTGGATCAAACGGAGATTCGTTACAAGTAGTATCGCAATTTAATGATACACCAGTTAATTGAACGTGTTCTTCACCACCTTTAGATGTAAGGAGTCAACGACCATTTAACGTGTTTATGCTTGTCAGTCCCAACAGCTTTAAACTTGGTTCCCATTAAACATTTTGTCTTATTTAAATCAATTTTATCAGCTGAAATGTCAGAAAAATCGATCCCCCAAGAGGTCTTAATAATCTTAATAAGTATAGCTTTTAGCTCCAATTTTAGCTCATCTTGATTTTTCGCCGCTTTTCAATGACTCAATTTCATTATGAAGATTTGCAAAAGCAGAAGAGAATTTTTTAAAGTTATCTTTACCTTTTGCTATAGCTCTATAAAGCGTTATGAGTTCTGAGTGAGCATTCTTATCAGCAGCTTTTTTATCCAAAGCTGCAAAAGTTTCCTTAATTTCTTCCGGTAAAGGATGTTTAGTTTTAGAGGAGTTTGTATGCTTTGGCTCAACTGTAGGCGGTGTAGGTCTAAGTGGCGTGCTTACAATAATTTCTTCTGTAAGTTTGGCGCTCCCAGCTTACAGTACTGGCACCCCCGGTTGCTACGGTAGAGTCTGGAGAGCGAGCAGAGAGCCAAACTTGTATTACTGGTTTTGTTACATCAACACCTGATATATGTTCTATTTCCTCAACTGGCCAAGTGCTCAAAATACTCTTTAACATCTTCAATAGCCTTAATCCCCCCCCATCAACATGATACTTTCCTAGTTCATAGTGAGCCACAATATATTCATCAAGTTTATTTTCTTTGTATTCTGGTATTATCTCGACATGCAACATTATAACGTCACAAGGAGCTTTATATTGAGTAGGAGTAAAACTTGCGCTAAAATTTTTATTTTCTATCAATTCTCTAAGCAATATATGAGGCGCTCCCTTATATACTAAGCTTCTGACGATTTTCTCAGCATAAAAATCATCTTCGGAAGCAAATTTCTATTCCGGTTTTAAGCGCGTCAACTAATTCTATAAATTTCTGAGTCTTTTCCGCTAAGAGGTACCGATCTCAGTCTGGAGTTTTTTCTAGTGGAGTAATAATGAGATTTTTTATCTAGAATATCAAATAATATGGCAAGCAACTCTGGTCCTACGTTTGCTTTAAAGGTTGAGTTTTTTAACAAGACCTGCTTATAGTAAGTGTCAAGAAGTCATATTATGACAAATACTGGAGAAAACCGCACCAAGAATTAGCTAAAAACCTAGGGTAATAGGGCTTAGATAGAGTATGGAAGATAACATGATAATTTTATCATCTCAAATTAAAAAATTACGTTCACCAGGAATATAAAGAGCGGATGCAGGGATGCAGAGATAATCTCTGAGCTTCACTCTTATAGAATTGTAAGGCTTTAATTATTTATTACGCACAAACGAAGAGTTACAAAAAATGTAGCTAAAAGTATACTACTAAAGGAAAGTGACGTACTTAATAGTACGCTTCTCCAATATAAAAGGTTAGTAAATCTGCTCAAAGATAGCGTAAATCTAATATAACTTGCGTTGGGGGGGAAATATGGATACGCATATAAATTATAAAGCTCCAGCCGCTCTTGCAACCAAAGCACCTCATAGAATACTCTGCTCATCTCTTCGCATTTTAGAATTTAAAGCTAAAGAGGGCCCCATCTATCTCTCTATACTCAAAACTCTTCAAGTTTAAGAAGCACGCTAGAGCAACAGCGTCCCCGAGTAGAATTCGAAGCGACCTCAGTCCTTACCTTAATAGCTTTGTATTTAAATGGATAAAATTTCTTTAGATTTTTGAGTAGCGAGCCCCTCTACTTTAGCGCTGAAGTCGTCGGTAATTTTCTGTATATCGTTACTATAACTTTTAAATTGATCTTCGGATATCGCCTTTTCTTTTTCCAATTTTTTAAAACTATCTATTGAATCACGCCTAACATTTCTAAGCGCTATTTTTGATTGCTCTGCATATTCATTAACTTTCTTACTTAGCTCGCCTCTTCTCTCTTCAGTTAAATCTGGAATTGGGATTCTGATAATTTGGCCTTCGCTAACTGGATTTAGTCCAAGACCCGAGTTAGCTATTGCTTTTTCAATATTTTTTACTACTGATTTATCCCAAACTTGAATAGTAATCATTCTTGGCTCTGGAACATTTACAGTCCCTAGTTGAGAAACTGGCACAAAATCTCCATAAGCTTCTACCTTAATAGGATCAAGCAATGAAGCAGAAGCCCGACTTGTACGAAGGCCGAGCAAAACATGTTTAAGTGAAGCAATCGCTCCATTCATCCTTTTTTTAGTGTCTATAATAATATCATCGGGTCTAGTCATCTTGTTGCTCCTTATTTAACAATGGAATATGTTCCAGTACCATTTAATACTTTTAGTATTTCGCCTTTTTTGTGGATATCAAATATTAAGATTGGAATGTTGTGGTCCCTAGCAAGAGTGATTGCTGCGGTATCCATTACGTTCAAATCATTTACGATCACATCTTTATAGCTTATATTAGCATATTTTTTGGCGGTTATATCAGTTTTAGGGTCTGCCGAATATATTCCATCTACTTGTGTACCCTTTAAAATAGCATTACAGTCAGTTTCAGCCGCCCTAAGCGCTGCTGCAGTGTCAGTCGTAAAGAACGGGCTGCCTACTCCTGCGGCAAATATTACGATCCTGCCTTTTTCCATATGTCTTATGGCGCGTCTTCTAATGTATGACTCTGCTATTTCTGTCATAGAGATAGCAGACTGTACTCTTGTAAAAACCCCTAAACTTTCAAGTTTGCTCTGCAAAGCAATAGCATTAATAACGGTTGCAAGCATACCCATGTAATCACCGCTGGCTCTCTCTATACCAAGACTCTGAGATGTGGCCCCCCTACAAATATTGCCACCGCCAACCACAATACAAATTTGGTAACCCAAATCATGAACAGCTTCTATATCCTCACATATCTGAGTGATGATATTGATGTCGTGACCGAACTTGTTTTTACCCATCAAGGCTTCTCCTGATAGTTTAATCAGTATGCGACGATATTTATCAGCCATAATAATATTTAACAACAAAATAATAAGTTAAAAAAAGGAGCCTTTTAAGCTCCTCAAGTTCTTTTTATCCAGCCATTGCAGCAACTTCAGCTGCAAAATTGCTTTCTTGTTTTTCTATTCCTTCACCCAGCCCATATCTAATAAATTTTGTAACCTTAATTTGAGAACCGACTTTTTTAGCAACATCAGCAATCATTTGAGAAATTTTTATTTTATTATCAATGGCATACGCTTGTTCAAGCAATACTACTTCTTCATAAAATTTACGCATACGTCCTTCAACCATTTTTTCAACTACAGCTGCGGGCTTCCCTGAAGCAAGGGCTTGCTCTGCAAAAATAGATTTCTCTTTCTCAATCAGAGCTTGATCAAGCTGCTCAATGTTAAGCGATTCAGGCTTTGCTGCGGCTACGTGCATAGCAATCTGTTTAGCAAGCGTTTTAACTTCTTCTGAAACAGAATCAGATTCCAATAGCACTAAAACACCGATCTTGCCCATTCCTTCAGCTACGGAACTGTGTATATAAGATCCTATGACGCCAGAATTAAGAGATACATAATCCAGCCTTCTTAACGTTAGGTTTTCTCCAATCGTTGCAATATGCTCAACTATTTCTTCTTGAACCGTTTTAGAATTATCATAAGGAGATTCACGAGTGAGCAAAGTTTCCATGCTCTCTATATCATGTTTTAAAGCCTCAGCAGCTAAGTTTCTAGCGAGCGCTTGGAACTTATCATTTTTCGTTACAAAATCTGTCTCTGCATTAAGCTCTAAAACAATTGCTTTATTAGGAGCGGTCGCTATTACGATTACTCCTTCGGACGCAACTCTACCAGATCTTTTACCTGCAGCAGCCAACCCTTTTTTTCTAAGCCAATCTACAGCTTCTTCCATATTGCCATTGCACCCCACAAGAGCTTTTTTACAATCCATCATACCTGCACCAGTTTTCTCACGCAGATCTTTTACCATACTTGCATTAATTTCTGTCATTTAAGATACCTTCTCACTCTTTTTTTGCGTTAAAATTAGCTGAATCTTCTATAAGTGCTTTTTCCGCAGCACCTATATCAACTCCAGCTTTAATCAAGCTCTGTTGTATACCCTCAAGCACAGATTCTTGAGCTAAATTCATGTAAAGCTCAATAGCCTTTGAAGCATCATCATTTCCAGGGATGACATAAGTAACCCCTTCAAGGCTCGCGTTAGTGTCAACCACAGCAATCACTGGTATATTTAGTTTATTTGCCTCTTCAATAGCGATTCTCTGCTCATTGGTATCAATAACAAATATAAGGTCGGGAAGACCATTCATATTCCTTATGCCGCCAAGCATTTTTTCTAGTCTTTCTTTCTTCTTAGTTAGATTTAACCTTTCTTTTTTGGTTAACAATGAATCCTTATCAGCAAGTTGCTTTTCAAACTCCTCTAATGTTTTTAAAGATCTAGAAACAGTATGCCAGTTTGTTAACATACCACCTGGCCAACGATAATTAACATAATGTTGACCGCATTTTTGAGCATTTTCTGCAACAACTTCAGTTGCCTGTCTCTTTGTCCCTACAAAAAGAATCTTACCATTTTTGGCAGCGACCGATTTTAATACATCTAAAGCAACGTTGAGCATATAATACGTGTCCTTAAGATTAACTATATGCATATTATTGCGAACTCCATAAATATATTGAGACATTTTTGGGTTCCAAAGATTCCTTCTATGCCCGAAGTGAACCCCAGCTTCAAATAGCTGTCGAACTGTAAATTTTGATTGATTCATCCTAATTCCTATAAAATTTTGGTTTATTCCTCTGCAAGTCAAATCACTACCCTAAGAGCAGCACCAAAATAAAAACTCGCATGCGAATTTGCACTAAAATATTCATAATTTAAATGCACGGGGGCGATTATATAATCTTTAATGAATAAACGCAAGTCAAGATTCATAGGCATTGCCTAATATTTATAGATAGGAGTTTCAAATCCAGCAAATGCCTATGGAAGAAGAGGGTAAGAGTAACGCAAAGCATCCTCAGGGGTTTGCTATAGCGCTTCATTCTTCGATTAAAACTAGCTAGATAATGCCTCTTAAAGAATTCTTTGATTCTACCACAATGATGTCTCAGCCTTTGTTTTGTGATGGTGCGTGGAGATTTTATAGTATTCGTAAACGCTGTAATCATCTGTACATGCTCAATTTATAACGTTCCTCAAAGCCTAAATGACAGGTTCAGGTGGGTTGCCTTGCTCCCGTCACCTACCTTCAAAATCAATAATTTCACCCGCTCCTCTATCAACAGTAATCCATATAAAGGTGTACTCCCACTTCCATTCTTTGGTCTTTTTTTATATATGTGCACAGCTCCTCAATCTCTAGGACCTCGATATCCTTAAGTGACTTTGTGCTGTTGCAGCTCTTATCTAACTTTTCTTGCACATAGCGTCCCCCCGTCCTTCGATCCATGAAGATATTTGGCTGTTATGGATTCCAGTCAGTCTCTCTTATCGTCCTAATCCCGCAGTCCTCAAGATTAGGTTTTAAGTCTATCATTCATAGTGTATTTCTGTCGCTTATTACCTTCTCGGTAATTCTTTTTGCAATTCTTGCATCTATACCTCTGCTGTCCCTATACCACGCCATTCTTCACCTGCTCGAGAGCCACAATATTTACACTTGATTGTCCATTTCTACTCCACCTATTATACTATGAAGATATCATACCATCTTGTTGCCGTCTATAATTACCAGGCATTGCCCCTTTTTCTTGCCCCTAATACTCTCATATTGTAGAAATTAAAAAAATATCTGATATAGAAAAAGAAAATTTTGGTCCAATGCCGCATGCCAAATCCTTTGCCTCTTACGAACTGGATCAAGTTATAAATGAGATAAACAGTACAGGCTATGGGTTAACTTTTGGTATCCACTCCAGAATTACTTCAAAAATTCACGAAATAGCCTCAAAAATTAAAGCTGGTAATATATATGCAAACCGTAGTATAATGTGAGCGCGGGTGGAATATTACCCTTTTGGTGGAGAAGGGAACTCCGGCGCCGGCTTTAAGGCTGGTGGATCTGGTTGTTTACTAAGGTCTATGGTAGAAGGAACTTTAACTATTAATACTGCTGCTATTGGCGGTGGTGTTGAGCTTCCAAGGCGGGTGATATGAGTTGGTTTTGTTTGATATTAGCGGGATTATCTGAAATAGGTTTTACAACTTTTCTAAAATTATCTAACCAATTTACAAAATTGCTGCATTCTCTCGGTTTTATGGCATTTGGGGCAGTAAGTTTTTGTTTCATGAGTAAAGCAATGAAGGGTATTCCTGTACCCATAGTCTATGCTGTTTGGACTGGCATAGGCATAGCTGGAATTTACTTAGTAGAAGTTCTCTTTTTTGCTGAACCCCTGAACTTTATAAAGGTTCTTTTTATCTCTCCAATACTTATTGGTATGATAGGGTTAAAGTTAGGGTGATTACTTTTTGATGTTTAACTTAACAATTAAGCGTAAAGTTGTTCTTTTAATGGGGTTAATTGTTACAATAATCCCTATCATATTAATTGCTACACTTTTATATTCTTACTACTTATTTGGCGTTGAGCATTTCTTTAATACCAAAGTCAATGAAGCGATTGAAGAAACAGTTAAGGTAGCGCAATTGTATCTTCAAGAACATAAAGACAAGGTCAAAATCGACAGTCTATCAATTGCTAACAACATAGAAAAAAACAAGCATATTATCTTTAATAATAAGGACCTATTACAGCTATTTGTGGACCAACTTGCAAACGCAAGAGGATTAGCTGAGATTATGGTTTTTCAGGATGGTTTTGTTATTATAAGAAATTCTTTAGGACTAGCTCTGTGGTTTGAAAATATCAAATCAGAAGTTTTAGATAAGCTTGAAAATGAAGAAGTCATCATCTTAGATGATAACGTAGGAAATAGGGTCAGGGCAGTAACCAAAATTGAAGGACTCCCAGAGAACACCTACGTCTTAGTCGGCCGTTATATAGACCAAGCAATTCTTGACCATTTGAAAAAAACAGAAAGTTCTGCAGAACAGTATAAGTTAATACTTGGAGGGCTTGATATAACCAAACACAAATTACAAATAATATTTGTATGCTCTTCCACTCTCTTATTAACAATTTCAGTATTAATAGCTAGAAGATTAGCGCTATATATAACGAAACCCTTAGAAGAGATGGCTCTCGCTACTGTCTCATTACGCGATGGCAATTTCAGTGTAAGAGTCCCAGAAGGAGAACAAAAAGATGAGATTCATACCTTAGCTAGAGCTTTTAATGTAATGACAGAAAAGATTTCTGAGCAGCATAGTGAACTAGTAATAGCAAATGAAGTAAGCAATACTAGGCGTAAATTTATAGAAGTAATTTTAGCAGAAGTTTCTGTAGGAATTTTAGCAACCAACCTAGATTATAAAGTTATCAGTTATAATAATATTGCTCTAGATTTATTAGCAGTTAATATAAGACCAATTTTAAAAATAGAGGATATTTTCCCCGAACTGTTAAAATTATTGGAAAACACTAAAAATTCTGCTTCTGAAAATCAGATAGATGATTTAATAATTGTTCGAAAAAACAAAAAGCTTCATTTAGCAGTTAAGTCCGGTCCCGTACTTGACCAAAAAGGCAAAGTTGAAAGTTTAGTAATCACTTTTAGCAATATTACAGACCTCATATATAACCAAAAAATTGCTGCCTGGGCGGATGTAGCAAGAAGAATTGCTCATGAAATTAAGAATCCTCTCACTCCCATCTCATTAGCTGCTGAGAGGTTAAAGAGAAAATATAGTGCAGAGATTCAATCAGAACCTAATTCTTTTATCCGATATATTGACACCATCATTAGCCATGTTGGGGATATAGAAAGAATGGTAGCTGAGTTTGTTGATTTTGCCAAAATTCCTGACCCTAAAATTGAAAAAAATAATTTCATCAAAATTATAGAAGAGTCATTGCTATTGCAAAAAGTTGCTAATCCAGAAATTACTTACTCTTTTGAGCCCAAGCAAGGTAAATACTTGGTAAAATGTGATTATGGACAAATTTTACGCGTCATAAATAATCTCTTGAATAATGCAGCAGATGCTATAAAAGCAAAGTATAGTATAGGCAATTTATCTGAAGGGAGAATTATAATAAATATTAGAGAAGACCTCAGAAACGATCAATTGTATATTGAAATTATAGATAATGGCTGCGGCATTAAGCAAACTATAATTGACAGAATCTCAGAACCATATGTTACTACTAAACAACATGGTACGGGTCTTGGCCTTGCTATAGTGAAGAAAATAATTGAAGAACATGGTGGAAAATTTTCTATAAGTAATATAAAAGATGGGGCAGCGGCAGCGTTTAACTTATCCTTTTTCGAAGATCAGAAAACATGAGACACAATAGCATGTTAAGTATTTCCCTGGTTCTGCTTCATGCAGCCGCCGTTGCTGGCATCTTCACTGGAGTTAAGTATCTTTCACAATCTCTTAGAGCTGTAGAAATCGTCCTTCTTTACAAATCCATGTTATTTCTCTGCCTTATACCTTGGGTATTACGTAAAGGTGTACAGGTTATTTATACTCCTCATACCGGCCTACTTGTATTGAGAGGTCTACTCACGGCCACTGGATCTTTATCATTTATGTACGGTTTACAACACGTTAATATCGTAAATGCTACTGCTCTTGGGTATCTAGAACAAATTTTTTGGATCTTTATAGGTATTTTATTTTTTAATGAAAGAATTACTAAGATAAAATTAATAGCAATTATTAGCAGTCTGACCGGCGCTTTTCTTATTCTGTTCCCGGAAGTATTAAGCGTAAACGCAGAGCAAAAATTTCATTTTAACCCTTACTACTTTTTTGTTTTTCTAGCAGTCTCCTGTTGGGGATCAAATGCCGGAGTAATAAAAAAAATTGGAAAGCTAATAAAAGCAGAAGTACAATTGCTTTACAGTATGTTCTTTTCTGTATTAGTAAGTATTTTAGTAGCGCTGTTTAGCTGGGAGTACTGGGACCTCGTATTGCTTTCTATACCACTGCCCACTTCTTTTCATATACCAAATCCAGAACTATTTTATTGGAATAATTTCAAATATATCATGTTAATCACAATTGCCTACTTTACCCATAGTATCGCATTCTTTTTTGCAGTAAGAGGCGCAGATTTTTCATTGCTCATGCCCTATGACTATTTTAGATTAATCTTTATTGGAATTTTAAATTATATTGTATTTTCAGATTTAGAAAACCTAACTGCATGGCTTGGGTATGTATGTGTAGTTGCGAGTGGATTAATGCTTGCGCGCTCCGAGTATTTAAAAAAGAAAAAAGACCTAGTCAATGAAGGATGAGCATGTTTGAAGAACTGAAATCGTTTAAAATAGAAAAAAGCATCGCTGGAATTTTACTTATGATTGTGCATGCCGCTGCCATGGCTGCTCTTTATGTTACAGCTAAAAATTTAACCCATGTTTTGCATCCTCATCAGGTAGCATTTCTATATAAATTCAGTATTTTAGTGGCGATACTACCTTGGTGTATGCATGGCGGTTTTAAAAGGAATTTAAGAACCAGCAAAATAGGAGTCCATGTAACTCGCGGCACCTTCAGCGTTATGGCCAATTTATGCTTCTTTTATAGCCTCACCGCAATTAGTGTCATAGATGCAGCTGCAATTACTTATCTCGAACATATTATAGTTGTTTCCATAGGTATTTTTTATTTTAAAGAACACTTTACCAAAGCAAAAATTGTATTAATAGCCTGTGGATTTGTAGGAGCCCTTTTTGTTACTAAACCAGGTTTTAATGAGTTTAATAGCAAATATTTCTTCATATTTTTAGCTTTAATATTTTGGGCTGTTAACAACTTATCAATTAAGATATTAGGTAAAACTGAGAGAGGTAAAGCTCAACTTTTTTATGTAATGCTTATAGGATCAATTTTTGCGCTGCCATTTGCAATTCAAAATTGGCGGCCAATTAAGCCAGAGTATATAAAGTACCTTGCCTTGCTAGCGTTATTTCACCTTATTCATGTAATTTCTTTCTTTAAAGCATTCAAATTTTCTGATATTTCCGCAGTTATGCCTTTTGACTACTCTCGACTAGTATTTACTGGTCTATTGGGGTATTTATTCCTACATGAAGTACCAGATAAATATTCCATAATTGGCTATCTCTTGATTATGGCTGGCGGATTATACTTAATAAAAAGTGAAACAAAACGAAATGCCGCATTAAAAAACCAAAAAGTGGAAGAAAAAAATTAGTAGATTTTATGCAATTTGAAGAAAGATTAGCCAAAATAATTGAGCGCTATAAATATATCGAGAATGTACTGCTGGCTCCTGAAGCAATGAGTTCATCTGATTTTGCCAAATTAGGCAAAGAACGTGCTGAATTAAGCGATGTAGTTCATTTAATTAATAGCTATACTCAATTAAAACAAGAAATTGCTGATCTAGAAGCAGCAATCAGTGAGCCTAACGCCGATATAGACTTTAAAGATATGGCTCTAGAGGAATTGCCCTTACTTCAAGAAAAAAATGAGCAGGTTCTACATAATCTGAAATTAGCACTACTGCCTAAAGATGCAGATAATGATAAAGGAGCGATCTTAGAAATCAGAGCTGGTACTGGAGGAGACGAAGCTGCTCTTTTTGCTTACGTTTTATTTAGGATGTATCAAAGGTACGCAGAGTCCAAACGTTGGAAATTTGAA
This sequence comes from Candidatus Midichloria mitochondrii IricVA, assembly GCF_000219355.1. Taxonomy (GTDB): domain Bacteria; phylum Pseudomonadota; class Alphaproteobacteria; order Rickettsiales; family Midichloriaceae; genus Midichloria; species Midichloria mitochondrii. Next base: position 627,769 of record NC_015722.1, read on the forward strand.
ATCCTTTCAATTTCTGAAACTGATTTAGAAGGGTATAAAGAAGCTTCAGTTAGCATAAGCGGCAAAGGAGTGTTCGCCAGATTAAAATATGAATCAGGGGTACACAGAGTGCAACGAGTGCCAGAAACAGAAACAAGCGGAAGAGTGCACACCTCAGCTGCAACAGTTGCTGTTCTTCCTGAGGCCGAAGAAGTTGATATAACTATTGAAGAAAAAGATTTAAAAATAGATGTCTATAGAGCAAGCGGTGCAGGCGGGCAGCACGTCAACACAACCGATAGCGCGGTTAGGATAACGCATATTCCAACCGGGATAGTAGTTTGTCAGCAGGATGAAAAATCGCAACATAAAAATAAAGCTAGAGCGTTAAAGATATTGAGAGCTAGACTTTATGATGCTGAAAGATCAAAAAAAGAAGCAGAAAGAGCTGCGTCCAGAAAGAGCCAAGTTGGTACCGGAGACCGCTCAGAAAGAATTAGGACCTATAATTATCCTCAAAGCAGAGTGACAGATCACAGAATAAACCTTACTGTTTATACGCTTGACGAAATTGTAAATGAAGGTACACTGGATCAGTTTATTGATGCTTTAATCGCAGACGAGCAATCAAGGTTATTGGCCGAAGATAATTCTTAAAAAAATGAAATTAACACGCAAAGTTAGTCTTGCACTTTTTGATCCGACTGTTCTTTCAATTGCATCAATTGTGGTCTTTTTTGCGGTTATAAGCTCTGCTATGCTCTACTCTGCAGCAAATGGCGATTACAGCCCATGGGCTTTAAAGCAAGGCATCACTTTTACTGTATTTACTTTTGTTATGCTGCTCTTAAGGTTCATAAAAATTACCACCTTATACAGTTTATCTTACTATATATATGGACTTTGTATATTAAGCCTAGTTATTGCTGAATTGATAGGCTATACCACCATGGGCGCTCAAAGGTGGCTAAGGATTGGTATCATCAACGTCCAACCGTCAGAAGTTGCAAAATTAGGGGTAATACTCGCACTATCTAGATACTTTCACGCCCGTGTTTATAGCGACATAAGAAAGATAAACTTTTTAATTGTTCCAACTATTATTATTTTTATCCCGGCCATTTTAATATTTAAACAGCCAAACTTGGGGACTACTCTCATTGTAATTATGATTTCGATTACAATATATTTTGCTTCCGGAGTGAATAAGTGGCTTTTTATCATACCAGGAATTGCAGTGGTATCTTCTTTACCTCTTGCTTGGAACTTCCTTCATGATTATCAAAAAAAGAGGATTCTAACTTTTTTAAATCCAGAAGATGACCTCCTAGGAGCTGGTTATAATATAGCCCAATCAAAAATCGCGATAGGGGCTGGAGGATTATTCGGCAAAGGGTTTTTAAAGGGCAGTCAAAACCAATTAAGTTTTTTACCAGAAAAGCATACCGATTTTATATTTACGCTCCTTACAGAAGAATGGGGCTTTTTAGGCTTTTGTATCATCATGGTTATGTACATGGCCTTGCTTTTTACTTGTTATCGCATCGCTTTTAATTCTCTACATCATTTTGGTAAAATGATTGCAATCGGGGTTGGCACTATGATATTTTTGCACGTATTCATCAATGTGGGTATGATTTCTGGATTACTGCCAGTTGTTGGCACCCCTATCCCCTTACTATCATACGGCGGCTCAAACCTAGTCTCAGTATTAATGGGATTAGGGCTAATTTTGAGCGTAGATAAAAGCAGCAAAAATAGCACTATCAGGCTTTACTAGGATTCATACCAAATTTATTAAGCCAAACAAATACGTTTTAATTTTCCTCCAAGATAGCTTGGATAGCTGAAGCGAGTTTACAACGAAAAAATATGGCCCGTATCTCGCTGAGAATTTTCCAATTCTTCATTTATACGCAGTATATACTCTGTTAACTTGAAAAGAGTCGTTATCCCAAGATTTGTGTTTCAATATGCGCCTCATACGAACTTTATACGCTCCTCCTTAAGGCCCTCCTTTCTCTAAGTTTCCTTTGCCCGTCCCCTATAATGTCAACTAGGAGGAAGGTACGGTACATATGCTATCCCTTTTTTAATGGCTTAGATAATCAAACACATTCGGAACATTTGTGATGATCCCTAGATCATCACAAATACAAAACTCAGAATCTGGGGTCTTAAGTACTTTGTTGTTACAAATTTCGTCGGCACAACCAACCATCCCGCCCCCACATATATGAAGTGCCACATTACTGTTTGATATTGTGCTAGCAATCGAGGTCTTTAATTCACCATCCTCATATTCAACCCCATATTTACTATATATAACCGCTCTAATAGTTCCAATTAAGGTGAGAGCGCTAAAAACATGGGATTTAACTGCAGATAATGGAATGCATAGAGAAGAAGTAGTTGTTAACTCAGTTGTTGTAGTGGTCGGCGTGGTTGTTGTCGTTGTTGAGGTGGTAGCAGTTAGTGGGTATATATTAAGCAGCGAGTAAACTTTATAACCACCCCTACTCGTAGCAACAATATCTGCTCTACCATCATTGTTAATATCTGTCGCAAACAATTGCATACGTCCCTAAATCTATGCCTTTATAACCACTAAAACTGCCCTGACCATTACCTAAAAGAATGGAAATAGGATTATCAAAATTAGTAGCCACTACCACATCTAATTTACCATCAAGATTAACATCAGCTAGAGACAATCTTTGAGGGCTATACCCAACTTCATAATCTTGCCTTGAAACAAAACCTCCACTGCCGTTCCCAAGCAGCACTGAGATTGTTTGACTGAAAAAATTGGCTTTGTTAATACATCTTGCTACCATCATTATTGACATCTGCTATAAAAACAACACCAGGATAGTCCCCAACTTCGTGGTTTTGTTTTGCTGCAAAAGTTCCATCTCCATAACCTAAATAATATAGAAATTGTGGGTGCACCCCCAATTTGCTGTTATTATATCTCCCTGGCCCACCAGGTGAACCAACTCCATAAGAGACAGCAGACTTAAAAGTCCTACCGCCGTTGCCTAATAAGACAGAAACTGAATTATTATCAATGTTTGCTGTTAGCGCATCTGGATTACCGTCACAGTTCACATCAACTACACTTAAAGGATACAGGCTCCCTTCCAACTGGTTAGCTCACCGCTGGAGCAAATATTGCAGGACTGCTTATTGAAACTATATTAGAACCCTGACTGGCAACGATTTATCAGGGGCGAGCCCCCCATCAAGACCAGCTACTCTCACTCCTTCTGGCCTGTTGCCAATGTTATAATAAACTGCCTGCTGAAAACTACCATTACCATCGCCCAACAATATGGTCATTTTATTTTCATTATAACAAGCATTAATGATGTCCGTATTGCCATCACAAAATTCAAGTCAGCTGTTGTTATCCCAACAGGCCCTGTACCGGTACTATGATATCTTTGCTGGTTGAAAACCACCATTGCCATTTCCTAATAGTATCCCAATATTGGTTCCTACACGATGAGCAGTAATTATATCAAGTTTATTATCATCATTAAAATCTGCCACGGCCACTCCCCAAGGATTAGGACCAACACCATAAGTGAAAATCTCAAAATCCAAATCACCCTTTCCTATTAGCACAATCACTATATTAGATACATAAATAGTACCCACTATATCTCGCCTTCCATCGGCATTAAAGTCTGCCACATCTACACAAGTAGCTCCTTGACCCACTACATAATTTGTTGTTGATAAAAAAACATATCAAATCCCCCACATATTAAATTGTTAACTTTAAGAGATTAACCTCAAGCGTAACCCTCCCCATTAGCCAAGGTTTACCTCGTCTTTAAAAATTTTGGGCTATTTTTTTGATAAGAGATCACATACAGCGCCATTTAAGCGCACCCAACAATGAGTACAACCGCTATTAATTTATGTCAACAACTATTAATAACATTTTAATATTATTTCATCGTTTGCGTGATAAGCGAGATGATCTGCTGGGGGAAAGGGGCCCGTTTGCTTTTTTCATGGCCCGCCCTTGCAAACTCACTTTAACTATCAACTGTTAAGGAAGTATATATAGGTTAGTTAGCACCAGTTATTCCCCTTGCGCTTTGGAAAAACCATCAATACCGTCATAATTATACAAACTATGCAGTAATGCTACTTCCAAACCATTGTGCAAAACCAAATTCAATAAATCTGGAATATCTTTCGAAGATAACTTCACGCTTTCTTTCGCTAAGAACCTCAATCTCATCATACTATTACCAACCTCTTCAGCCTCAGCGGTAGGCCACACAATCAACCCCCTTTGTGCTATGCTCTTTAAGACTAAGTTTAAGCTATTAGATTTGAAAATTTCAGCAATTTCTTCCACTGATCTTTGATGATCCATCAAGTAAATATCGACCCCGACCATTTCTTTATGCACCTGCTTTATTGGCTCTACTTGAACATTGATTTTTTCTGAAGATTTAGCTTCAATAGCTTTAAGCTGAGTTGGGATAGCACCTAAATTTTTAATCACAAGCTCTGTGAATTCCTTGGTAGAAAGCTTCTTCTTGCTTGCTGAATTAAATATATCAACTGTGTGCATGCCATCTTCAATAGTTTTGAGCCAAGCATTTTGAATTTTAGCCGCAATATCCTGTTGGCCTATATGATTTAGCATCAAGATAGCCGCATTTAAAAGCCCAGAAGGATTAGCAATATTTTGACCTGCAATATCTGGGGCCGAGCCATGTACCGCTTCAAACATTGCATATTCTGACCCAATGTTAGCGCTTCCAGCAAGACCAACTGAACCAGATACTTCTGCAGCTATGTCGGATAAAATATCACCATATAGATTCAAAGTTACAATTACATCAAACAGCTGAGGTTTTTTCGCGATCCTTGCCGCTCCTATGTCAACTATATAGCTATCAGCAGTAATCCCCTCATACTCCTTAGCAACTTCTTTAAAAATGTTATGAAAAAGGCCATCAGTAATCTTCATGATATTGTCCTTAATAACACAGGTGACTTTTGATCTTTTGTTTACTTTTGCATATTCAAATGCGTACCTAATAATTCTTTCGCATCCTGCTTTAGAAATTAGCTTAAGCGACAGATAGCTGCTTTCTGTTGAGCGGTATTCGATACCAGCATATAAATCTTCTTCGTTTTCCCTTACAATCACCATGTCTACTTTATTGTCAGAACCACTAACAAATGGCTGAAAAGATACGACCGGCCTAACATTTGCGAACAAACCTAACACCTTTCTAAATGTCACATTTAAACTTTTATATCCTTTGCCTTGAGGGGTAGTAATTGGCGCTTTTAATAAGATTTTGTGCTCTTTAATAGCGTTCCACGCTTCTTTAGATATTCCTGTTGAAACCCCTTGAGTATAGAGCTTCTCGCCTATTTCAACAAACTCAAAATTAAGCCTAGCTACAACAGATTTAAGTATCTCGAGTACTGACTCCATAATTTCTGGCCCTATTCCATCGCCTTTGGCAACAACTATTGTTTTTGCATCTTTCATTTCTATATCCTATTCGAATTATCTTATTTAGTTAGTTTCGCTGTATAATAAATATCGGTCAAGCAGTAAAGTCAAATCACACCTTGATCCACTGCCAAAACATCTCCTGACAGGTATAAAGAACCACAAATCAATATTCTAATGCTTTTTCCCTTAGCATGCACTAAACATTTTTCAACTGCTTCCTTAATCGACTCCGAACATTCAGCATTAAAACCCATTTCAACCGCAACTCGATAGATATTGTAAGAGCTTTCACTAAGCGGCTCAGATTTAATATGAGTTACACAAAAAAAATCTGCTTTGCCAATAAAACATTCTAAAAACCCAGCAATATCTCTATCTTTTGACCGCCCATTTATCAAATATAAAGGGAGTTTTTCTGGCATATTTTCAATGCTCGCTATAAGCATTTGCGCCCCTCCTATGTTATGCGCGCCGTCTAACCACATTTCAGATCCATCCTCTAGAATATCAAATAGTGCGCCTGAAGTAATTTTTTGCAGCCTTGCTGGCCAGAAAGTATGAGTTAACCCGTAGTCTATATATTGCTTACTAATATTAAAGGCATCTAAGCAGTTGATAGCCGCAATAGCAGTGGCCGCGTTTACTATTTGGTGTAGGCCATAAAGAGAAGGCATCGGAAATTCTAAAGTATGCTCATTACTCTTAAACAAAAAGTGATTCTGGGTGCCAGAAAAATCCCAATGTTTACCCCAAGCACAATAATTAGCGCCCATCCTTTCACATTCTTGTACCAAAACTTCCATCGCTTCAGATAGTTGCCAGCTTATGACACACTTAGAATTCTTCTTTATAATTCCTGCCTTTTCTTTGGCAATAAGCGCAATAGTGTTCCCTAAGTATTCTACATGATCTAATGAGATAGGTGTAATAATTGACATTAATAGACTATCTATAACATTAGTTGCATCTAATCTTCCCCCTAAACCGGTTTCCAGCAGCAGTATATCAGCCCGCACTCTTGAAAATGCTAAAAAAGCTGCGGCTGTTGTTCCTTCAAAAAAGGTTAATTGCATGTCACCTGCGGCAATTCTGCATTCTTCTATTATTTCCGTTAGAAAATCATCCTCTATTTCTTGGCCCGCAAGTGTGATTCGCTCATTAAATCTCACCAAATGTGGAGAAATGTATCGATGAACTTTATACCCTGCAGCTTCTAATATAGCCTTTAGATAAGCAATAGTCGAGCCCTTACCGTTAGTGCCGGCCACATGAACCACTGGGGGCAACTTCAAATGTGGATTACCTATTTTAGCAAGCATCTCTTTAATTCTACTCAAGCCCAAATCTATAGCTTTTTTACCATAGGGTATGGGCCAATATGGCAGTTTCATTCTTTATTCCTTAGTCAAGTTAAAGCATATTTATTGAGATACTATGAATTATATAATATAAAGGAAGAAAAATTCTCAAAAAAATGCATAAAATTATAGAAATTAACGAAGTAAGAATCGCCAATAATAATTTACCTTTTATTTTAATCGCTGGGCCTTGCCAAATAGAGTCTAAAGAACACGCATTAGAAACTGCACATACTATTGCAGAGATAACCAAAAAATTAGGTATTAATTGTATATATAAAAGTTCATTTGATAAAGCTAATAGAACTTCTATTGAAGGCCGAAGAGGTATTGGCTTAGAAAAAGCATTGGAAATTTTTGAAGAAATAAAAAAACAAATTGAATGCCCTGTCCTTACTGATGTACATCTTCCAGAGCAATGCGAGATTGTGTCCGACTATGTAGATGTCTTACAAATACCAGCATTTCTTTGCCGGCAAACCGATTTATTAATTGCAGCAGGACACACAGGCAAAGCTGTAAACATTAAAAAAGGGCAGTTTTTAGCGCCTCAGAACATGAAAAGTGCAGCAGATAAAGTAGCTTCAACTGGGAACCAAAATATTCTGCTCACAGAGAGAGGAGTTTCTTTTGGATATAATAATCTAGTAAATGATATGCGAGCCCTTCCAATTATGGCTAAAACTGGCTATCCAGTTATATTTGACGCCACTCATTCTGTACAGCAACCAGGGGGTCTTGGCTTGAGTAGTGGCGGTCAAAGAGAATTCATTAAACCTCTTGCACGGGCTGCTGTTGCAGCTGGCGTTGCTGGCCTATTCATTGAAACCCATCCGAACCCCGATAGCGCACCTAGCGATGGCCCTTGTATGCTGCCCTTATCCGAATTAGAAGAGTTACTAACTGAATTAATTGAGTTCGATCAAATAGCTAAAAAGTATCCTATAAATTTATGAGTAATCTTCACGAAAAAAACATTTTAAAGAATATTTCTCAAAATAATCGCGCCTATTATGATTATTTCATAGAAGACATTTATGAAGCTGGGATCGTTCTTACAGGGACTGAGGTGAAGTCTTTAAGGAGTGGTAAAATCAGTATAGCGGAATCCCATGCTGATGAAATCGACGGAGAAATTTTCTTACTTAATGCTAACATTCCAGAGTATATGGAAGCTAATCGATATAATCATTATCCAAAAAGACCTAGGAAACTTTTGCTTCATGCTAACGAAATTCGAAAACTTATCGGGCTCATTAAAAGAAAAGGGTATACTCTTGTACCTATTGCTATCTATTTCAACAAAAAAAACAAAGTTAAAGTAGCGCTGGGCCTAGGCAGAGGTAAGAAAAATTATGATAAACGCGAAACAATTAAAGAAAGGGAATGGCAGAGACAAAAATCAAGGATGGAGTAGGAGGCCGTTATAAAATAGCTATAATAGCCGGCGAACCATCAGGTGACTTAATCGCTGCAAAGCTTTTAAATCAATTACAGCAAAAGATCTCAGTGGATGCCCGAGGCGTCGGGGGGGAGAATATGATTAAAAGAGGCTTTAAAACAATCTTTCCAATGAAAAATCTTTCCATTATGGGATATTTTGAGGGAATAGCTAAACTCCCTATAATATTAATCCGGCTGTTTCAAACAGCAAGATGGATTAAATCTTATAACCCGGATATCTTAATTACCGTAGACTCCCCAGGCTTTAATCTTCGGCTAGTTAAAAAATTAAGAAAGCAACAAGTTGCTTTTCCTATAGTACAGTATGTAGCTCCTACCGTTTGGGCATATAAAACTGAAAGAGCTAAAAAATTTGCTGATTTATATGATCATATATTCGCTATACTGCCATTTGAAAAAAAATATTTCGATGAAGCGCACCTCCCCTGCACTTACGTTGGGCATCCTGTCTTAGAAGATGAAGAAATTACCTCAAGTAAGGAAGAAATAAAGGAAAAATTTGGATTCAATAAACAAGATCAACTAATAACTGTAACTCCGGGAAGTAGAGAGCAAGAAATCAAATATCACTTAAAAGTATTGCTAGAAGCTGTCTCTAGATTAATTAGCAAGTATCATGGTATTTATTTTATTATTCCAACCTTCCCTCGCCTTTTGCATATATACCAAGAGATCCTGTCCAATTATCAATTTCGAGAATATATTCTATTGAAAACAGACGCCGAAGAAAAAAGAGCGTTGCTATACGCTAGCAACGCTGCATTCATCAAATCAGGAACTGTCGCAATTGAATGCGCACTTCTCAAGGTACCGATGTTAATATTTTATAAGGTTTCTAAAATAACAGCGTGGCTAATAAGGAAGAAAATCAAAATAAGGTATATCAGTATATTAAACCTGATGGCTGATAAGATGATTATTCCAGAATTAATTCAAGAAAATTTTACTGCTGATAATCTATTTAAAGAGATGGATAAATTGCTTGAAGAAGGAGAAAAGCAAGTTAATCAACTAGATGAAATAATTCAAAAACTAAAAGTGGGTAACGCTACTAAGCCAAGCCAAATAGCAGCTGAAGTGATATTAAAGATTCTTCCAGAAAGAGACCTTATCATGTAAATAGTTTAGATAAGCCTTATTAATAGCTTCAAATTTATATACCGCATGAGTCTCTACAAATTTTATATACTCAATTACTTCAGTTAACAAATCTTCATCAGACTCCACAACATGTATACTGATGTTTTTTGCAAATATATAATTTTCAAATAAAAACTTTGCTCTTGGCATATGATAAGCGTTTGTTACTAACAGTACCCGCTCAATTTCATGTATGGTTAAAAAAACCGAGGTCTCTTTGGCATTACTTTCAGTATTATTTGCCTCATACCCTAAGAATACCTTATCAATTTTACTGTTAGGAATAGATTTCTTTAAATAGCTTTTATTAAATGTCGAGCTGACCCCAGAAATTAAAAGAGTTTTTCCGCATCCCTGATTAAACAAGTCTATTCCAGCTTGGATCCTCTTACCACCCCCTGTAATTACTACGATAGCTTGGCAGTTATCACAGGAAGGATTTTGCTCGTTAAAGTTTTTTATATGAAACCTAAAATAAAAAAATCCGAGAAATAAAAAAACAAAAATCAATATAATGGAGTATCCTACTATCTTTAGTCTGCATTTCAATCTGCTAATTAAAATCTCCTTATTTATCATGCCATTTGCCAAAACCCACACTCGCATTTTAGGTATTTTTTAGAGCCAAAGCAATTTTTTAATTTTTCAAACTTAAAGTTGCTTTAAATTCTTTTTTTGCTACTCTTGTTTTTGCAATATTTATAAACTACCCAGAAATGTACAAGCAAATTGGCTATTTCTTTATAATAACCTCTCTTTTGTTCGCCGTGTTTTTCACTATATTAGCCCAAGGAGAGGAGCCAATTTCAATTTTAAAGCGAAAACAGGCATTGATGTACACACTAACTGAGCAACTAAAAAATAGGGCACCCATAAATATAAAACTGAATCTAACTACTCAAAAGGGCACTAAGAACGTTATAAAAATAAATTCCGCAAATTCTGCTACAAACAATAAACCGAAAACAATATTACCTACAGAATTAGAGCAGGCTACTGAAAGCTTAAGTGAGAACCCAAAACTATTAACTCCTAAATTTGCACAAACCACCTCAACAGTTGCCAAAATTGAACAAAATTTATCAAGAACTACTATAACCTTTTTATGGGATCAACCTGTAAAGGCGGCGGCTTTCATTAATAACGGAAAATTATGGATTATCTTTGACAAATTTTCTAATATACAGTTTATTGATAATACCCAACAATTCCTTAATCCTAAGAATCAGGACTACATCAAAATATCTAACATGATGCAAAAGAAAATCGACAATGACAATACTTTTATAGTCTCTGATGTCAAGCTCCCTGAAGAAATTGAAGGTACGATTATCGCAGCCTATAAACAAGATAATAGCTGGATCATTGAAGTTGCACACCGCTTCGAAAAACTAAAGAGTATTAAAGTTAACGCAAAATTTAATAACATTTATCCTTATCTAACAATCAGAACAGGAGAAAGATTTTATGGCACTATAGATTTTGTAGATCCATTTACCCACAAAAACATCAGCGTCGTACCTCTTTACAATAGCAATGTCGCAATACTAATCAAAAGAGAATTTGTTGATCTCAATATACTAGATACCATCCAAGGGGTGGTTATAGAAAAAATATCTGATGGTGTTACCCTTAACCCTCTGGGCAATAAATCTTTTTCAATAACTAAGAAATCTGGTCTCAATATAGCACCTGAAATTTACTTAGCTCAGCATGATAATTTATCCTATAACCTAATGAGATCCTCAGAAAAGGCCATTCTAAATCCGAAGTATTTCCAATCTGGAAAAGAATCTTTTATAAACACAGAAGATAAATTAATTAAAAAGATTGTAACAGCTAAACCATCCTTTAAGTCGCGTGCACGGCTTGAGTTAACTATGTTTTACTTGGCACATGGTTTTTATAATGAAGCGAAGGCTGTACTGAACTTAGCCCGTGAAGAAGACAAAATGCTAAATAAGAAATATCAGGTAATTACATTGTTAGCGGCTCTTGAATTTTTCACCAGAAACCATCAAAAAGCGCTATATGAAATTCAAAACTTTGATATTGAAGATGTACCGACGATACACCGAGAGGAATTCAGATTTTGGCAGTCACTTATTAGTTATAGTAATGCTGAAAACTACCAATATGTTGCCCTTTCAAATACCTTAAGGGTTTTTACCAATCTGAACAATAATTTTCTTCAGTATTATACAGACCAAATGCTTGCCGAGATAGGATTTATAACATTTGAATATAAAATTCAAAACAATTCCTTAGAAGATGCCTATAAAATTCTCAATGTAATGAACAAATTTTACTATTCAGACGAAATCTCTAGAAACAGGTTGAATTATGACATAGCAAGGTACTACCTAGCAGATCACGACACTAAAAGTGCACTTGATTATTTTGATAGGTGCCTTGAAGAGTTTGATGATAACCTTCACTATAACCGCTGCCATTATTATAGAGCACTAATGCTCAGAAAATCAAATATGATCAGTGAAGAACAATTAATAGAAATCCTAGAAAGAGTTAGACTACGATGGAAAGGAGATAATTTTGAAATTAGAGTTTCAAAAAAGCTATACGAAATATACACTACAACTAACCGCATTATCGAGGCACTAAGAGTTGGACAATCTATATTAAATAATTACCCAGCTTCCTTAGAAGCCGTGCAAATGAGTAACAACATGAGTAAATCCTTTATAAGGTTTTTCTTAGAAAAGGATAACAACCACAATGACCCTATCCAGGCCTTAGAAATATTTTTTGAATTCCAGCATCTATTACCAATTGGTATTATTGGAGACGAAATTATCTTAAGGGTAGCCGATTATTTAGATGAACTAGATCTATTGGATAGGTATATAGTTTTATTAGAACACCAGGTAAAAAACAGATTAACAGGCTTTAAAAAAGAGCGCGCAATCAACAAATTAGCTTCAGCATATATTAAAAATCTCCAGCCAGTTAATGCTATTAACATCATGAATTTTAAGTCTCCGAATTTTCACTTACCAGAATTCATGGAAAGAGAGAGACGGCATATCGTTGCCAAAGCCTTGCAGAAATTAGGAAAAGATAAAGATGTGCTTACTTTACTTAAAGATGATATAAGCCATCAATCCGACGAAATTAAAAGTGAAATCTTTTGGCAAAAGAAAGATTGGAGCTCTTTCAATGACTTTTCAGAACCTTATATATATTCAATAAGAAACAAAGAGTTTACTTTAAATGCCAAAGAAGTTGAGCGCATATTAAAACAAATGATTTCATATCTTAACTTAAAAGAATACGAATTGTTAGAAGCTTTATATGAAGACTTCAAACCTAGAATCCCAACGAATGATAAATACTACAAATCTATACAGTTACTATCTAATATTTCGAAAGTACAAAAGCTAAAAGATAAAAATAAGCTTGCTTTTGACGTCGATGAGATTCATCAATTAACTTCAGAAATGATAAATTCTCTAAATAATTCAATATGAGCTCTAACACTGCAATAATAATTCCAGTAAGGCTTGCAGCTATTCGATTACCAAACAAGCCCTTGGCCGACATAGGAGGCCTACCTATGGTCATTAGGGTCGCAGATCAGGCAAGGGCTTCTAATGCCGGCGATGTCTTTATTGCTGCTTGTGGGGACGATATTTGTAATATCGGTAAAAAACATGATTTTGAAGCAATAAAAACCGACCCAGATTTAGCTTCAGGAACTGATAGAGTATATGCCGCATTTAAGAAACTTAGCAGAAATTATGATTATATAATTAATCTTCAAGGAGATTTGCCTTTAATCGATCCGCAGATAATTTCGGCTACAAGAGAACTATTAACCCAGAAAGACATTGAAATGGTTACCGCAGCTGTTCCAATAACAGAAAGCAACAAAGAGAATGACCCCAATGTTGTTAAAGCAATTTTGACTCAAAACAATCAAGCCTTATATTTTACTCGAGCAACAGCTCCATTTGGCCCTGGCAAATTATATGAACATATTGGAATTTATGGGTATACTCCAGATTCCCTAGAAAAATTTGTAAAAGCTCAGCAAACCGAGCTAGAAAAAAGAGAACGGCTTGAGCAACTGCGCGCCCTTGAACACGGTATTAAAATACATGTAACCGTTGTCAATAGTGCCCCTATATCTGTGGACACTTTTGAAGATTTAGAACAAGCAAGAATTGCATTTAAGTCAGCTATTTAGCGCTAAGACACACATACATTTTTAACTTGAAGTTCTACTCCCTGTCCTTTGTAAAAGCTCATTTACTCTATAAGGCCCTCAAAGGGAGAAGCTTTAAACTGGGTGTGAGCTCCCCCCCCCCCGCAGAGCTTTTCAATGCCTCCCCCACCCCTGGGCTCTTTTCATCTCCAAACTTCCCTTAGTTTTATACACCTCTTCACTCCCGCAATCTCTGGGTAAACGATCTTTTTGCAAGCGCCTTTGCTATTAGGCTTGTTGAATTTCACTAAATATGCTAGTTAATATACTGAAACTGGTAATTTATAAGAGATGTTGTGTCTTATTCAGGACAAATCATAAAAGGCAAAAATGAGTGGGAAGTTATAATCGGTTTGGAGGTCCATTCCCAGATCACTTCAGAATCAAAGCTATTTTCGAGAAGTAAAACAGAGTTTGGCGCTGAACCAAATTCACAGGTATCCTTTATAGATGCCGCAATGCCTGGAATGCTGCCCTCAATTAATGGCAAATGCGTTGAACAAGCAGTCAAAACCGGCTTAGGTATTGGAGCCCAAATTAATCTCTTTTCATGCTTTGATAGAAAAAATTATTTCTATCCGGACCTTCCGCAAGGCTACCAAATATCTCAGTTTAGGCACCCGATAGTGAGTAATGGAAGAATTACCATAGAGCTGCCGGACAAGCAAATTAAAACTATTGGAGTAGCCAGGATCCACATCGAACAGGACGCTGGTAAAAGTATCCATGATCAAAGTCCCGGTGAAACTTTTGTTGATCTAAATCGCTCGGGTATAGCTTTGATGGAAATCGTAACCGAGCCGGATATGAGAAGTAGCGAAGAAGCTGCAGAATTCTTAAAAAAACTGCGCTCAACACTAAGGTATCTAGGCAGTTGTGATGGTGATATGGAAAAGGGCTCTCTAAGATGTGACGCTAATGTGTCCGTCAGGCCCTTAGGAAGCAACAAATATGGTACTAGAGTTGAAATAAAGAATGTTAATTCTGTAAAATTTGTAATTAAAGCAATCAATTATGAAGCAACGCGACAAGTTGAATTGCTTGAATCAGGCGGAGAGGTGCTACAAGAAACTAGACTTTTTGATTCAAATGAAGAAGTAACAAAGCCAATGCGTACTAAAGAAGATGCTGTTGACTATAGATACTTCCCAGACCCCGACCTTTTGCCCCTCATTTTATCGGAAGAATATGTAGAAAATATTAGAAAAGCTCTACCAGAGTTGCCTGATGCAAAGATCGCGAGATATATCAGTACAATGGGAATTTCGGACTATGATGCTAATGTGATTGTGGCAGATAAGAATATTGCAGATTATTTTGAAGCCACAGCCGCCCTAACAGATCCAAAACTAGCAGCAAATTGGATTATAGCAGAATTATTCGGTAAACTTAATAAGGCCAACTTAGAAATTATTGCTTCCCCAATAAAACCTGGAGATCTTGCTGCGTTGATTGAGCTTATAAGAAGCGGTGTAGTTTCTGGAAAGATTGCTAAACAAGTTTTTGAATTGATGTTTGAAACTCAGGAAGAACCAAAAGCTTTAATAGAAAAACATGGATTGGTGCAGGTCACAAATAATGATGAAATCGAAAAATTTGTTGATCAGGTCCTTGCTGCTAACCCTGAAAAAGTTGCAGAATACCGAGCTGGTAAAGAAAAGCTTTTTGGGTTTTTTGTAGGCCAGGTTATGCAAATTTCAGAGGGTAAAGTAAATCCTTCTGTCCTCAATGATATACTGAAAAAGAAATTATAATTTTATAATCATGGTAAAGAATGAGACTATTTAAAATCTTCCTCCTCATCTTGTTGCTAGTTTTTTGTTTTGTAGAACCAGTTAGCGCAAAGGAGAAACTAATAAAAGATAAGGGAGATAAGGTTGATAAGGTATCGCTTCTCAAAAAGGGAGTAGTAAATGTTAAAGTAAATGTCATAAAAAGCGCTTATAATCTTAAAGGAGAATACTTTGGGAGCGGGTTTTTAGTAGATAAAAAATTAGGATTAGTTCTAACAAACGCCCATATAGCTAAATCTTCAGAATTACAAGAGTTACTTTTAACTTTTTTCAATGGAAAAGAAGTACCAGCAAAGCTAATTTACCAAGATCCTTGGCAAGATTTATCGGTTCTAAAAATCGATCCAGCCGAATTGCCTCACGATTGTGTAGAACTTGAGTTAGCTAGCTATGAACCTAAGACTGAACAAAAGATTCTAATTATTGGCAATAATCAGAATAATAATTTTTCTGTTCAAGAGGGAGTCATTAATTCTCTATATAATAGCGCTTCATTCTTTCCAGGGCAGCATTTAGCAATTAGTGTTAATGTGAAAGGAGGAGCAAGTGGATCTCCAATTTTCGATGAGAGAGGGCAAGTTATAGGAATTGTTTTTGGCGGTAGCGAGACATTTGTAAATGGTCTTCCTGTACAATATATTAACGATATTTTATTCACTTTAAAGAATAATAAGACACCTAATAGAAAAGATACTGGCGCTATTTTAGGTTTTCGTTCTCTAGATCGATTAGTAAAATTTTATAATTTCCCAAAGAAGGTAGCTGATGATTATATAATAAGAAACCCATCTTATATGAATTTAGCGCTAACGGTAAAAGGATCTTTAGCTAACTCTCCGGCTGCAAAATTACTAAATCCTGGCGACATAATCTGGAAAATCAATGGCAAAGAAGTTGGCGCTAATCTTTATTTGCTTCAAAAAATAATTAATGAAGCAGGTGACAAAATTAATTTAACTATCTATAGAAATGGTCAAAGACAGGAGCTTGAAATCAATTTGTACGACCTTAACAAATCTAAGTTAAAACGTATGCTGTTAGTTGCTGATACAGTATTTTTTGAAGTTGATGACGTTATGCGATTAGTTTCTGGAGCTCCCCTTGGCGCCGTATTAGTCAAAAATATTGAACAAGGCTCAAGTTTTGATGTTTTCCCTTATGGTGGGTTCCAAAATTTTGGTTATATGCCATTAGCTCAAATATTAAATATTGATAATCAAACAATTAATTCTCTTGACGATATAGCTAAAATTATACCTAATTTAATGGCTAAGAAGCATTTTTCAATTAGTTATAAAAACCTAGTCTCTTATAGTGGTTACGACTACTGGCCCATGCTAAGTAAGTCTGTAATGAGTGCAGAGGTGACATATAATAGCTATGGTACTCAGCCGGTATTATTAGAATTTGATGATAATACTCTTGAATGGAAATCAAATTTTATATTAAATCAAGATAATGATAATATAGAGCAATAATAGAAAACCATGTGTAAACATTATTTTCACCTACTTCTAATAATATCAATATTGGCACTTAGCGGCGCCTATATCGGCGAATTCTTTCTAGGCATACTTCCCTGCCGGCTCTGTTATTACCAGCGCTATGTCTATTTCGCACTCTTATCTTTCTCGTTAATCTTTATATTAAAGCCAAATATTAACAAAATTATTTCCTTATTAACCACTTTTTTGATTTTGTTCACAGGTTTTATTATTTCATTTTTTCATTCAGGGGTTGAAAGACATTGGTTTAAATATAATTCTGTCTGCACTGGTTTTTCTGAGCCTATAAATTCAGCAGAACAGATAGTTAGAAATATAGAAGACGCTTCAATAGCGGTTTGTGATATTTTAGGACCGCAATTACTTGGTTTAACTATGGCAAACTGGAATGCTTTATTGTTAGGATTCCTATGTTGCGTGACACTTTTTATATATTGCAAAGACCAAAAATAAAAATTTATGTCAAAGAAAATAGCAGAAATTATACGAGTCAATCAAGCAGGAGAGTACGGGGCAAAGCGCATTTACGAAGGACAAATGGCCGCTTTAGCCACCTCCTCCTCTCTGAAAAAAGTAAAGCGTATGTATGAGCAGGAATTAGAGCATTTGCATTATTTTAATCAAGAAATGGTTAGAAAAAGAGTGCGACCAACCTTGATGTCACCAATTTGGAATATAGGAGCATATGCACTTGGATATATTTCTGGCAAACTTGGAGTCAAAGCCACAATGGCTTGTACTGCTGCGGTTGAAGAGGTGATAGAAGCGCATTATCAAAAGCACATAGATTATTTAGAAAACTGCAAAGAAGAGCGAGCTCTGAAAGAAAAAATAAAAAAATTTCAAAATGACGAAATAGAACACAAAATTACTGGATTAAATAATTCAGCTGAAAGTCTACCCTATCAGATACTTAAAGCAGGAGTTAGATCTTTGACTAAGCTTGCAATAAAAATCTCAAAAAAGATTTAAATAGTTAAAAATACTAGATTTACTAATTATAAAAAAAGCCTTATATTCCATGGTTGGGGTATTTATGCTAGGGCGGTGTAGTTGCCAATCTGGTCAGGTCTGAGAAGAAGCAGCCACAGCAATCAAATTGGGTCTAGCTTTCCCCTTATATCTTTTTATTTAGTTGCTTCATCCGGGGTTTTTGATAAGTGGGAGATAACTTTGAATTTGATAAAATTGTACTTGCAATTGCTTTAGGAATTTTTGTTTTCATTTTTAGTGACAACTTCGGTAATCTTTTTTATAGACCAGTTTTTGAACCAGAAAAGCGTGGATTTGAGATAGAAGTTGCTGAAACGAGTAACGGTATGGGTTGACTCTGCGTCAAAAGGTTTGCCTGAAACGCTTGACATGCGTACTATTATGGCCAATGCCAATGCTAAACTTGGTGAGGATGTCTTTAAAAAATGTGCTGTGTGTCATACTGCAGAAAAAGGCGGAGCTAACAAAGTTGGGCCAAATCTTTGGGGTATAGTGAATGCTATTACTGCACATAAATCAGACTTCACATATTCAGCCGCTATACTTGCCCGTGCGCAACCAAACCTAAAATGGGACTATGAAACACTGTACAGATACTTGTATGCTCCTAGAAAATTTGTCCCTGGCACAAAAATGGCTTTTGCAGGTATTAAGAAAGATGAAGAAAGAGCAAATTTAATAGCATATCTAAGAACATTATCTGATTCTCCCCCTAAATTACCATAATAACTTTGTCTCTAAATCAGGTTTTACTATAAACTACAACCACTTAATGCAATTTAGTGTTGCGAAAAAGTCATTATTTATTTTTTTTAAGCTTTAAAAAGAGATTTTTATGTACTTAAAAGCAAAAAGATTCTAGTAGCTTTCCATTATAAACAAAATAAGAGATTTGTATGTTTAGAAAAACATTACTTGCAACTACAGTTTTAGTTGCAGCTTCTTCTGTAGCTTATGCGGATGTTTCTTTCAATGCCAAAGACAATAAAGCCTCCCTGAATATTGGTGGTTCTTTGACGGCGGTAGCTCCAGCAGTAACCCAAACCGGACAATTTAAAAAATTAGGCGGAGACCAAGACGGAAATCTTGTTGTCAATGATAATTTAAGTTTTAATAAATTCGCTGTTTCAGCCAATTTATCTTTTGATGTAAATTTCAATCCAGATGAAGATAATCGTTACGGCTTCTTTACAAAATTAAATACTAACACCTCGGCACTAACTGCTTGCGGAAATCCAGAAAATTCCGATAAGACCGCGCTCTATTTAGAAAACAAAGCATTTGGTAGACTGGAAGCAGGAAGCTATAATGGTGCTTACGATGGAATTAAAGTAGCTCCAGACGCTTTAGCTGTGGGTACTGGCGGTGCCAATGGTGACTTTTATAACTTCTTCACCAGCGGCACTTTTTTAGCTAAGGATAACAACAATGTGCTAAATTACTCCAATGCTTCTTTCGCTTTCTATACAAGCGTTAATTTGCCAGCTTCAGATGCAACACGTGCTAACAAGATTACTTATTACACACCAAATTACAACGGCTTTGAAATCGGGTTAAGCTTTATACCGGATACTGAACACCAAGGTACAATTTTTGCTGTAACAAATGGCAAAATAAACAAAAAAGGCTTAGGGTATACTGATACTATAGAAGCTGCCGTCAGATATAGCACCACAACAAATGATGTTAATCATGGTGTTTCTTTAGTTGGAAATTTTGGTAAATCAAAAGATTACCGAGAAGGAGCTGGCAATAATTTCAAACGCCACGATCTTGCAGCATTTGAAGTTGGCACTAGCCTTGCTCTCAAAGGCTTTAAGATTGCTGCAGCTTATGGGCACTTGGGTAACTCAGGCACCATCAAATCCATTACTGACAACGGAGGTAAAGGAGTTGCACTCACCGGTTACTTAAAAGGTAAACCTAAAAATGAGTTCTATTCAGTAGGTACCGCTTATGAGTATGACAGAATTGGAGCTAGTATTACTTACTTAAGTTCTTCTTCTTTGGGATTGTTAGCAAAGGATCAAGATCAAAATATAATCAAAATTGATCAAGACGGTAACAAAAACAAATTCCAATCTTTATCCCTTGGCGTACAATATAAGATATTTGATGATGTAGCTGCATTTGTTGAATATACCCACTTTCAGTATGCTAAAAAAAGCGGCCCTAATGCGGAAGTGGTTTCAGCTGATAAACCAGCCGGTAACAAATTTAGCGTAAATAAAGGTAATGTAGTTTTAGCTGGCTTAAAAGCTAACTTCTAACCAATTAAAAATTAGGATACTGCGAAAAGCCAGAGGTAAAAGCCTGGCTTTTTTATTTACCCGACGTTGCCTTAATCACTTGAAAGCCAAGAACTTCAGATAAAACAACACCTTATCGCCAACGCCGCAAGTCACTACAAAGCTTTTCTAAATAGTTATTGACACACCTCAATAAGCGTTATATCTGTTGCTTTGGAAGCATTAAAATGGTTGCCCCAAATCATCAACTATATGCTTTATAAAACACTTTTATTATGAGGTTGTATTATGTCCAATATGTTATTCGCGCCAGCAGCAGATTATGTAGTGGGTAATGGGCCTAACATGATCGCTATTGCAGATTTTAATCAAGATGGAAAGGCTAGATATAGTAAACAGTAATCACGGTGGAAATTCAGTTGCTGTATTACTGGGAAAAGGTGACAGAACGTTTCAAGCCTCAACATTACATGGAATCGGTGGCTGTAGTCCTTGGGGAGTGGCGGTAGGCGATTTTATAATAGAGATGGAAAACTTGATATAGTTACTACTAACTATCATGCAGGAACTATCCCATATTGATAAACGTTTTGCCTATTCAAACAAGAGTAATTCAGCCGGCAGTGAGTTATACTGTGGGGAGTGAGGCTCCTTTGATCATCGCTGTTGCAGATTTTAATCTAGATGGCAAATTAGATTTAGTTAACTCTAATTACAATGGGAATTCGGTTTCCGCATTATTGGGGAAAGGAGATGGAACGTTTCATGCAGCAGTCCTATATAGTGTTGGAGGCGGTTATACTTGGGGTGTAACAGCGACGGATTTCACAATGGTAAATGGCCACTTTCAAACCAGCTGTTTCTTATAGTGTTAGTACTGCGCCTGCGGGAACAGCGGTAGGAGATTTAAATAACGATGGGAAACCAGATATAGTGTGAAAGTAATGACGGTTCATCTACCGTTTCCGTATTGTTAGGTAGCGGTGATGGTATACTTTTTTGCATCTGCTGTTTCCTATAGTGTTGGCGGCCGCCCTCAAGCAGTAGCAATAGGTGATATCACTTGGCGATGGAAAACAAGATATATTAAATACTAATGCTGGTTCAAATACCATCACTATACTAATACCGCCAACTATGGGTACTACACAACAACCAGTACTTTATCTCCTTACGACTGCTTCTACAATTCCAACGACTACAAGCATTACAACAAGCAGTACCAAACCTTCCACAATGGTAACAGATACAACAGTTAGCTCAAATTTAGAAGAACAGGAACTATCATCTTCAAATATAGCAATGGTTGGAGGCATTGTCGGAGGCATCGTATCTGCAATAGTGATAGTAGGTTTAGGTATAATTTATAAACGTTTACAACATGTGCCAGAACAGCACCGTGGCGACGGCCATGCCCCCAAGAAGGCTTGTGTTGACGTGCGCAGTAGGTAGTGTTGCCGCAGAGGAGGAGCGGGCTCAGATGGCCAAAGATCTCTAAACGACCCAAATCTACCAGGAAGCTCACAGACAACCTGGATGGGATTCAGCTTAGTATGATGTTCATACCTATGAAGGAGTGGATGAGGTGTTGCATAAGCTTGATGCCACATTGAATAAGCTTCATTATGAAAAAGCTGATGTTTCAGTAATCGATGATGATAGCTATATCACTCCAAACACGGCCAATTATGAAGAAAATAGCAGCGAGCTTGACACTTTACGCAAGAGCAGACTATAACACCAGCGAGTCATAAGCTCGCAGAACTACTTTTATCTTCAATTAATTTAATCCATTGATTGTTAGTATATGCAATCAAACATCTCTCTTCTTGGGCCCAGAATATCATACCTTCAGTTGGCCTGATATATTGTAATTCGTCAGTGTACAATAACTTCACTCTTGTGACCAGCTAAGTCGCCTTCTAAATCTGCTGGCACGATCACTGGATCCCCATTAAACTAATGAAGAAACTTCAAAATTTTTGGTGAAAGATTTTACTCCCCTATTGAGCAATAGATCTATTTTATTTATATTTTCATTTACTGTTACTTCTTCTTGAGCCTGATAGGGGCTTAGAAATGAAAAGCCAAGTTTTTGAGTTTTTGTTTGAGTATAAAGCATATTATTTTTTTAAATATTAGTTTGGTATGCTATCCTACAACTGAATCTTCGTGATCCGGAAGGGTTGGGCTTGAGTTTTGGTTATATAAATTTTATATATAGCTAGATTGTAATTAATTAGAATTTTGAAGAATTAAAGGTGTTTTAAGATGAGTGATGCACTTCAGTCTAACTCTTATTTGTTTGGAAGTAACGCAACTTTTATTGAATCTTTATATAAGCAATACTTAGAAAATCCAAACAGCATCGATCCATCTTGGCAAGATTACTTTAAGGCATTTCAAGATGAATCCAAGAGTTTACTCAACAATATTGCTGCAAAAACTCCCAGAGATTCATCTATATTTCATCCGGTAAAATCTTCTGCTCCCTCTCCTGCTGCTAAAGTTACAAATAACGAGCTCACCTCAGCCGCTATATCTTTAATTAACGCTTATATAGATTATGGTCATACTGCAATCAACCTTGATCCTTTAAACTTGACCAGAGCCAACCCTCACCCTCTTTTGGCTTTGGAAAGTCATGGTCTTTCTCAAGCTGACCTTGTTAAACAGTTTGATTTCGGAAAGATTTTAAATTTAGGAACAGTATCTTTGGCAGAAGCTTTAGAAAAAGCTAAATCAATTTATGCTAACAAGATCGGTATCGAATTATCTCATATAGAGAATCATGAAGAAAAGTCGTGGATTTGCCAACAACTAGAACAAACTTCACTCAACCAGCCAATTCAAAATGAGTTTAAAAAGCGGATCCTAAAACATCTATTAGAAGCCACTTATTTCGAAGACTTTCTACACACCAAATTTCCAGGCACCAAGAGATTCTCGATAGAAGGCGGAGAGGCAGCAATCGTCGTGATGGAAATAGCGATTGAGCTTTTTGGTGCCGCAAATATTGAAGAAATAGTGATTGGTATGGCACATAGAGGTAGATTAAATGTCTTAACTAAAATCCTTGGAAAGCCTTACCATGCTCTCCTTTCTGAATTTGCTGGGGTACTTGCATTTCCAGAAGATTTAGATATGCCAGGCGATGTAAAATATCATCTCGGGGCTTCAATGGACAGAGAAATCGGAGGCAAGAAAATACATTTATCACTAACACCGAACCCTTCTCATCTAGAAGCCGTAAATTCAGTAGTACTTGGACGCGTCAGAGCAAAACAAGATTACAAAGAAGACCAAGCTCGCCGAAAAGCACTAGCTTTTCTGATACATGGTGATGCCGCACTTGCTGGTCAAGGAAGCGTGGCTGAATCATTGATGTCCGGCCAGCTCGAGGCTTATAAAATAGGAGGCGTATTTCACTTGGTAATCAATAACCAAATTGGCTTTACTACTAATGTTTCCGCAGATAGATTTGGCAGATACTGCACCGATATAGCAAAAGCAATTAATGCCCCTATTTTAC
Organism: Candidatus Midichloria mitochondrii IricVA; assembly: GCF_000219355.1. Classification (GTDB taxonomy): domain Bacteria; phylum Pseudomonadota; class Alphaproteobacteria; order Rickettsiales; family Midichloriaceae; genus Midichloria; species Midichloria mitochondrii. The sequence continues at coordinate 651,507 of NC_015722.1, forward strand.
ATGTGAATGGCGATGATATTGAAGCAGTTATTAGAGCGGCACAGCTAGCTGTTGAATACCGTTTGAAATTTAATAAAGATGTATTTTTAGATATAGTTTGCTATAGAAAATATGGTCATAACGAAGGTGATGAACCTATGTTCACTCAGCCCTTAATGTACCAGACTATAGATAAACACAAGAACCCTGCTGACTTATATGCAGAAGCATTGATCACACAAAATATAATCACAGCTCCTGAATATCAAAAAATACTTGATGAATTCAAAGGATTTTTAAACTCGGAGTTGGAAATCTCTAAATCATATAAGCCAACTGAAGCAGATTGGTTTAAAGGTATATGGAAAACCTTACAGCCTCTTGACGAAAAAACCACATCTCCAACCGGAGTAGAAAAGAACACTTTAATAGACCTAGGTAAAAAATTAGCAACAATTCCTACATCTTTTAACTTGAACTCTAAAATAGCTAGGCAATTTCAAGCAAAAATTCAGATGATGGAAAAAGGAGCTGATCTTGATTGGGCTATGGGCGAATCTTTAGCTTATGCGACTCTATTAATGGAAGGCTTTAATATAAGAATTACAGGACAAGATTGTGAAAGAGGTACATTTTCGCATAGGCATGCAGTGCTTACTGATCAAGTTAATGAAACCAGATACATACCTCTAAATAATTTGGATTCTAATCAAAAAGCTAGGTTGGAAATAAATAACAGCAACCTTTCCGAACTTGCAGCTTTGGCATTTGAATATGGTTATAGTTTCTCCTCTCCAAAGTCTCTAGTCATATGGGAAGCACAGTTTGGTGATTTTGCAAATGGAGCGCAAGTTGTTATCGATCAGTTCATTGCAGCAGGCGAAGCTAAGTGGTTAAGGGCTAACGGGTTGGTACTATTATTACCCCATGGCTATGAAGGCCAAGGACCTGAGCATAGTTCAGCGCGCCTTGAAAGATTTTTACAGTTAGCTGCCGAAGATAACATTCAAGTGGTTAATTGCACTACTCCGGCTTCACTCTTCCATGCGCTACGAAGACAAATGCATCGTAATTACAGAAAGCCTCTAATTGTTATGGCCCCAAAATCTTTGTTACGTCATAAATTAGCGGTTTCCAGCCTTGAAGAAATGGATCTTAATACAGAATTCCATCCTCTATTAGAAGATGGAGAAATAACTGCTGATGCTAAAAAAGTTATCATATGTAGCGGCAAGGTTTACTATGATTTATTTGAGAAAAGGAGGGCACTTGGCATAAAAGACACTGTTATTATAAGGTTAGAGCAACTTTACCCTTTCCCAGCAAAGGAATTAAAAGAATTATTATCTAAACATCCAAATGCAAAATTTATATGGTGCCAAGAAGAGCATGAAAACGGTGGAGCTTATTTATTTGTGAAGTATAGAATAGAGAAAATCTTAAAAGAAATTTATGTTAACATGAAAGAGTTGTTATATGCTGGAAGGGCTGAATCAGCCTCAACAGCTGCTGGTTATATGAAATTGCATATCAAAGAATTAGATAATTTTATTACAAAAGCTTTAAGTTAAAAAGGAGAAAAAAATGAGTGTGAATATAGTAGTACCACCACTTGGAGAATCGGTTACAGAAGCAACTGTACTCGAGTGGCGTAAAAAAAAATGGTGAAGCGGTTAAAGTTGACGAGATATTACTGGAACTCGAGACCGACAAGATAACATTAGAAGTTACAGCTCCCTCAGCGGGCGTCATATCAGAAATTTTAGCCGCAGACGGTGCGACAGTCAAAGTTAACCAAGTATTGGGTGTGATTGATGAAAAAGCAGTTGCAAGTACTCCTTCTGTACCAAAATCTTCTCCTACGGCCGCCTCTGGAGTTCCTGTTAAAACAGAAAAATTTCCTACCGCTTCCCCTGCAGCAACAAAACTTGCAGCAGATAATAGGGTTGACCTCTCTACAATATCTGGGACCGGTAGAGATGGAAGGATTACCAAAGGGGACGTGATGATGCAGCATCCTTCTTCCTCACCTACTCTTACAGCCTCTTCTGCTATTGATAGTAGCGCTCGCGAAACTCGAGTTAAGATGAGTAGACTAAGAAAAACTATTGCTGCAAGATTAAAAGATTCTCAAAATACCGCTGCTATTTTAACTACTTTTAACGAAGTTAATATGTCAGCGATTATACAAGCGCGTCAAACTTATCAGGAAAAATTCCAAAAAAAGCATGGCATAAAATTGGGGTTTATGTCCTTTTTTGTAAAAGCTGTAATCCAGGCATTGAAAGAAATCCCTGCGGTTAATGCAGAAATTAACGGCGATGATATTATATATAAAAATTACTATGATATTGGAGTGGCCGTTGGCACCGAAAATGGTCTAGTGGTACCCGTTGTGAGAGATGCGGATTCCTTATCCTTTGCCGAGATAGAAAAAACTATCGCTAATTTGGGGCAAAAAGCTAAAGAAAGTAAATTGAGTATAGCCGATATGAGCGGCGGTACATTTAGTATTACTAATGGTGGTATCTATGGCTCCATGCTTTCAACACCAATAATTAATCCACCTCAGTCAGCAATTCTTGGTATGCACAATATCGTTGAACGTCCTTATGTTGTTAAAGGTCAAATAGTTGTTCGCCCTATAATGTATATTGCTCTTTCATATGATCACCGAATCATTGATGGCAAAGAAGCAGTAACATTCTTATTCCGAATCAAAGAGATGATAGAAACTCCTGAGAGGTTATTATTTGATATTTAGCCTTTAAAACGTCATGTTGAAACGCTCTTCTTTCAAAAGATCTTTGCTAGCCTCATTATTTATCGGAACTTTAGTGCCAGTCATTATATTAAAGTCTGCAGCTACTGATAGTTTCATTAGCCTAGATTCGTTGAGAACGCATTTCAGCTTAATCACAGGCAGTATCATAACAACTTTCTTATTACTATTTCTATTTTTTCTTAAACTATATAGATGCCCTAAATGTAGTAAAAATTGGGTTTATGAATGCTCTGAAAATGATATCACTGGCAGAAAAAATGATATTAGAATTGAGTTATTCACTATACAATTGCAATATGGAAGCGAATTGCATCTTGAAGAATATAGATGCGCAAGTTGTGACTATGAAAAAACAATAAAAGTAAAAAGGATATTTATTAAAGCAGTAGGTAATTAAAATGCAAGAATTTGATGTAGTAGTAATTGGTGGCGGCCCGGGTGGTTATGTTTGCGCAATAAAAGCCTCTCAACTTGGTAAAAAAAGTGGCCTGTATTGAGATGCGAGAAAGATTAGGCGGAACTTGTTTAAATGTTGGATGTATACCTTCCAAAACTTTACTTAACTCCTCACACAAATATTTTGAAGCGAGCAAACACTTTGCTGAGTACGGTGTTGAATTCAAAGAGCTAACTTTTTCTCTAGAAAAAATGCAAGCCCGTAAGGAAAAAGTAGTAAATGACTTAGGAAAAGGGATAGAAGGACTTTTTAGAAAAAATAAAGTCTCTTATATCAACGGTTTTGCAAGTTTTATAGATCAAAATACAGTAGAAATTAAGAAGAAGGACGGAAGCACTGAAAATATTAAAGCTCAAAACTTTGTAATAGCAACTGGCTCTGAACCTATTAGCTTACCAAGCATTAGTATAGATGAAGAAAAGATCGTCTCTTCAACAGGTGCCTTGTCCTTGAAAACCCCTCCTAAAAAAATGGTCGTTTTAGGAGCCGGAGTCATTGGGCTCGAAATGGCTTCCGTTTGGTCTAGACTTGGATCCGAGGTTACTATTGTGGAGTGTGCAGATAAAATCTTAGCTACTGCCGATGCTGATATTTCAAAGGAAATGCAAAAGATACTAGAAAAGCAAGGTATCAAATTCGTTTTGCAGACCAAGGCATTAAAAGCTACTAAAACTAATTCTGGGATCTCCTTGGAAATTGAAAAAGCTGATGCTAATAAAGAAAGTATCGAGACTGACGTTTTACTTGTGGCAATTGGCAGAAAACCCTATACAATTGGCTTAAATTTAGAAAATATTGGCCCAAAACTTGATGCTAAAGCAAGAATTGAAGTAAATGATAATTACCTCACCTCTATAAACAACATTTATGCTATAGGTGACGTAATCAAGGGCCCAATGCTTGCTCACAAAGCTGAAGAAGAGGGTGTTGCCGTTGCTGAAATCATTGCAGGCCAGCATGGGCATGTCAATTATAATGCTATACCCTCCGTTGTCTATACTCATCCTGAGGTCGCCTATGTCGGCAAAACTGAAGACCAAATTAAAGCTGAAGGTATAGATTATAAAGTTGGTAAGTTTCCATTTTTAGCCAGCAGTCGAGCTAGAACTAGTGGTGAAAGCGAGGGATTTGTCAAAATTATTACCTCCAGATCAGATGATATGATCCTAGGCGCGCATATCATTGGAATTAACGCCGGAGAATTAATAGGAGAAATATGCGTTGGTATAGAATTTAAAGCAGCAGCTGAAGATATTGCTAGAACTAGCCATGCCCACCCTGGGTATAGTGAAGCAATTAAGGAGGCTTCTTTAGCAGCTTTTGCCTCGGCTATACATATATAGTTAAAGCTAAGCAAAAGGCTGCAATTGTACCTGGAAGAGGCGAACTAAGTTTCTCTGAAGTTTGATCACCTTTGGCCTTATAAATAAGAAATTCTCCGCAGTGTGTAACCTCTACCACCTCTACTCGAAGAATTGGCTGAGGCTATTCTAAAGCCTATAGTTGCGAAAGAGACACGCCCATGAGAAGTTTGGACGCTGCCCTTGGCCAAAAGGCCTATCCTTGAGTAGCGAAAAGCTTCAAAAATTGGTGCTTTAACAGTTTTCAAGAGCTCCCAACAGAAATGCTTTTAACTCACCACCTATTATACTCATTTTACTCACAGAATTGCACTAAAGCAAGTTTGCAACAGAAAAGTATGGCACACTTTTCGCCACTTTTAAGCTAAGCTTGCACGGCGACCCATAAAGTAAACGTGCCGTTCTTGAGCTGTCCAGCAAGCTGGGCGTTTAAATTTACTTTGTATTAATATAAACCTCAGTTTGACGTTAGGGAGTATGCCCGTGAGCCTATTTTTCCATGAGATAATATTGGGTTGAAGACATAAGCCAAGAGCCCTGAGAAAGAGGTCTGTCAAGAAATTGTTTGGCGAGCGATGCCGTGGCGCTGGATTTGGCAAATCTCTTTCAATTCTCCGATGGCTGTTTCAATCAATCCACGCCCTGCAAGAAGCAGTTGTTTAAAAGCCGCAAGCCGGGTTTTGTTTTTCATGTTTTTCTTAAGCCGTGGGTGACGAGCTCAATACCTTGATTGCTCAGTGTTTTTGCTTATATACCACCGATCTCCGAATAGAAGGCCTGTCAAATATTGAGTCAGTTTCTCGACAACGGCTCGATCATCTGTATTACTGATGTCAGTGTGAATGACATAATCTCTCCTTGATCATTGAGGCCAAAGAACCATCCGGGTCGACGTTTTCCCACGCTGAGCGACGCCTTTAAAGGCCTTATTACTGCTAGTACGTGAGTTATGACAAACCTTCCAGCTTTTTGTTGAGTCAACGTACCTGTTTGTTTCCCTTTGCAGCAATTCAGCAGAATGACCAACGGAATGACCGCGTCTCGCATCCAGCTCAACAAGGCGATTTGTAGCTGATAAGCTTCGGCAATTCCTCTCTGAGAGAGATTTGAAAACAGTTTAGGTAAAAATCTTTGAATCCGGTAATGCCCTCAAATGAAACAAAACGAGGATCGTTATAACTTCGGAAAGCATCATCCCAGACTCTCGTTCCCTTTGTCTCTGCGAGTTTCTTAAGGATCTTTGGTACGTGAGTTGTCGCTTGCAAAACTCACCGATCGAACAGAATATTTCGATTAAGAGAACCATTTTCCTTATTTATCGTGAAATTGAGAGAAACTTAATGGTTACACAGCTTCTTTGAAGCCATATCAGATAATTTCTTTAAAAACTTACCTAAAACTGGGGTTAAATAATATTTATTTTTGCCAAAAAGAATTTAGTTGAATATAAGAAGAGGCATTGCTACCATACTCCATACCTTAAAAAAATAAAGTAGAAGAGCAAATGCACGGTTTTATATCTATAAAGGGCGCCAAAGAACATAACCTTAAGAATATTAATATTGATGTCCCAAAAGAAAAGCTCGTAGTAATAACTGGGGTAAGCGGGTCAGGTAAGTCTTCTTTGGCCTTCGATACTATTTATGCTGAAGGGAAGCGTAGGTATGTTGAGAGCCTTTCTACATATGCAAGGCAATTCCTCGAAGCGCAAGCTAAGCCTAATGTAGAATCGATAGAAGGTCTCTCACCTGCTATTGCGATTGATCAAAAAACCACTTCGAGGAACCCCCGCTCAACAGTTGCCACTGCAACTGAAATTTATGATTATTTAAGAGTTTTATATGCCCGTATAGGCATACCCTATTCACCTGCTACTGGCCTTCCTATTGAGAAACAGACTGCAAGTCAAATGACTGAGGAAGTATTAAAGCTTCCAGAGAATACAAGGCTTTATATCTTAGCTCCAATTGCTAGAGGGCAAAAAGGCGAGTATCGTAAAGAACTTTTAATGATGCGTAAGCATGGGTATGAGCGAGTAAAAATAGATGATTCGTTCTATGAATTTGATGATCTACCGATGCTAGATAAAAATAAAAAACACGAGATCTCTGTAGTGGTTGATCGTATTTCTTTAGATCATGAACTCGGAAATAGACTTGCTGATAGTGTTGAGACAGCATTAAAGCTTTCAGATGGTATTTTGTATGTTGAAATAGTTTCAATTCCAGAAGGGGCAGAATCTAAAAATAAAGCTGGTGATGTTTTGGTGTTTTCTGAGAAGTTTGCATGTCATGTTTCTGGCTTTTCATTAACTGAGATCGAACCGAGAATCTTTTCTTTTAATAGCCCGTACGGTGCTTGCCCTTATTGTAATGGTCTTGGAACCGAAATTTACTTTGACCAAGGTTTAATCGTACCAAATTTACAGTTAAGTATTGCAGAAGGGGCTGTATTACCATTTAGCAAATCGGTGATATCTATAGTTTCTCAATTAAAGTTTCATGAGCAAACTTTTGAGTCTTTAGCGAGACACTACAAATTCAGTACTACTCAGCCGTTTAGTTCGTTATCTGAAGAAATACAAAATGTAATATTCTATGGCTCGGGCAATGAATCGATTAGTTTTACGTACGACGATGGATTCCGCAAATCTACTGTTAAAAAAACATTTGAAGGTGTTATTCCATTATTAGAAAAGAGAATGCAAAAAACTGAGAGCAGTCAAGTGGCCGAAGAAATGGCGAATTATCAAACTGCAAAAGATTGTAGCGCTTGTAACGGCTACAGATTGAAAATGGAATCTCTTTGCGTTAAGATAGCCGGTAAGCACATAGGAGAAATGTGTAATATGACCATCAGTCAATCATTAGAATGGTTTGCTCATCTTGAAGAAGCATTAAATAATACTCACAAACAAATTGCTGAAAGGCTTGTTAAAGAGATCACAAAAAGATTAAAGTTTTTAAACGATGTAGGGCTTGATTATCTGATTTTGAGTAGGAAGGCAACTACGCTGTCTGGGGGGAGAGGGCCAAAGGATCAGATTAGCTTCTCAAATTGGTTCAGGTCTTAGCGGTGTTTTATATGTACTGGACGAACCGTCAATAGGTTTACATCAACGCGATAATGATAGACTTTTAAACACTCTTTGGCATCTACGAGATTTAGGTAATACAGTTATAGTAGTTGAACATGATATGGATACGATGAAGGCAGCAGATCATCTTATCGATGTTGGACCTGGCGCGGGAGTTCATGGTGGACAAATAATTGCTCAGGGGCGGCCAGAGGAGGTAGCTCAAGTCAAAGAGAGCATAACGGGGAAATATTTATCTAAAGAGCTAGTCATTGAAGTCCCAAAAAGCAGGAGGCCTGGTTTAAAGAATAAATTTATAGAAATTACAGGAGCCAGATCTAATAATTTAAAGAACATATCTGTTTCTATTCCAATAGGAAGCTTTGTTGCCTTTACTGGGGTTTCTGGTAGTGGCAAGTCGAGTTTTGTAATTAATACTCTTTATAAGGCTGCACTCAAAAAGCTACATCATAGCAAAATTACTCCTGGTGCTTATGATAAAATAACTGGCTTGGAGTACACAGATAAGATTATTCAAATAGATCAATCTCCAATAGGTAGAACGCCAAGGTCCAATCCGGCTACATATACCGGAGCATTTACTCATATTAGAGACTGGTTTGCAACCCTTCAAGAGTCAAAAGCCCGAGGTTATAACTCCGGTAGGTTTTCGTTCAATGTAAAGGGCGGTAGATGCGAAACATGTGAGGGAGATGGCGTAATAAAAATAGAAATGCATTTCCTTCCAGATGTATATGTGCAGTGTGACGAATGTAAAGGCAGCCGGTACAATAAAGAAACTCTGGAAATAAAATACAAGGATAAGTCGATTGCAGATGTTTTGAATATGACTGTTGATGAGACAGCAGGATTTTTTTCAAATGTTCCATTAATTTTAGAAAAGGTAATGGCTTTAAAAGAAGTTGGTCTGGGATACATGAAAATTGGGCAATCCGCAACTACTCTCTCGGGCGGGGAAGCGCAGAGAATTAAGTTAGCGAAAGAACTTTCTAAAAAAATCAACCGGCCGTACTCTTTATATACTTGATGAACCAACAACTGGGTTGCATATGCATGATATCCAAAAATTATTAGTTGTGCTACACAAATTAGTAGACGCAGAGAATACTGTAGTGGTAATTGAACACAATTTAGATGTTGTTAAAACTGCTGATTATGTTGTAGATATAGGGCCAGAAGGAGGCAGTAAAGGTGGTGCTGTGGTTGTAACCGGAACTCCTGAGGAAATAATTTCAAGTAAAGAAAGTATAACTGGTAAGTATTTGAAGCCGCTCCTAATATAAATATATTTTTATATTTGCAAAGAAATACTTAAAATGTAAAAATTTGTTATGGACTTTTTATAGCCCTATTGCTATAAGGTTCGTGACAATTTAAGTTCCCCGGTAGCTCAGCGGTAGAGCAAGCGGCTGTTAACCGCTTGGTCGCTGGTTCGAGTCCAGCCCGGGGAGCCACCTTTTTTTATCTGTGCCGTATGCTTTTTATAGTAAAAGATGTGGTGAGCGCCTTGTCTAGGGCTGAGCCGGTTGTTTTACCTACAGATACGCTTTTTGCTTTATCGGTCGATGCAACTTCAGAGAAAGCTGTGTCAAATTTATTTGAGATTAAGAGCCGAAAGTTAGAAAAAGCTCTCCCTGTCTTTGTTAGCTCATTCGAACAAGCTGAAAGGTTTTTTGAGTTTAATGATTTAGCAATGAAATTAGCAAAGAAATTCTGGTCTGGACCTTTAACCTTGATTTTGAAGTTAAAAGGCAAACTAGCAAAAAATTTGTCCATATCCGAAAAAATTGCAGTGAGGATGCCTAGCAGTTCTTTGATTATGGAAATAATTAATAACTTTGGAAAACCAATTACGGGAACGAGTGCTAATCCATCGGGTAATAATGATATTTTCGATTATCAGGAGTTATTACTAACTTTTAAAGATAAAGTGCCAATTATTGTGAATGGAGAGATACAGAAAAATGCCAAGCCTTCAACGGTTATAGATTGCTCAAATAATACTGTACAATTTTTAAGAGTTGGTGGTATAAGTGAGGATAGCATATTACGCCTAATCTCATGATTATGAAAAAGATAAGTATGTTTATTAGGACGCGCTAAAAAACCCTTCGGCGCCAATAGAGAATTGTGTAGTGAGCAAAAGAAATAATTTTTTCTGGAAATGGGTTCCCTGCAGCCAGCAAAACAAGTTGTTTTGATTCGATAAATAGAGAAGATCGGCGTTTGTTTATTGCCACTTCAATGTTCGAAACTGACAAAATTACTGGCCACGCTGCAAATTGTCTTAATGAGTGTTTTGATATTGTTCCTGTGCCTGATCCCTATCAACAAGCAGGGGTAACAAAACCTATATTTTACCTGCCTCTTTTGGTCAACTTAGATGAGTTTTTGAGGGCGCCAATAAAAGTTAAGGCCAAATAAAGTTTTTACTTTTGGATATTTTTCCTCATTAGAGAACCGAAAAGAACAAGATAATCTAATTCAAGCTTTTAAGATAGTTTAATCTAAAAGACCCGATATGCTCTATTCATTTCAGCAAGGCATGCAACTACTAGCTTATACAAGAATATAATGCGCTTTGTAGCTGAGAATAAGTTAAACAATGTTAAGGTTGAGATAAAAAACAAGGATAATGAGGAACATTTAGCTGATTTTCAGAAAATAGATGCGTACGTAAGCCCTTCAAGAGGCGGAGGATTTTCAATTATTCCAAGAAAAAGTTTGGCACTTGGTGTTCCGACGATTATAACGGATAAATACAGCGCAGAAAACTATATGTAACTCTCGTCTAGTTAGTTGTGTAGAGTCATATAAAAATAAAAAGGCAAATTATGAGTCTATGCCTAATGATGACTGGGGTAATTACTATGACTTTAGGGTAGAGAATCTAGCTCAAGCCATGATAGGTATGTGTGACCATTATGACAGGTAGTTAAGAAAAGCTCAAAAGATGAGAGAATGGTATGCACAGTACAATATTAATGTTTTAGAGGGGTTATATTTAAATTTTATCAATCCTAAAAAATAATTTTAGGTAATAAAAATGAAATTACTACTGATTATTTAATGACCAAAGATGTAGAGTTATACAAGAAGCTTCTGCGGTTAAAAAATAGGATAATTATTTGTGTACCGAAGGTTTCTACTCTCTTGAAGAGCAACCAAAGAAGGGAGCGGATGATTAGGTAAATCGGTATCTTGATATTGCCATTACGAGCTATAGTAAAAAAGCTTTAAGTGATTATTGACATATATTGTTAATAGGTATACTCTTTACTTGGGGAGACTGCATATAACAGAGATAACTCAGCAAAGCATTATCTCCTTAGCAGCCTTCTTAAAGAATTAACCCGGTCATTTATAATGATTTATGCCCTTGTTGTGGAGTCTTTTTACGATAGACGGTATATTTGAGCTTTCATCTATGTTAACCCCAGTTTGAGGTAAGTTTAAGGAAATTATCTGATATGGTCTTAAAGAAGCTGTGTAACCATTAAGTTTCTCTCAATTTCACGATAAATAAGAAAAGTGGTTCCTCTAGTAGAAATATTTTGTTTGATTGATGATTTTTGCAAGCGACAACTCACGTACCAAAGAGATCCTTAAGAAACTCGCAGATACAAAGGAAACGAGAGTCTAGGATGATGCTTTCCGAAGTTATAACGATCCTCGTTTTGCTTCATTTGAGGGCATCACCGGATTCAAAGATTCTTACCTAAACTGTGTTCAAACCTCTCTCAGAGAGGAATTGCCGAAGCTTATCAGCTACAATCGCTTTGTTGAGCTGATTGCAAGACGCAGTCATCACGTTGGTCATTCTGCCGAATTGCTGCAAAGGCCGTTCACGCTGACTTCGGGTAAATACAGACGATCGAGCCGTTGTCGAAAAACTGACTCAATATTTGACGGGCCTTCTATTCGGAGATCGCTCCTTTATCGGTATTTGCAGGTTTATCAGGGCTACTGTCCTCGTTAACTTTCAACCTTATCGTTTTTAGGCGCTCCTTCTCCCCCTCCAGGACCTCCTACATTACTTGGCCCACCCGAACTACCAGAACCCCCCGCCGCCCCCTTTACTTATCCACTTGTCTGGAGTATCAAAAGCTTGGGCTACGCCGTCCCCTCTTCCTTCACCAACACCTTCGTCAAACTTAGCCAACATTCGTTTAGCCATATCAGCTCCTCTGTTTACAGTATCAACCACTTTAGCAGTTACTCCTCCATCAACATGAGCAATTGCGGCCATCGCTCCTTGATATGCTGCGGCTTTAGCTTGGCGAAGCTTAACTGCCACAAAACTATTTCTATACTGGTTAAGACCAGAGGCATACATCTCTTTTGTCGGCATTCTCCCTTGTCCTATTATAATATCAGCCATTTCAGGAGTTTTTTCCATTATTGAGAAAAACACTATGGACATCAGCAAAAATGCGAAGAAATTAATAGCATTAATAGAACTGAGGAGCTCCGATGCAGACTGCGGGTACCAAAACTTTAAGTCTACGATAGTTAAGCCAAGAATTTCCAACTTCCAAACAGTTTGCCAACATACTCTAAAGAAGAGTAGAGCCTGTATTTGTCCAAAAATTAATTTTACCATTAAGCCAATACTAGTGGCTAGCATGATATATAATATACCTGTAGAAACAACTTGTTTAATCCACATATCGAATAACTCTTTCGTAATTTGGAAGAGCAACATCACGATGAATATAGGGGCCACAATTAGCAACAAAGCAAATTGTATAAGCATTAATAAATAAAGAACCAACGACTTGAGCATCGATACAATTATAAGATAAAATCCAACATAAATGCATGGAATCCAATATAATTTCCACTCGTAAAACATTAATGACCAAGTTTTTGCATGTACTGGTATCTTAGTTAGTATTTTTAACAAAACATCATAAATAGTTAAGGGAGAAGCCTTATCAGGTAGGTAGTATATGGGAGAATTAGGGTTACCATCATAATATAAAGTGGCTCTAATAATCATGTCCGCTATATCTCTTGCTCCATCTCTGCACAGGCTAAATAAATATGTATTAAAAAAGTTCCAGCTTTGATCAGAGATAAGAGTTGCAACAATTGAAAACTTAAATAATCGTACTATCAGCTCCCTTTGACTCACTTTAATGGTGCCCAGAGCAAACATCACCCCTGTTATTACTATGTATAACAATAAAAACGCCCTTATTATTGTGATAAGCTTGAGGTTATGAACTATATTCTCATAAAGGGACTTGTTAACTCTGTCTATTTGCTTGTTAAACATATTAATAGTTCTTTCTATGAAGCCTTTTTCCGTATAGACTCCATTAGTTACTGTAACATTGTAAACCCCAGAGTTGTCTTGGTAATAACCATCTTGGATTTTAAAAAACAATCTTCCTCTTACTATGTATTCCCCCCCTTCCTTATGCACATCCTTAACACAGACGCTTTCATCGCAGTACTGTGTTGCGTCTAGCTCAAAATAATATTCATACTCTGGCTCTTCATCGAAAGCAGAAGAGTTGATCCTTGCTCCTTTGACGGTAGGTGCTACCCTAAAAGTTCTAAAAAGGCTTTTGGGTAAATTAATCGCTGCACTTAAGTCATTTGGGTTGTAATAGCTCTTTCCCCCAGAATCCGCCATAGCAATTAATCCATATAAGCCCCAACCGTTCTTTAAGGTGCAAGGCAATTTATCAATATCGCTATTTACGACTTTTCCGCCTGGCAAACAAATCCTATCTTGCTTTTTGGTCGGACTACAATCTAATAATTCGCACTCGTTAACGTCCAATCCTTCTATATCTCCCCATGGGCTCCAACTGCCAGTAATCGTTAATTTCAACCTATTTTGGGTTGGGTTTTTAGGGTCTGGCGGATTGCCAAGAGTATATAGTCCGCTATCAATCCAAGGGGCAATTTGCTGTTTTTTTGGATTAACACGTAACAGTTTGGTAACCCCTTGAGTAGTAATACCTTCATCAGGATTAGCGGGTACTGTAATTGAGCCTCCCAACCCGAAATCATCTGCTGCGATACATGCTCCTCCACCAGCAGCTGACGCTATTAGGATTAATTTATAGCTTATAGCTAAGATAAAAAAAATAGTTCTGAAGGCTGATAAGGATAACTTATAAAGATTATGATTCATTATCTCCCTCCCTCTATTTACTCAATACCACTATTATTCGAATCGCGATCTGATCCTTTAGACTGTTCTTGAGTGTTCTCTTCCTCTTTCCTATTATTAGCATTAATATCGTCCAGCCTTAAATTTTCACCGAATGGAGCTCTTCTTGCTTTATCATACTGCCCACCCACACGATCCTTGCCGCCTCTACCACTTGCGCGCGCGCCCGCTCTTCCAGCCCCTGCTGAGCCACCCCTAGGCGATCCAAAAGCTGATAACAAAGCATTGACAGGATTAGCATTAGCTGCAGCTTCGGAAAGATTTAACCCCATAAAGCTTGATGTTACTATCATATTGGCAAGGGAAGAAGAAAAATTACAGAAAACATACATCGCCTGCCCTATAATCAAGAAAAAGATAGCGCTTGCTAAAGAATTAATTGGAATCCCAAAAGAATCAGTTGGTGGATGGTGAGCACTTGCCAAGCTCATGTATCCAGGAATTAAACAGACATCAAAGCCTAAAATAGAAAAACCTAATATGCATACTTTACAAGCCGTAAATCCTAAAGTCACATATAATGCTGTCATTAATAGGGTATTTAAAAATGCAACAGCCGTAATGACAAACACTGGTTGTAACGCAAATGATAGCATTTGTTTAAACCAAGAATCAAAAAACTGCTTTGTAAAAGGAAATAATATAAAACAAATAAATATAGGGCCTACTAAGAAAAGGATACCTAAAGATATGATAGATACTAAATACAACATTAAAACTTTTGCAATACAAATTGCATACATCCCAATTGCAAATATGATCACTATTGCAATTAAAAAACCGAACAAATTAGCACATATTAGAGATGCTATTTTTACCCACACTTGAGCGCTAAATAATTGTTTAAATGGCGCGTCAAATACAGAAAATATAATCGAAGGATTATTAAAGAATTCTTGCTCATTAAATTGCATAGAACCATTCATTGAGCTGGCTATTCTCACGATTAATTCCAACGAGCCAACAGTAAACAAATTAAATAAGTAATTGTTGAAAAAATCCCAACTTCTATCAGAAATCAATACAGTAACTATACTTATTTTTGCTATTCTAATTATGGCCTCTTTTTGAGTCGTCTGCGCAAGTCCAGTAATAAAACTAATACCAGTAAATGCTATATAAAGAACTAACAAAGCTCTAACAGCAGTAATAAAATTAGTATCTGTAACAAAGTGCTTAAACGTTTTTGGCACAATACCATTTCTAGGATTATTTGGGTCATCTTTAAATAAGTAATCAACTATTTCTTGTAGAATCTCAGCTAAACTCCCAGAAACTGGTGCTGCTTCCACTTCTTTTTCTACAGCAATATAATACTCACCAGTTGTGTTATAGGCTGCATATTTTGCCGGATTAGTAATATTATTCAAAGTACTTTGACAAGGCATCGGGAATAACCTTGGGCACGTTGGCTCTAACCCCTTACTATAGTCCAGGTCCAATCTTTTATTCTAAAAACACGTTACCTTTTCCTTTCCAACAGCTGGAAAAAAATCTGATTTTATATCAACATCTTGCCAGTCTATGTTGGGTGAATCTGGTAAATATTCTCCGGAGCTGTTCACGGGAATTATTGCATATTGCAGCCTCTCGCCTGAGCGAAAATTACAACCACGCCATTTTATTGTGACATCTATCCCTCCTAAGTTATCAGCATAGTCAGTGGTGCTCCCCATGCCAACTGGCACATTAGGGTTGTCATAATGCCTTAATGCCAATCTAATATACTTATCCGAAAACCCTTGCAGAACCCCAGAAAATGATAACATTCTTACCCTCTCTTTGCTCCGCTTAGTTGGATTATCAGATTCTGTGGGATCTGTAATCCATGACAGTATAGACATTCCAAGAGAGCTGCCATAATCGCTTTCAAAAGTTGTAATATTATAGTCACTCGATAATGGCCTAGTTTCTGACCAGATACGTCCCTTCAGTCCATACCAATCCAGGGCATTATTGGCGTTATTTACTGCCTCAATATTACTATAATCAATTGAGGTTGGTATCCCATCTTTATCTCTACTTAATATATTGATTTCGGCTAACTTAAACTGAGATCCTGTCAACTCTATAGATTTCCAATTGCCAAAAAAACTGCCACCAAAAGCTTCCGGTTTCCAAACTTGTAGGCTTTGATTAAAAGGAGAACTGTACCCTATTGAATAAGGTTGAAACATATAATTACCGCCATATCGTAGCTCCAGATAATCTCCATCTTTGATATCTATTTCAGTATCAGTCCAATAATAGTTTCTTGCATGCCAATTCTCTTTATCATTTGTGATTTTTCCGTTAACTGTAGCACCATCAGGCCATTTGCTTTTGAGCATAGAGTTCCACACCGGAGTCAATTTCATTGTCTTAAAGCCACAAAGATATATAGAGCTACCAATTTCACTTTGCCCACTCTCATCCAGCATCTTGATTCTGATCTTTTGATTCTTAGTGGGATCAATTACTAGATCAGATTGATAATAATTATAATTTGCACTTGAAATCCCACTAGTACCACAAGCCGCCTTTGTAGTAATTTCATCTTTCCAAACTACGTTGTGATTTTCATCATAATCTCTGTACTTGCTTTTAAAAAAATCGCCCTTTTGACAAGCTGCAATACAAGAATCTATGATGTCAGCATTCAAATCATCACCAACCCCATTGATTGCACTATTATAAGCATCTTTATCCTTCCTGAGATCGGCATCATTTTTACCGCGCGCAAAAGAGTTACACTCATTTTGACATCTCTTATAGCATATCTGACCGATAGGCCTAACTATAACTAATTTTCGATCTTCGTCGCCGAACTCCCAACTATATACGCAATCAGAATATAGCGCGGCATTGGCATTCGTATAGAAAATGCTTAACAACGTAAGGATAAAAAGGGTGATAAATGACGAATTGAGATGAAGCATAATCTATCAACTACCACCCCCAGGCATTCCACCACCGCCACCTCCTCCACTACCAGCAGCACTAATCCCTTCACGCACTTTATCTCCGCCACCACCTTCTTCTTTACCACCTTCACCTCCGCCCTTGTTGACTCCACCACTCTCATTTGCAGCAGCACTGGCACCACCAGCCGCTCCACCACCACTACCAGCTGCAGCCATGATTGCTGCGATATTAATACTTCCTTTGGCCATACTTCCTAAATCCTGCACTCCTGTTAATATAGCTAAGAAGCCCGAGACCGATCCAAGAAATAAATAGAAGAGAAAGGCAAATAACATTAATTTTAAAACAGCATCAAGATAGGTACCAACGAAGATATCTTTTAGGATGGTAAATTTGCCAAGAGGACCTAAATCAAGAGTTTCAGTCAGAGTACCATTAATATTCCCAAGATTAGCACCACAAGGATCTGCTCCCACTGCTTCATAAGTAGTACAAAATACAGAATCAACTCCAGCACAAGCTTTCTTTATGTCATTTCTATTGTTGACTAGGTCTATATCACCAAAAAATACCGAATCAAAAGTTGCAAGCATCAAGGCTATAAAAGCGAATAATAATGCAGGATATAAAATATAACCAATTATCAATTGCATCCATTTTTGGAAAATGCTTTTTGTGTAATCAAATAAAGCGAAACAAATAATTATAGGAGAGACTAAAACCAATATTGTAAGTACAAACATTGATAGTATGAAAATATGTATAAATTTAAATATTACTAGTAATAACATTTGGCAATATATAAACGATACGACACCAAGCAGGAATCCTTCCATACTAACCAAAATTGCTGCTGATATTATCCATACTCCTATAAGACCTGCAATAGTGTACTTACATGAGCCCAGATTCAGGTAATTCAACAACTTACAGTCTATCAGATCCCAAACAGTGATTTTTACTTTATCCTTAAAGCCCATCGTAGGCTGTAAAGCTTGATTTAGTATATAACCAGAAGAAGCGTCCCCTGTTCCACTTGATTGTATGGCAGCAGATACCGGTATTTCCCTTTCTCCAAACAGATTAAAGCCCTCGAATTGATATTGGCAAAAACCTATTGGATCATTATCATTCTGCGCGCCCATAAAAAACCCTGCTATCTCACTAGAAGCAGATAAGAGCGCTGGATACAACCCCACCTTCTCTCCATTTTTAACTTCATACCAAGCATTACCAGTTGCGAAATAAAGAACTAGCCCAAACTTTACTACATACATTATTAACTCGCCTCTTTGCGGTAACTCAGCTGCAGTGATAATCTTTATACCAACTAAGGTGACATACAATACTAGTACCGCATACACTATCTGTTTTAAACGCTCTTGAACAATTTGGAAAAACGGTTTTTGCCCATTAACATTCACTCCACTAGGCTCAATAAACACCTTCACCAATAAATCCTGCATACAACCAATTACCGTGCTAATTATATGCATGTCACTGCTTAAGAAATCCTTCACGTATTTCTTTTGAATCCCAAGCTCATCAGTATCCCGTAAGGATTTACCCAAAGCATTCAAATCACTTCGTCCGGTAATAAAATAATAGCACCTAGTATCTTGTAAGTAGACTTTTAAGAATTCATCTAAATCAAGATCATCAGCAGGGGGCGGCACATAGCTACACCCAATTCTTATTGGTAATAATGTATAAGGAGTAACCACGCATAACTGTACCTTACCAACTCCAGATACAAATCTATAATACGCGTGATAATGCGCAGGGAGCTGGTACTTATCGTTATCAGATTTTTTTGCAGCCAATATAAGCTCCTGCCTTTTTGGACTTCCTTGGCCTCCAGCTCTGCACCTGTTCAGGCCGCTCCAAAATCTATCCCATCCCGATACATAATGCACCACCACCTTACCAACCATATCTTTTTTGGCATATTTGGCCGCATCGCCTGCACAATAAGGAGAAGCTGCTCCCATATATCCCCAAGTCCTTCCAATTAAGGCTTCATCTTCCTCTACTCCTGATTTTAAAGTTGTGCCAGTGTCTGGGTCATAGAAAGGATCACAATGATAATAAAAAGGTACATCCACTGCAGTAAGCGCATTTGGATGAGTATTTAATACTAAGTTTGACCCCTTTTCTTCACATTGTACCCATCCTTGCTCAAAATTTATATATTCATGAGGAGCTACTATATAGGCATTGGTACAAAGATCTATCATGATTACATATTCTATACCCATAGCAAGTAAGGCAAATATAGTACCAAACGGCACAGCAGTAAGCATGGCCGCATAAACCACTCCTCTCCCCACGTTTGTTATTAGAGCAAGGCCACCAACACCCCCATCTTTACAGCTATTTTTATTTTTGCTGAGCATTGTTGGAATACAGGTATTGTTAAAAGCTCCATATTCCCAAGGCCATGTAGCTTTCCCACTTGTAAAGCAATTGTCTATGTTACCTAAATAACCAAATCCAGAATCAGTCACTGAACGAGATTCAAATTCAATCATAGAGTCAAATGCAAGTGCTCTGCCATTTAACATTAAAATGGGGAGCATTATAATAAAAAAAAGTTGGAATTTTTTTATTATGTGTTGCATAACTATTCCTTCAATTCTTTTAATCTGCTATTAAACTTCGGTAACCAAACATTTGGATCATCCCCATATTCCTTTCTTACTTCGTCCAGCACAATCACCGTATCTGCTCTACCTGATAAAACATTTATTATGTCTGGCATACTAGACAAATCTATACGCGCTACTACAGCATTATTACCTTGCTTCACTAAAAAGAATCTGCTCCCTGGATCAGTAGTTTTGATTAATTGATATTCTCTTTCACTAAGCATAAATGCTGTCTTATACACTTCAGTAGCTTTTAGGTTAGGAAGAAAGATTTGGGTTGCTGTTTGTTGTATTAAGGTATCGCTTATCGCGCTTTTGCTTGCATCTTCCACGCTCTGAGTTGCAAAAATCACAAAAGTATTAAGTTTACGCAGAACTTTTAACCAGTCTTTAATTTTGGGAGCAAATATTGGGTTATCAATTAGCGCCCAGGCCTCATCCAAAACTATCATACTTGGAGTACCATCCAGCGATAAGTTAATTTTGTGAAAAATATAACTTAAAACAGGCCCAAGACTCGCCTTATCTTTAAGTAATTCGGCCATCTCGAAACCAAAAATATTAGCCTCGTCAAAATCTATGGTGTCGGTAGGATTATCAAAGATTTTTGCATGTGAACCACCGCTGTGCCACATAGCCATTCTGCTTGCAAGGCTCCCTGGTCCTTCCAACCCTAAAAATGGAGCAATGTTGCTTAAGCCTCTATTTGATTTATCAAGCTTGTAGTTACCATTAATTGATGTATTTAGTGCAGCGATATCTTCGGCGGTTATGACTTCACCATTAACCGATACTAGCTGTTTTAGCCAATCTAATAAGAACGTTCTATTTTCACCCGTATCTGGTAATAATAAAGGATTTAAATTACAAGCCTGTGCTGGGTCTATTACTGTATAATGTCCATTCAGCGCTCTGATAAAAATTTCAGCGCCGCGGTCCTTATCAAAAAAGAATAGCCTGCACTTAAACTTTTGCGCCTGAGCACACAAAAAATTCATCATCACGGTCTTACCAGAGCCCGTGGGCCCTATGATGGTAGTATGCCCAACGTCGCGAAGGTGAAAATTGAAGTAATAAGGAGTACCAGAAGTAGTGTCAAGAACAGTAACCGCGTCTCCCCAGTGATTTTTCTTAGGTCTACCTGTTGGGTAATTATGCAATGAATTAAATGACGCCAGATTCATGGTATTTATTGTAGAGGACCTAACAATGAAATCAAAATTTCCAGGTAATTGAGCCCAAAATGCTGGCTCCATATTAATTTTTTCTCTAACCCCGATACCTCCTGTATTTGTCAATTCTACAGCTGACATAGATAAAATATTTTCAAGTTCTTTTGGACTATCAGTCAAACACATTACGGTTAAATGATGCGTACCAAAGGCTATTTCTCCTCCCATTGCTTTATCGAGCGCTTCACTAATTTCCATGATCTGAGAGACAGCTTTATCGCCTGCTTGAATCATCCTATTTTGCTGCAACTGCATTCTGTTTATCGATGCTTGTCTATTAGCAAACTGAAAAGATTGAGTGATGACAAACTCAAAAGGCATACGTAAGAAGGAATCCAGCATGCCAGCCCAGGTTTTTGGTCCATATTCTTTGACACTCACAATCCCAGCAAATTTACTTTTACCATTTTGTAATTTTGCTTCAATAGCGCGAGAACCAAAGTATAACCTTTGTCCACCAATTGTAGAATTCATATTATAGGGGGTGAATAATATCTTTGATTCTTGGCCACAGTTCACTATTTTAGCAAAAAATTCTGCGGGTTCTGAGTAATGTTTATCTCCAACTTTTTCGATACCAAGAATTCTTGCATCGTATTCTCTTAAAGAATTTACAACACGGCCCGTCGCTTCTTCCAATTGTTCATAAGCTCCCCAGAGTGGTTTGTACCATTCCTTACCATAGGATGCACTGATGAAACTAAATAATTTATCAAATACTGAGCTTTTTGAGCTAATTCCCTTTCTTATAATTGATATATAAAGTTCATTTATATAAGCTCTTCTAGTTTGATGGCGTTTACACCATTTTTGATCAAGATAACTCGCAAAGCCCTCTGGCATATCAATATTATAATAACCTTCAGGATAAGCTTGATGCTCCTTTCTTATGATATGAAAATATAAAGCAATATTATTATCACTCATACCTTTAAAAAGCAGATTTCTAATGGTTTTTTTTATATCCAAGTCCTCATCATCTGCGGTTTCAAAAGAAAAGCCTCCTACTTTTACCACCTGTACTAACTGGTTATTTCTTGTATAAACTGTAGTATCATTAAAATGATTAATATAAGGTATAAAGCCACTTACTGGATATTCGTTCTGGGCAATATATTGTCTTTCTATTTTAGTGCGTAAAAACTTTACCATGTTAGCAACCAATCTTAATAGACGTCATAAGAATTTGCTCCATGGAACAATCTATTTTTACTCCGAGAACACTTTTCTGCCCTAACCTTAAAAAGCTCTATAAATAACGGTTCTTTTGAGCAAAGATAATATCCTAAAGCATGTATAGGAAACATTGAGACTAAATATTTAAAATTGGATGTACTGATATACAATAACATACATGCCATACCATTTAGTATCGCAAAAGTATAGCTCACTCCAAAAAGCATCGGAGGACGCGTTAATCCTACAAAAAGTGGATCTGCCTTTACTACACCACTCATAAAACTTACTCCTTCTACCTATTTTCATAGCACATATAAAAGGATTAGCTTTTGAGCACTTATTGTCAATCTTAATTTATTCTTTATAAATTAGATAATATTTACATTCGACTAACATTTTGTTATATAAACATTATGCTGCGCTGCAAAATTTTATAATACCACCAATGGTTGCGCTAACTTAACCGATGTGTAAGCCTTTTTTCTCCGAAATAAATTTTACTAATTTATGCCATTCTTCGATAAAGTTATTTCTCATACAAACATACAAACAGATGCAAATTACTTGTGCCCTAAGAGCGAAGAGATTCTTATTATGAAAGGTATAGCAAATTCAATCAAATTGCTGCTATCTTTCGCGATTGAAGGAACAAAAGCCTTCACCATGTTAGAAAAAATGCATTATTTTTGTCTAAAAGAATTATGCTTGTACGAAAATGAAAACGATACAGAAATAAATAATGTTGCCTCTCTGGGTACACTAAGATATCTTAGCCTTGTATTTAAATATGTCTCAAGCGGCAATATACCTATAGCCTTCTCTGCAGTTGCTCCCTGTTTTTTACTTAAAAAAAAATATGATAATGAATCAGAAAATATAAAAAATGAAATAAAAAATTTTCTTGATCTTATAGCAGAAGACCAAACTCTTGAAACCAAAAAGAATATGGAAAATATAATCTTAGACAGCACACGGATATATTTATCAATCAAGTAATATAAAAGTTGCAAATCAACTTTTAGTGCTGTAGGATAAGTCTGTGGTATTGTAATATTAACTTAAAAATTTAATTGAGGAGTTAATTACGTTGCACGCAACACCAAAAGACAAATCTCTCTACAGATTTAATTCAAACAAAGCTAAGCTTACAAGGTGAAGTAGAAAGCCTCAAACACCTTAAAGTGGCAAATGAAGCTCTAAAACGTCAAATGATTGCTTTAAACCAATTAAAAGCTGCCAGAGAAGATCGGGTCAAAGAGCAAGCTGGAACACATGTATACCATTAACCTCAGTTTGACGTAAGGAGTAGGCCCGCAAGCCTATTTTCCATGAGATATACCGGGTTTGAAGACATAAGCCAAGAGCCCTGAGAAAAAGAGGTTTTGGCCAAGAAATTGTTTGGCGAGCGATGCCTTTAAAGATCTTATTACGGCTAGTACGTAAGTTATGACAAACCTTCCAGCTTTTTGTTGAGTCAACGCACCTGTTTGTTTCCCTTTGCAGCAATTCAGCAGAATGACCAACGGGGTGACCGCGTCTCGCATCAGCTCAACAAAGCGATTGTAGCTGACAAGCTTCGGCAATTCCTCTCTGAAAGAGATTTGAACACAGTTTAGGTAAAAATCTTTGAATCCGGTAATGCCCTCAAATGAAACAAAACGAGGATCGTTATAACTTCGGAAAGCATCATCCCAGACTCTCGTTCCCTTTGTCTCTGCGAGTTTCTTAAGGATCTTTGGTACGTGAGTTGTCGCTTGCAAAAATCATCAATCAAACAAAATATCTCTACTAGGGAAACCACTTTCCTTATTTATCGTGAAATTGAGAGAAACTTAATGGTTACACAGCTTCTTTGAAACCATATCAGATAATTTCTTTAAAACTTACCTCAAACTGGGGTTACTATGGACGAGTTGGAGAGCTGATTTACTCTCCTCTCATACTCTTCTTATACCGCTTTTAGTCATATTCCTGTATGCATTTTAGCGCAGAATTGAAGCTTACAGTGGGAATTTATATTTTGAACACGTGTTTAAATGGTGCCCAGAGGCGGAATCGAACCACCGACACAAGGATTTTCAGTCCTTTGCTCTACCGACTGAGCTATCTGGGCTTTTTAAACTACTTGAAGGTTTGTTTTTTAAAGCATTTTAGATGGCAACCCCTGCGGGACTCGAACCCGCGTTGCCACCGTGAAAGGGTGGAGTCCTAACCGCTAGACGAAGGGGTCAAACTCGTGGAATCATTAATATAACGATTTAATTTTAGAAGCAAGTTTAAATATGCATTTTTTGTAATAAAGTACTGCTGATAATAAATTTAATGAACTATATATTCTATAAGCATAGAAAAAGCAGTGCGTTACCGCAGATATTTAAAAGGCCTATAAAAGTTATAACTTTTATAGAAGAAGGTTGCTTAACCTGCGTCAAGTAACCCATTGGTATAAGAGGAACTTGCTCGATATGAGTATTGTTGTTTTGTGCGTCAAGATTTCCTTGTAGATAAGTGATTAACGTATTTACAATTAACCCTGTGTTAGCTTCTTCATTTGATACAACTGAAGCATCTGTGTTATTATCGGTAATTATAAGTGAACTATCTGAATATTCACTATTTCCATCGCCTTTTTCGTAAGCAGAAGAACCTTAACCAGTGCTGCTTCTGCCGCCTGGGCCGCCATCAGGATTATTATTAGAACCAAGTATCTGCGCTTGGTATTTTACCAGAGCCTAAAGGCATACTAATATCTAGAGGTGATTTTGATAACATGGTGCTTATGATAAGTGTTCTTCCACTCTCTACAAACTGAGTTATCTTGTTTATGATTGAATATCCAAAGCTATCTTCATTTGGCTGAATCTGAGAGCTTGTCATATAAGCTACTGTATAGCTTGCAAGAAGCTACCTGTAGAATTTGTTACAAGAGAAGTAAGGAAACTAGCTGCTATTGTCCTTCATCGGTGACAGTGCGATCGCTATCTGCACTCTGCAGCTCATCTATTACTAAAGACTCTAAGCTAGCAGGAGGGGGGCAAGCAGAATAAGCTGAAGCATCTGCAAGAACTCTTTTTGAGCAGCTGCTTCCATTGCTAGCTGATCTTCTATTGTCTCAAGAGATATTGTGCCACCTTGAGCTTTCAGAGCTCGATCAAATTCTGTTTCTATAAAGTGTATGCCTGCGGGGGGTATTGAATGTTCAAATGGAGAAGCAAGATAACGAATAAGATCGAAATCAGCAACTGCAATACCGAGTTTTTGGAGTTCGACCTTTAAGGCTTCTAATTTTGCTGTTAGCTCTTTATAATCTTTTATCGTTTTGAGTTTTCACTTCTTCCTTAGTGCTAGCTTCTTTTGTTTGGGCTATATTGCCTATCTTTTTCTGCTAAAGCATGAATAGAAGATTTGAAATCTATATTGTATTTATGTCTTAAATGATTTACAGATTGTGACGATTTTAGAGCTGCGATTAGTATCTTAATTAAAGAATTTACACCATCTAGATTTCCTTCAATGCCTATATATAGTCGTAAGATTTCTTTAAGTACTTCCCTAAATACGGCCCGCAGTTGGGAATGAACGAGTTATTGCTTCTAGGTCCTCTGCTGTAAAGATTAGCTTGTCTATTACTAATGGCATAACTCACACTTTCAAGGCATTCGATTGCTATATCATATGATAAGTTTTCTCTTGCATACGTAGTATCACTTTGATCTAAGTCAATAAAAAGCTTATTAGGCTATCTGGATAAAGAATATCATTGATAGTGACTCCGCACTTTTATTAGCAATTTCTTGGTCTTATTCTTGCGATTTTAGCCAAAATGGCTTTACTAAGATCACTATGAGCACTACTAGATTTTTCAGCTTTCAATATTACAAGTTTTGTTTTTTTTTATCTCAAGGTTTAATTTGTTAAGTTGATTGCTGAGTTTATCAGTTACAGCTTCTGTGCTTGCTGCTCCAGCTTCTTTCAAATTTAGTTTTACATCTTCTAATTCGGAATATTTTTATAAAAGCCGCAATTGTTCTTTAGCTATATAGGTTTCCCGCATTATTGCTAAATTAGCTGTTGTTAATTCTAGATTTGTTGGATTAATACAATTTCTGCAATTCCTTTGATTTCTCACCAATTTCCTGCAGTTTTTGTTCTAAGCTTATGATTTTAAAAGCCTAAGATTTTTTTGTTGAAATCAGTAATAATTCTGGTTGGTTCAGTATTGTCTCCATTAGCAGATATGCTACCTGTACCTAAATTAGCAATTGCATTGTTTGTATATTCACAACCACTTGATTTTTAATATCATCAGAAGCTGCTTGGATACACTGAACTGCTCCGTTCCAAGTAGGCAAAAAGGACAAAATAAAAAAGCAAGACAAGTAGAATGAGCAAGAAGGTAATGCAATGAGCAACAACATAGGCTTATTAAATCTTCCTAACCTTGCTTTCACCCATGCTCTCACTTCGCTCTATCAAAGCTCCAACAAAAGATAAAAACAAAGGATGAGGGCTGAATGGCCGGGACTTATATTCTGGATGAAACTGTACTCCTATAAACCAAGGATGCCCTTCCAGTTCTAGAGCTTCAACCAAATTCCCATCAGCCGAGGTTCCGCCTACTCTCATACCTGCCTGCTCAAAATCATTTTTGTAGTTTATATTAAATTCAAATCGATGTCTATGACGTTCCAAAACTCTCTCAAGCTTATAGATCCCCTGGATTTTACTCCCGCTAGTCAAAGAACTTTCATAATTGCCAAGGCGCATGGTGCCACCTAAATTTGACACTCGAGTACGAGTTTCTTTTTCTTCGCCCTTATACCAATTAACCATCAAATCAATCACATTAGAGCAATCACTCGTAAATTCTGTAGAATTTGCATCTCTTATTCCTAGAGCATTACGCGCAAATTCTATAGCAATTAACTGCATACCAAGGCATATGCCAAATAAAGGAATTTTATTTTTTCTGGAATATTCAATAGCATTCATCTTCCCCTCTATACCTCGCGTCCCAAAACCACCTGGGATCATGATCCCGTCAACGTTATCTAACTGCCTATAGATTTGAGAATCAAGTTCATCCGCATCAATCCGTACTAAATTAACTTTACATTTATAGTGGATACCTGCATGCAAAAAGGCTTCCAAAAGAGACTTATAAGCATCCTGTAATTGATTATATTTACCAACAATTGCTATATTCACGCTCCTTTCATGCGTAGTAATTCCGCTTTCAATTAA
This sequence comes from Candidatus Midichloria mitochondrii IricVA, assembly GCF_000219355.1. Lineage (GTDB taxonomy): Bacteria > Pseudomonadota > Alphaproteobacteria > Rickettsiales > Midichloriaceae > Midichloria > Midichloria mitochondrii. Next base: position 678,583 of record NC_015722.1, read on the forward strand.
GTGCCATTTCTCCAAGTTGATTTTATCATTATGCTCTAAGCCAAAATATTCTATAATCTGTTTATCAACATTTTGCTTATAATAAGAAAGGGGAACATGATATATGGTTTTTTGATCGATGCCTGCAATTACCCTATTTTCTGGCACGCTACAAGAAACTGCTATCTTATGCAATAAAGTTTCTGGAATTTCTCTATCAGCTCTACATATTATCAAATCTGGTTGAATTCCTATAGATCTTAATTCCCTAACAGAATGTTGGGTAGGTTTAGTTTTAAGCTCGCCAGCAGTTGCAATATAGGGCAGCAAAGTTAAATGTACACACATAATATTAGCACTACCGCGCTCATATCTAATTTGTCTTACCGCTTCAAGATAAGGCAGAGCCTCTATATCCCCTACTGTACCTCCTATCTCGCATATCATGAAGTCCACCTCAGATTCACCAAATCTAATAAAATCTTTTATCAATTTTGTTAAATGAGGTATGACCTGCACCGTCCCCCCGAGGTATTCTCCCCTTCTCTCTTTACCTATAAGTTTTTCATAAATCTTGCCACTGGTTATAGTATCATTTCTAGAAGCAGAAATATCCGTAAACCTTTCATAGTACCCAAGATCTAAATCCGTCTCTGCACCATCAGCAGTAACAAAAACTTCCCCATGCTGATATGGGCTCATAGTCCCAGGATCCACGTTTAAATATGGATCAAGTTTTTTTAATCTAATGCGGCGGCCGCGAGCCTGCAATAGTGCCGCTATACTCGCTGCACATACTCCTTTCCCTAGCGAAGAAACGACTCCGCCTGTAATAAAGATATATCGACACATAATTTTTATTGTGAAATGGGCACTACAGGATCTTGATTCACTGCTTCTTTAATCGACTCTATGATTTTGCCAGATTTTTGTAAATCCATTATAGTCAACTTAGCCAAACAGAGGCTATTTATCATAAACACAAAAGCTAGTATAAAAGTAGTTTTAGTAATAAAGTTTGCAGATGCTTTGCTAGAAACAATGCCATGCCCACCTCCAGCAAGTCCAGAAACACCATCAGAGCTGCTTTGTTGTAACGATACAGCTAGAATTAAAGAAACAACAACGACGAATTGCAAAACTAACAACAAGGTTAACATAAAACTTTTTTATTATATACTATGAGGCAAAATCACTGTGAGTAATATCAACGAGATAGTATTACTAATCATCAATAATTGCAATGTTTTTTTCACTAAATAAAAGAAACTTATGAAAAGTGTTACAATAAAATCTACGGTAAATTTTTGTTTATTCTTGTTACTGGTTTACTTCATTTATCATACAATAATTGGTAGTAGAGGTCTAATTGCGTATTTAAACTTGAAAAAATCTCTAGCGCAATCACACGATCAGCTTAATGAACTGATTATTACTAGAGAAAAAATCGAAAAAAAGGTGCAACTATTAAACCCTAAAAAGACGGATATGGATTTTTTGGACGAGCTAGCGCGTAAAGAATTAGGGTTAATCCACAAAAACGAAAGGTGTTTTATTCTTAAATATTAAAAATCCCCTATGTTTAAAAGCAATAAAAATCAGTGACTTAAACAAAGAATTGAAATATTTTCAATTCTAGGTATTGGTATACAACTTTAAGTATGCTAGTCTGCTCATAATTAGTTGAATCAACTTACAAAAAGTTGAGACAAAAATTTTGAATACAAATCATATTATGAGGATACATGAATATATTAGGCATAAGAAGTTGTGACATATCAGTTAAGTTGATGCTCTGGCTTAGCATTGCAGTTTTGATTATAGCTGCAAAAAATGCTTGGGCCGCAGATAATGACATGACTATGGTTACAAATGTCATGTGTGCTGCAATCAACCAATTGACTGGACCAATCGGAAGGGCTATTACGATAATTATAGTAATTTCTCTTGGTATAATGTTACTCCTTGGCAAGGTGACCTGGGGTGTTGCAATAGCTCTTGCGGTTGGAATGGGAGTTATCTTTGGAGCAAGGGATGTAGTTAATATCTTATCTGGTGGAACTGGCGCTATATGCTCTTAAAGTTAAGCTAGTTAAAAAACTTCTTTCTACGGTATTTTTTATTTGCCATAAAAGTCATCAATAAATATGCTATAGCAGTCTTAACAGTATTAGGTGATTTTTAGGATGAATAATACCACTCTCCAGACGTACAAGAAGCGAGGAGCAAAGTGTATAGACAATACCCAAGCGACGAGCGATAGAGTTTCAGATGGGAATTGGTGTAATTTGGCAATGGTAAGCAGCAAACTTAAATCAGAAATACTGAAAATCGACCAGATTATAACTGATGCCGCGGAAGGTGCTGATGAAATGTTAGTAAATGAAGTAATCAAGCATATAGCCAAAGCAGGTGGTAAGAGATTAAGGCCTTTATTTACGTTAATATCTGCAAAAATTTTTTCAGATTCTAATGAAAATGCAGTATCACTCGCAGCAGCTGTAGAATTCGTACACACTGCAACTCTACTTCATGACGATGTTGTAGACGAGAGTAGTGTCAGAAGAGGCTTACAAACTGCTAATGACCTTTGGGGAAATAAAACCAGTATATTGGTCGGTGATTATTTATTCAGCCAAGCATTCAAGCTAATGATAAAAACCGAATCATTACAAGCTCTTAATTGTTTGGCCGCCGCTTCTTCCTTGATTTCAAAAGCTGAAGTTAGCCAATTGAGGCTTATCGGAATGGTTGAAATGCAAATAGATGATTATGTAAAGCTGGTTACTGAAAAAACTGCTATACTGTTTGCAGCTGCCTGTCAAGTTGGTGCTATTGTTTCAGGCGCTAAGGACCATGAGGTAGATCATCTTTATGCCTACGGACTAAATTTTGGTATCATCTTTCAGATAATTGACGATTATCTTGACTATTTCGGCCAAGAAGAATCACTAGGCAAACAAATAGGAGGAGATTTTTTAGAGAATAAAGTAACTCTACCCATTATTTTGCTTAAAAACCATTGTAGTGAAGCAGAAAAAGATTTTTTAAGTCAGGTCTTTGCGCGTAGTGATATTAAAAGCGCTGATGAGTTATCAAAAATAATAAATCTCTTAAATAAATACGATATAACCACTGCAATAAAATCAATTGCTAACAAGTATCTAGAAAAATGCTTAAGCGCTCTAGAGCTACTGCCGCAAAACGAATTCGTTCACCATATGGATATGCTAGCCCAAGATTCTTTGCAAAGAATGAGGTAAGAAATTTACTTTGAAGAAAGCGCGGCTTTTAAAAATAATTATTTAGATAATCTCTCTTAGGGTCAACTTCTTTAGGGCTTGTAAATTAATGGGATTACGTCTATCTAATGATTGGACAGGGTCTTCTATATCATCAGCAGGGGACATCAATGGAGATGGGCAGAGAGGACTTGAAATTATTGGAGCTCATTGGGCTAATCCAAGTGGTAGAAGCAACACAGGGCAAGGGGGCGTATGTAATTTTTGATTACTCAAGCTCTCTTCTACAAGCCCATCGGCAATAGGCAGCGTGGTTGTCAGAATTATAGGATTAGGGTTAGTAGTTGGCAGCTATATTTTATATAAAAGGAAACAAAATACTCCAGATTTTACGGATGATGATAATTACCTACTGCAATTCAAGTGAGACCAGCTTGGATGTGCAGCGAGCTTAGCGATAAGGCTCTAAATGATATGTATCTAGGGGAAATCTTTCCAGCTGCAGAACCTTTATTCATCAAACTACCGCTTCTGCAAGCGATTATTTTGGTGGCAGTTGCCGTAAGGTCGTTGCATTTTATAACAATTATTTCGGCACTTTGAAAGTGAAATACACGAGCTAAGCAAAATATTAGTCGGTAAAGAAAACATGCGAGTAGAAACTATTGCTAAGATAGGAAATATCTTTAATATAGCTGGCAGTATGGTTCCAGATACCGTATTAGTATTGCTACCAAATTTATTGCAAGCGTATTTAAGCACGTTGACAACCGGCAACAACAACCAAGGATTAATCAATTAGCTAAAATAGTTTCTTTGCCACTGGAGGAGATTACTGGACTAGCTCGTTTTGCTGCCAAAACTCCAGCGAAAAGTTATGCAACCCAAATTGCTCGCCTTGATAATGAATCAATCGTGAAACTTTCCTATGTAGCAGTGTCACGAGCTTTTGAGTATCTTGGAAGCTTAAAGAAAACTTGGATAAAGCTTGAACCTAAATATTTGGTAGAAGGTGCAAGACATGGAAAATCCAGTGACTGGACTAATACTAAATTATCCGGAGAAAGTATTAATTTGGAGCCGAAGGATTACTCAGCAGGTTTGGTATTTATTCCAACCCCAGTTTGAGGTAAGTTTTAAAGAAATTATCTGATATGGTTTTAAAGAAGCTGTGTAACCGTTAGGTTCTTCTCAATTTCACGATAAATAAGGAAAGTGGTTTCCCTAGTAGAAATATTTTGTTTGATTGATGATTTTTGCAAGCGACAACTCACGTACCAAAGATCCTTAAGAAACTCGCAGAGACAAAGGGAACGAGAGTCTGGGATGATGCTTTCCGAAGTTATAACGATCCTCGTTTTGTTTCATTTGAGGGCATTACCGGATTCAAAGATTTTTACCTAAACTGTTTTCAAATCTCTCCCAGAGAGGAATTGCCGAAGCTTATCAGCTACAATCGCTTTGTTGAGCTGATGCGAGACGCGGTCATTCCGTTGGTCATTCTGCTGAATTGCTGTAAAGGGAAACAAACAGGTACGTTGACTCAACAAAAAGCTGGAAGGTTTTGTCATAACTTACGTATTAGCCGTAATAAGGTCCTTAAAGGCGTCGCTCAGCGTGGGAAAACGTCGACCCGGATGGTTCTTTGGCCTCAATGATCAAGGAGAGATTATGTCATTCACACTGACTTCGGGTAATACAGATGATCGAGCCGTTGTCGAGAAACTGACTCAATATTTGACAGGCCTTCTATTCGGAGATCGGTGGTATATAAGCAAAAACACTGAGCAATCAAGGTATTGAGCTCATCACACGGCTTAAATGAAAAACAAAACCCGGCTTGCGGCTTTTAAACAACTGCTTCTTGCAGGGCGTGGATTGATTGAAACAGCCATCGGACAATTGAAAGAGATTTGCCAAATCCAGCGCCACGGCATCGCTCGCCAAACAATTTCTTGGCAGACCTCTTTCTCAGGGCTCTTGGCTTATGTCTTCAAACCCAATATATCTCATGGAAAAATAGGCTCACGGGCATACTCCTTACGTCAAACTTGAGAGGTTATTTTAATATATCCTTTAGATTTCAATAGGATAGGCAAGGCTTTAAGAAAAGAGGCTATAAGACGATTTTAAAATTTAGTTTAGGAGATATAGCATTGTCTGCTCGTAATAGTTTGACTTAAATTATTAAATTGTGAATTCTATTTATCACCTCCTCTTTACCTAAAATTGCCATAGTTTCGTATATAGCAGGCCCCTTGAAACTGCCCATGACCGAAGCTCTCATGATTTGCATCATCTTACTCCCACTTAAACCACTTTTTGTGGCAACTCCGTCTAATACTCCTTTTATTTCGATAGCTTCCCAGTTGCTTAATGCTTCTAATGCCCCTTTAATCTCTACTAGATGTGCCCTGTTCAAGCCATTTATTATTTCTTGGGATTTATTATCTATAGGTTTTTGCTTTTTAGAATAAAGATCAGCTAACTCTTGAAGTTCAATTAAAGTGCTAGCTCTAATTTTTAAATCGCCTATAGCTTTTTCAACTCTTTTTTGCACAACTTTACCGTCAAATTTTAATAACTTTAGCAAATCTGCATCGCTCTTTTTGCTGATATAATAGGCATTTAAAAAGTTTAGTTTCTCATAATCAAACCGTGCCGGAGCTCTATTTAATCCTTCTAACGTAAATAACTTAGCGGCTTCTTCTTTAGTTATAATTTCTAAATCACCGCTGCTCCAACCAAGACGTAAAAGGTAGTTACAAATTGCTTCGGGCAGATATCCTGCTTGCTTATAAGCATCGATTCCTAAGGCGCCATGTCGTTTAGAAAGCTTAGCTCCGTCTGATCCATGAACTAAAGGGACATGAGCATATATCGGCACAGGCCATGAAAGCGCCTTAATGATTTGTTGTTGTCTAAATGTGTTGGTAAAATGGTCGTCACCTCTGATAACATGCGTAATGTTCATATCATAATCGTCCACTACAACTGCCAACATGTAAGTTGGAGTCCCGTCAGATCTTAGTAGTATCATATCATCTAGCTCGTTGTTAGAGATAGTAACAGAGCCTCTAATTTGATCTTCAACGGTTGTTTGAGAATGTTTATCTACTTTTAATCTAATAGTCGGTTTAACTCCTAAAGATGCTGACCTTTCGCCATCTCGCCAAGGACTTTCTATTTTAATATAAGGATCTTTTTCTCTTATCTTTTGAATTTCTTCAGTTGATAAATAACACCTATATGCAAAACCGGTGTCTAAAAGTTGTTCAGCAACTTCAGTATGGCGCTTACTTCTCGAAAATTGCATTACAACTCCGCCATCCCACTCTATTCCAAGCCATCTGAGACCTTCGATAATTGCATCAACTGCTTCTTGGGTTGATCTTTCTCTGTCGGTATCTTCTATTCTAAGCAAAAATTTACCATTGGTTGTCTTACTAAAAAGCCAATTAAATAAAGCGGTTCTTGCTCCGCCTATATGCAAGAAGCCCGTTGGACTTGGGGCAAACCTTGTTATTACTGACATTTTTTATTCTTTAAATTATTTAGGGTAATAAATTTTTTATAGTTTGGCACATATCGCGGGTATTTAACCCAGCTTCTTCATACATCTGTTGTACTGTATTTTGTTCTATAAAATAATCTGGTAAGCACAAAAGTCTAAATTTTAATTTGCCATCTAATAAACCATCGTTCAACAAAAATTGGGCAACACTTGAGCCAAATCCGCCAATAGCTCCTTCTTCTACGGTTAATAGTATATCATGAGAAGAAGCTAAATCTCTAATTAACTCTGTATCTATAGGTTTAGCAAATCTTGCATCAGCAATTGTTATATCAAATCCATCCTTTTTTAGCATTTCAGATGTTTTAATGCATTCCTGAAGCCTAGTCCCCAGAGATAAAATGGCTATTCTTTCTCCTTTCTGTATCACCCTGCCTTTACCAATTTCTAAGGGTTCTAGTTCATAATTAAATTCAATAGAGTTAGTTTTAGCTTTTGGATATCTTACCGCTGAAGGGCAGTGATTTATTTGATAAGCAGTGAAAACCATTTTTGCAAGCTCAGCCTCATCGCTCGGTGCCATACATATAAAATTTGGTAAGTTACATAAATAAGCTAAATCAAAAGATCCAGCATGAGTTGGGCCGTCAGCGCCAACAAGCCCGGCTCGATCTAGCATAAAACGTACGGGTAGGGACTGAATTGCAACATCGTGAATAATTTGATCATATGCACGCTGCAAAAATGTTGAGTATATGGCAACGAACGGCTTAGTTCCAGCAGCTGCAAGCCCTGCGGCAAATGTTACCGCATGCTGTTCCGCAATACCCACATCATAAACCTGATCTGGTAATTCTTTAATCATTAAATCTAGCCCAGTACCCGAAGGCATAGCAGCAGTAATTGCAACGACCTCTTTATTCTTTTTGGCTATCTTGGTTAGAGTGCTAGCAAAAACTTTACTATAACTGAGGTAAGATTTTTCTGGCTTTTTTTGAATTTTGGTTTGCAAGTCAAACGGCAGAACTGCATGATAACTCTCCAAAGATTTTTCTGGAGAATCAAAACCTCTACCTTTCTCAGTCCTTATATGCAACAAAATTGGCTTATTAACCTGATCATTATCTCGAATATTTCTTAGAACTGGGATTAACTGGTCGAGGCTATGACCACCAACTGGTCCTATATAATGAAAGCCAATCTCTTCAAAGAAGTTGCTGCCTGTTGCTAGACGCTTTGTACATTTTTGTACATTTTTTACTACTTTTTCAAAGAAGGGAGTGTAATGTAGTGCATTTTTTGCAATGTTTCTAGCTTTGTAGTACTGCCTTGATGACAAAAGCTTTGCTAAATATGAACTCATTGCCCCAACCGCTGGAGCAATTGACATTTTATTATCATTTAGAATAACTAGCATTTTAGTATTAAGCATTGAGGCATTATTAAGAGCCTCAAAAGCCATACCTGCGCTCATTGCTCCATCTCCTATAACTGCTATAACGTGATTATTCTGCTTCTTTATATCGCGAGCAGCAGCAAACCCTAAAGCTGCAGAAATTGATGTCGAACTGTGTCCCGCGCCAAAGGGATCATATATACTTTCATTACGCTTAGTAAAACCAGCGATACCACCAGGTTGCCTTATAGTGGACATTAGGTCTTTTCTGCCGGTTAGAATCTTATGGGGGTATGCTTGGTGTCCTACATCCCAAATCAGTATGTCTTCTGGAGTATCGAAGATGTGATGGAGAGCGACTGTTAACTCAACAACACCAAGGCTAGCACCTAAATGTCCTCCTTTTTCTGAAGCAATTTTAATAATCATTTCCCTGATCTCATCAGACAGGACCTTCAAGTCCTCAATCTTAAGCCCTTTTAAATCAAAAGGCAAAGAAACCCTACCTAACAAACTCATCAAAAAAACAACGCCATTACGGACACCCCTGTAGCATATTCATTTTAATCAGTAAAGATTGTTGGATTAATCAAAATTATATTATAGCCTTCGTCGCCTTCATAACCGAGAAGAAGTACTTCTGCTTTATACTCAGGATAACTCTCTGTTGGAATATACCCTTCTTCACTAGAGTATTTGCTAGGTTCGCGACCGAAATAATGCGAATCTTGATTACTTTCATAATGAGTGGCGGTTGCTGTATCAAGAGGGCTTTCATTGCCACAATTACAGCCAGTTAGCCTTTGGACATGGGCATTATAATCAGTAAAGTGAACCGCTTTCTTAGCTTGCCGTACAAAAGAATCAGGATCTTGCCGGGCGCAACTTACAAATAGATTATGAATATAATCACGGACACAAGCTAATAAGAGTTTAACGTTTGTATCATTACCTTCTAGTGTAGGCTTTTCTAGAAGTCCTGTAACTTGCTTATGGAACTCCGTATTATTCGCACAATTATTCTTCCCGCTTAAATTGGCCTGACGTTGTGCATACCACGCATGAGGTAACACACTTGACAGCGGTCTGTGTAAATTTACTAAATAATTTGTAATCATAGGTCTCTACCTTATAGAATGATTTTGGTGGCTATTCAAGCATTATCTGATCAATTTTAACTGAAGTCAATAAATAATAATCACAAACGTTGGCAATGCCTGGTAATTATAGACGGCAACAAGATGGTATGATATCTTCATAGTATAATAGGTGGAGTAGAAATGGACAATCAAGTGTAAATATTGTGGCTCTCGAGCAGGTGAAGAATGGCGTGGTATAGGGACAGCAGAGGTATAGATGCAAGAATTGCAAAAAGAATTACCGAGAAGGTAATAAGCGACAGAAATACACTATGAATGATAGACTTAAAACCTAATCTTGAGGACTGCGGGATTAGGACGATAAGAGAGACTGACTGGAATCCATAACAGCCAAATATCTTCATGGATCGAAGGACGGGGGGACGCTATGTGCAAGAAAAGTTAGATAAGAGCTGCAACAGCACAAAGTCACTTAAGGATATCGAGGTCCTAGAGATTGAGGAGCTGTGCACATATATAAAAAAAGACCAAAGAATGGAAGTGGGAGTACACCTTTATATGGATTACTGTTGATAGAGGAGCGGGTGAAATTATTGATTTTGAAGGTAGGTGACGGGAGCAAGGCAACCCACCTGAACCTGTCATTTAGGCTTTGAGGAACGTTATAAATTGAGCATGTACAGATGATTACAGCGTTTACGAATACTATAAAATCTCCACGCACCATCACAAAACAAAGGCTGAGACATCATTGTGGTAGAATCAAAGAATTCTTTAAGAGGCATTATCTAGCTAGTTTTAATCGAAGAACGAAGCGCTATAGCAAACCCCTGAGGATGCTTTGCGCTACTCTTACCCTCTTCTTCCATAGGCATTTGTTGGATTTGAAACTTCTATCTACTAAATATTAGGCAATGCCGAATCTAGTAAAAGCGTCTAGAAATAGTTTTGAATTGTACTAAAATCGCATAACCAACTCCAGGGATGGCTTAAAGATCAACCAGGTCAGCGGAAATTGCTCCAATCAGGGAGCCAAATTTATTCAGCAGAGTTTTGCTAGAGCTTTAGTATCTCTTCTAGCTATCGCATTGAATAGGGGCGTTTCTGGTATTTCATAATCCGGTAAAGTTCTATTAGGAGGGTTTGAAGAATCTCTTCTTTAATCTACCTCTATGGCCAGTCAATATTGAAAGACTCTGCTCCTTATCCATTGTCAAAAGATATTATAAAGGCAGATTACTATGTTTCTTCCAAGGAGTATGGAAACTCTTAGTTTCAAGTACTGCAAATGCCTGACAAATCTTCCATCTGGTATTATAAGGTCTTATGATATCATCGATATAGCCTCTTGAAGCGGCTGCAAATGGCGAAGCAAATTTATTTTCATATTCTGAGATTAAAACTTCTTTTTGCTTGTCAGACACCTTGGAATTTTTATAAAGTACTGAGGCAGCGCCTTTAGACCCCATAACTGCGATTTCAGTAGCTGGCCAAGCGAAATTTATATCACCAGATAAGTGCTTTGAGCTCATTACTATATAAGCACCTCCATATGCCTTACGTACTATAATACTAACTTTTGGAACGGTAGCTTCTGCATAAGCATAGAGTAACTTTGCACCATGCGTTATGATACCGTTATGCTCTTGAGAAGTGCCTGGCAAAAATCCTGGGACGTCTATTAGCGTTAGTAATGGAATATTAAAAGCATCGCAGAACCTCACAAAACGAGCAGCTTTTATTGAAGCATTTATATCGAGACAACCTGCTAATTGTGTTGGTTGATTAGCAACTATACCTACGGTTCTGCCCTCAAAACGAGCGAAGCCAACCAATATATTTTTTGCAAAATTGGGCTTAATTTCGAAGAAATCACCTTCATCGACGATTTTTTCGATTAGCTGCTTCATGTCATAAGGCCTGGTAGAGTTTTCTGGCACTAGGGTTTCTAATGACATTTCAACTCTATCGGCCGGGTCAAGAGTGTGTCTAGTTGCTGCTGGTGCTCTATTTGAAGAGGGGAAAAAGTCTACCAATTTGCGAATATTTTGTAAACATTCAACGTCATTTGCAAAAGAACCGTCGCATACACCACTTCTGCTACTATGAATTGTAGCTCCACCAAGTTTTTCATGAGTGATTTCTTCGAGAGTTACAGTATAAACAACATCAGGGCCGGTGACGTACATATAAGACGTATTTTGTACCATAAAAGTAAAATCAGTTAAAGCTGGAGAATAAACAGCCCCACCAGCGCAAGGGCCCATTATAACTGAAATTTGCGGAATAACTCCTGAGGCATTAACATTCCTTTGGAAAATTTCTCCATAGCCAGAAAGAGAGTCAACGCCTTCTTGAATTCTAGCCCCGCCTGAGTCATTTATACCAATTATTGGTGCTCCTAATTTAAGAGCCATATCTTGGATCTTTTGTATTTTTTTGGCATGTGCTTCACCAAGAGAGCCCCCCATCACAGTAAAATCCTGACTATACACGCAAACCAAACGGCCATTAATAGTACCGTAGCCGGTTACTACGCCGTCACCTGGTATAATATTATCCTGCATACCAAAGTTAGTGCATCGGTGCTCAGCAAATGCATCAATTTCATTAAAAGAATCTGGATCTAATAGAACATCTAGTCTTTCGCGAGCAGTTAATTTACCTTGGTCATGTTGCTTATCTATGCGTTGCTGCCCACCACCTATTCTGCTGGCCTTTTTAAGGCTTTCTAATTTTGCATTTATTTTTAATAACATATTTTATTTTACAAAACTGGATTTGGTAGTTGTTTTTAGCTGAAAAACTTTATAATGACAATAATTATCTGCTCTGCCCTTAAATTATCGGCCTTTGATATTAGCATATTAAAGGACAAATCATTAATTTCAGTAAATTATTATTAACTCATTGGGATGACTTATTGCATTAAGCTGCGTTGCATGTTAAGACGTTGACTCGTTACAACTGTAACTTGTTGTAATTTGTAAATATATAATAATTTAACGGAATGATAGCTATGGAATCCTTACAAAATCAGTTATTAAAAATTGGCTTAGATAAAATCAGAGAAGAAATTTATAACAAAGACCTGTTAAATACCGATTTAAATCAATGGTTGTACTATGCCGTAGTTACAAACTATAAAGAAATGGTAGAATTTTTAATAAACCAAGGAGCTAATATTAATCACATAGAGGAGCAAGATTCTATGCTGCATTATGCTATTAGAAAGGGTTTTTTTGATCTGGCAGAATTCTTTATAGAGAGAGGGGCAAATGTCAATATAAAGGGTTTTAATGGAGATTTACCAATTCATTATGGAATTCACTCGGGAAATAATGCTTTTACCATGTTCTTAGTTCGAAATGGTGCCAGAATTAATATTGGAGATGATTTTGGGGTAACTCCCCTACATTATGCATGCTTGTATGGAGATTCTACAATCATTAAATTTCTCATTCAAAACGGAGCCAATGTGAACGCAAAAGATAACTATAATAAATCGGTATTTTTTTATGCAATTAGCAGCAATAATTTTGAGGCAATTGAAATTTTAATAGACAATAATGCGGATATCAATGCTCATAATAATGAAGGAAAAACTCCTTTCCATTATGCCTGTATATATAGTAACATCGAGATGATGCAGTTTCTTATAGATAGAGGGGCTTATATAAACATTATAGATGAGAAAAATTCAACACCACTACACTATGTTTGTTACAACAGAAATGTAAAAAAGATTAAGTTTTTAATAGAAAATAATGCCAATACAAATATTAAAAATTATGCAGGCTATTTACCGCTTGATTATTGCCCTGACCTTGTTTTTGAGTAGTGTAGGGAAGGGATACAGCTAAAGCAATATAAAAAGGAAGGAGATGTATTTGCAAAGAGATGACTATGGAGGCTTTGAAGAGGCGTCAGCTGACAAAGAGCTACCAATTTTCCTTGAAGTAGGGAGAAGTGGACTTCTAAAATTTAGTATTCTTTTTTATTCAGCTTTAGCTATAAATAAAGAGCTTCAGGTAGAGTGAGGCTTTTTGTTTGCTAAAACAGCTTTTTATTAACTGAAGTAGTTTTGACAATTTCATTGACTTTTTTATTGCATTGGCTATAGGAAGCACGCAGAAGTGGGGCCATAGCGCAGTTGGTAGCGCGCTTGAATGGCATTCAAGCGGTCGGGGGTTCGATCCCCCCTGGCTCCACCAGGTTAAGTCAAGCTTTTCTCCAATGTAGTATTACTGTTCAAAAATTTATATGCTCCCTATATTCTCCTTTGAGATTGAGTTATGGGCACTATGATTGCTATAAAAATTTCTTCCATAAAGATGTTTAGGAGGAAATGTTATGCACAATATATTCTCCTCTTTTGCCACTTCCAGTAGAATAAACATTAATAATGAAGATAATAACTCCACTATTTTCTATAATTTTGTTGGTAATTTTATCCCTACTGAATGGAGCAATCTTTCATCTCATAATGGTAAGATATTAAGTAAAACCGCAAGACAACTGCTATCTCTTATAGTATTCTGCATGCAAATCTATTACAACAATAGTATTGATGAACTCCGAGAAAAACTCTATCAGTTCTTTGAAGAGTCTCTAGGTTGTCTGTCAAGAACGTGTAAGACAAGTGCTTACTTGAGCTAAAAAGGAGTGGCGTTATTGAAGTTTACAAAGCAACGGATAGTTAAATATGGCATTAAATGCCGTAATACTCCTTGTATTAAGCTAGCTAGAAATTTCCAACCTGCTTCTAGCAAAATACCACACGAAAATGAAGAAAATTTTTCTTTAGCTCCAAAAAAGTTTTGGGTAAAGCCCAAAGAAATTTTGGGTCAACCCCATAGAATTTAAGAAGCATAAAAGCTGGTTCAAAAGGAAGAAATTAGCAGATTTTCATCCACTAAGCCAAGAAGATGCTGATTTATTACGAACAAAATCTAATCGTGAATTTAACCTGGACTTCATCAACAAATTGCTTTTAAAGCTTGCAGGAGAATATTCTAATCATCATTTTGGCCACACAAGAAGGTGCTATCGGCTAAGGCTCTTGCTCATGGAGCTTGCGAGAAACTAATACAGCCAATAACGCTACGCTTCAGTTCAACTCTGGCGATGTAAACAAACCTAAAGAGCGACACTTAGATAAGATAGAAAGCAGCACTGACACTAGCAAACAAGCTGAGCTAAAACGTAAACTCGTCGGCGCTTTTGATTCTGATACTGCTCATGAATTGCCAAGCCCTTGCTGCCTTTTTGGAGTAGTTGATAATCAACATCAAACAAAACTGCCGAAGAGGGTATTACGCTTTCAGGAGCGAGTCAAGATAGAATACTATAGCAATTACAAATGATCTATGGAAGAGGTGTTGAGCAGTTGGAAATCATAGCATTTGCTGAGCTTGAAGCTAATCAGCATAATACTGTAGATGAAAAACAAAATTACACACTGCAGCTCACTAAACAACCACATCCTGAGTCAGTATGGTACCAGGTGAGGAAAATTCTCATTGAACGTTATAACAAATATATCGATTTTAGTGTATTAAGTGAATTAGTAGTGGTAGAGGAAGATACAGCAAATAAGAAAATATTCCTTAAATCAACATCAGCTTTCAATGATTATTATGTCAGGAATCGTTATATGCAAGATCTAGAAGAAGCTTTTGAGACTCAAGGTTTTACTTTTGAATTGATTAGATTTTAAAACAACCAAAGCTTTGATATAGGGGACAATAAAGCATAAGAGACTGAGCCGTATCAGTTGAATGCTTCAATCTCTCTTTAGTATGGTAACAGAAAAGTGTTGCCACTCTTTTGTCCCCTGAAAACCGTGCATGACAGTTTCCCATCATACGGCTCAAAGCCTCTTTAAATTTCATTTTATTGAAACCGCTTTTACCATTTGAACCTTGATTATGAACCTGTTTATGACAATTAATATGTAGCAGCCGGGTACATTGCCCTGATAGCTTCAAACAAAGAATTACTCCAATGCTTGATCAAGAGAGTAGACTACTATCGGTAGGACAACAGGTTAATCAAAGCTTGTAGCCGTTAAACAATCATATATACGACCTCATGTCACACGTAATTGGTTATTATTACCTCGTTAGACATTTTATTATGTTCAGGCATAGAATATTTAACTTTAATGCTATTAATATTAAAATTATTGTATAAGTTTCTAATAAAAGGAGTATTGCTATTAGAAATCATTATTTTAACACCTTCACTATTTAATTCTGTAGCAAAATCCCTAAGCCTAGTTTGCTCATTTTCATCAAAAGGTAATCTGGTATAGAATTTCTCACCTGCTTTATGATAAGGTGGATCAAAATACACAAAATCATCTTGTCGTGGTTCAATGAAAGAAAAGTCCATAGCGTAAATGGATGTACCAGCTAGAAGTCTACTGCATTGTTTTAGTCTAGATGCAATATCGGACTCACTATAATTCCTGCCAGAAAAAGTTTGAGCTGGGTTTCCATTGGTATTAACCCGGTAAATGCCTTTAAATGAATATCTATTAAGGTAGATAAATCTTGCAGCAATTTTTGCTGGATCATTACTATCCTTGTTACTTCTAACTTGGTAATAATGCTCTTTAGAACGTCGTTCTTTACTGGAGTCCAGTAATTCACTAAACACCTCTTCATCAGGATCCCTCTTTATAGTGTTGTAGCTGGTCACCAGCTCTAAATTAATATCAGATAGGAAGCAATGTTTAAAACTTATCTCTAACTTCAAAGAATAAAGCCCCACCACCAAGGAAGGGTTCGTAATAGTTTTTACTGACATAATCATTATTTATCTTTTTATTTCTACTAAAAATTATATCAAAAAGTAGGCTTAGATGCCAGCACAATGCTATATTCAAAGGTATTTGTGATGATTTTCCATACGATAATATTTAACTAGTAATGTTGATATCATAGGATTGTTGAAAGTGAAAGATTCAAGACGAATGTCAGGATATTAGTATTGCAACAGTCCTATTATAAATAGTGAAGTAGATTTACTTAGGCTTTCAAGGGATGATTTATGATTGCTAGGTCTAATGATGTAGAACAGTTCATTATCAGTTGTCGTTATAGCAAAAGGTTAATTGATAAGCTTTTGTCAAAAAATAGGGAAGCTAACATTAAGGGTTGATTATAATAAAATCAGAAAAGCTATTTCATATAGCTCATAAGTATCACAGCAGTCAAAAAAGAGAGAACAGGAGAAATATATTGCTCACACCCCCACTAGAAGTGGCTTGTATTGCGGCTGATTATTTGTTTAGAACCGATATAATGATTGTAACCATACTGCATGATTGCATAGAAGATACCGAGCTTACCAAAGAAATCATTGCTAAAGAGTTTGGTAATAAAATTGCAGGTTATGTTGCTGATTTAACTAGAATCAAGCATGATAGGAAAATCAGCTCAGCAGAAATGGTAAAATTATGTGATCGATTGCATAATATGCGAACAATAGCGGCTAAATCGACAGATAAGATCCAGAAAACTACTTTAGAAACCCTGCCCTGGATACTTTTTTATTCATTGCTGCTTGTCTAGGTATGCGAAATCTTTATAATCAACCCTATGAGCGGTGTGCAGATATAATGACGAGCTACTGAGTATTTTGACATTCAGTATAATTTGGGTAGCCTGAGTATTTCATTTATGGTGCACTAGTAATAAGCAAGCTAAAATTATTGATTCTGGTCATTAAATTTTTGATCAAAAATCTCTTTTCCGACTTGAGTCCATTGATCTTGAACGGCTGGATGCTGAATTAGCTCGTTCTACAGAGTTACCAAAGCTCCAAGTAAACTATTGGTAGGTAAACACGAAGTCAAGTTTTGCTTTCACAACTTAATCCTCCCATTTTGATTAAATGACGAGTACGAGCTTTTCTCTCTCTAATTTTCATTTTAGCCTCTTCCATAACTACTTCAGCCTTTTTCTGTTCTAATTTTAATCTTTGTTTTATGACGTTATCCGTATATATAGCTTTTACAATTGATTGCTTGGCCTAATCATCATGAATGCTGAATAAATTATGGGAGTCAAATCATTAACTGATAATTATAAAAATCATTGTCAAATCATTTTTTACATCTTGTTATAATAGCCCGTGCTATACGTCCACCTGATTCAACAGCAGCTTCCATTGTACCTATACATAGCTAATCGCCAGCAAGCATCACTTTTACCCCAGAAAACTAGCCGCGCAGTAATCTGTAGAGCTAATACCCTATTTATAGACTGCCTTTTTTTCCAATCTTTCTCAAAGGTTGTACTTTAAATACTATCCACTTTAGCGCTTAAGCGAGAAGTGGGGACTGTATTTAAAGTTTTAGCTTTTTAACTTCTTCAAGCAATGCCAGCAAGAGTCGTCGTATTATAGGATACAACACTTTTGAGAAGTAGCAAGGGGTGCATCTTAAAAAAGGCTATAGTAAATTAACTAGCATTTGATGAGTCACCGCTTAGTATTCGCTTCTATAGGCTGCATCACATTGAATTTACCGCCCTAGTGTATTCTTTTTAACAGAATTTACAGGGCATTGCCTAATATTTGATAGATAGAAGTTTCAAATCCAGCAGATGCCTATGGAAGAAGAGGGTAAGAGTAGCGCAAAGCATCCTCAGGAATTTGCTATAGCGCTTCGTTCTTCGATTAAAACTAGCTAGATAATGCCTTAATTAAAGAATTCTTTGATTCTACCACAATGATGTCCCAGCCTTTGTTTCGTGATGGTGCGTGGAGATTTTATAGTATTCATAAACGCTGTAATCATCTGTACATGCTCATTTATAACGTTCCTCAAAGCCTAAATGACAGGTTCAGGTAGTTGCCTTACTCCCGTCACCTACTTCAAAATCAATAATTTCACCCGCTCCTCTATCAACTGCAATCCATATAAAGGTGTACTCCCCCCTTCCATTCTTTAGTCTTTTTTTATATATGTGCACAGCTCGTCAATCTCTAGGACCTCGATATCCTTAAGTGACTTCGTGCTGTTGCAGCTCTTATCTAACTTTTCTTGCACATAGCGCCCCCCGTCCTTCGATCCATGAAGATATTTGGCTGTTATGGATTCCAGTCAGCCTCTCTTATCGTCCTAATCCCGCAGTCCTCAAGATTAGGTTTGTCTATCATTCATAGTGTATTTCTGTCGCTTATTACCTTCTCGGTAATTCTTTTTGCAATTCTTGCATCTATACCTCTGCTGTCCCTATACCACGCCACTCTTCACTTGCTCGCTAGAGCCGCAATATTTACACTTAATTGTCATTTCTACTCCCGTTTTACTACGAAGACATCAACACCCTCTTATTGCTGTCTATAATTACCAGGCATTGCCCTCATCCAGGCCATTGTAATCCTCTTACTTTTAATTAATATATCTAATATGGCATATAATCTTTATAGCGAAGTTTTATCACGAGTTGCAACCAAAGAAAATATCGTACGTCTTGCTAACTTTTTATATAAAAATTTAAAAAGCAAGATTCTAATAAAGTACATATAAATTTGCGCTCCCCAGCACCAACTACTGACTTTGAACAAACTGCGTTGGACGGCTGGATAAGTGGAACGGTCGAAGATTTTTCTATAGATTTCAAAAATAGTGGTTACCCCAACCTGCTCCATAACTTCAGCTATTTTTACCAACCCCTAACAAACATGCTCTTTTTGCCCCGCTTGTCAAATAACGCAGCCTATGCCAAAACTCTTTAAGAAGCCTGATGATAGCCTTAATGCCTCGATAGCAAAAGAGATATCCAAGGCTCCCACCTCAATTTATAATCCATTTGCTAAAAAAATATTTTGTTATAATGAGGGTATAAATATTCAATCTAATGCTAACTATCATGATAAAAAGGGAAATATTCCAGATCTCTCTTATTCTACTGAACAAAACGACCATTTCACAATTTCAATTAACTTGTAGCGTAGGGATCAATACGTTATGCATTTCGATTAACACTAAAAACATTTGTAACCAATATGTTACACGTTTGAGCATTGCCTAATATTTGACAGGCCTTCTATTCGGAGACCGGTGGTATATAAGCAAAAACACTTAGCAATCAAGGTATTGAGCTCATCACATAGCTTAAGAAAAACATGAAAAACAAAACCAGCTTGCGGCTTTTAAACAACTGCTTCTTGCAGGGCGTGGATTGATTGAAACAGCCATCGGAGAATTGAAAGAGATTTGCCAAATCCAGCACACCACGGCATCGCTCGCCAAACAATTTCTTGGCAGACTTCTTCTCGGGGCTCTTGGCTTATGTCTTCAAACCCAATATATCTCATGGAAAAATAGGATCGCTGGGCCTCTACTCCTTACGTCGAACTGAGGTTGTATTAGTAGCAAGCTGCGCCGGCATTATAAAGGCTAGGATCCCATGAGGATGTGGTGGTACTATTGCCGCTTCAACTGAATTGGGCCTCCTTACTGTATTATATATATAAACACATGGGGCTTCTGCGCTCTCGCTGCTTCAGCTCTTTCTTTAAGCGAATCAGCTTGTGGCCGCCTCAGTAGCATTGCTTGTGCACCTCCGCCACTAAGGTTTGGATCATGCGGTAAATCACCAAGTCATTTGAAGGCTGGTTATTCTTAACCTGCTTCATATATCCAGCCACATCAACCATTTCTCCGTTGCAAACTTGTTGTTCTGTCTTATGTATATGCCTTTTATAAATCAATCCTGCTGCGAGACCGGTCACTAATGCCCCACCCACTACCCCTTCGATTGCTGCTATTTTATAGCGGTTGAAGAGCTATCACCACTACTTGCTGCTACTTCTCCTTCGGGGTTGTAGGATTGGTAGTAGAAGTAGTGGTAGTGGAGCTGGTTGTTGTGCTCGTAGTTGGTTCGGCTGTTAAAGTTGTGGTTGACGTAGCGGTTGTTGGCGTTGTGGTAGTTAGAGGGGCGAGAGATTTAGTAGTGTAACTTTTTTGGGTTTTGGTGTGTGGGGGGAACTGCATGGCCATTAGCTGGTGATGCGCCCACCACCACTATATCAAGGCATACCATCCCCATTAAAATCTCCCATAACCGCATCTCCGCCGTAACTGTGGGTTGAGTGATAAATATCATAATTGTGTTGCGCGCCAATACGATAACATGCCGCCATATCGGAGGCGGCATCACCGTTACCTAACAATATAGCAACTCTATCCCTACTACCCCCCCCCAACAACCCGAGAAAAAGTTACACCTATATCTTGCTTACTATCTTGGTTAAAGTCAGATACTCTTATGCTTACAGGCCTATACGATAACGTATAAATTACCGATGCTGCCAAAAACCACATTTTCCATAATCAAAACCCCTTCAATAAAAGTATATCCTCTGTACATAACCAAAACGGCATAAAAAGAGTATATTTTCCTTACGTTCTAAAGCCTCTCAAGCAAAAAGGAGTAATTGGCGCGCTTTTTCATGGTCGTCAATTACTGTACACACTCTACAAATATTTACATCAACGCTTTATTCATGCTCAGTATACATACCTAGTTATTAATTTTTAAAAGTTAACTTGAAAAATAACCCCCTATTAGCCAAGTTTCACCTCGTCTTTGAAATTTCGGGCCATTTTTTACTATAAAGTAATCCAACATTCTATATAAATACAGAGTATATTGATTCCTTACCTTCAACTTGCTGTAGGCCTTACTAAGCCCCAAACAACAATTTTTAAAAATAATTTTTTTTAGCCTTGCATTATTTAACTGCCACACTATATAATACACCATGAAGGTAATCCATTAGAGGTTTGTATGTCCGCAAATAATTTAATAGCTTTAAACAGTGAGGTTGGCTTGACCAAGTATTTAAGGCAAATTAAAGCCATCCCCATGCTTTCGGAAGAGGAGGAATATTCTCTTTCTAGAAAATGGGTTGATGAAGCTGATATTGAAGCAGCCCAAAAGCTTGTTCTGTCACATATGAAATTAGTTGTGAAGGTAGCTCAAAAATTTAAGGGTTATGGCTTGCCAATGATGGACTTGATTTCTGAGGGCAATATAGGACTGATGAGGGCTGTCAAAAAATTTAATCCGGAAATGGGGTACCGTCTTGCTACTTATGCTATTTGGTGGATAAAAGCTACAATTCAGGATTACATCTTAAAATCTTGGTCGATGGTAAAGATTGGAACTTCAGCCATACAAAAAAAATTATTCTTTAATTTGAAGAAAGTTAAACAAAACTTGCTCAAATCCGAGCTCCATGAATCAGCTGATATCAACACCTTGGCAGCAGAAAAGTTAGGCGTCTCTAAATCAAGAGTTGAGGATATGAGCCGCAGCATGTCCGGAGAAATGATTTCTCTACATGAAAGCATTGGCGACGATGATGACAATAGTTCTGAACTTTTAGACTTTATTGCTTCCAGCGAAAACGCTGAAGAAACAGTGATAGAGCTGCACGATAAAAATATCATGTTAGAAAAGTTAGCAGCTTCAGTTGATAAGCTCTCCGAAAGAGAAAGAGAAATTATCAAAGCGAGAAGATTAAGCGATGAGCCGGAAACTTTAGAAAATTTAAGTGCTGTATACGGCGTTTCCAGAGAAAGAATCAGGCAAATTGAAGAAAGAGCCATGGATAAACTCAAAGGCTATCTTGGAGCTTACGCCCTTAACTGACCGAAACTTGGATCTGTTTAAAGCCTATTGAGCCATCTCTAACTGCTGGCTTTCAGATAGTCATTTGAAATAATCAGACTTAATAGAAGTGATAATGTTGCCCCAATTCTTAGGCCCAGGGCCGTGTATAGAAGTGGCCTTTTGCTCGGACCATTTATGCTCCACTTCCTCTGTTTTTTTCAAAAATTGAGAAGATAAAGTAGAAATTTGCGAATCTGTAATAGATATAATGTTAAACTTGCAAACGCTATTCACCCAAGTGGTGGTATTAGAAAAGTAAGTAAGCGCCTGCTCAAGTTTATAACCGCCAGTGCTACTTAGGCCTGATATTTCTTTTGAAAGACACAAAATTTGAAAATATCTAGCGAAAAGCTCGGACGGCTTTTGGTCTTCAGGATATAACTTTAACTCAGTAAAAAAAATCTGTTCTACAACTTGCTTTAAACCGATCGATGTGGGAGCCTCTCCTAAATCATCCGAGATTAAACCCATAAATTCTTGTAAGTTTATCATAACTTCCTTTTCAATCACATGCGCCATTTCATGAATTATCACATCGTAGCTTAATTTTTTAATAGTAATTTGATATTTATTCCTACTTCTAATTCGGTTGAATAATTGATTTATTGAGTTGCCATAAATTGTTTTGCAGTTACCTGCATCCAAATCAAAAAACCTTTGGTCACATAATTTAAAAGATAAAAGTTTTTCAGAGATTTCTGTAGCCGTTAAATCTAGTATTAGTTGAAAAATTTGGTATTGGTATAGATGCTTAACCATCAACAAAAACTGTTCAAGCATTTCAGGAGCTGGATTACTACACGCAATCTCAAATAGCTTTAAGGGATTTTTTTCTTCAGATATTGGGACAGGCATATGTTACTTAATCAATATTTTTTCAACGCGATTATTACTTAAGATAGAAGGGGGTAATTGCTGCAAGTTGAATGCAAAATTACAATTCGTTGAAATAACCATTTTTACGTTCATGTTAGCATTCGCTTTCATAATTGCAAGTTTCCTCAATTGCGACGCCAACAATTGCCGATATATGCCTTTGATCGAAATCAAAACTCGTTATTTTAGCTGTAAAAGCATATTGTAGAGGAGCAGAGACTATATTATATAAATGCTCTATATATTGAGTCTTGTTTAGTTTATAAACCCTTTCTGCTTTTACGGTAGAACTATCATCACTATCTAATAATATGCTATTCTTTTGAAAAATTGCGTTATCATCAGCATAATAATCTATGAAATTACTAATTAGTTTTTTCCGCCTTAAGTTCATTGCCGAGGAAAGTTGAGAGAGTAAATTGCTAACTCCATTTTTTAAGTTCTCCTACCTTAGTCGAATTGCTGTAAGAATAATTTACTTTTACAAAGAAACCAAGAAACAATACACTGAGAACAAGATACTTTCTCTCCATATTTTTTTATATAATTAGTATATTTTTTTCACAAACCATCCACCCACAACAGACACCTTTATTGAGTGATCTTTGCTTTCAATAAATTTAATTTAAGCGGTCTTCTAACTATATTAATATCCTCACAGCGATTCAATATATTATTTTCAATTATTGAACTTTTAATGATTTTCTCTAGGCTCTCTATTATTTTGTAAATAAGACATTCATGACTCGTCAGCATGAGCATATTAGGATCTTTACTTAGAGTATACTTTGAAGCTTGATTTGCTTCATTTAAGTTACTGTGATCTAGCTGCTGAGAGTTATGATGTATTTCTCCAAAGCTTTTAATATCACTTTGAGCTTTTTTTTCTTCTTCGTGTATGTGGTCAGCGATAATTTTGTTTTCTATCTCTTTAATTATTGATGAAACCTCATCCCGCCACTGTTTGCCATATAACTTCTGCAAGATCTTCTGATTTTCCTTGGTAAATAATTGGTTTAGATCAATTTTATAAAAATTTGAAAACAATCTCTTTTCTAAGTCTTCAGTAGCTTTGTTATTCTGGCACGTAAACCATTCATCTTGGGGTATTTCTTTATTTGGAATCGCAATAATCTTTGTTATGCTAGTATAGTAATCTACCAGATTTTTTAACAAATCTTGCTTACTAAATTGTTTAATGATATTTCTGCTTCCAGAGCTACTTAACAGTTCTTCATTTGTAAATGTAGTAGAAATAGCTTCATTAATTTTACTAGATAACTTAATTTTCTCTTTTACTTCTCTTAAGATTGAGCTCCCCTCCAGAATCTTTTTCTGATCAAGTTCATTAATAAAATTCATTACTAACGCTAAGTCATTAATAGCTCCTATTTGCTGAAGTGAAAACTCATTATATCCGCTCTCTTGATAACTTGAAATGCAATTCAGTACGTTTTTTAGTTCTTCTAAAGATGGGCAAAAATTATAATGCCTGGTACAGTGAGTGAAGAGATTTATTAATATAACCGTTGAGATATGGATATTGTCATATCTATACCCGTCTGGATATTTAATAATTTCAGTAGTAATCTTGTGTAAGTTTTCATTAGCAATGCTTTGTACTAAAAAATTTTGCACATTAAGAATTTCTTCAGTAGTGAATGCTTCTTTAGAATTTAATACTTTTTCTAAATCGTGGACCGATTTTAGTTCAAAGAAATTCACAATTTCATCAGTTTCATATGAAACTTTCATCTTAAGAGGTGGATTAGTCGCAGCCATAATATTTTTTTGTCTTTAATTAGTTAAATAAGTTTGATTCATCAGTTTGAACAAAACTAAATCTTTTATACTTTCTAAGTAATAAGGTATATTTGTATTGCTAATATCTTCCTGTAAAAGCATATTAATAACATTTTGAATAATCTGAAATTGCAAATAATTTCTGATATCATTATATTTTTCTAGATAAATCTTATAAGGAATAAAATTTACTATATAAGAAGTTATTATACGCAGTTGACTTGAGTTAATATTTAAAAAGGCAAGTAGATAATCCTCACTTTTTTCGTAAGTATAGCCTTTGCTAGTGATGACTTTATAAGCTATTTCGTTAGTGATCCTTACAATGCTAGATACAAATTTTTCATTTTCATAGTGCATATTTTTCCAGAAATAAGTTTGAAAAGTAAAATAAATTTAATATAAAAGTTCACTATAAAAAAGCACAAATACACCCATAAGTTGTAAAAAATTTATTGACTTAATTAATACATGATAATTTTCTAAGCAATACCCTTCATTACTTGAAAAATATAATAAATATTTAGAAGCGGTTTATTTACTGTGTTCTAAAGTGAAAACTATTAACTTCCTCTTTAGCTCATCAAGCGCATCATCCAATAATTGCACCGATAATTTTTCTTCAGAGATAAAATCAGAGAAAGTTGATTTCGATAAAGGTTTGGTATCTATCTGTAAAATTTGATCCGCTCCAATAATCTTTTTATTCCTTATTATTTCATATTTTAACCTTAAGGAAATTTTATCGCGCATAGATACGCTATCACTCCTTATTGAAATTGCCTCTCTTGAGAAAAGCACACTAACCTCAGCCAAATATTTTTTCTTATGACCATAATTTTCAATAAGAGAATTAATTTTTTCAGCCGCTTCATAAGTTAATATTTGGCTACAGTTTTTACATTCTTTAAATACGACTTCAAAATCATTCAACCTATAGCATGCATTCAATTTCTTACCTTTAGTTGCCTCAAGCGAGGAGCAATTCACTGTAAATAACAGTATTCCTAGGATTATTTGAAATTTCATCATATTTTGTTTATAAAACTTAAGTTGCAATTAAAAAAACCTTATGACAGTATTCAATTATCTAATTTTTTTACCGCTTTACAACATGAAATCTAAAACTGACAATAAATCAAATATGAAAAATACCTCAGGAGAAATATCTGATATTCGCGAAAAAGATGACATTTTTAAGACTGCAGACGAAGGATCTCGTACTATTAGTAAAAAGCCGTTAATGCTTGCGGTATTACTGATATTATCTACTGCTGCAGTTGGTTTTGTATATTATAAGAAGAATAATTCCAATCCCGTGGAAAATAACCAACAAAAAAATAATTCTACCGCATCGCAATCAGGAGTTGACGAAGTAATTTTTCAAGATTTAGATGAAATGGTAGTAAACCTTGACAGCAAAGGTAAAGAAAATAACTTTTTAAAATTAAAAATCACTTTAGAAGTACATGATAAGGAGAGTTTAGAGGTTATAAAAAAAATGATGCCGAAGCTTAATGATGTACTACTAGTGTATTTAAAAACGTTAAAGCCGAGCGACATTAAAGGTTCCATAGGGATTTATCGCTTAAGAGAGGAGCTGATGGTTAGGTTTAACAAAATAATAGCGCCAGCCCAAATTAACGATGTGTTATTTAAAGATTTTATTATGCAATAGGTTCTTAAAATGAAGAAACAACAGGATGATAATTTAAAAGATAATGCTTCTAGGACGGGCGTAAGCTCTCTTGTCGATCAAGGCTCAAGAGCGTTATTTAAATTCCCTATGTTAGATGTGATTTATGATAAATTCATTGAAATCATAGCCTTACCATTTAGAGAAGCATTAAATGCTGAAGTATTGCTTGAAACTGAATTTATCAAATCATTAAAATTCTCTGACTACATCCAAAACGAAAAGAGCGGTTCCGTTTTTTGTATAGGAAAGGCTAATGAACTAAGTGGCCATTTTATGCTCAATTTATCCCCAGACATAGTGTTTCTATTCCTTTCTATACTATTGGGCGGTAACAAAAAGCCGGAAGGCATTATTAAATCTGATATTAGACCATTTACTGCTATTGAGATGGAAATAATAAAATACATGTTAAATATTATTTTTAAGAATTTTAACTATGCATTCTCTACCGTTACCCCTTTTCGCTCTGAAATTGAAAGAATTGAAATCGATAAAAATACGAT
Source organism: Candidatus Midichloria mitochondrii IricVA (assembly GCF_000219355.1). Lineage (GTDB taxonomy): Bacteria > Pseudomonadota > Alphaproteobacteria > Rickettsiales > Midichloriaceae > Midichloria > Midichloria mitochondrii. Next base: position 705,393 of record NC_015722.1, read on the forward strand.
TAAAATCGCTAAAAATGAGGAAGCAGTAGGACGCATCAGAACTAATCTAAAGATTAACTCAGCCTGGGGTTATTTTGATATCGTTTTCCCTTATAACAGCTTGGAATCAGTAAAAAAGGTATTATCGCAGTCATTTTTAGAAGATAAAATCTCTCAAGACCCTATTTGGTTTGATCATTTCGAAAAAGAGCTAAAAAATACGAAAGTTAAGTTAGAACTGATTTTAGATGGAGCAGCTTCTAAAATATCAGAGTTATTGAATTTAAAAGTCGGTAACACCGTAGTTTTGGATAAACTTGCGGAAGAACCGTTATATGTAAGTATAAACGGAGTAAAGGTAACAATGGGCAAATTGGGTAAAGCTGGAGATAAGGTTGCTGTCCAGCTTTTAGATGATATTAACATTGCGAAATTTAATCATATACTATGAATTACTTATTAGAAATTATTGTAATCCTTTTACTTGGCATGACGGTGATGTTTTGCTGGCGCCTTAACAGCAAAATTACAGAAATAAAAAGTAGTAGAAAGGATATGGCGAGCTTGGTCAAGGTGTTTGACGAAGCTATCATTAACACCAATAACAGCTTAGGGGCACTGAAAGAGGCTTCAGCTAATGCGGCTGTAGATTTAAAAAAATACACGATTAAATCTAATGAATTAATCAGCGAATTAGCCTTTATGAATGATACCGCAGTACGTTTAGCTGACCGGTTAGAGAATGTGTTATTTGAAGCGAAAGATATTGAAACAAGATGCCTCCTATTAATAGAAAAAGCAGCAGCGATTAAAAAACCAGCTAAGAGAAAAGTTCGCAGGAAGGTTACGAAAAATGAAGAAAAAAAAGTAACTCCATTAAAACTAAGGGATAAGAAAGCTAAGGAAAATGTTAGTGAAACTATTTATAGTTCATTAGCGAAGAAAGAAATTGCAAATAGGAAATAAAATTTTATGTTACGTTTTTTGCCATACCTTATTGTCTGTTTATTAATTATATTAGGCAGCAAAATGTTTAATATATTTGACAAAAATGCGATAGATTTAGCATCAAAAGATGATACTGTATTCAACTTTGCGGAACCTAATCTTGCTCAAGCCGCGATAGAAATTGATGACAAGGCGCATGAATATGATAAAAATCAAAACACTGAAGAGCTAAACAAAATAATTCAGTCCATAAAAAATGATTCAGAAAATATTGTGAAGGATGAAAAAATTTATGACAGAAACATAAAAGATTTACCAAATGTTGGGTGTATTTCTTATATTAAAAGAGAGTTCTCCCCTACCGAGGTTGATATTTTAAAGAGCTTAAAACAACGTAGGGAAGAATTGGAAAATAGAGAACAGGAATTGCTTTTTAAGGAAAATACTATTCAATTAACTAAAAACCAAATCATTGAGCGTTTATCTACTTTACAGCTTTTAAAAGATGAGTTACAAGTCATCATAAGACAATATGATACGAAGGAAGGAGAAAAGAATGCAAAGTTGGTCAGAATATATGAAAGTATGAAACCAAAAGAAGCTGCTAGAATATTTGAAGAAATGCAGCTAAATGTATTGTTAGAAGTTGTGGAGAAAATGCGTGAAACAAGGCTTGCACCAATACTTGCTTCTATGGAGCCTTTTAAAGCCAAAGAAATAACGGTAGCACTTGTAAATAGACGTAAATCAATTCATAACTAAACTATAAACAAATTAGTTTTTAATTGATGTTACGTGCTTTATCTATACAAAATTTTATATTGATAAATAATTTATTGATAGAGTTTTATGATGGCTTAACTGCTTTAACTGGCGAAACCGGAGCAGGAAAGTCTATTATATTAGATGCTCTTGGCTTGAGTATAGGCAACAGAGCAAACCTTTCTTTAATTAAAAATAAAGAAAAACCTGCAATAATTTCTGCCGAATTCGACATATCTCTTTTAAATCAAGATATTAAGCAGAACCTAACCGAAAATTATGGGATAGAGGGTACAGATCTTGTTTTAAAGCGAGTGATAAACTTTGATGGAAAAAGCAGAGCTTTTATAAATAATGCGATCAGTAGTGTATCGCAGCTCAAAGCCTTAGCAAATTATCTTATAGAAGTTTGTGGCCAACATGATCAGCGTGGGTTATTTGACGAGAGTGAGCATTTACTAATGCTTGATGAATATTTTAATTTAAAAACTAAAAAGCTTGAGCTAAAGAGACTATTTACTAACTACCAAAACAAAAAATAGCCCTGGTTGACTTGATTGACTTAAAAAACAAGTTACTTAGAAGAAAAATCTTATTTAGAATATGTAATTGCAGAAATTGAAGGCATAGGATATCGACCTGGTGAAGAGGAAGAACTGGAGGTTAAAAAGAAGAAATTGGCTTCCCTGGAAAAGCTCAAAGAACTCTCGAGTTTAATCCAGCTAAAGTTATCTGGCGAGATCAATGGAGTTTTAGTTACTTTATATACTTTACAAAAGGCATTGGTAAAAGTTCCAGAATATTTTGATGGTATTTATCATCAGATCAATGAGGCAGTTATTATCTTAGAAGAAGCAGTAAGACAGAATAGCGACTTAATAAGTGGCGAAGATTACCAAATGACATTAAACGAAATAGAAGATAGACTCTTTAAGATCAAAAATTTAGCTAGGAAATATTCAATCGTTCCAAGTCAAATTCCAGAATTTTTAAGTGCTAAACGAAGCCAGTATCAGCTAATCGAAAATATTGATGATAAAATTATTGACGCAGAGAAACTCTTAACCCAAGTTAAAAAGGAATATTTTGATTATGCATTAATGATCTCTTCTCAAAGAAAAGAAGCAGCAAGAAATTTAAAAGCTAATATTATTTCTCAATTTCAAGATATCAAAATGGATAAGGCTGATTTTTCTACTGAGATCAAAGATAAAGCTGAAGACAGATGGTCAGCAGATGGTATTGATGAGGTGAGGTTCTTGATCAAAACCAACCCTGGTATGCATTTTTGGTGTTATCAATAACATTGCATCAGGAGGAGAGCTCTATCCCGGGTTATGTTAGCTTGTAAAATAGCGTTATACAAAAACAATTTTGTACCAGTAATGATTTCTGATGAAATAGATTCGGGTATCGGTGGCTCCGTTTCAACTAGCGTTGGCAGAAAATTGGCCGAATTATCTAAATTAGGACAGATTTTGATCGTCACCCACCAGCCCCAAGTTGCAGTTTTTGCCAACAGGCATTATTTAGTAACTAAACAAGAGGCGATTGCAGAGCAAGTTGAAGTGAGAGTTAACCTTTTGAATGAACAAGAAAGACTTAAAGAAATAGCTAGAATGCTTTCCGGAGATCACATCACTATAGAAGCAGAAAATGCAGCCAAAAGCTTATTTGAAAAGGTACCTACTCTATATGAACCATTGCAATACAAAACCTCATATAAGCGCAAGGAGCAAAGTATATGAATACTACTCGAGCTACAGAGTTCAGATGGGATCTGGCACTACCTGAGGTTAGGGGAAGGTATAGATATAACGCTAATCTAGGAAAAATGTGCTGGTTTGGCGTCGGAGGAAGTGCAGATGTTTTGTTTATCCCTGCTGATGTAGAAGACCTGCAGGATTTTTTACTAAAAGTAGGCAGCTCTGTTCCGATTACCGTGATAGGCGTAGGGTCAAATTTATTAATTCGTGATAACGGTATTAGAGGAGTGGTAATTAGGTTAGGAGCAGGCTTCAATTATATAAAGCGCAAAGAACACCGAGTCATTGCTGGAGCTGCGGTTTTAGACTTAAACGTCGCGCAGTATTGCTTAGAATATGCAATATCTGGGTTAGAATTTTTAGCCGGGATCCCAGGAACAATTGGAGGTGCCCTTTATATGAATGCAGGTGCTTATCACTCTGATATTTCAAATATTTTAATTGAAGCCAAGGCTATTAATTTACAAGGTAAACTAAAAGTATTTAAGAAGAGCGATCTTGGATATAAATATCGCAGCAATGGTTTGAGCGAGAGCTGGATTTTTATAGAGGGCTCCTTTCAAGGCCAACAAGGTGAATACAACATTATAGATCACAACATAAAAAATATACAGAATAGCAGGCTATCAATACAGCCGATTAAGTCTAAAACGGGAGGTTCAACTTTTAAAAATCCACCAGGCCTTCCCGCCTGGAAGTTAATAGACGAAGCAGGATGTAGAGGTTTACGAATTGGGGGGGCCGAAGTGTCTACTCAACATTGTAATTTCTTTATTAATAGTAACTCAGCCACCGCGAGTGATTTAGAAAAACTCATTAAGGAAGTCAGGAACAGAGTTTTGGAAAAAACTGGAGTTTTATTAGAGCCAGAAGTAAAAATCATTGGGGAAGATGCTTAAGATTATAGGAACAATGAGCGGCACCTCTTGTGATGGCATAGATATTGCTCTGATAGAAACAGATGGCGAGTCGAAGCTAAAACTAAAGGGCGGTATGGTCATACCTTACGAGCCATCATTCTCTACAGTATTAAAAAATATTTATAAAGAAAGTGACTATAAAAAGATTATTAAACTAGAAAAGACATTAACAGAATACCATGCAAATGCCATAAAAAAGTTTTTAAACACTAGTGATATTAATGCTTCTGAAATCGGTTTCATAGGCTTTCATGGCCACACTGTTTTTCATAACCTAGGTGAAGGTCTAACTTGGCAGATAGGCAACGCCAATCTATTGGCAGAATTAACTGGAAGTTCGGTAGTAAGTGATTTCCGAAGAAGAGATATAGCAGCAGGCGGGCAGGGCGCGCCATTAGTTCCGGTTTTTCATCAAGCGCTAGCTAGAAGTTGGGGATTGGATAATACTATTTTTTTGAATATAGGAGGAGTGAGTAATATTACCTATATTGATAAAGAAGAGATAATAGCTTTTGATGCTGGACCTGGAAATGCTTTGATTGATGATTTCTTATATAAAAGAGTAGCTATTTCTTATGATGAAGGCGGTAAGATTGGAGCAAGAGGTAAAGTGGATTTTGAAGTAGTAAGAACATTTCAAAAAGATGTGTTTTATAGTGGCCCCATCCCAAAATCTTTAGACCGTAATCATTTTAATTATATCGATTTAAATTTTGCAAATTTAGAAGACGGGGCCGCAACCCTTACCTATATAACTGCAGATTTCATTAAGAAAAGCCTCAAAACCCTCAATAGAGAGATTAAACAGATCATTGTTTGCGGTGGCGGACGCAAAAATAAGTTCCTAATGGGATTATTGCAGGAAGTAAAACAAATAGATGAATATGGTATAGATGGTGATCTTATTGAAGCGTATGCATTTGGATACTTAGCAGCAAGAACCGTAAAAAAGCTACCAATTTCCTATCCGACTACAACCGGAGTCAAGACTCCAAAGTCCGGTGGAACCTTAGTTCTGTAGAAATTATGCATCAAAAACATTCCAATTTTCCAATAACATACTCAAGAGCATGGGTTTCGGTATTGAAGTAATTTCGTAAAATATCTATTAACAATTTGGTTGAGTCACCGTTAAACCCATAATGTTTAGTTGAAACTAGTATTGCTTCTCCATATTTATCACAACAATCATTAATAAAGTTGGGATCGCGTGCCTACTCCTTACGTCGAACTGAGGTAAATTACTAAATTACAGAACGGCATAGATTTAACCAATAGTAGCCAAATGTGTATAGAAGAAGGAGCGACAGTAAGTCAATATAACAACACTACTCCTAGAATCGGCATAAAAAAAGCAGTCGACAAACCATGGCGGTTTTATTGTCCCGTTTTGTAGTTTTAAAGTAGCTAATATTATCCAGTTCTCCGAGCGAGCCCCTATTTGCACTACCGAAGATTGTATTGAGTCTTTGTCTAATTCCAAGATAATATGTTGTTTTAGATTCTCTACTTAACTTCTTGCGTAGCATTCCCAAAACTTTAGGAGGAGCTGCTATGACTAATTTACTATAAGTCTTTTTCGTGAATAAATCCTCAAGATACTGGATTACTTCTCTAGTAAATTCTTATATTTCCTGAGTTTTAATCATCAGTGTGCGGCTCTATTATAAGCCTCGGCTCCCATGGGCCGTCCGAAAGACCTTCCTAATGACTTCATAGAGCTTTTGGATCAGTCGAACCGGTTTTGCTTTTAATTCGTAATCTAACTTAGTAGTGATTTTCTTATTTAATGCTTGCTTATAGAAAAAGGCACGCTTGCTATCCACTAGCAGGACTAGAGCTTCTTTGTTCACCACCTTAACCTCATTTCAATAAATGACCCACTTATCTAATGTGAAGACATATCGAAATAAAAGTCAATATAAAAAATCAGATTATCTTTTCAGGTTTGTCGAGTGATAATAAAAGATAGGTACCCTTAGCAAAGCATTATTAAGGATTTTGCTTAACTGGACTTAGCATTTGCTCTATATTATTAGCAACTTCATTTACAATATTGATATCTTTTCCTTCAACCATAACTCGCAGCAATCTTTCAGTGCCAGATTTTCTGACAATAATTTGTAGGTCTTTATTATCAGATTGAATTTTTTCTATTGAGGATAAAACTCTTTGATCTTCCAGGGGGCTAGTTCCAGTAAATTTTATATTTTTTGCCACTTGTGGATTAAGCGAAAACATCTTTCCTATGTAACTTGCCTTCTTTTCGGATTGCACAAGCAAAGAAAGAACCTGTAAAGCGGCTATGACGCCATCGCCTGCAGTTGAATAATCACTAATTATGATATGACCCGATTGTTCTCCGCCTAAGTTACACTCTCTTTTTCTCATCTCAGCCGCTACATAGCGATCACCAACTTTAGATCTGTAAACAGCAATCCCGCGTTGAGCTAAAAAATCATCCAGAGCTGTATTGGAAATTTGAGTTACCACGACTCCAGATTTTAAAGAGCCAGCTTGGTGCATGTATAGTGCAATTGCCGCTATTAAGTGATCTCCTGATATCACTTCTCCTTTTTCATCGCATATTACTACTCTATCCGCATCTCCATCCAGGGCAATCCCTATGTCTGCTCTAGTTTCCATCACTTTTTGAGATAAGGTGAGGGGATGGGTTGCCCCACAATTTTCATTAATATTAAAGCCATTAGGTTCACAGCCAATAGAAATGACTTCAGCACCAAGCTCCCATAATATGGTTGGGGCCAATTTATAAGCGCTGCCATTAGCACAATCTATTACTATTCTAAGACCGCTTAAAGTTTTATGCTTTAAGAAAGAATTTTTTACGTACTCTATATACCTACCGAGCGCATCATCTAATCTTGCAGCTCGGCCTAACTTATCAGGTGCAGCTAAATTATTTTTTAATTCGCTACTTAAAATTAAGTTTTGAATCTCTATTTCGCACTTATCACTCAATTTATTACTATTGCTGTCAAATAACTTTAACCCGTTATCATAATAAGGATTATGAGATGCAGAGATCATAATTCCAAAATCAGCGCGCAAGGACTTAATTAACATTGCAAGGGCTGGAGTGGGCATTGGCCCTAACAATATTACATCAACACCCACAGAAACCAAACCAGAAGTTAAAGCAGGTTCAATTAGATAACCGGACAACCGCGTATCCTTCGCTATCAAGACTTTACCTCGTTGGCCAAGCTTAGAAAAATAAACCCCCGCAGCTACACCAAACTTTAGCATCACCTCCGGCGTAATGGGATGCTGATTTACTAGACCTCGTATACCATCCGTCCCAAAAAGATTTAAAGACATAAAGATTTTTCTTTAAGATATAACAGTTAATCAGCAGATTTTCAAGCTTAATAACTCTTCTATTACTATGTATAAATGGTATTACTGCTCCGCTATCATTTCATTTCTGTACTCAAATACTTTAAGCATGACGAAACCTCGCTTATTATCTGCAAAGGTCAGCTACTATAGGATTTCCACTGTAAAATATGTAACAAGTAAGCAAAAGCTTTACGCCCTTGCGTGCATTTTGAATTACTTGCTATTCTTTTTTTATCAGTATATGCTAAAACCTTAGCGTTATTGATACCATTTTTAGCTGTGTCTTCGTGTTTTTGTGCAGCGTTTTTGCTGAATTGTTTTTTACAAACTGCAGTACATTACCAGTACTCCAAGGACCATCCTTATCTACACGTACTATAAATTCATATTTAACATTTGGGTCTGGAGAAGGAATAGGCTGAAGCTCAAATTTCGGTTCGGGGTTATTAGGATCAACTCTCAATTTAAGATTAATACGACATTACTTTCTGGATCAATTTGCGGATCAAAGTTTTAAACCAGAACTACTTGTACTCCATCTCTATATTGATTGATAACGGGTTTGGTTATTAGAATCAGTCATTGTGTTCAAATGAAAGTTAAATAATAGCGCTACCATATATCACAAAGAAACAATTCTAAAAACAAATAATTATTAAAATATGTATTAAAATGGGTGCATATTTAAAACCAAAATTTAGCAGACTTCCTTAATCAAGCAGATTATCTTCTACCGGGCCACTAAAAAGTATTTTATATGTTTTTGAATTTTGTCTTTAATGTTATAACAGCGTTGAGGAATTAATAATTTATTAAATATGTATAAGAAAATCAGGAAAGCAGTATTCCCAGTTGGTGGCCTCGGTACTCGGTTTTTACCTGCAACCAAGTCGATGCCCAAAGAAATGCTTCCTGTGCTAAACAAGCCTTTAATACATCACGCTTTTGAAGAGGCTAGAAATGCTGGTATTGAGCAATTTATTTTTATTACAGGGAGAAATAAGAATTCTATCAATGATCATTTTGACCATGCTATTGAATTAGAGAATTTCCTAGAATTTAAGAATAACAAAGATATGTTATTTCTATCTAAAGATTGTTTGATTGAACCTGGTAATATAGTCTTCTTGAGACAACAGCAGCCCTTAGGGCTTGGCCATGCCGTTTGGTGCGCAAGAAATATTATAGGTGACGAACCTTTTGCGGTAATATTAGCAGATGATATGTTCATAGAAGATCGAAAATGCGGCATCTTAACAGAGATGATTCAATATTTTCAATCTGATACCACTGCTAATATTATTGGTATTTCTAAAATTAATATAAGCGAAAGTAAAAAATATGGGATAGTTAAAATTGGGGATGGAGATATTGTTGAAGATATGATAGAAAAGCCAGAAGTAAGTGACGCTCCTTCTGGTTTAGCTATAGTCGGAAGGTACATATTACAACCAGATATTTTTTATTATCTGAAAGGTACTGAAGCGGATAAAGGTGGGGAAATACAGTTAACTAATGCAATGAAAAAAATGTTGGCTAATAGCAAGTTTAGAGCGTATAGAACCAATGCTTATAGACTAGACTGCGGAAATTATTTGGGATATTTAGAAGCCAATGTAAGATTTTCTCTGCAAAATAGCGAATTTTCTGAGCCCATAAAAGAAATGTTAAAAAATATATTAGGGTAATCTGATGGATCAAACTGCTCATTATATTGAAAATTTAAATAAAGAGCAAAAAGAGGCGGTAGAAAATTTAGATGGCCCATTGTTAGTTCTTGCTGGTGCTGGAACCGGTAAAACTAGGGTTTTAACTACAAGAGTTGCGCATATATTAAAACAGGGGAAAGCTTTGCCTGGACAAATACTGGCTGTGACTTTTACTAATAAAGCGGCTAAAGAGATGACTAATAGAATTGAAGCTTTGGCCGGCAGCTCTATACATTGGTGTGGAACTTTTCACTCACTCTCCGCAAAGATTCTAAGACAAAACGCTACTAGAATTGGTTTTTCCTCAAGTTTTACTATTATTGATATCGACGATCAAACCAGACTTATCAAGCAAATTTTAAATGATTATAATATAGATGAAAAAAGTAATCCCGCTAAACTATTAGCTCACATAATAGGAAGATACAAAGATAAAGGTTGGTTACCAAACCGCGTTCCTGTTTCAGAAGAATGCCAGTTTGCAAGTGGTATGGGTATCACTTTATATTCAGAATACCAAAGAAGGTTGCAACTTTTGCAGGCTATGGACTTTGGTGATTTGATATTATGGACGATAGAACTATTTAATAACAACCTAGATGTACTGGAGCATTATCAAAGGAAGTTTAAATATGTTTTAGTTGATGAATACCAGGATACCAATGTGTCTCAGTATCTATGGTTGAGGTTATTGGCTCAGGGTAACAACAATATATGTTGCGTCGGAGATGATGATCAATCTATATATGGGTGGCGTGGAGCTGAAGTTAAGAATATTTTACGTTTTGATAAAGATTTTTCGGAAGCTAAAGTTATAAGGCTGGAACGTAACTATAGATCAACTCCTTCTATACTGAATGCTGCCAGTGAATTAATTTCAAATAATAGAAATCGTCATGGTAAGAAGCTTTGGACAGAGGGCATAGGTGGCGACCCTGTTAAGCTTAGTATTTTTTATGATGATAAACGGGAAGCAAGAGAAATAGCAGATGAAATAGATGCCAAAAATAGGCTTCATAATGTTCCTTTTTGCAATATGGCAATTTTAGTTAGAGCCGGTTATCAAACTCGAAGTTTTGAAGAAAGTCTTAATTACATGAAAATTCCTTATAGGATACTAGGCGGAGCAAAGTTTTACGATAGAGCTGAAATAAAAGATATGCTTGCTTATATGCGTCTTTTGCAAAATAACGACGATAGTCTTGCTTTTGAAAGAATTATTAACACCCCAAGAAGAGGCATCGGAGATGCTACGGTCTCTGAAATCAGGCAATATGCTAAAGAACAAGAAGTCTCAATGTTTGCAGCTGCGAATCATTTAATCGAAAACTCCTTAATTAAAGGAAGGGTTGCTTCCGCTATTGCAGAGTTCATAGGTAGGTTATCTACGTGGACTGATCACCTCAGTACTTTAAATCATATTGAAGTTGTTGAAAGAGTCTTGGAAGAGAGCGGCTATAAAGAAATGTTAAAGGCTCAGGAGCGTGAGGAGGCTAAAGATCGACTTGATAATATAAAAGAGCTAATTAGAGGAATGGGCGAATTTTCTTCCTTAGCTGATTATTTAGAGCATGTCAGTTTAGTCACTGATAATGATTCGATAGCTGATGAAAATAAAGTGAATATACTAACCATGCATGCGGCTAAAGGCCTGGAGTTTGATTTAGTATTTTTACCAGGCTGGGAGGAAGGTATATTTCCAAGTTCTAGGGCTGCTTCGGAAAATAATGGCAGTGCGTTAGAAGAAGAAAGGAGGCTTGCTTATGTCGCAATAACCCGGGCTAAAAAGCATTTGCATATATCATATGCATGCAATAGAAGATTGTTTGGTACTTATCAATCAAGTGAGAGTTCTAGATTTATAGATGAGTTACCTCAGGATAGCTATGAAATTATTAACAATTTCAGTAATCAGAATCGCTTTGACTGTAATAACTTCGATTATAATAGCAAGTTTAACAAACCATTTATTAATAGAAAGTATGGAAAAAGCGCCTTGTATAGGCCAGAGCAAACAGAAGAAGACAGTGGCTCATTAAAATATGGTCAAATTGTAGTGCATAAAAAAATTTGGAAAAGGCAGGGTTTTAGCAATTTTGGAAGGCAATATAGCGCAAGTAATGTTTGACGCGTGTGGTTTTAAAAAAATATCTATGGAATTCCTTGAGATGCTGTAATGCGTAACAAGTTAATTATTCCGAACCATATGGCAATTATTATGGATGGCAATGGTAGGTGGGCTAAACAGAGGATGATTCCTAAGAGATTAGGACATAGACAAGGTATGGTTACTGCTGAAAAGATTGTTGAAGAATGTAAAAAAATTGGAGTAAATTATCTTACTTTGTACGCATTTTCCCTTGAAAATTGGTTAAGAAAAGATGAAGAAGTTAATGATTTAATGCATCTTTTGCGAGATTATTTGAACAATCGCATCGGAGAATTAGTCGATAGTGGTATCAGATTGATTTTCATAGGAAATAGAAAGTTGTTGCCTACTGATATACAGCAAAAGATGGTAGAAGTTGAGAATATATCGAAGCAAAATGCCTTTACTCTCATTATGGCAATCAGCTATGGAGCACGGGACGAGATTCAAAGGGCTGCTTATAATATGGCTGATTATATTGTGCATAACAAAATCAATGAAGTGCCTAACGATATGTTTGAACGTTTTATTAATCCTTTTAATATACCAGACCCTGATCTTTTAATTCGAACTAGCGGAGAGCAGCGCTTAAGTAATTTTTTATTATGGCAACTTGCCTATAGTGAGTTATACTTTATTGAAAAATTTTGGCCGGATTTTGATAAAAATGATTTGTTAAAGGCTATAGAGGATTTTACCTTGAGAGAAAGAAGATATGGCAAGTAGTACGAGAATATCCACAATAATAAAAAAATTTTTAAAAGCTGACATTTTAAAGAGATCTTTATCAGCACTGATACTTCTGCCGCTCTTTTTGTTTGCACTGTATGAAGGCAGCTTACTTTATAGTATTTTAATTATAGGGCTAGGATCTATTGTAATCTATGAGTGGTTTTCTATAGTCTACAAAGCCAATATTATTAAGCCAAGACAAAAATATAAATGGTACGTTTTGGGCATCATATGTGCTCTCCTTGCGATCATATCTATGCTATTTTTGAGGAACCAGCCCAGCATCGAACTTGCTTTTGATTATAAATTGCTACTCTGGATATGTATTATAGTTTGGACTACTGATATTGCCGCTTATTTTGTCGGTATAACAGTAGGTGGACCTAAAATATTGCCAAAAGTTAGTCCCTCAAAAACTTGGTCAGGTTTTTGTGGGGCCTTGGTATTTTCAGTTTTAAGTCATGAAGTTGCGATCAGGACCTTAGTAAATGAGCTCTTTAATCCTAAAAATCAACATTCTTGTCGCATGGAGCGTGGTTATTTTAACGTCGCTCATCGCGCAAGTAGGAGACTTTGCCGAATCGGCATTTAAGAGACATTTTCAAGTCAAGGATAGCAGTCACATCATACCAGGCCATGGCGGAGTAATGGATAGAATGGATGGCTTGATAATGGTTTGTATAATATGGTTTATTGTATTTATTTTATCTATAATTTTTAATTTTTGATGCAAAAAGAAGTTCTAATACTTGGCTCAACTGGATCCATAGGAGAAAGCACGTTACGCGTTATAGATCAACACTCTGATAAATTTAAAGTTAAAACTCTAATTGCTAAATCTAGTATAGATAAATTAGTAAAGCAAGCTAGGCATTACTTGCCGCAAAATGTAGCGATCAGCGATAAAACTGGTTACAAATCTTTGAAAAAAATGTTATCTAACCTTCCAAGAATCAATGTTATAAGCGGAGAAGAAGCTATTAATGATCTTCTAAAAGAGCAATATGACGTTACTATAGCTGCAATTGTTGGTATGGAATGCCTTCAGCCAATAATAAAAGTTATACCGAACACTAAAATACTTGGCCTTGCCAATAAAGAAAGTATCGTGTGTGCAGGCAGCCTTTTAATGGATTTTGCTAGAAAGCACAATACTAAGATTATACCAGTAGATTCTGAACATAATGCAATATTTCAAGTTTTTGAAAAAAAAAATGCCATAAAAATTAATAGAGTTATATTAACTGCTTCTGGTGGGCCATTTTTAAATAGATCGATTGAAGAAATGAGAACAGCTAAACCGAGTGATGCGGTCGCTCACCCGGTCTGGAGCATGGGAGCCAAAATTTCTGTTGATTCTGCAACTCTTATGAACAAGGGATTGGAATTAATTGAAGCCCGTTACCTTTTTGATATTGAACCCAGCAGATTAGAGGCAGTAATTCACCCTCAGGGCTTAGTACACGGCTTAATTGAATACGCAGATGGTTCGATGTTGGCTCAAATGTCGTTGCCGGATATGTGTACTCCTATTTCTTCAGCTTTAAATTATCCAGAAAGGCTTGATATTAAGCACCGAAAAATAACTTGGGAAAAGTTATCATCAGTACAATTTTTTACTCCAGATGAAACAAAATTCAAGTGTTTAAAACTAGCTAAGGACACACTAAAAAGCGGGCAGGGCAGGTGTATTCAATTGAATATGGCGAATGAAATTGCTGTTAACGCTTTTTTAAACAGCGGCTTACCATTTCTAAAAATTCCAGAAATAATAGAAGAAGTCTTAAATAGCATCTCTAATCTCTCAATAAAAACTATTGAAGACGTTTTTGCCGCAGCGCAAGGGGCGGGCGCTAAAGCTGCTGAGGTTTTGCTAACAAAATTATAGTGGTCATTAAGCAGTAGATTAATATTGTTTTTTGGAGGTTAATGCGAAAATATTACAGATAACTATTGACGTAATTTAGCAAGGATTATAGTACACTTTAGTGTTATGCAATAACTTAATTAGAAAATAACATAAAAGATTATTCGAGGTAAAATGTTTTCACTGCGGTAAATTATAATGTAGCTTCTGGCCCCATGGAATAAGCAGTTAGTGATTTCAATAAGGATGGTGAAATTGATATAGCAAGTGGTAACGCCCAGTCAGAAAACATTTCAATACTGTTAGGGAATAGAAATGGAACTTTTAATCCTGAAAACGTATTATAGCGGAGAAAGTAGTACCTATGAAGTAGCCATAGTTTAGTTAGCAGTTGTAAATTCTTCAGGTAGAATCGCAGTACTGATTGGAAAAGGTGATGGCACATTTTATAGTGTAGTAAACTATAGTGTGGCTACGGCTCCTTTTGGAGTGGCTATTGGAGATTTCAATGGAGATGGAAAATAGACAATTTCTGTATTAGGCAACGGAGATGGAACTTTCCGAGCAGCAAAGGACTATAATGCTAATAGCGGTCCTGTACAAGCTGTTGTATATGATCTAAACAGCGATAATAAATTAGACATAGTGGTCACACACTATAGGCTACCATTTCTGTGTTATTGGGTTAACGGGTACAGTACCTTTTAGATGCCTATAGCTTATGGCAGTGTGGGCAATGAACCACATGGAATATCTATTAGTAGACACATCCACCAATGGGGATGGCAAGGTAGACATAGTTAACGCTAATTCACGTTCAAGCAATATCTCGTTATTAATTAGGAAATGGAGATGGAACCTTCCAACTAGCGGTATCATATGGGATTGGTTGGGGCACGAGGATTAGTGATTGCAGATTTTAATGGCGATGGCAGACCTGATATAGCTACTGCTAACCATGAATCAAACACTATATCCATACTACTGAATATTGCAACGTGGCCTAACTACAGCTAGCACTCTCACCACCGCAACTACAGAGCTGGCTTCTACTTTTTTAACAACTCCAACTTCAAGCCCTCATACACACCCACAGAGGACCAGCAACTGCTTCATCTTTATGCACCCCCCCCTTTATCAAGAGTGAAATCCTCATGTATTTTGTACATTAACCCTTTGTTGGTACTGTAAAGACTATTATTTATGGTAAATATAGCCTAGAATACGAAGAAGGAATTTTAACCCAAGCTGTTGTAGGTGAACCAATCAGCAACATTCCTTTAGTTTTATGTGGGTTCTGGAAAAATTGGTTGTGATGATCAGGAAAATTGTGCTATACCAACTCTTACTACTCCAGATTTTGGGTTTTGCATCTACGGTGATCTTAGCATTATAGAAAACGTTAGAAACTCGGGGGACCGTTCAAGCTGTTGAGTAGAACCGCTTATAAATCCTAGAGCAATACCTAAAGAATTTTACTTTAATAAAGGTGACCATGCGGGGTCGGACGCATCGGTTTCAACAGAAATTAAACGCTCATTGTAGCCTGTTACGTCAATAGAATAAATATTGCTAGTTCCATCTGGCTTCTGCCTAGTAAACATTATAACTCTGCCATTTGGCGACCAAGTGGGGCCTTCATCAAGCCAGCTTGTAGTTAAGAGCCTCTCTCCACTGCCATCAGGCCTCATTACCCCTATATAAAATGTCCCACCTTCAATTTTGGTAAAGGCTATGAAATCTCCTCTTGGAGACCAAACCGGAGTTGCATAGGTACCGCTTCCGGAGCTTATTTTTGTTATATCGGAGCCATTTCTATTCATAATATAAATTTGTCCTCGGCCTGCACGGTCAGAATTGAAGACTATTTTACTACCGTCTGGCGAATAAGAAGGGGAAGTATTAATTGCTCCTATATCACGGGTTAGCTTAGTTGTTTTTCCATCTTCTAAGTTAATTTCAAAAATATTGGTAGAGCCATAATTAGCAACTGACATGATTGCGTAGTTGCCGTCGGGAGAAAAGCGCGGTGAAAAGGAAATACCTTTAAAATGACCAACCAACCTTTGCCACCCTCTCTCTATATCTAATATATAGACATGCGGTACCTTATGCTCATATGACATATAAATTGCTCTTTGGTTTTTAGGATCAAACCTAGGAGTCAAAACTAGGTGCTTACCATCTGTTAACAATTTAAAATTTGCTCCATCTTGGTCCATAATGGCTAAGCGCTTTTTTGTATTCTTGCCTCTACCTAGATGAGACACAAACAGGATCCTAGTATCAAAATAGCCGCTTTCTCCGGTCATTTTTTGGTAAATTCTATCTGCTATTTTATGTGCTAACCTTCTCCAAGATTTCTTTTGCACCTGATAGGACATTCCTTCAATCACGGCTTCTTTATACGGGTCCCATATTTTAAATTGCACAGAAACCTGATTTTGATCACCAAATTGGACAGCTCCTCCAATAACTGCAACAGCGTTAATTTTACGCCAGTTATGATAGCCAAGAGGCTTATCCATTGAAACTTCTTCTAAAAAAGAAACTCTATCTATAGCCCTGAATAAGCCTGAATTTTCTAGATCGTTTAAGACTACGTCTACTATATCCCTTCCTACTTGCTTTTCATCCCAGCTATCTGCGGCAAACCCTGCAACAGCTATAGGCATAGGCTCAAGAGTTCCTTGATTTATATCAATTTTCAATACCGCATAAGAAAGTTTGAACCAAAAAATGCTGCAAAGAAGCACTGTAGATATTATTTTCCCCATATTGAAAGACACCTTATACAAGTGGTTTACATATACTATAAGATATAAAAATACGCAATTTCAATAGATTTTCTTTCAGCCTAGGTTCTTAGGCTAGGATATAGTATAGGGGCCATGATGCTTTATTTCATATTACATATGATATATAATGATTTCGAGGTTTATATATGATAAAAATACTTCTGAATTGACTTTTTTCAATGAAGTGTAATGCCAGATTTAAATAGAATTATTGTTTCATGTGAGAGTTGTGGTGCAAAATTTTATGTCAGTAGTTCAGAAATACATAGCACTGGAAGATTTGTAAGGTGTACAATTTGTGAGCATGAGTGGCTGGTCAAACCAAGTGAAAACGTGCCTATTGCATATAATATAGAGAATAAGACTGAACAAAACATAGTTCTATTGAAGAAAAACAAAAAGTATTTATACAGTGTTATACTTCTTTCATGTTCATTTTTTATTATTAGGTTTCCTTTATTATTTCGAGAAATTCCAGCTACCTAATGATATAATCAATATTCAAAAAAGCTGGGCTAAAGAACTAGCAATACAGGGTGTATCATATAAATTTGTTGATTCTTATGAAGCGAATGACTCACTCGATAGATATAAAAGGTTTCTTTTAGTAACTATTTCCGTTGAAAATTTTGCGGATGTAACCAAACTTCTAGAGACTGTACAAGTAGTAGCTATGGATAAGCATAAGCAACAACTAATGCAAGTTACTGTATCTCCTCATGAATCTATACTTCCATTTCGTACCTTTGATATTACTATTAAGCTACCTTTTTATAGAATTATTCCAAGATTTGTTAACGTTATTGTTAATAAACAAAAGACAAAAGGAAGGGACTTATTCAACCAATTAGAGAGACTGATAAAAATTAACACATCCAGTAATTGAAAACTAAATTTATAATTTAGGTGACTATAAAATTAGGGTGATAATTGACATATTTTTCTATAGGATTGTTTTTATAAGTATATTAAAAAACAGAGGAAATATATGTCGAAAAGTGGCGACATGTACGATGCTTTGAGCGATATCAAAAACTTAATGCAACAAAATAGCGCTTTAACAAGTATGAAGAACGATATATTAGAGTTAACTAATCTAGTTGAGGAAGGTACTGACCAAAAGGACACGCCTAATAAAAAAGTTAAGGGAGCATTGGACAAATTTCAGGTGACGGAGGGTCAGTTAACCTCTACTCTTCAGGAAATATTAAAACCTTATTTAAAGACTTGGCTTGATGATAATCTACCCAGTATAGTCAAAGAAGTCGTTGAACGCCAGATCAAAATGATTATGGATGAGTCCAATAAGAAATAAGGGGGTGAAAAATGCCTTTCAAGATAGCGTTATCACTATTATACAAGGAGTCTATGACACTGCTTTGCTGTATCCTTTTTATAGCAAATATAGCTTATTGTATTGATTTTTCATCCGATTTCAATATTGATCAAAATTTCTTAAACGAGATGAAGAAAAATTTTGGAGAAGAAAGTGAACCGATAAAGCAAGATCTGATAAAACCACCCATTAACTACCCTGAAAAAATTACCAATACTGCTCCAACTAGTAATAATAACCCAATTAAAAAAGTTGATAAAGCAAGCAAGGAAGCAAATACTGAAGAACAATCTGGAATTCAAGAAATCCAAAATCTACAAGTTCTTCCCTCAAATTCAAGTAGTATATTAGCTTCCCCGGAATTACCTGCTGAAGCTCCTGCTGAGCAAAATAACTTTAATAACACTAAGGCTCTTATCAACCAGTTAAAAAGCCCGCAAAATGATAATATGACTCAAATTGCGGTTCCGCAGGCAGGAAACATAGGTTCCCCAGTAACTCCTAGGTCAGCCCCCGAAACTTCTCAAGCTCTTGATCAAAAGCCAGATAATAGCTTAATAGAGATGCCCAACTTAACAGCACCAAAAATACCTGAACCAAAACAGGTGACAGCTCCTAAACTGTCACCTCCAGAACCTGTTCTGCCTACTTTAGACCCTGCTCAAACTAAGGCTTTGCCTCTCAACGATAGTAGCTCTTCAATACAAAAACCAAATGTAGTACCCCATATAAATACAGAATCAACTTTAACTGTACCTTTAGCTCCTGTTACCTCAGGCTCACCAGCAAATACCTCTTCTCAAGCTAATCTCTTACAAGCTACTACACCGTCAAAGATTAGCTCTCTTCCTCAAACGGGTGCAGCGCCAAAAACACCAGAGGAAGTAAAAACTCCTATGCCTCCAACAGCTGCCCCTAAACCACAAAAGGTCTTTACACCGCAGACTCTTTCTCCCGCCAAGCCTGCTCCATCACAAAAACTTTCTGCATTAAAGGCCTCTTCTAAGCCAGAAATCAAAAAGCCTGCTCCAAAAAAAGATGACAGTACCCAAAGGATAGAGGCTTCTAAATTATCTAATAAGGGAAGGGCGCAAACTAAAAGTACCAAAAAAGCTACCAAGGGAAATTCTAAGCAACAGCTAAAATGTATACCAAGACCAAAAGCTCCTACAAAGAAAGTTAATGGGAAAAAAGATAGCTTAAAAAATACTGCCTCTAAAATAGAGCTACCCCCTCTTATGTCCTTTGAAGAAGCAGACAATCTTGGCTTAAGTCCTAGATCAGTATATGACTATAGAGATCAATATCTGCCTCCCAATATTAATAAAACCGAGTATTCTGAAAATAATAAACACTTACCAAAAGCATTTTTTCACTCTGAATATTCTCGATTGTTATTTGCTGCAGTAAACAAAGATGATATAGGAGCTATAAGGGCATTATTAAAAAAGGGGGCGGATATTAATACAGTCTCTTCAAATTATGGATATACTCCTCTAATGCAGGCAGTGCTCAAGAAAAAAATAGATGTGGCACGCTATTTAATAACCAGAGGAGCCAATTTTAATCAGCAAGCAAATGATGGCAAGACCGCCTTACACTTAGCTGCTATTATTAACGATGCAGAAATGTTTAAAATGCTTATTGCAGCTGGAACAAATACTTATATTACAGATATAGCAGATAAAAGAGCATTCCAATATGTAACCAGCGCAAAAATGGCCTCGCAGCTTGCTCTCTATTATGATAATATGAACGAAGCCCTACTATCCTGTGCAGAATTAGGCATATTAGGGTGCGTTAAGTTTGCTATTGAACGAGGAGCGGACGTTAATACTTCAGATAAAAATCGCAATACGGCTCTAATTTTAGCAGCCCAAAATGGTGATGAGGCAATTATCAATTGGCTTTTATATAAAGGCGCTAGGCCGGGTAAGATAAATATTAAGGGAAATACAGCAGCCTTATTAGCAAGGCGCCATGGCTACACAGATATTGCTGATTCTTTAGAAACAGCAGAGATACAAGAAGAAATAGCTGGCTATAAACCAGAAGATATTATAATGGCAAAATCTGGATTTACTTCAATGCCAGAAGAAACAACACCGCGAATGAAGCCAATAATTAGAGAGCCTAAGAAAAATATTAGTCCGCACAAACCTAAGAAATTGACTATACGAAGATATTGTGATTAGCATAAAAGCAAATAATATCTTGGGTTATTTCAAAGGTCTGATACAATGACGGTGAAAGAATATATTCCAATAAAAGGATGTGCCCCTCTACCTTAACTTTCTGGTACTTTGTCTTACTTTATTTTTGGTAAATGAAGCCAATGCTGGTAACCAGTTTAGCGCCTCGTTGTCTCCAACAATTGGATCTTTTGATGGAAGCGGTTCCGTTAGTAATTCAGTTGATATAAAGCTTAAGCAACAAATTAAGCAAGAACAAAGCAATTACGGTGTCCAGCTAAATTTAAATAGTAATTTTTTAGCTAGCGATTACAAAAATTTAAGTAGCATACAAGCTAGAGCTTTTGGGTTTTTTGAGAATGAGTGTGGTACGGTGCAGATAGGAAACAATTTCGGGGGTCACTATTTATTTCAAGCCGATGATTTTAAAAATCCAAATTTTTCTCGAAGTATAAATTTTTTAGAATTAAATATAAAAGATACCATTAGTACTAAAGTATACTCTCCAGATCTTTACATATACTCACCAGGACTTTGGAGTGATCAACTGCATTTACAAAATCGATTTGGTGAAGGAAGCAGAACAGCTAACAAAATAAGTTATATATCTCCTTCAAAATATAATTTAATTTTCGCCGCTTCTTTTATACCAGATACAGATGGATTCATTAGGATATACCATACTTATAACGCTGGTAGAAATACTGCCTTTAAAAATATAATTCAATTAACACTTGGATACAGAACTCAAGTTAATGATTTGGACCTCAGGGTTGCTTTCGGAGTTGAAGGCGGAAAGCGTAAGAATATGCAAAATAATAATTTACTATTTTTGCCAGGTCAAAATTTGCCTATCAATGTTAAAAATCAAGAAAATTTAAAATCTTGGGATTTAAGTGCACAAGCAGCGTATATGGGATTTAATTTAGGGTTTTCTTATGGTAACAATTATAAGAGCGGACAATACTATATTGATAACCGCAAGGATGGCACTTATTGGAATTTAGGTATATCATATTCAATTCTTGGCTCTTCCGTGTCTTTATCTCATTTTAATAGTCAAAATATAAATGGAGATTTACAGAAAAATTCTTTAACGGCTGCTTATCATATAAAGAAAGGTATACACTTATTTACCGAACTTGCCCAAATCGAATTGCTCAATAAAGCAACCACTCCGTCTAAATCATCAAAATTCAATTGTTTCTTAGTTGGCTCTAAGATCAGTTTTTGAGAGCTAAGGTTAGCCCTGCTTAAGAATAGCTTTTAACTCTTTGCCTGGAATAAACTTTAGCTTTTTGCTTGCTGGAACTTTAATTCTTTTACCACTCCTTGGATCGGTCACTTCTCTATTCGGTATATTTATTACTTTGAGGGAACCGAAACCAACTAATTTAACCTTTTCTCCGCTTCTTAAGGTTTTCTTTATTATAGCAATAAACGACTCTATACATTTGTTAACTTCTGTTTTTTTTAACTCTGTATAGCTGGTAGTTATTGTTACCAGTTCTGCCTTATTCATACTCCCTCAAGCAAAATATTAACAATGCGTTGTTTACGTTATGGTTAGCAGTAATGTAGTATTTTGTCTAGGGTTTTTGCGTAAAATTGGCAGTATTGATTATAATTTCTATTATATATCCCCTGGCATATTTTCCAATCTCCACCTCTACCCAAGACCAAGGGCTATATGATAATAAATCGCCTGAAGCGCAGTGGGCAGGGCTTTGTGTTATACAAATATTTTCTAAATCAGGATTCTCTTCCATATATTGGTTTATGTACTGTTGAGAAAGTGATACTTCTGGCTCTGAGTTCATTGAAGAGCTGATGCTTATAAAAAATGCCAGTATTGCAGTTGCTGCATTTCCAAGACATATGACCTTCTGTGCAGCGGAGCCCGAATAAAAATTACCACAAGCGATAATTTGTAGATACCAAAGGAGCGAATCCAAAGAGGAAGTTCATTGTGCCTGGTAAATAAGTATTAAGCGAGGGGTAACCCTTTGATTCGCAAATAATCATAGCTGTTCTCATTATTAATCAAACGATAAACTGGGCTATCATTATGAGCGCACTCAGAGGGAGACTGTGCCAAATAATAATTTTTGTCATGCAGAGCTGATAATTCCCGAACCATAGTTTGCTCTAGAGTGGCCGTATCTCTGTAGTACCATGATTTGGCGAAAGTAAAGACGTCAAAAATCATCTTTGGAGAATACGGGAAAGAGTTTAAATCTTCAGATAAAAGGCCTGATTTAACACCGTTCCAAAAATTGGTTACTCGTCTGCCGTTAAAAGTATATGAAATAGCATGCTATACAATACGCATCACGCCAAAGACTGATCCAATCTTGATCATGTCTCTAATATCCCTCACTAAGCTCTGAACCATAATTCCTGCGCACGTCCCCCTGACAGACACGCTTTACTTACATTATGTCCAGAGCTATGGGGGGCCCCCCCGGGGCGCAAGTAACCTCATCTTTGCCATATGCCCCCCTCTCCTCTTTACATGGGTTGCCTTCTAGAGTCATTGAGCTTGCTGTCTGTTGCAAGAGATGTATTTTTTTACAGTTTACAATTCATTACCAGAAATAAACGCTTGGGTGCCTGCCCTAATTATAGCGTCAAATGCTGATCCAGCAGGTCGCTTGACACCGCACTAATTAACTCGTTCTCCTCCTTGGAGGGAGTGCATAAAGAAGAATACATTGATCCATAGAGTTTTGCAGTTATATATTGCAAAGTGCTAACACTAATTGACTGCTTTATATCCTTTTTGGTCTCTAAATAATCAGTAATATTTTCTGCTCCAATTTGTTCTGCGAGGCGATAAATATTGAATCCTATAAAACTATCAGCGTTATAATCAGCGCCTTGCTTAATTAAATATTTTAAAGCCTCAACTTTATTGTTAAGAGCGGCTACATGTAAAGCAGTAGGCCCCCATTTATCTTTAAGAGATAAAGGAAAACCAGCCTTATCCTTCAAGTACTTCATTATCTTGACGTTTCCATGAGGTGCTGCATAATGCATAGCAGTACCATTGTACTTATCCTGCATAAATATTGGGCCTTTGTCTAATTTTTGCTTAGTCTCCTGGAAAATAGCAAGGTGTGACCTCGAGCGGCAAGTAAGTGCATAACTCCTACTCCTGTTGGGGGGGGGGATTTTTAAATGTTAGAGTAGCGTTGTTCTTCAATAATAAATTAAATACATCGTAGGACCCAGATCTTGCGGCAACTAACGGCAGAGTATTACCATCAGCGTTAATTGCTTCCATTGCGCCGTTTTCTAAGAGGTACTTAACTGATAAATAACGATTATTTTCCGCAGCTAGATGAATTGGATACAATCCTTCATTGTTCGGAATATCTGGATTAGCTCAATGTTGTAATAAAATTTTAACTACTTTGTCAAAACCTTTTTCAGCTGCTGTATAAAGAGCTGTTGAACCATCAAAAGATTGAAAATTGAGTTGGCTCCCTTATTTGCTAGGTATTTAATGGTTTCAGTGCAATTATTATCAGCGGCGAGATGAACAGGGGTAACCTTTTTCAGGCTGTTAATTAAGAAATCAAGCTCTGCGCCTCGGCTTACCATTTCTTTAATAAATTCTAATTGATTGCAATAACCAGCCGAATGATGCAGTGGAGTAGCTCCAACCAATGGGGTTCTGTATTTATAACCTCAGTTCGACGTAAGGAGTAGGCTCACAGGGCTACTCCTTACGTCGAACTGAGGTTATAAATTATCAATAAATGATAGTAAGATAGTGGTGAAGCTGGCTAGGTTAATGAAGCTTGGAGTGCAGCTTTTATTCTTTCTACTCCTGGCTGGTTGAATAAATCAATTTTCAAATGCTTAGCAATTATCGCTGTTTCTAAAATGGTGTGCATAGTAAGAAAACCCAAGGTATACTCGTTTAAGCATTTTATTTGAATTTTCCTTACCGGCAAGCAATTTTTTCTAAAGAAATCATAAGAAACGCTGGATTGCGTTTCTATAACTTTGGCTAAAGTATGATTTGTAGGCCAGATCTCTTGGTCTTTAATATGCTTGTCTACCAGAAAAAAAGTAAAGAATTTATCTTTAGGTCCGTCAATATAAAGTTGGAAATAACTGTGTTGACATTGAGGAGCTGAGTTTTGGATAGGAGTGATGCCATGCCCCTCTTTACCCAAGCTTTCTGCAATAACTTGACACTTCCAGTTTAAAAAGTCTGTTAGTAGAGAATTATATGCTACCAGTACATGGTTAAGCATATTATTATGCTTAAGATATAAGACATCAAACGCTGACTTGGCCATTATACTGAAATCACGGTTATGCTTTAGATCATCTATAGCATCGTATGCTCCATTGAAGAATCCTTTAACATCCAAATCAGCTAAAACGGCTGGTAACACTGTTGTATTTGAGAATATGGCAAAGCGCCCACTAAAATTTATATGCGGAAGAATTTGGCAATTATGAATGGCCGCTAATTTCTGTAATGGAGAAATTTTATTGTTGCCTAATATGAAATAGAAATGATTACGGGGCAGCAAATTTCGCACCAAAATTTCCTTAGTCCAGTATTGAGCTATCGTTAGGGTTTCTATGGTACTACCAGAATTGCTAATCACTAAAAACGCGGTTTCCTTTAAAACTAAAATGTCCTTAATAAGTTCATTCTTAAGCGGATCTGGAGTATCTAATATATGAATTTTAAAAGAGGAATTTTTGCCTAACCCGAGTAGTAAAGCAGGACTATTAATTGCCCCCCCCATACCTATCATTACTAAAGCATTAAAATTTTTTTTATACTACCCTTTAAACGAAATATGGTATCAAAGTTTTGAGCTAAATGCGACTCAAATAAAGGTAAGATATCTGATATTACTGTATTTACATCTACTTTAGTAGCATTTGTGATATTTGATTCATAAAGGTAAGGGTAATTCATTACAGTTTACTATCTAAATTCACATTTGGTAGTCCTAATGCCTTGATGAATGCGCGAAGTTCATGCCGTGCCGCTACAATTGAGGTATTAAAACGGACTTTATTTGTAGAGCCAGCATCATTTAAAGTAAGTCCATGCAAGAACAGTTCTCTAAATATCACTCTTTCGCTAAACCCTGGCACGATTCTAAAGCCAAATTTTTTGGATAACTTATCAATTGCCTTCTCTATGTTGCGTTTGTTGATATTGTCTGTTGAAGAGCCGCGGTTACGCATAATAATCCAATCCATTTGTTTATTTTCACGTGCAGCTTTTTTTAGCTTTTGTTCCCAAACCATAGCACTATATATCCCCGGCTTAATTTTTTCTAAGTCATTTACTTCTATCTTACCAAGCAAATCAACATCAATAAAGCTATCATTAATTGGAGTCATGACAGCATCAGAGTAAGAATGAGCTAACCTACTTAAAAAAGTATCACTACCTGGAGTATCGATTATTATAAAATCATTTTGATTTTGAATTTTAGAAATCAACTCGGAGAAGTTTGTACCCTCCTCGAGTTCTGCTTGTTGAAGGTTTTGCTCTTTACTTTTTTCAAGTACATAATGCTCTGGTAAAGTAAGACTTATGCCTTCGCTGGTGATGAACTTTTTTCTATTATTGATATAAGTTGTTAATGACTGTTGACGGTAGTCAAGATCAACGGAGGCAACTTTAAACCCAAGCTTTAATAAGCTAATAATTAAGTGAATTGCAGAAGTTGTTTTGCCAGACCCCCCTTTTTCGTTTCCTGAAACGATGATATGCGCCATATTTATATTTTTGCTAAAAAATCAATTAAATTATCAGAATCAACTGAAACTTCTTCACCTGTTTTCATATCTTTAACTTTGTATCGTAATTGTTGTATTTCTGTCTCTCCAAATAGAATAACAGCTGATGCATTAAGTTTATTTGCTTGTTGCATTCTCTTCTTAATAGAGGAGTTATAATCTAAATATATATTAAATCCACCACTTCTTAATTTTTCCGCAATTTTTAACGCTTGTTTTTCTGCATCTTCACCAATTGGTATAAGATGGAAATTTTTCTGCCGGCTTATTTCACCATTTTCTTTTTTATGCAGCTCAACAAGACGCTCAATTCCTGCTGCAAATCCTATGGCGTTAATGCTGGGACCGCCCATCAGTTTTACCAACCCATTATACCTACCTCCAGCTAAGACTGTGCCTTGACTGCCGAGCAACTCCGTGGTGAACTCAAATACGGTATGAGTATAATAATCTAAGCCTCGTACCAAGTTAGTATTGGGGTGGTATTTTATATTTAAAAATTCTAATAAGCTGGTAACTTCTCTATAGTATTGCTCTGCGTCAGGAGTTAAATAATTTAATATAGAGGGAGCACTTTTAAGAATATATTTATCATTTTGATCTTTAGAATCTAAAATGCGCAAAGGGTTGTGCTCTAGTCTACGCAAGCTGTCCTCTGATAGCAAGCTTTTATGTTTTTGTAAATACGAGGTTAGTGCTTGAGAATAATTTTTGCGGCTTTCCAAATCTCCGACCGTATTAATTTCAAGCCTAACTAGATGTTCTAAGTTTAACTCTTTTAATAAATACAAAGCGAGGCAGACGATTTCTATATCCGATTTAGGATCGTTCGGACCTAAGAATTCAAAATTTATCTGATTAAATTGCCTATACCGGCAGTGCTGGGGGCGCTCGTGTCTAAAAACTGGTCCATAAGTAAAGAATTTTAATGGTAAACTTTGAGTAAGGCTGTTTGAAATTATAGCTCTTACTATTGCAGCTGTGAATTCAGGTCGGAGTGTAATACTAGTTTTATCCCTATCTACAAAAGTATATGTTTCCTTCGAAACCACATCCGATGTTTCTCCCAAAGTACGATGAAAAACAGAAAAGTCTTCAAAAATTGGCGTTACAATCTCTTCATAGCAGTACAAATTTGCAATATTTCTAGCATAATGAATAACTTTATTAAAGAAGTATAACTCTTCTCTTAAAATGTCTCGGGTGCCGCGTATAGGTTGAAGTTTAAAACTCATGTTATTAGTTTAATTTCAATTGTATTTAAACATATTTGGAGCTAGATTATAACAATATTAGTAAGCGGTCATTAGAAAAGCCTCTTTTTGATTAATTTATATTGACCAGAGCTGCTTCTTTTTGTATTAACAATAGTAGTTAACTTTTGACTCATTCTTTAGGATTTTTTATTATGCATGGAGAATTTATGGATTTATTGCATTTTGGACCGTTGGCTTTGATTGCGGTTGCTCTTGTTGCGGCACAATCTTACAAGACTTTTGCTAAAAGGACAGTGGGTGCTGACCTGCTTTCATCGGTTCTTTTAGTTTTATGTTCTGTTGGTATGCTTTCTGGTAACCACATTCATCGCGGGGAAATGCTAAGCTTTTTAGATCCGTGTTTTGGTTATGCAGCTACATTGATAGGTGTTGCAATTAATTTAGTTAGATCTAAAGTCAAAGTAAAAGCTTAATAGCCTTTATTTATTGAAGGGAGTAGGCGAGGGGTCTTGTGCTTTTCGCTTTTTTGGGCTTTGTATTAATTTATAACAAATTATGGTTGGTTACACTCACATATTCGAAAAAGCTATTAGAAGTGTGAGGGAAGAGGGGAGATACAGGGTTTTTACAGAAATAGAGTATAAAGTCGGACAAGCTCCTTATGCGTACAGTAAAAAACTAGATCGACGGATTATTGTCTTTTGTAGCAACGACTATCTTGGCATGAGCCAGCACCCCGTTGTCATCGATACTACCGTTGAGGTTACTAAAAGATGTGGGGTTGGAGCTGGTGGAACTCGAAATATATCTGGAACAAGTTCATATATAGTGGAATTAGAGGCAGAGCTTGCCAATCTTCATGATAAAGAGGCAGGATTGGTTTTTACCTCGGGTTATGTGGCCAACCAAGCAACTTTAACCGCTTTGGCAAAGATTATGCCCGATTGCGTAATATTTTCTGATGAGTTGAACCATGCCTCGATAATTCAAGGTATCAGAGAAAGTAGGCTAGAAAAGCAAATATTTCTCCATAATGACCTCAACCATCTAGAGTCTTTATTAAGTCAATACCCATTAGAAAAACCTAAGTTAATAGTGTTTGAATCTGCTTACTCAATGTTAGGTGATGTAACGCCAATTGGGGCAGTATGTGACTTGGCTAAAAAATATCAAGCTTTAACTTACATAGATGAAGTTCACTCAGTGGGCCTGTATGGTAAGGGTGGAGCTGGCATGGCAGAAAAACTTGGAGTTATGGATAAAATAGATATTATTCAAGGAACTTTAGCAAAAGCTTATGGAGTAATTGGTGGTTATATTACAGCCAAATCGGTTATAGTAGACGCAATCAGAAGCTTAGCATCAGGCTTTATATTTACCACTGCTTTGCCTCCTTCTATAGCGGCCGCAGCCACTGCTAGCATTCGCCATTTAAGAAATAATGAAGAAGTGCGCAATAAACATCAAGAAGCGGTTAAGAAGGTAAAAAACGGTTTCAAGAACATTGGAGTCAACTTCTTAGATCATGGAACCCATATCATACCTGTGATGGTTAACGATCCATTTTTGGTGAGAAAAATTGCTGAGGACCTCTTAAATGACCATGGTATATATGTTCAGCATATTAATTTCCCAACTGTCCCACGTGGTAAAGAACGGCTTAGAGTAATCCCATCCCCATTACACACTGACCAAATGATTAAAAGGTTGATCAGTGGATTCGATAGCGTTTTTAAGAAGAATAAAATATCTCAATACGACTTATTAATTAACGGCTAGGCTATATAATAATTACTAAAATAAATTTACCCAATAAAAAAGTTGTACTGGGTAAATTGCTAAATTAGAATTATTACCATGACATTTATGGCAGTATCAATGAATATGGAGGGAAAGATGCTACAATCTACAACAGTAGACACAGGTTTTGATTTTGGGAAAATAGCCAAAGAGGGCGTAGACTACTTATAAACAGCGCTTACGACCTTTGGCGGATCAGAAGGTAAAGCTTCAGCTATCGCAATTGAAGGATAGAATTGCTATTCGATGGAGAGCTAGAAAGATTATTCGATGAGGGTTTAGAAGAGGTACCGCCATTAGTTGAAAAACTTTCGAATGGCTTAGTTTCACAACGCTCTGTAAAACAAATAATGTATCAAGTTTTAAAGAATGAAACTTTAATGAAAACTATAAACGCTGTAGTTCGGGAAATATTTGATTTAATAGTAAAATACATTATTGAGCCAATGAAAAGTGGTATGGATTTCACTGCAGAAAAACTTACAGAATTCCTAGGGAAGCTTGGCACATTCGCAGCACCATTAAAAGATCTGGTGTCGCAAGTAGACAAAAGTATCGATAATGTAATGGATAATATAGAGAATAATGTAAAAAATGCATATAAATCCGTCGACGCTTCGGCCGATGAATTTGTAAAGAAATTTGAGCAAGAACGTGGTGGTGTCCGAAAGCAATAATGTCTTCACATGCTCAGGAAGTTATTGGAGAGCGTGTGGGAGCTTTAGAAGAAGTAGATCAAGTTTCTAAAGAATTGAAAGGGGCAGAACGAGCGGCTCCAACAGAACGCTCTATAAACCCCGATTTAATTAGCAAAGCCGTCGGTATTATGGAAACACGAGGAATGCGCTTGTCTTCCCATGAAGGCGAAGTTGGAACCTCAAAAATTGAAAATGCAAAAGCCCAGGTTAAGCCTGAAGAAAAGAATAGCGGTCGCACGATGTAATTTTTATAATCAGCAAAAACCTTTATCAAAAATACAAAAGTAAGAGAGTGGCATGGGGCTCCTTGAGCAACTTCTTCAACATGAAGAGCTGATAATTTGGTGATAGAAAAGATAAGCGTTGCGCTATTTTGCTTGTAAAATTAATTTCTGCTGTTGCTAACTTTCAACACTTATGGAATTTAAAGACTCTCGCAGTCAGAAGTCCTGTTCTCAAACTGGAAGCTTCTTTTAAAAGAGGTATACAACCCCTTTAACTTGAGAAACCGGACGGGCTTATTGCATTACCAACATTTATAGATCCTCATTCATTAAAATACTTCATAAAAGGGCTATCAGAAGATATCACAATTGATGTATTAGGCCTAAAGGCATTTTTATATGCTTCTAGTGATCTATAAAAAGAGAAGAACTCAGGATCGCTATTAACAGCACTTGAAAATATTTTAATCGAAGCTGCGTCACCATTACCTTTTAGGATTTCTGATTGTTTTTTGGCTTCTGCTAAGATAATAGTTTTTTCTTTATCAGCGTTAGCCTTAATAGCTAAAGCTTCTTCTGCCCCTTGCGCTCTAATTTCTTTAGCTTCTTTCAACCTATCAGTTCTCATTCTGTTATAAACTGCGTCTCTAGCTTTATCTGGTAAGTTTACTCTAACAATTCTTACATCGATTATGTTTATACCAAAATTTTCAGCTTGTTTTCTAACTAATTCGGTTATTTTATTAGTTATAACAGTTCTTTTGCTGCCAAGCACGTCGATGAAAGGGAAGGTGCCCACTACTTCTCTAACGCTTGACTCAATAACAGAACCTACTCTCATTTTAAGTTTTTGATCGTTTTGTACGGACTGATAAAATTTTAGCGGGTTAGTTATTCTATATTTAGCAAAGGCATCAAGTTTCATAGTTTTTTGATCCAATGCCATTAATTCACTGGCATCGCCCGGGCTGAATGTTAGATGTTGAATTCTTTTGTCGAATTTTATTACATTTTGCATTAGTGGGATCTTGAATTTGAGGCCAGGAGTTAAGCCCTGCCTTACAGGTTCACCAAATTGTAAGACTAAAGCTGTTTGTCTTTGGTCTAAAATATAAACAGAATTGACCATTGCCCCCAGAAATAATAACAAGGCACCGATAATTTGATACATTTTATTTGTCATAGCTTTTTTTCATTAATTCATTTATTGAGAAGAAAGGAACCGATTTACCAGCAACCGATTTATCAACAATTACTTTATTTAAATCTTTTAGCACGTGCTCCATGGTTTCAATATACATACGTTTTTTTGTAGCTTCACGAGCATTCTGATATTGAGAGACTATATTCTTAAACCTTTCTGCTTCACCAGTCGCTCTCGCTATAGCGCTTTCTTTATACGCTTTAGCTTCTTCTATTATCGCTTGAGCTTCCCCTCTAGCACGTGGTATAATATCATTTCTATAAGCGAATGCCTCATTGATTTCCCTTTCTTTATCAGCTTTTGCAGATTGAATATCGCGATAAGCGTCTCTAACTTCAGGCGCAACATAGCTATAGAGTATACCAACATTAACCACTTCTATTCCGGAATTATAGCTATCTAAAATTTCCTGCAAAATATTTTTGGCACGCTGCTCTATTTCTTGTCTTTGCTCAGATAAAGCTTCAGAAATTTTAACGCGTCCCACAACTTGTCGCATTGCACTTTCTGCGGATACTTTTATGGTGCTTTCACCTATATCATCCTTAATATTGAACAAGTAATCCTTAGCGCTTTTGATATACCACTGTACAAAGAAATGCATATCGATTATATTTTCATCTCCGGTCAGCATCTGGCTTTCTTTTGGATTGCTTGAATCAGTTTCATCTAAGTTATTATCAATATTAATTTTTCTAGGAAAAGCCTTTAATCCTATCATTTCTTTATTAATCCTGGTTACACTAATCTTTTCAACTGCTTCAATGGGTGAGGGAAGTTTATAATTTAAGCCTGGCGTCGCTGTCCTATTATGTTTACCAAATCTCATCACTACGCCTTCTTCATCAGTGTCTATTGTATAAAATCCGGTTGCCAGCCATACAAAAATTAAGCCAATAAAAAATGCCAATACCACTGGGGAAGGATTGATAGGAGTATTATCTTTTGCAGGCCTATTATTGCCTTTAGTTAGAAAACTGATAATTTTTTCTTGTCCCCTTTTAATTAGTCCATCTATATCACTATTGGTATTTGATGGCCGAGACCTGCCTTGATCTTTATCCTTGTTGGGTGTATTGTTTCCCCAAGGATTTTCAAAGCTTAGTAAATTGTCAATAAAGGACATAATGAAAATCTTAAAACCGTTCTGATATAAGTTTATATAAAGAAATCTTTTTTATCTTGCAAGTTATGTATTCAACTGAAGTAGTTTTAAATTTATTAAAAAAGATCAATTATCAAGGAAAAAATCTTATAAATGATGATTCCCTTCTGGATCTTTTAGTACAAGAAGAAAAAATAATTATTGTACTAGATGCCGATGAGTTTGATGCCGCAGCATATGAAGATATTAAATCTTTAATAGTAAAACATTTACTAGCATCCTTAAAAATTAATGCTGACTCTTTGAAAATTATTTTCAGTAAAGAAAAAAAGTTAAAAAAGGAGGAATACCCAACGTAAAAAAAGTTATTGTAGTCGCTTCAGGTAAAGGAGGCGTAGGGAAATCTACTATCGCAGCTGGTCTTGCGGTTGCTTTATCAAAAACAATGAATGTAGGTTTATTGGATGCTGACGTTTATGGTCCTTCAATTCCTCATCTCTTTGGAATCAAGCAAAAGCCCGATATAGCTGATAATAATAAGATTAATCCTATCTTAAAAGCTGGAGTTAACTTAATGTCTATGGGTTTTCTAATTGATGAGGGGCGGCCAGTTATTTGGAGAGGACCAATGCTTAGTAAAGCTTTATTTCAAATGACCTACGGCGTTAATTGGTGCTTTAACGACAGAGAATTAGATATATTAATTATTGATACGCCTCCAGGAACCGGAGATATACACTTAACACTCGCAACAAAATATTTGATAGATGGAGTGATTTTTGTTACAACACCTCAATTACTCGCAGTAAAGGATACCATTAAATCAATAGAAATGTTTAGCGAGTTAGGCATACCTATTATAGGAATTGTAGAGAATATGAGTTATTTTCTAGAGTCTACCGGTCTCAAGAAAGATGTTTTTGGAAAAAACAAGACAAAGCTTGCTGAATTGGAATGTCTTGCTAGAATTCCGTTAATGGAATCAATTGCTCAAGCTGAGTATATAGATAACAGTATCTTTTCTTTAAAAGATTGTTTTAGTGAGTTGGCTTTTGCAGTAAAAACGTTTATAGAGAATTAGCAATAAAAAATTTTTCTGCTAATCAAGTATAACGAGTTATTAACAATTAATAAATTTTAAACCATATGGAAATACAACCTATAAAAAAAGAAGGGCTATTTAGAGAATATGCCGTTATCGTTCCTTCTGAAGATATCAAGAAAAAAGTTGATGAAATCCTAGCCAAAGAAGCAGAAACATTTAAAATGCCTGGCTTTAGGGAAGGTAAAGTTCCTATTAGTTTAGTTAGAAGGCAGATTGGCGGAGAAGTACTGCAAAAGCAACTAAGGCAATCTATAGATGATGCTGTTAAGGCGATCCTGAAAGAGTCAGAAGAAAGGCCAGCTATGCCTCCAGAGATTCAAATGAACAATTTTGATGAAAATACTGAATTAAAAATTACCGTTAGCTTTGATGCATTACCCAAAATTCCAGAAATTGACCTAACTAAAGTTTCTTTTGATGGATATGAAATAGAAGTTCTTGATAGTGACATGGAAAAAGCCAAAGGTGAAATCTTGAAACGCTCTAAAAATTTCCAACCTGCAGAAGCTGGGTACAAGGCACAAGTAGGTGATATGTTAAAAATAGATTTTGTTGGTAAAATTGATGGAGTTGAATTTGAAGGAGGAAAAGGTGCCGGGATTAAATTAGAAATTGGTTCCAAGCAGTTCGTGCCAGGCTTTGAAGAACAATTAGTTGGACTAGCAGTTAGCGAAGAAAAAACAATTAATGTTGTATTTCCACAAGATTATCCAAAATACCCTGGTAAGGAAGTAACCTTTGATATAAAAGTGCATGAGATACTTAAGACTCAAGATACTGCAGAATGGAATGATGAGTTAGCTAAAAAGCTTGGCTTTGAAAAAATTGAAAATGTTGAGAAAATGATCAAAGACAGAATGTCTACCGACTTTGCTGTTATGGCTCGTTTTCATACCAAGAAAGAACTATTTGATATTCTTGATGGAGAATATGAGTTTGAGCTACCACAGAGAATGTTAGAGGCTGATCTAGAACAATTAATAAAAGAAGCTAAAGCAAAGCCTTTCCGAGAAACTCAAGGTAAGTCTGAAGAAGAATTAAATGAAGAATTTAAGAAAATCTCTTTCAGAAGGGTTAAATTAGGACTTTTATTAGCTGAGCTTGCGAGAATCAATAAGATTGAAGTCAGCGAAAATGACTTAAGAGAAACAATAGCGGCTCAAGTTATGCAGATGCCAGGTAAACAAAAAGAAATTATTGAGTATTTCAGCAAATCTGAAAATTTAAGAATGCTAGAAGGGCCAATTCTCGAAGAAAAAACGGTGGACTTTATTTTAACCAAAGTAAACTTAAATAAGATAAAAATCACTGCTGAGGAATTTAGCAAAAAAAATCTCATTATGTAACTGAAGAGGGGCCTATAAAATGTCTGTTGTACCTATTGTCATAGAACAAAGTTCTAAGGCTGAAAGAGCTTTTGATATATATTCTCGTTTGTTGAGAGATGGAATAGTATTTGTTAATGGTCCCATAGAAGACAATATGGCCGCTATCATTGTTGCCCAATTGCTTTTTTTAGAATCAGAAAACCCTGATAAGGATATTTATATGTATATAAACTCTCCAGGCGGGGTTGTAACTGCTGGCATGTCTATATATGACACTATGCAGTATGTAAAACCTCGAGTTGCAACAGTGTGTATGGGCCAGGCATGTTCTATGGGTTCAATGCTTTTAGCAGGTGGAGAACCTGGAATGCGTTATTCATTACCGAATTCGAGGATTATGATTCACCAGCCACATGGAGGTTATAGAGGACAAGCAACTGATATAGAAATACATGCCAATGAAATATTACGCATTAAACATAATATGAATTTGCTCTATGTTAAACATACTGGACAACCTCTTAAAGAGATAGAGAAAAGAATTGAGCGAGACAGCTTTATGTCTGCGTCTGAAGCTAAGAAATTTGGTTTGATAGATGATATTATTGAAAAAAGGCCTTTTACTGATAAAGAGAAACTTGTTAAAGTTGGTAGTAGGATGAAAGGCATTTCTGCTAAAATAAAATAAAGTAATCCTTTTTGATAATATGGTAAATTCGCAGCACTCTTCGCATTCTCTTCACTGCTCTTTTTGCGGTAAAAGTCAAGAAGAAGTAAAAAAACTTATAGAAGGCCCAACTGTTTATATATGTAATGAGTGTGTGGAGCTTTGTAGCGAAGTCATAAAAGATGGCGCCGTTACTGAGACTGAGGAGTTTTCATTACCAAAGCCTGTCCAGATATATAATTATCTTTCGCAGTATGTTATTGGTCAGGAGCGCGCTAAAAGAATTTTGTCTGTTTCGGTTTATAATCATTATAAGAGGCTGTTTCACAAAGATTCCTCTAATGATATTGAAATTGCTAAATCAAACGTATTACTTATAGGTCCAACTGGCTGCGGGAAGACGCTCTTGATTCAAACATTAGCAAAAATTTTAGATGTACCATGCGCAGTTGCTGATGCAACCACTTTAACAGAAGCCGGTTATGTTGGAGAAGACGTGGAGAATATAATAGTACGCTTACTACAGGCCTCTGATTATAATATTGAGAGAGCTCAAAGAGGAATAGTTTACATAGATGAAATTGATAAAATATCTCGCAAATCAGATAGTCCATCAATCACAAGGGATGTGTCTGGGGAAGGGGTTCAACAAGCGTTATTAAAGTTGGTGGAAGGATCTATCGCATCTGTACCACCGCAAGGAGGTAGAAAACATCCGCAGCAAGAATTTTTACAAGTGGACACAACTAATATTTTATTTGTCTGCAGCGGTGCTTTCGAAGGACTCGATAAGGTTATTACTAGAAAGAACAAAAAAACTCATATTGGCTTTAGCGGCAACGTGAATTTAACTGAAGAACAAGTTGGAGGATTATTAACTCAAGCTGAGCCAGAAGATTTATTAAAATATGGTTTGATACCAGAATTTATTGGGCGCCTGCCAATTATTGCAGCCGTAGAAGAGCTAGATACAGAGGCCTTGATTGCTATTCTTAGTAAACCTAAAAACGCTCTAGTGAAACAATATGCAAAATTGTTTGAAATGGATAATATAGATTTGCAGATAACGCAAGAGGCTCTAGAGGCAATTGCAGAAAAAGCGATGCAGCGCAAGACAGGAGCCAGAGGATTGCGTGCTATCTTGGAAGAGATCTTGCTTGATATAATGTTTGAAACTCCTAGCCAGAATAACATAGCTAAAGTTATTGTTGATGAAGAAGTTATAAAAAAGGGCAAGAGGCCCAAAGTAGTTAGTAAAACAAAAGAAAAGAAGCTGGCAAATCGTTAGTACATCTTACTAAGAGTTCAAATCTCAGGTTTCATCTACATAAAAAATTCAGCATTCACCACGATCTCATGCTAATATAAAAACACCTTGTGCCTTTACCTGAGCCTGGGAGCGGAGAGAATGCCGGCTAGGCTAACCCTTAGAGCTGGGGGAGGGGCGAGAGGTTCTCTAAAATTGCGTCTATTTTCTTTAAGCATTACAAAGAAATTATCTATTCTGCACCTTAACTTAAAATTTATCTCTGTTGTAGGGGTGATGCGATTTTTTCTTCCTGGAAGAACTGTTTCATTTGAGAGGGGAATTACCAGACCTTCAAAGAAGGTACGTTGACTCAACAAAAGCTGGAAGGTTTGTCATAACTTACGTATTAGCCGTAATAAGGTCCTTAAAGGCATCGCTCAGCGTGGGAAAACGTCGACCCGGATGGTTCTTTGGCCTCAATGATCAAGGAGAGATTACGTCATTCACACTGACTTCGGGTAATACAGATGATCGAGCCGTTGTCGAGAAACTGACTCAATATTTGACAGGCCTTCTATTCGAAGATCGGTGGTATATAAGCAAAAACACTGAGCAATCAAGGTATTGAGCTCATCACACGGCTTAAGAAAAACATGAAAAACAAAACCCGCTTGCGGCTTTTAAACAACTGCTTCTTGCAGGGCGTGGATTGATTGAAACAGCCATCGGACAATTGAAAGAGATTTGCCAAATCCAGCGCCACGGCATCGCTCGCCAAACAATTTCTTGGCAGACCTCTTTCTCAGGGCTCTTGGCTTATGTCTTCAAACCCGGTATATCTCATGGAAAAATAGGCTCACGGGCCCTACTCCTTACGTCAAACTGAGGTTTTTATAAAGCATTACCCTGATCTACCCGCAGTTAACGTCATTACCGATTTTAGTTCAAGTCAGTCGGAAAACATACCAAATAATCAAGCGGATATTCTGTACGGTAACCCAGATTAACAATTTCAAGTTCCGTACTGATTCTTATTGGAATGAGGTAAAGAAGTGATGAATATAAATATTGTTTTTTTATATAATAACTATCCAGATTTTCGTTGGATAACAAAATATTTATCCGAACATAAGCAAGGTTTATTGGCTACTCCGGAAAGAGATAGGAGAAAATCAGCTTTAGAGCATCAAATAAATAACTTTTTAAATAACCAGGATTGCCTTATGGCGCATCATTTCTTTGGTGAATTAAAGTGCTCGACTATCAACACAAG
This sequence comes from Candidatus Midichloria mitochondrii IricVA, assembly GCF_000219355.1. Classification (GTDB taxonomy): domain Bacteria; phylum Pseudomonadota; class Alphaproteobacteria; order Rickettsiales; family Midichloriaceae; genus Midichloria; species Midichloria mitochondrii. Next base: position 743,571 of record NC_015722.1, read on the forward strand.
CATACAAAGCTTAAATGATAGCTCAAGAGATATTTCTGCAGTTCCAGCCTATTCTAGGATTCCCTTAGATCTAGTTAAGCAAAATGTTATTAATACAGGATATGAAAATGCAATGGTGGATATTCGGTTGAGATAGAAGCAAATGGCTGCCCATTTAAAAACGGCGAAAGAGTACAGTATGCAATAGTGCAGGACGGAAGCGCTTTAAAGGAGAGCGAATTTCCATGGCAAAGGAAGATATATAAGAAGATAAAGATGTGCTAGCAGGCAATGCTTGGATTGTCTCAGCTGAAGTAACAGGCAGGCATTATCTCAGAATTAAGCCGATGATGGATAGCGAGCGAAATACCAATAGATGTTTCTGATGAGATTAAACAACTTTATACAAATCCTGCTAACTATTGGGAGACAGTATTATATTATTTTGACAAAAAAAGGGGATTCTTCAATTAGAGAGCTGGACGGAATGCTCAAGAAGTTAGTTAAGTATGTGGATAAACAGTTGTTTGGTAAGACTTGTCAAGAAGGTACATTAAGTAACAGTGGACTTGTTTTTGAAATATATAACGCAGTCGTTGAGAACCCAGGATTTACTAATATCATTCGAACTGTTGTTCTGTTTATTTAGTTTTCTCAGGTCTTGGCTTATGCTTGGAATAATTAGAGCAAGCAGACAGGAACTAATTTATAGATTACCACTTTCGTTTTAACTATAATTTCTCCTCAAAGTTGGCAATTTTTTGGCGGTTATTTGGTTCCACTTATTAAGATATGGATTTTCCCCAAGAAGTAATCGACAGCTTCCAAATCTCAGAGTTAGAACTACGCGATGACCCTTAACTTGGTGTTTGAGTTTTTGGATATGCCTCTAAAGGCGATATTTGCAGCTACAACTTGGAAAAAGCTAGTTGGGTTAATGTTTACCAGTTTATTTGGCATGATCATTACGATTATTATTGTAATCTCTGGTTTCTTTTTTTTTAGCTATCCTTAAGACGGTAATGATATATATATATTTTGCACAATTACTATGGCCATATTATTGATCGTTTTACTGATATTTTCGCCATTGTTAATCGTAGATAAATGAAAGAATAAGAGGATTATTTCTGGGTTGGGGCAAGCGGCTTATTTCATCTATGTTGCAGCCAATAATAGTCTTTACCTCAGTATTAGTATTTAATTTGCTTTTTATAATGATGTTTAGGCTAACGCTATCTTTTTCGGTGTGTAAAACTTGTTTTCTTTCTCTCTATTTTTTGAGGAATACTGTATAATTACTGGCTATATAATACTCGCTAGTAAACATTTCCCTATTGAAGGAGGGGGAAAGCTGGGTTAGCATTTTTTACACCAAATGGATTATTTGGTCTTAGTGTTTGCTTTTTAGTATTGAGCCGAGGCTCATTATTGCTCTGTGATTTTTATGTCAAAAATAGCTGGTATTATGGCAACTGCACAAAATATGGGGCGAGTAGGAGAGGCAGCGCCAAATGTAAATGCGGCATTTGACTTAATTAAGGGTATTGTTAAGATAGTTTCTTACAAAACAACGGGTTTTGCTAGAGATATGTTTGCAACTAGAACAACCGCGCGTCAAGCTGACGACGATAGTAGGACTGATAACCATAAGGGCAGTACTAAAGCTGTTTCAGAGGACCCGCAATAACAGTTATACCTATGAATTTGAAAATATAGCCTCCTGCTTAACTAATACTAAGGAGAGAATTATAGCCAAGCTCATAGTGATAACTATCCATAATCCAATTGGAACAAATGTGCTGTTATATGTGCTGCTGACTAGCCACAGTCCAACAGATGATATAATCAGCCTAACTCCAGATATAAAGGCAGAAGCTCGGCCCTTAGTGTTCTCTAGAATTTCTAAAGCATGCGGATATAATGTATTGATAGGAATAGCTACACCTGCTGAGGCAATAGCCATGCATGAAGTTATTATTAGCGGATTTTTAATGTCAAGAACCATCAAGCAACACAGTGCTATAACGTGAGCTGAACACATTGAGATGCCTATAAAGAAAGCTTTTTTAAGTCCTATTCTTTTCATTAAAAGGCTGCCAAGAGCGCTACCTATTGCAAAAATTGCTGCAAGAGTGCCTTGATAAAAACCAAATTCTTCTAGGGAAACTCCTAAATCTTTACGATATAGGATCGGTGAGATGCCTATAAAGACCCAATATGGAACCATAAAAAGGCAAAGAGTAGCGGTAAATAACATTAATTTTTTTGATCTCAATAATGGCAAATATGCTTTTAAAGACAATGTTACCTGAGGTTTCATTGCTTTAGTTGGAATAAAAAGGGCGGATAATATCAAACATATCAATGCAAATATTAATAACGAAACAAAATTTCCGCGCCATCCAAAATAGCAAGTTATTTGACTGCCAAACACAGGAGCAGCAGACATAGCAAAAGCAATTAAGCCATGCATTAAACCTATAAGGTAGACTTGTTTTGTTGTTGAATATTCATCAGCAATAATAACATAACCAAGTACAGATGGGCCAGCTATTCCAAAGCCTTGAAGCACCCGCCCTAGCAGTAGAGTGCCATAATTTTGTGCAAGAGAGCAAAGAATGCTACCAAATATAAAAATTAATAAGCTAATGATTATGACTTTTCTTCTGTCATATTTATCACTAACAGCTCCAGCAAATAGGGAGCATATGCAATAGGCAATAAAATTTAAGCTAAGAATCAGCTGTGTCATGAACGGAGATAGATGGAATTGGGCTTGAATCTCTGGAAAGCTTGGAACGAATATATCTAATTCTGCTCCAGCTAACATACCTATCATTAATACAGTTATGACTAAATACATTTTAAATCTTTAAATTGAGTTAATATGAAAGAACCCTTATAGCATATAAATCTTGAAATGATAGCATTATTAAGTATCATACTGCTGATTTCTTATGTAAAATGTATGACTGATATTTTTTTGAGCAATTCGCTAACGAAAAGGAAAGAGATTTTTTACCCGTTAAATAAAGACTCAGTTAAGATGTACGTTTGTGGTCCAACCGTCTATGAGCGCCCTCATATGGGTAATGCAAGAGCAGCTGTTGTCTATGATATACTTTTTAGACTGCTTAAGCGTTTTTATAAGGATGTTGTTTGTGTGCGTAATATAACTGACGTTGATGATAAAATTATTAATTCTGCTAAATCACAAAATATAGCGATTGATAGTCTAACTACTCAAATTACTCAATTTTATCATCAAGATATCGCAGAGCTTAATTGTTTGCCTCCAAATGTTGAGCCCAAAGCGACTACCCATATTAAACAAATGATTGAGATGATTGAACAATTAATAAAATCAAGCCATGCTTATGTTGTTCAAGGTCATGTATTGTTTGATGTAAGCAGCCATAGCAATTATGGAGAGTTAGCTAACAGGTCGCTAGATGAAATGATTGCAGGCGCAAGGGTTGAGGTGGCACCATTTAAGAAAAATCCAGCTGATTTTGTATTGTGGAAACCATGTAAGGCAGAAGATTATGGCTTTGAAAGCCCTTGGGGTTGGGGCCGACCTGGCTGGCATATTGAGTGTTCTGCAATGAGCTTTGCTTACCTTGGAGCTGATTTTGATATCCATGGGGGTGGCGCTGATTTAATGTTTCCTCATCATGAAAACGAGCTTGCTCAAAGTAAATGCGCTAATAGTGGTTCAAGTTTTGCTAGGTATTGGGTGCATAATGGATTTTTAACCGTAAATGGTGAAAAAATGAGTAAAAGTCTTGGCAATTTCAAGACAGTTAGAGAGATCATTGAGAGCGGGTTTAATGGCTCAGTAATTAGATATTTTTATCTAACTACTCATTATAAAAAACCTTTAGACTTAAATGATAAGGCTCTTGAGGATGCTAAGAAAGCGATGAAGAAAATTTCTGCTGTAATTCATAAAACTGATAGTAAAAAGGTTAAAGAATGTCATGAAGTTATCAATTTTTTAGCAGATGATATGAATACCTCGGCAGCTCTTGCTCATTTACATGAATTAGCTAGTAAATCGCAGCAAGGAGATGAAGAGGCTAATAAACAATTATTGTGGAGTTTAGATTTTCTGGGATTAGAAGTAATGGCCAAGGAGGTTATACCTGCTGATATCATAAAAATTGCTCAAGAACGCTTACAAGCTAAAAGAGAAAAAGATTGGCAGTTGGCTGATCTTTTACGCACACAAATAATGGAAAGAGGATACAAAATATTAGATACTGACGATTCTTATGAACTAGAGAAAATCGGTTAATTAGTATATAAAGTCCAGTCTATAACTAGTGATCATATTTTAGAATGAAAGACATTATCCCGCAGTCTAATATTAGAAATTTTTCTATTGTAGCCCACATAGATCATGGTAAATCAACTCTGGCTGATAGGTTGATAGAATTTTGTGGAGGGCTTGAAAAGCGGGAAATGACAGCGCAGGTTCTTGATTCAATGGAGATTGAACAGAAAAGAGGTATAACAATCAAGGCGCAAACTGTAAGGCTCAAATATGAAGCAAAAAATGGAGAAACTTATATATTAAACTTAATTGATACTCCAGGCCACGTTGATTTTACTTATGAGGTAAGCCGTTCACTGGCAGCTTGTGAAGGATCGATATTAGTAGTAGATGCGAGCCAGGGTGTTGAAGCACAAACGTTAGCAAATGTTTATAAAGCCATAGAAAGCAATCATGAGGTAGTTGTTGTATTGAATAAAATCGATTTGCCCGCTGCCGGGCCAGATCGAGTGAAACAGCAAATCGAAGATGTTATAGGCTTAGATGCAGCTGATGCCGTGCTTATTTCGGCAAAAACCGGGATGGGGATAGAGGAAGTGCTTGAGGCCATAGTCAATAAGCTTCCGACTCCTACTGGGAGTCGGGAAAGCCAACTTAAAGCTATGCTAATTGATAGCTGGTATGATCAATATCTTGGAGTGGTTATTTTGGTTCGGGTAATTGATGGGTGCCTCAAGAAAGGACAAAAGATTAAAATGATGGCACCAAACGCAATATATGCAGTTGATACCGTTGGAGTGTTTACTCCTAAAAAAGTTATGTGCGAAGCGCTGTATGCCGGAGAAGTGGGCTTTATAACAGCTGGGATTAGGCAGGTTGCCGATTGTAGTGTCGGTGATACTATAATTGATGAAAGAGCAACGAATATTGAACCGCTTCCTGGATTTAAGCCTAGCCAGCCGGTAGTGTTTTGTAGCCTTTATCCGTTAGATGCGAGCAATTTCCCGGTTTTAAAAGAAAGCCTTGGAAAGTTACGTTTGAATGATGCAAGCTTTCAATATGAAGTAGAGAGCTCAAATGCTTTAGGTTTTGGATTTAGGTGTGGTTTTTTAGGATTATTACATTTAGAAATTATTCAAGAACGTCTAGAAACAGAATTTAATCTAGACATAATAACTACAGCTCCAAGCGTTGTTTATAATGTGCATACAAGAGCTGGCAAAGTTGTACAGCTTCATAATCCTGATGATTTGCCTGATCCTACTCATATTGATTCTATAGAAGAACCGTGGGTTAAAGCAACTATCATGGTGCCTGATAATTTCCTTGGTTCTGTTTTAGCTCTTTGTACGGAAAAAAGAGGAGAGCAAGTTAATCTGACTTATGTTGGGAATAGGGCTATGGTGGTTTATAAATTACCTTTGAATGAGATCGTTTTTGATTTTTATGATCGCCTAAAGTCTTGTTCCAGGGGATACGCAAGCTTTGATTGGGAAATGGATGATTATAGGAAAAGCGATTTAGTAAAGATGAGTATACTAATAAATGGAGAAGCAGTTGATGCCCTATCGATTATTTTACATCGCAGCCGAGCAGAAAGTAGGGGGCGAGAGTTTTGTGTCAGGCTGAAGGATTTGATTCCGCGACATTTGTTTGCTATTCCAATCCAAGCAGCAATAGGTGGTAAAATCATAGCGAGAGAGACAATTAGCGCTCTAAAAAAAAGATGTGACCGCTAAATGTTATGGAGGTGATATAACCAGAAAAAGAAAGCTGCTTGATAAACAGAAGGAAGGCAAGAAAAAAATGCGCTCTATTGGTAAAAGTCGAAATTCCAAAAGGTGCATTTATTGAAGTGCTAAAAGCCGGTGATGGCGGGAATTAATCTTATAGAGTATGCAACAAACAGAATAGGCGCTGATTAACAGCGCCTAGAATTTTCAATTTATTGAGTATAAATTTGTACTGGTGCACCATAAAGGTCAACTTCACCTGCAGCAGCAGCTCTTTCATAATTTTCTCGGTAAGCGTCTCTAGGAGGCAGGTTCTCTGACTCTGATGGGGAGAAACATGAGGTACGGATTTTATACCACGCAGCTTTCCAAAGACATTTTGCAATACAAAATGCAGTTAAAGCTGTAACAGCAGCGATAGCTATTGGTACAAGAGGAGATGCTCCATGGCCATCTGACCCTCCGCATAACTTATCAAACTCTTGGTTTAAGTAGCCTGGAAGCATGGAAGGGTAACAGTCTCCTCTAAACTGGGTAATCATTGTGACGTTTCCATTTGGGCAATGATTGATTAAAGGACTTTGACAAGCTTCTGTGAAAGAGGCACGTGGGCTGGCTTGTAGATTCCAATTGACCCAGTCAAAAGCTTTACTAATGAGGAGGTTCATTGTTTCGCCTGCGAATTTCTGTACGCCAGTACTGTTCATTTCATTTAGAGGGTAGTGCAGAGAGGCTGTACCCTCAAATTCTCGCTCATCGTTTCTACTCACTCTAACTACTCCACTAAACGGTGTTTCAAAGTGACCAAATGACGGATCATGATAATTATCACTGCTAGGGCACAGATCCAACTCAGCTGCTAGTGGCATAGACGGACCTAATAAAGATTCATTATACCTGTGAGTATATGATAAAGAGCTAATTTGCACCAGAAGTAATTTAAATAATTACCAGGCATTGCCTGGTAATTATAGACGGCAATAAGAGGGTGTGATATCTTCGTAGTAAAGCGGGGGGTAGAAATGACAATTAAGTGTAAATATTGCGGCTCCAGCGAGCAGGTGAAGAATGGCGTGGTATAGGGACAGCAGAGGTATAGATGCAAGAATTGCAAAAAGAATTACCGAGAAGGTAATAAGCGACAGAAATACACTATGAATGATAGACTCAAAACTTAACCTTGAGGACTGTGGGATTAGGACGATGGAGAGACTGACTGGAATCCATAACGGCCAAATATCTTCATGGATTGAAGGGACGGGGGGCGCTGTGTGCAAGAAAAGTTGGATCGGGTGAAATTATAAAATTGAGCATGTACAGATGATTGCAGCGTTTATGAATACTGTAAAATCTCCACGCACCATCACAAAACAAAGGCTGGGGCCTCATTGTGGTGGAGTCAAAGAATTCTTTAAGAGGCATTATCTAGCTAGTTTTAATCGAAGAACGAAGCGCTATAGCAAATTCCTGAGGATGCTTTGCGCTACTCTTGCCCTCTTTCTTCCATAGGCATTTGCTGGATTTGAAACTTCTATCCAAACATTGGGCAATGCCACTACAAAAATCAATCCACAGGTTATAAGGATCAATTTATTTCCTACTTAGATTATACCCTAAAGGGGGGGGGGTTATTTAAACAAGGTGGAGGCAGCCTATTGACGAATTCGGCAGAAACTAGCATGGGGGGAGCACCATATAGAGAGTGTCAAAATTTAGAAATCGACCTGCTACAAGGTAATTAGCTGCCATCATATATACTTTCAAATCTAAGTCCATATAGCGCGCTGAATCTAGAACACTTTTATACCACGCTAGCTTTATATTCAAGTTTCCAGCAGTTAAAGCTTTAACTGTGCCTCCCAAGGTCACTCGTATAGTTTTTCCAAGTTTCCTGTCGTCTATGTCAGAGAAGTATATATTTCTCTAACTTGAAGGGGATTGAGCTTAAAGCGGAGTTTGCGACAGGAAAAGTATGGCTAGCCTTCCCTCCCTTCTGGCAAGTAAAGCTTACGAGGCGAGCCATTTTAAAAACGAACCTTGCAACAGTAAATCTAATACGGCTTGCGTCCCCGCCGAGGATTTTCTCATTCTTCATTTGTACGCAGTTTATTCAAAGCTCTAATCAGCTCAGTTTCCAGCATTTCCACTTCCAGCATTACCACTATCTTTACTAGCTGGAGAATCGGCGCCAGCTCTTTTACTTTCAGCACCATCCTCTTTTTTAGCTTTATTATCGACACCGCCGCTGTCGTTTCCTCCTGAAGAATCGTCGCCTTGATCGTCTTCACCAGGACTATCTCTCGATATTGCAGACATTGCATAATTACTGACGTTAAAGGTAACAGCTTTTAAAGTACCAACAGTTGTACTTTGGGCTTTATCGACTGCGCCCATTACCGTCGCAGTTCTGATAGGGGAGCCGGTAACTATTGTTGATGCTATTAAAGACATATAAGTTGTAAACATATAACTACCGTGCACTATGATTAAAAATGCTAAAGATGTGGATACGATACTAAAAAGCACACCAAATCCAGCGCTGGCCTGCCCTGGCATATGAATACTGTATACGGGATAGTATGCAGGTATCCAGCAAGCTTCATATATTGGAGATAGATCGACATATAGCGCACAAGTAGGGCAAGCTGTGAAATTTAAAATTATTTTTAATAACATTATTAGCAAAGAGTTAAATAACGATATTGCAGCAAAACACAGAATTGGCTGTAAAGCAAAAGATATAATCTGTTTACCCCAGTTATCAAAAATGGTTTTAGTTAGGGAGAATAACATGAAAGGTAAGACGATTGGAGTGATAATTATTAGTAAGGAAAGCACTATGATAGATGTTAAGTATACCACTAGCACCTTTAAAATATTAACTAAGTAGATAAAAATCCCTATCACTAAAACAGCAGTCATAGCAATTCCAATTAGTCCATTAAATAGAAGTGCAACAATTTTTTTCCAAACAGCAGCGCTAAGCATAATTTTTAATGGGGCATCAAAGGTCTCGAAAATTAGATAAGGATTTTTAAGTATTTCTGCTTCAGTTAATCCCGCATTTTCAAGAGAATAAGAGCCGGCCATAATATTTGCTACTATTTCTGTTGTTCCATCAATACAAAGAGGTACCAAATAACCGCCGAAGAAACTCCAGCTAGTCGGTGAAATCACTGCTAAGACAAACCCGAATTTAATTAATCTGTGAATTAATTCTTGCTGGTTAGCCCTGATGACCCCTACCCCAAAGCCTACACCAAAGAATAGCATATATACTACTAAAGAAGCTCTAACTATACTTGCAAGTTTAGAGTTAGATGCGACACTGTCATAGATTTTGTATACCACTCCGCTGTTGGTTACTTCTCCAATTTTTCTATTTTTACCAAATATAGTGTTTGTAACGATCTTGACTATTTTAAGGATAGGACCGTCTTTTACTATGGCATTCGTTTCATCGGCTTTTTCAACTGTAATATAATATTGCCCATGATAATTGGCGGGGTTTTCGTATAAATCCTTAACCTCTTTACTCGCTCCGGCGCCAGCAGGGATGGTTTTTATTCTTAAAAAGAGTTTACCCTCAATGTTTATATCTGATAAAGTTAGCACTCCTTCTGGCTTCAAAACATCTAATGGCAAGTCGTGCCAATCAGTTTCTGGGATTTTTGGAATACGCTCATACATTGAATCTTCTTCCTTATCTTCTTTAAATACAGCGTACTGTATCCTACTACCATCATTAAATGGACACCCGCCCCATTTGACTTCAACATTGTAACCCCCAAAGTGATTAATTTTATACAAGTTCATATAAGGAGTGGGATCTCTACCAGAAAAAGGAATTTCATCGTGATGCCTTATAGCGAGTGGAGTTCTTTTATCGCTAAATTCTTGCAATATACCTGAAAAAGAGTATTTGCTCTTGCCGTATTGTGTTAGCTTAATGCATTCTGGTTTTGAAAAGGATTCTTGTTTTTTATCATCACATCCACTTACTCCTTTGTTGAATTCACCTTTTAAAACCTCATCTGTTACTTTGCCGGTTAAGTTAAATATAGTATACGAATCTTGAGGAGGATTAGTATTAAAAACACCAATAGGAGCATTATCAGGACGAGCTCTTTCTCCTTGGATTACGTAACGCATTGAGGTTCCCGCTGTAAAACTAAAAGAAGTTTGCATTGGGTCTTTAATTGAAATTGCAGAAGAATTTAAAAATATATTTTTACAATTTGCTTTAGCGGCATCTGTTACGCTATTACTCCTTAAACAATCTACTAGCAATTTTCTTGTAGCTAAGTCAGTACCATTGCGTTTATAAGCGTATTCTCCATACCAAGTAATATTTAGTTCATCGCCGTTTGCAACATATACTCCAGTATTAATATAATTTGGGTTTCTTGCATGCCAATCGCAAGCTGTATTTCCCATTCTATTTATCCAGATTTTTTTATTGGTTAAGGCATTGAAATCGGCATCAGACATATCAGCAAAGCACTGATTCTCCATTTTATTAGACCAAGCTTGTTGTTTACTTGTATCATCATCCCAATTTGACTTAGTAATGTCAAAATTAGCTGCATTAATATTAGGAAAGATTGGAGTAAGAACCAAAGATTTTTTGCCACATAAATATATTTTGCTGCTGTCTGCAGCGAGGCCGGTTAAAGATATTTTCATCTTATCATCCTTTTTCACTGTAAAGCGAGTTCTGACTGTATTGTTGGCGATTTCTTCTTTTGTGCCAGTACAGGCCACACCAATTTTTAGCCTCAGGTCTAAGTTCTATTTGGGGTTTGCCGTCTTTATTGCCTACGGCTTCGAAATATTTACTCTTAAATATTTCGCCATTTTGGCAGACAGTCATACAGTTACTTATAATATCTTCGTTTAGTTCCACTCCTCCAGACTCTGTATAGTTGTCATTTTCATAAATTTTTCTTGAAAAAGCGCCGCATTCTTTTTGGCATCTAGCTTGGCATGTCCTATTAAGAGGACTTAAAACAATCGCATCTATTGGATTATCAGTGAGTTCATATCCTTTAACACACTCACCATACAAATTGTAATAGGCAAAAGTATTACTATAAGTGAGAATTGACGCTACCAACCAGATCATTAAGTTAAGAATGAATTTGTTATAGCTTTGGATGCGCAGATAAGCATAACCTAACGAGTATTTTCTCTGCATTTCAAAACTAATATTAATCCGCATCACTTATTAAAAGTAAATTTAGTCAATAAAACAAAGAGTAACAGCGAGAGCATACCAATTCAACTGTAGATTGCGTAAATTTTACATCCTAGGGGCGAACGCATAAAAGCGTGTCTACCTTAGTGGGAAGGTTTGCGTGTGTGTGAAGATAAGGTAGACACGCCATTGATAGGTGCTAAACTATTTTTTTAATTTTATTTAGCACATATAGCTAAAGTATAAGTTGCAAAAATCAACAAGTCAACAATCAACTCAAAGATTTAATAAAAAAATTTATAAAAATTTAATTTTTTAATTCTTATAAGGTGTTTACATCAAATAATAAAGCTTTTAGACCCCTAATTTAGCTCAGATTATAATATATTTCATTAAAATATTACCAAATTATGTTTTTTTAATAAATTTGGTCAAATAATTAAGGAATGCCTTGATTAACTTCTTACGAATGCTACGCTGAACGCTAGTGTGTTGAGTTATATACAAAAATGGGGCTTGCTAAGACGGGCGTGGTCGATTTTCAGCGCTATCAGTTATATATTTAACCATTATGCCGTGTTATGCCTTGGCTTATAAAGATTTTTATAACCAATGTGTAAAGTCTTATGGGTTTGCTGATGAAACCTAGGAAGCAATAGTTGCCAACTCCGCTTAATTATATTTGTTATCGTCGTTGCAAAGATGAATATAGCGATTTTTCGAGGACCTATTCAGTGACTCCAGATGGAAAAGACCAAGTTGAGTTAAATGAAGATGTTATAATTTCTTGTTATCCGCAATGTCAAAAAGGCGTATTGTTTTCAAGCAAAACATTGGAGCTAGATAGATCGGCATCTCAGCAAGTTAGTGGTAATGCGGTTTGTTATGCCGGAAATAAAAGTGGCTGGACCTTACCCAATTGGAACAGCTTGCAACAGAGATTTGGCAAGCAAGATTAGCAATTCCGCGTACAAAACCAAATTTATTGTAAAAAACGGGGATAAATTTGATTTTAGCTTATCCGCTGCGGACAATATTGAGAATAAAATTTACATGTGCGGTAGGCAAAAATTAAAACTAAATCCTTTATTCCCCCAACCAACCTTGACCCAAAAACTGATACAATAGATCCAAAAGCCGCTATGGGTGCTAATTGGTATGATAATCTGGTTTTCCCACCTACTGGCTTGGTCTAGCAACTAAGAAAATCAGTGCACAGCCCAATACACAGAAGAACAGTGGAACTATATGTCTAATACTGACGTTTGGAATTTAGCTAGAAGACCTAATATTGGCACTTGCGGGTTGGCACGTTAAAAATCCTTACTATACTAATACAGGTATTTTCGTTGCAGATGGAGATGAATTTAAGATTAGTTGGAGTGGTGATTATTCTTATATAGAAAGTGATGTGTTGTTTGAGAACAGCGCGGGCCAATTTTTAAGCGATTCTAACATTCTGGAACCCAGAATACATTACTCGCATGTATTGCAAATCCTAATGATACCTCCGAAGCGACTGAGAAATGCAAATACCACAAGTATCTTTTTGCAAAATGAAAGAGGCGAGAAATTTCAATTAGTTGGGGAAATATGGCCAGAAAGGATGCCACAAGGGTTGGAGTGACTGTAACTCCCGATGCTGAGTCATGCTCTACTCCAAGACCCATCTTCTTGCCAAGGTAATAACTATAGTATGCCTGGTTTGACTGGTACTGTTATGGATTCTAATATTGTAAGCAGCTTTAACACAGGAGTTGGTAACTGCATCAAAATAATAAAGAATCATTTTCTGATCCTAAGTGCTTAAAGGTTTCGGATTACGGTACTCATAAATACGCTTTTAGCGGCATTCTATCAGGGTTTAGTAAAGATAAAACTACACTTTTTTTAACCCCAGTTTGAGGTAAGTTTTAAAGAAATTATCTGATATGGTTTTAAAGAAATTATCTGATATGGTTTTAAAGAAGCTGTGTAACCATTAGGTTCTTCTCAATTTCACGATAAATAAGGAAAGTGGTTCCCCTAGTAGAAATATTTTGTTTGATTGATGATTTTTGCAAGCGACAACTCACGTACCAAAGATCCTTAAGAAACTCGCAGAGACAAAGGAAACGAGAGTCTGGGATGATGCTTTCCGAAGTTATAATGATCCTCGTTTTGTTTCATTTGAGGGCATTACCGGATTCAAAGATTTTTACCTAAACTGTTTTCAAATCTCTCTCAGAGAGGGATTGCCGAAGCTTATCAGCTACAATCGCTTTGTTGAGCTGGATGCGAGACGCGGTCATCCCGTTGGTCATTCTGCTGAATTGCTGCAAAGGGAAACAAACAGGTACGTTGACTCAACAAAAAGCTGGAAAAGGTTTGTCATAACTCACGTACTAGCAGTAATAAGGCCTTTAAAGGCACCGCTCAGCGTGGGAAAACGTCGACCCGGATGGTTCTTTGGCCTCAATGATCAAGGAGAGATTATGTCATTCACACTGACTTCGGGTAATACAGATGATCGAGCCGTTGTCGAAAAACTGACTCAATATTTGACAGGCCTTCTATTCGGAGATCGGTGGTATATAAGCAAAAACACTGAGCAATCAAGGTATTGAGCTCATCACACGGCTTAAGAAAAACATGAAAAACAAAACCCGGCTTGCGGCTTTTTAAACAACTGCTTCTTGCAGGGCGTGGATTGATTGAAACAGCCATCGGACAATTGAAAGAGATTTGACAAATCCAGCACACCACGGCACCGCTCGCCAAACAATTTCTTGGCAGACCTCTTCTCGGGGCTCTTGGCTTATGTCTTCAACCCAATATATCTCATTGGAAAAAACAGGCTCATGGGCCTACTCCTTACGTCAAACTGAGGTTACATATTTAATTACACTGGGCCGGTGCCCTTTTTTATTTTAAATCAGCAAGATAAAATTAAAAGTAGGATAAACAGTCTAAAGTAGGAGTGGCTTGTTTAATCTAGAGTACAGCTATAATTTATTTATCTCCTCTTTAATTTTATCAAGAAATTCTGCTTTTGAAATTTGTTTGCCATAGATTGGCTCACCTATATGAACCTGCACTGTTCCAGGGTATCTTAACCACTCTCCTTTTCGCCAAAAATTGCCTGAATTAAGAGAAATGGGTACTATAGGAATTTCTGGATATGATTTCTGTATAGCAACTATCCCTGGCTGGATGTCTGCATTTTCTCCTGGCCTTATTCTAGTCCCTTCTGGAAATATTATTAAACTACGCCCCTGACTAAAAGCTCTCTTGGTTTCAATTATTATATGTTTTATAGACTGCAGGCCATCTTCCCGTTTAATAGAAACCATACCCATCCACTTAAGATACCAACCATAAAAAGGGATACTAGTTAACTCCTTTTTTAGAATAAATACCGGTTTCTTTAACATCTTCATCAAGTATACTGTTTCCCACATCGACTGATGTTTTGAAGCTATAATAAAGGGTTCAGAAGCTGGCAAATTCTTCTTTCCTTCAACCTTATAATTGATATTACAAATTAATCTTAATGCTACCATAACTACTTCAGCCCAAACTGATGCAGTTAAGGCAATAATCTCTTGATTTCTTGTAAGAAGTGTCGGGAGAAAAAGTGTGGTAATGAAAACAGTCCAAACTGCTAAAAAAATATTGAAAACAGTTGACCTAATGAGGATTCCCATAATTGACTAAAAAGCCGGAGCGCATATCGATTCTAATATTAAGAATTGATATAAAAGAATTAGAAGTAAAAGTCTAGGATATTGTACTTGCATTTACCACTTTTAACTTCAAAAGCTGTAAAGTATTGCAGCACTCTATTGAGTAGATGTTTTATTCAGCGAGAGTTGTATTATATGTGTTAACTAACAAACGAGAAGGTGTCTTCTGTAACCGGCCGATTATTTGGAGAATCACTACTGGATATCGCCTTGGATAACCAATAAATTCTGTGATTCCTAAGCCTGTTACAACTATTTCATATAATCCTTATAAAAATGCTACTTCTAAATTTCTTGCTTCATTGCTGTTCTCGCTATAAGCCAGTTGTTGCCTAAAAGCTATAAACCAATTAGCAAGCTTATCAAATGCGCTATCTCTGGGACTAGATTGACTGTAGAGATATCAGTGGAGCTTGATTCATCTACTATAGCTGCTATAAAGGGCGGAGTTACTGTTTGTGGTATATTACCCTATCTAAGGATTGTTGCTCTTTAATTTCTTGAAGAGCCTCAAGCTTAATTAAAGTATCACGTAACTCTTCCTCTCCTCCTTGCTTAAAGGCTTGAATAAGAGCAGCTCTTGTTTCCTGACCATCTTTATCTAAAGCGGTTTTGATTAATCGATCGAGTAGGCCTACGTAAAATTGTTCAACTAAATTTATTATCAGATTTCGCTTCCGTTCTTGCAACGATTGTCTTATTAGCTGCTAGGTATGTCTCAATTTCTTTATATTTTTTGCGCATACTTTTATGTTTCTACTTCATTTCCTTGAGCTTGATACAATAAATGTGAATTAGTATGTATAGTAGCCACTTCTCTACTTATTCTCCCCAAAAATCTTTAACCGAATATCTAAAGACTTTTGTAACACTACTAACACCTTATCATAATCATTTTGTAGGTGGTGCGCTGATGCGATATTGTTGTACACATCGGCTATATCTTTATTATCTTCCTTAAAGATTTTTTGATATATATCCAAAGCTTTTCTAAATAGCGCTAAGCTTTTTTCAGGTTTAACTTCAGGGCCGCGTAATACAGCTATAGCCATGTTATTATAAAGATCTGCCACCTCTTTGCTTTTTTCTTCTAAAATGTCTTTGTATATAACCACGGATTTTTCGTAGAATAATGATGCTTCTGTATAATTGCTTTGCTCTCCATAAAGAAAACCTATATTTCTATATATATAGGCTACATCTTTAGTATGTTCTCCAAGGACCCTAATATGTATCTCTAAAGCTTTTCTATAAAGTTCTAGACTCTCGTTAAAACTGCCTTGAGTATTACGAGCAGGATCCATAGCGTTTGCAATATCACTATATATATCAGCTGCTTCCTTGCTCTTTTCCCCAAAGGTACTTTTAATAGGGAGAGATTTTTTGTAAAGATACAAACTCTCTACATAATCGTTCTACTCTGCATAGATTAACGCCATATTACTGTATACATTCGCTACTTTTTTACTATCTTCCCCAAAAATATTAATCCCTATAAAAACCTCAGTTTGACGTAAGGAGTATGCCCGTGAGCCCATTTTTCCATGAGATATATTGGGTTTGAAGACATAAGCCAAGAGCCCTGAGAAAGAGGTCTGCCAAGAAATTGTTTGGCGAGCGATGCCGTGGCGCTGGATTTGGCAAATCTCTTTCAATTCTCCGATGGCTGTTTCAATCAATCCACGCCCTCGCAAGAAGCAGTTGTTTAAAAGCCGCAAGCGGGTTTTGTTTTTCATGTTTTTCTTAAGCCGTGTGATGAGCTCAATACCTTGATTGCTCAGTGTTTTGCTTATATACCACCGATCTCCGAATAGAAGGCCTGTCAAATATTGAGTCAGTTTCTCGACAACGGCTCGATCATCTGTATTACCCGAAGTCAGTGTGAATGACATAATCTCTCCTTGATCATTGAGGCCAAAGAACCATCCGGGTCGACGTTTTCCCACGCTGAGCGATGCCTTTAAAGACCTTATTACGGCTAGTACGTAAGTTACGACAAACCTTCCAGCTTTTTGTTGAGTCAACGTACCTGTTTGTTTCCCTTTGCAGCAATTCAGCAGAATGACCAACGGGATGACCGCGTCTCGCATCAGCTCAACAAAGCGATTGTAGCTGATAAGCTTCGGCAATCCCTCTCTGAGAGAGATTTGAACACAGTTTAGGTAAAAATCTTTGAATCCGGTAATGCCTCAAATGAAACAAAACGAGGATCGTTATAACTTCGGAAAGCATCATCCCAGACTCTCGTTCCCTTTGTCTCTGCGAGTTTCTTAAGGATCTTTGGTACGTGAGTTGTCGCTTGCAAAAATCATCAATCAAACAAAATATTTCTACTAGGGAAACCACTTTCCTTATTTATCGTGAAATTGAGAGAAACTTAATGGTTACACAGCTTCTTTAAAACCATATCAGGTAATTTCTTTAAACTTACCTCAAACTGGGGTTTTATAGATGCATGGATTAAAGCAGAATTGCCACCATCGTCTACTGTATCTAAATTAGCTCCCGCTGCAACAAACATAGAAACCGCCTTTTGATTATTCCTCAATACTGGGGTGATTAGGGAAAGCCAATAATTTTTAGAAATAAGCATAGCTTTACTCTCCGACTGCACTTTTGATTAAGTATTATATCACCAATAGCTCTTTATATGTCGATGCGATACTATGAAAATACGTTAGCGGTAATTGTATGCTGGATAACGTTAATCCCTTATGATTTGAAGCGCTATTTCGTAAGCTTTTTTCTTACTAATCCCTAAAGAGTCTTTTGCAAATGATATTGCGTCTTTAAAGGACATTTTGTTTAGCAAACTCGTCATTTGCTTTTTTATTTCTTCATCGCTTAATGTTTCTTTGATAGCTCCTTCTAAGATCAGGACAAATTCGCCTTTTAATGCTTTGCCTTGCCAGTAATTAATTTGCTCAACTACATTGCCGTAGCGGACTTCTTCATACAGCTTTGTTAATTCACGGCCAATTGCCATTTTTCTGTTACCGAAAACTTCAAGGAAATCATGCAATACTGCTAATAGCCTCTTTGCGGTTTCAAAAAAAATTAAGGTCGCCTCTATTTCTTTCACTGAAATTAATTCTTTTAATCTACTTTGTAGAGTATTTGGCAAAAATCCAATGAACATAAAAGAATTAGTAGGCAGGCCAGATAAGGTAAGAGCAGTGATAGCAGAGCAAGGCCCTGGGATGGCAGTTACTTTAATCCCTGCTTTAATTGCTGTATTAACAATACCATATCCTGGATCAGAGATCAGCGGAGTTCCCGCATCAGAAACAAGCGCCATATCTTCGCCGTTTAAAAGGTAGTTGATAATCTTATTTTGTTCTTCACTAGAGGAATGATCATGAAAGACAACCATGGGCTTTTTTATTCCATAGTGAAGTAAGAGTTTTGCAGTGATCCTAGTGTCTTCGCATACAACTCTGCAAACAGATTTTAGCGTATCTAGTGCTCTGATAGTCATATCTTTTATGTTGCCAATGGGGGTAGAGATAATATAAAGTTTTCCTGTAGTACTTGAATTAATACTTAGGATATGATTTTCTATTTTGTGCAACTTTTGATTGATAAACAATTATTTATGAAAAAATTTCTCAGCTGTATCTTAATGATCGGTATTATGAGCTTTAACGCCGCTTGTGACAAGATAAATCTATCTGATAACAAAAAAACTGGCACCGCTATTAGAAAAAATCAGCATAAAAGTGCAGTAAGGCATGCTCAAAATGCTCGTGTAGCGAAGAAAAAAAGTAGTCAGTATGCGCAAATAAAGCCAGATGGTAATATTGTAATAAGCCCAGCCAAAGATATAAAATCACAAGCTACGGTAACTCCAAAAACTGACCTTTCAGGGCACTTTGGATCAATAAGACGCGGTAGAGAGTTGAATATTGCCGTACTTCTGCCTCTTTCTGGCCAATATGCAAGGATGGGGCAAAGTATGTTAGATGCAGTGCAGTTGGCATCTGCAGAGCTTGGAAGTGGCAAGATAAATATGCTAGCAGTTGATGCTGGTTCAACACCAGAATCTGCGGCTAATGCTTTATTAAACATAGGCAATAATATAGATGCAATCATAGGCCCTATACTTAAAGAGCAAATGGAAATAGTCAATCGGCATAGTAGAGCGAAAGATATAGCTAATATCGCTTTTATTAACGACAGAGATTTTATTAATCTAGGTAATTTATTAATGCTTGGAATGCCTATTGAGCAACAGATGGGTCGTGTAATTTCTTATGCAGCGCAAAAAGGAGCTAAAAATATTTTTACTATAATTCCAAATAATTCTCTTGGAGAGTCTATAGAGGCTCTATTACTTGACTATAAAAATAGTAATGAAATTAAAGACTTTATTACAGTAAAATACAATGAAACTAAGAGCGTTAGTAATACTGATTTTACTCAAGCAGTCCAAGAGTTAAAAAGTAAGATGAGTGCGTTACCAAATTACTTTGAAGATGCAATTATATTACTTCCGCAATCTGGTAATTTCCTGCGGAAGATATCTCAAAATTTTGAGATGCTAAGAGACCCTAATTTAAAAAAGATAAAGGTAATTTGTGGCAGTCAATTTCATGATAGCGGGCCTTATTCAATAACTTGGTCTAATGATCCGTGGTTTGCTGATGTTGGACTTGCAGCGAGAGCTGATTTTGCGGCGAGATTTAGAGCAACAAATAAATATGACTCACATCACATGGCTTCCCTTGCATATGATGCAGTTGCGCTAATTTTAGCGGTAGTTGAACACGATAATAATAACTTATTAGTGTTTAACCCCAAAACATTACTAAATAAGGCTGGATTTGAAGGAATAAACGGTGTATTTAGGTTTGCAAAAGATGGCTCTGGGGAAAGGTTGCTTTCAATATTTAAAATTGATTCTAATCAGGTAATTGAGATTGATCCAGCGCTGACGTCATTTGAATAGGATTTTATTTTTTATATGCGTTTAAGCAGATATTTTGTTCCGACAACAAAAGAAGCGCCGGTTGAAGCATCCATAGTATCACATAAGTTAATGCTAAGAGCTGGAATGATAAGGCAGATTGCGGCTGGAATTTATAATTGGTTACCTTTTGGGTTATCCGCACTTTCTCAGGTGGAAACAATTATACGGCAAGAAATGAGTAATATAAATGCCTCTGAGCTATTGGTTCCCTGTATACAACCGGTTTCCCTGTGGAAAGACTCGGGTCGCTTCGGAGCTAGCAACGATTTAAATAACGAAATGTTAAGAATGAAAGATCGCGCAGGACAAGAGATGATTTTCACTCCTACTGCTGAAGAGGCGATAGTGGATGTTATTGCCAGCGGAACCCAGTCTTATAAGTCATTTCCTTTAAGCATTTATCAAATCAGTTGGAAATTCAGAGATGAAATAAGGCCTCGCTATGGCGTTATGAGAAGTAGAGAATTTTTGATGAAAGATGCTTATTCGTTTCATATGAACAGAGAATGCGCTCTTAGAACGTATGAAGACGTGCTGAGAGCTTATTTAAGAATTTATCATAGGCTTGGTCTTGTTGCGGTCCCTGTTGCTGCAAGTACAGGCGCTATTGGTGGTGATTACAGTCATGAATTTCATATTCTAGCAGATACTGGCGAAAGTACTATATATTATGAAACAAGTCTTGAAGAAAAATTAAAAAATAATGAAATAACTTTAAGTTCACTACAAGATATTTATGCAGTGGAAGAAGAAAAATATAATCCAGAACTTTGTAAGGCTCTTGAAATTGTTTCAAGGAAAGGAATCGAGGTTGGGCATATTTTTTATTTAGGAAATAAATACTCAAAAGCAATGAACATGAAGATTCAAGATAGAGATGGCTCATTAAAACATCCTGAAATGGGTTGCTATGGGATTGGAGTATCTAGGCTTGTTGGGGCTTTAATAGAAGCAAATCATGATGAAAAAGGTATTATTTGGCCTGATGCAGTTGCTCCGTTCAAATTCATTATTTTGAATTTAAAAATTAATGACGCTAAGTGTGATGAATTAAGTAAGCAGCTATGTTTAATACTAGATAAGAGGGGCGTGGATTATTTATACGATGATCTCGAGTATGGACCCGGCGTAAAATTTTCAAGAGCTGATTTATTAGGCATTCCAACGCAGCTTATAATTGGTTTAAAAAATGCTCGAGAAGATAAAATCGAGGTTAAAGATCGAAAGAGTGGTAAAGTTACAATTTTAGACATTAATCAGTTTGGTAATTACTTAAATTCGCTATGATCATTCTTGGTATCGAGAGCAGTTGTGACGAGACGGCCGTCGCTATTGTGAATAGTGAGAGAAAAATCCTGAGCAATCAAATTTATTCTCAAATAAAAGAGCACAAGGAGTTTGGTGGAGTCGTGCCAGAAGTTGCAGCAAGAAGCCATATTGAATGTCTGCCTTATTTATTTCAAAAAAGTCTACAAGAGTCATCTTTAACTTATTCAGATTTAGATGGAATTGCGGTGACTGCCGGGCCTGGGTTAATAGGTGGAGTTATGGTTGGTGTTATTTTTGCCAAGACTGTTGCTTCGATTCTAAAAAAGCCTTTTATAGCAGTTAACCACCTAGAGGGTCATGCTTTGACTGTAAGACTAACTGACAAAATTGAATTTCCATATTTGCTGTTACTTGCTTCAGGGGGGCATTGTCAGTTTTTACTAGTTGAAGGAATTAACCAATATAAACAAATATCAACCACGGTTGATGATGCTGCAGGCGAAGCTTTTGATAAAGTTGCAAAGATGCTAAATTTAGATTATCCAGGAGGGCCAGCTATAGAAAAACTGGCTTTAAAAGGCAATCCAAAAGCATTCCAGTTCCCTAAGCCTCTTTGTGAGGCAAATAGATATGACTTATCATTTTCAGGATTAAAAACTGCAGTTAGACAATTGATTGAGAAGAATGATATCGAACACATAAAAAATGATATATGCGCTTCCTTTCAAGACACAGTTGCAGAAATATTTTTATATAAAATTAATCAAGCTATTGAAATAATTAATAGAGATTCGCCTAAAAAAGTAAATAGCTTTGTGATCGCCGGCGGAGTTGCAGCTAATAAATACATCAGAGAAAAAATATCTGAATTTCTTATAAATCATGGATATAATTTTATTGCTCCTCCTATTCATCTGTGCACAGACAATGCGGCAATGATAGCTTGGGCAGGTTTAGAACTTTTTACAGATTGGCCTTACCAATAATTTAGACTTTGAGCCGCGTTCAAGATGGCCTCTTTAGTGATTTTTATATATACCTCTAATAAATTAAGAGTGAAAAATCCTCCAGCAAGTTGTGAAGTGATGATCTGCTTAAAAGGTTCGTTTGCTTTCTTTGTGGCCCGCCTCCTATAGATAGTTAATGAAGAGTATCGCTACTGAATAATAAAAATAGTTATCGATTTTATAAATACATATATACCTTAATGGAAAAGTGTGTTAGCGTGAGTTTTCAACAACTAATTTATGAAGGTTTTATGACCCAAAGTATATATAACCTCAAAGCTTACCCCTAGGATTCCAATATTTATTTTGTATATATTATTTATAAGATAGCAACCCAGAGGCAACTATTAGTTGTACAATATTATATTCCTTCTAGAGTATTGTATAAAAGCACATTTAATTTCAAAAATAGCATTTGAAGATGTTATTCATACGGATATTCTTAAGTGGTATTTGAAAATAAATTAAAAGTTATTGATTACATTTTAACTTGGTAGTAAAAATGTTAGACAAATATTTAAAGTAGAATAATAAATGAAGATCGGCTCGTGGAAAATTGCTCTATGGCAACAGGTGCTGTTTGCATTAGTACTTGGCGCCATAGTTGGCTCTATTTTAGGTCCCGAAGCAAAATCCTTTGGATATTTGGGAGTAGTTTTCTTAAATTTAATCAAGATGGTTACCATCCCAATGATTTTATTTACCATTATATATGGTATGACAAGTGTGGAAGGCTCTTCAAATCTTTATAGAATAAGTTATAAAGCAGCTATAATCTTTATGACGACGTCTACTTTAGCGGTCAGTGTAGGTTTAACGGTTGCGAGCTTACTTAAGCCAGGAATTGGCGTTTCGCCAAATTTATTAAAGCAATTTCATGGCTCAAGTCAGCTTCCAAGAGTTCAAGATCTCTCTTTTGTTGAAACGTTAACTAACTTAATCCCAAGCAATGTATTTGCAGCAATTGTTGATGGAAATATATTGCAAATTATAGTATTTGCTTTCTTTTTTGGCGTAATACTACAAAGCAGACGCGATGACTGTAAACAACTAGTTTTGGTGGTGCATCAAATAGCAATAACTTTCTTTAAAATCATTCAAACGATAATGAAGATATCTCCAATAGGGGTATTTGGCTATATCTCAGCGATAGTTGGTGTCGAAGGAATTTCAGTTTTAGTTTCCTTGAGCAAGTTAGTAATGACTATCATGGTAGGCTGCCTATTGCATTATTGTGTCCTTGGTGTGTTATTATTTCTTGTTGGAAGACTATCGCCTTTTTCTTTTTATAAAAAAGTTCTCGGTGCGCAATTGATTGCATTTGCAACTAGCAGCTCAAAAGCAACCTTGGTACCACTTATGGAAATCTGCGAAACCCAACTTGGTGTTTCTCGACAAAAAAGTCGATTTATACTTCCACTTTCAGCTGCTCTAAATATGGATGGCGGAGCAATATACCAAGCCTCCTGTGCTGTATTTTTTGCCCAAATGATGGGGGTTGATTTTACAGTCGGACAGTATATAACTTTATCTTTAATGTGTACTCTCGCCTCAATTGGAGGGGCAGGTATACCTGGGGGGGTTGTTCTGTTCTTAGGAATGGTTTTGCATTCTGTTGGCCTACCAATAGAAGGAGTTTTATTGATTGCAACAATTGATAGGATAGCTGATATGATGACAACTGTAATCAATGTAACAGGATGTGGTTGTGTCACTGTCATTATTGATAGATCAGAAAAAACTCTCAATACAAAAGTTTATTACAGCGAAAAGTCTGTAAAAATGGATAAAAAACAATAAATTCAGGAAAAATATTGCTACTTATGCAATTACCTCTATGGCTACAATAAAAACAGCTAAAGAACTGCAGATATTGATCGAGGAGTGGCTGAGCTACTTGAGAGATAATCTGGTTTATTCAAAGCATACTCTTGATGCTTATGCCACTGATTTGTTTTATTTTCTAAGCTTTATTCATACCCATTATCAACAATCAATATCAATTGACATGATAGCAAATTTATCGATACAGGATTTTCGTTCTTGGCTCGCGGCAAGAAAAAGAGATAATTTAAAAACTACTTCGAATGCCAGGTCACTTTCGGTGATTAGAAGCTTTTATAGATATCTAAAGTCAAAAAAAGATATTGATAACAAGAATGTATTTGCTATAAAAATACTGAAAAATAACAAGAGCCTACCCAAAGATTTACCTTTAGAATCTACTTTAGAAGCGACTAAAATAATAGAAACTTTACCGAAGCAGCGCTGGGTTGGCCTAAGGGACAAAGCGGTACTAATGCTACTTTATGGCTGTGGGCTCAGGATTAGCGAAGTGCTGTTCCTTAACAAGAATGATTTTAGAGATAGTATGGAAAGTCTTATAGTCAAAGGTAAGGGAAAGAGGGAGAGAATGGTTCCAATTCTTCCGCAAGTTAAAAGTGCAGTAATGGATTATATGGAATCATGTCCGTACCAGCTGGAAGATTATATATTTGTTGGCGTAGGCGGCAAAAAGCTTAATCCAGATGTCTTTAGAGCAAATTTAAGAGGATTAAAGAAATCCCTAGGGTTGCCAGAGTGTACATCTCCGCATGCTTTTAGGCACAGCTTTGCAACTCATTTATTAAGCCAAGATGGAGATTTAAGGACAATCCAAACCCTATTAGGACATGAAAGCTTATCCACAACACAACGCTATACCAAAGTCGATGTAAGTGGTTTGATGTCTGCATACTCAAATTTTCACCCTAAATCTAAACGCAGTAAACCGAAGAATGACAAATGTTAACCAATAAAATGCTACTTGTTATTGCTAAGCTAACATTTACTACGTTACTTATTGGCATAGTAACAAAGCAGCTAGATTATCAAGAAGCTCTTATCAAACTTAAAAGTAATAACTTATATTTAGTGCTTTTAGCGTTCTTAATTCAAAATCTTTCATTAATAAGCAGCAGCCTCAGAAGCAAAATTTATCTCCAGGCGGCTAACATTTCCTTGCCTTCATTAAAGAACTTAAGCTTATACTATGTTGGAACCTTTTATAATAATTTTTTACCAGGAGGAGTGGGGGGAGATAGTTATAAAGTATACCTTCTATCAAAATACTATAGCACCAGCAAACTAACTCTTTTAAAAATCTTTTTCTGCGAAAGAGTGCACGGGGTATTTGCTCTTATTTATCTTGCTTTTTGCATTACTTATTTTAGTGATTTTTATTCAGTTCCCTACCTTAATTATTTGATAATAGCCTCAGTGATACTAGGACTTCCTGCTTATTTAGTGTTCGCTAAAATAGTGCTTAAGGACTCATGCGCCATAAAGGCGCTACCTCTTTCTTTTTTGACTCAAAGTTTGCAAATAATATTTATTTATACCATAATTGTGTCTTTCAATAAGGGCTTAACACTCAAAATAATTGCTGATTACGCAGTAATTTTTAGTATAGCTTCAGTGTTATCTATTTTACCCATTACAGTAGGAGGTATCGGCATAAGAGAAATAACCTTTATTTGGGCTGCTGAGCTTTTACCAGTACTAGACAAAGAGCTTGGCATTTTAATTGCAAGCATCAGCTTTTTAATTTCTTTAATATCAAGCCTAACAGGAGGGTTGTTTATTTTTCATAACCACTCCAGAGGTTTAAATTCGGAGAAATTTGCAAAGTGGCTTCCCTCATAGTTACACACTGGTTATAAAATTTTTTCATACTCCTCTATAAAGCAAATTTGCGGATATAATAAACGGCTGGCTTTCCCTCTCCCCTGGGCGCGTTTAGCGCCTAATGCCAGCTGCTTAGTAGCAAACAAGCGGTTTGCCTTTTACAAAAATAGGCGAAAGTAATGCTTCAAATTAAAAAAGTATCCCTTCAGCAGAATGACCAACGGGATGACCGCACCTTGCATCAGCTCAACAAAGCGATTGTAGCTGACAAGCTTTGGCAATTCCTCTCTGAGAGAGGTTCGAAAACAGTTTTAGGTAAAAATCTTTGAAGGTCCGGTAAATGCCCCCAAAATGAAACAAAACGAGGATCGTTATAACTTCGGAAAGCATCTCCTAGACTCTAGTTTCCTTTGTCTCTGCGAGTTTCTTAAGGATCTTTGGTGCGTGAGTTGTTGCTTGCAAAAATCATCAATCAAACAAAATATTTCCACTAGGGGAACCACTTTTCTTATTTATCGTGAAATTGAGAAAAATTTAATGGTTACACAGCTTTTTTTTTAAAACTATATCAGATAATTCCTCTGAAACTTACCTCAAACTGGGGTTATCATAATATATATCAGCCATCTCTCTGCTATTTTCTCCGTATAAATTTTGATAGATAACAAGCTTTTTTTAGCAAATAATGTAATTGCTTCTTCAAACCTATTTAAGTTCTTGTATAACTTTATTAAACCACTCCAATTATTGCCATATAAATCAGCTGCTTCTTCACCTTTTTCTCTATAAATCTTTTTATATATAGTTTTTATATATAGTGATGCACTCATGTAGTTCCTCAGCTGTTTTCTCAAACAGTTTAAAATCTTTATATAAATCGCTCATATCACCATGCAAGTCAGCTATTTCTCTGCTCTCTGCTCCATAAATTTTCTGATAAATAGTTAAATCTTTCTTGTAGAATGCCTCAATTGCTTCTGGAATTCTCTTAAAGTGCTTATAAATCCCTATTAAACCGCTCTCCAAGCATCACCATACAAATCAGCCACTTCCTTACTCTTTTTTTCCCCATACAGATTTTTATATATCAGTAATCTACCTTCGTGTGCTGCAATAATTTTTTTGAATTCCTTCCCTCAGTAAACTAGGCAGTCATACTCCGCTATTACCTCTTTAGTACTCTCTCCGTAAAGATTTCTATAAATAGCAATCCGCCTATATAGCAAGCTCATTGCTTCTTCCTGCCTTTTCATCTCTCTATATACATAAGCCATATTACCATACAGATCCACTATCACCTCATTATCCCCTCCGAATTCCTCGATCCTAATCCTTAAAGCTTTTTTATACAGCTATAACGCATTATTATACTGCTTCGTAGCTTTATATGAATTCCCCATACTATTATATACTGAGGTTACTTCCTAAATACCTCTCTTTTTTGTACTCAAAGCTTTTTCATATAGGGTTAACGCTTCAACATGCTTACCTTTTCCGCAGAGAGCAATTGAGCTTCCTCCATATAACATCTGTACCATTTTTTTCGCACTCATTGCCTATGCTTCATTTCTATCATCTGGGGCTGCTTGCAATCGATCAGTATCCACATCATTCAAAATACGTACATACTTGCCGATCATCGTACTACTCTTCATGTTTATTCTTCAAAAACTATATATTTCTGTCTTACACAATTAACTTAAGGTAACAACTCCCCTTAGCTAAGTTTAGTCTCGTCTTTAAAAATCTTGGGCTATTTCTGATAAGAAATCATAGATAGCGCCCCATTTAAGCGCACCCAATGATGAACACAGCTACTATTAGTTTATGTCAATATTTGTTAATAATATTTTTACATTATTTTACAATCTCAGTAATTAAGCATTGATATATAAATAATCATGGTCAAAGCATTATAAAGAAGAGCGTACCCCATAGGAGTTTAGACGCCAAAGCATACATAAAGACCGGCAATTATCCGCTAAGAAGCAGTTCCCTAAAATTTAAGAGTTATATTAGATATACTGTTGCAAGGCTCATTTGCTTTTTTAACATGGCCCGTCTTGCAAGCTTCGCCTGCTAAAGGGCGGTTCATACTTTTCCATTGCAAACTCGCTTTATGCATTAGCAGTTAAAGAAGTATACCGCGACTTCGAACTAGTGAAAGTGTGAGATAAATTAATATTGATATACGTGGGATATTAATATATCTTACTTGTTGAGTTCTTCTTTTAGCTTCCTAAGTAACCCCAGTTTGAGGTAGGTTTAAAGAAATTATCTGATATGGCTTCAAAGAGGCTGTGTAACCATTAAGTTCTTCTCAATTTCACGATAAATAAGGAAAGTGGTTCCCCTAGTAGAAATATTTTGTTTGATTGATGATTTTTGCAAGCAACAACTCATGTACCAAAGATCCTTAAGAAACTCGCAGAGACAAAGGGAACGAGAGTCTGGGATGATGCTTTCCGAAGTTATAACGATCCTCGTTTTGTTTCATTTGAGGGCATTACCGGATTCAAAGATTTTTACCTAAACTGTTTTCAAATCTCTCTCAGAGAGGAATTGCCGAAGCTTATCAGCTACAATCGCTTTGTTGAGCTGGATGCGAGACGCGGTCATCCCGTTGGTCATTCTGCTGAATTGCTGCAAAGGGAAACAAACAGGTACGTTGACTCAACAAAAAGCTGGAAGGTTTGTCATAACTCACGTACTAGCCGTAATAAGGTCCTTAAAGGCATCGCTCAGCGTGGGAAAACGTCAACCCGGATGGTTCTTTGGCCTCAATGATCAAGGAGAGATTATGTCATTCACACTGACTTCGGGTAATACAGATGATCGAGCCGTTGTCGAGAAACTGACTCAATATTTGACAGGCCTTCTATTCGGAGATCGGTGGTATATGAGCAAAAACACTGAGCAATCAAGGTATTGAGCTCATCACACGGCTTAAGAAAAACATGAAAAACAAAACCCGCTTGCGGCTTTTAAACAACTGCTTCTTGCAAGGGCGTGGATTGATTGAAACAGCCATCGGACAATTGAAAGAGATTTGACAAATCCAACACACACCGGCATCGCTCGCCAAACAATTTCTTGGCAGGGCTCTTGGCCTATGTCTTCAAACCCAATATATCTCATGGAAAAATAGGCTCACGGGCATACTCCTTACGTCAAACTGAGGTTATATTAATATTCAAAACGGGTTCTAAGCTAGCAGAAGCGTTTTCTGCTTAGCAAGAAAGAATAGATAAATCTAGTAGTAGTGGACTAAGTGTATGTTGAGCTGCAGACAGCGACTATTCAATTGTGTTTCCAAGCACGAGCGAAGGCATAATGATGAAAAGATTAATTGATGAAAGTTTTTGTATCGATGACGATACTTCTATAATGCAGGTGATCGAACAACTTCCCGACGAATTTTTTTTGTACTTAATTAAATTTATTTTTAATTTGTTCAGCAACACTTTCAGAAACAAGTCCAGTGAGATCTCCTCCTAATTTTGCTACTTCTTTTACTAAAGTTGCAGAGATAAAATGACTTTTTTCGCTTGCGGGCAGAAATATAGTTTCTAATTCTGGGAAAAGCTTTTTATTGATATAGGCCATTTGGAATTCATATTCAAAATCTGAAACTGCTCGAATGCCTCTTATTATAATCTTCACTTTTTGGGTTTTAGCAAAATCTACTAAAAGAGTGTTAAAACTCATTACTTCCAAATTTGGGATTTGAATTTTTTTTACCTCGGCCTTTGCAATCGCCACTCGCTCAGTTGCGGTAAAAAGCGGAGATTTTTTTGAGTTATCAGCGATTGCTAAAATGATTTTATCGAACAAAATGCATGCTCTTTCTAAAATATCAAGATGGCCGAAGGTTAAAGGATCAAAAGTCCCGGGATAAATCGCAATTTTGTCAGACATTTTTTTCTTTAAAGGTTAAACTAAAAAAATTTAAAACATCTATAAAATGTTTTGGGAGTGGAGCCTGGAACTTTAATTTTTCTCCAAAAAGAGCTAAATCAAGCTCGTAAGCATGCAAACATAAACTTGCTGCAATTTTGTTATATAACGAATACTCTTTATTATATTTCTTATCGCTAATGATAGGGCATCCAATGGTTGCTAAATGCGCTCGAATTTGGTGTTTTCGTCCTGTAACTGGAATTACTTCTAAGAGCGCAGCTCGCTCATTATGAGCCAGTACCCTATATCTAGTAATTGCCTGCTTGCCGTTTTTGCTAGGCGCCATGTTTTCAAATCCGGCACCAGAGTCTTTTTTTTCTAAGGGTATATCGATCACTTCTTTTAACTCCTTTGGTTTGCCTTGAACAATGGCTAAATATTTTTTATCTATATCTCGATTTTGAAATATATCAGCTATTTCTTGGGCTGCTTTTATGGTACGTGCCATGATTAAAATGCCGCTGGTTTCCTTATCAATTCTATGCACTAATTTAGGTTTTTCTTTAGCATCGAATTTTAATTCAGAAGCGATATGATCGACACTAATCTCAATGCCGTTACCACCTTGTACTGCAAGACCTGCAGGTTTATTTAGAACTAAAACGTGTGAATTTATATAAGTAATATTAGCAGTAATTTCTTCAACGAGCTTCGCATAATCATTTTTTGAAGTAAGAATGGATTTTTTTATCTGAGGCTTAAGAGTTATAAGCGCTGGAAACCTAATTTCTTGATTAAATTTGATTTTATCCGATGCTTTAACTCTTTTACTATCAACTCTTATTTGCCCAGTACGCGCTAATTTTGAAATATTAGCAAAAGAATACTCTTTGTAATGCCTTTTAAACCAACGATCCAGCCTTATATCATTATCTTCTCCTGCAACTAATTTTTTGATTATTTCTGCCATGTTTGTAAATAGATCCCGCTTAAAAGCTTATTAATCTTAAAGTTTGTTGGTATTTTTTTCTATGGGCGCAGATTATAAGTACTTTTGCTTGTAACGCAAACAACATTTATGCTTAGAAAAACAGCTTACTTCATTGTTGGGTTCCAAACATAAATTAGTAAGAGCCTGAATAAATTCATTGTTGATCCCTAGAGCATGGGCTCTAAAATAACCAGGAACACCGTGTTTATTAGCCCATTCTTTATATTCTATATCAAGTTCTACTAAGGTCTCTATGTGCTCAGAAACAAACGATATGGGAACTATAAGTATAGATACCTTATCTTTAGCAGCTTGAAGTATTTCATACTCAGTTGAAGGTTTAAGCCATTTCAATGGACCAACCTTGCTTTGATAGCACACCCTGTAGTCTAAGTTGCTATAAGGTATTTGTTCGACTATCTCTTTTACTGTTAGCTTGATTTGATGTTCATAAGGGTCCCCTTTATCAATAATTTTTTGCGGTAAACCATGCGCTGAAAAGAGAAGCCGGGTTGGTCCATATCTTACGCCTTCTTTATAATATTGAGTAATAATTTCTACATGTGATTTTATAAAATGCTGATTCGTCGGGTAGCAGCAAATTTCTTTAGTTAGTAGATTTAAATGTAGTTTTCTTGCAACTTCGTACCACTTTCTAAAAGATGAAGCAGTAGTTGTTGTAGAGAATTGAGGATATAAGGGTAGTAGTATAACTTCATCAAAATTTCCATGTTTTACCTGTGCTACAATTTCTTCGGTAAATGGTTGCCAATATCGCATACACACAAAAACTTCATATCGATTGGAAGATGAAGTATTAAGGGATTGTGCAAGAGCTGCTGCTTGTTCTTGAGTGAGCTCTAAAATGGGTGAGCCACCTCCGAGTAAAGCATAATTTTGTTGAGCGGTTTTTGCTCTACTTGAGGAAATCAGTTTGGCTAAAATCCATCTGAAGGGCTGTGCTATGTCGATTATAGCTTTGTCGTTAAATAAATTAAATAAGAAAGGCTTTACTGCCTCCAATTTGTCCGGGCCGCCCAGATTAAATAGTATAACTGCGATCTTCTTTTTCATGGAATTTATCTTGTAATAAATTTTAAAAAGCTGTAAATCAAAAAATGAAAGAACGCAAAGAAATACCATGATAAAAAATGTAATTATTCTATTTATTCCTTTTTTATTAGTTTGCTGTTCCAACGCTGCAAAAACAAAGTTAGGATTGAGAGCTCATGGTCCAGATCAAACTACGGTTTTGGCACGTGAGCATCTCAAGATTCCTCCTGTTTTAGAAGAATTACCTGGGCCTCAAGAGTTAAAAAGATAAAATGTTAAAAAATCTTACAACCGTTATATTGGCCGCAGGCAGTGGGACCAGAATGCTTTCTTCCTTGCCTAAGGTTCTGCATAAGGTTGCTCAACAGCCGTTGTTAGAATATGTGATAAAATTAGCCAAAAGTTGCTCAGAAGAAATAATTACCGTAATAAACGAAGAGCTAGCAAATCATGAATTGTTTAATAAATTGATTAGGCACTATAAAATAGACACTGCCTTACAATCAAAGCCTTTGGGTACAGCTGACGCTGTAAAATCTGTTATTGAGTATGTAAGATCTGAGTATACGTTAATATTATATGCTGATATCCCTTTTGTTGAGGAATCCACCATTAAAAAGATGTGGGAAGAAAAAAGCGATTTAGTAGTTTTAGGCTTTGAGTATTTTGAGGACAACCAATATGGCAGAATAGTAGTAGATGAAAGAAATAGGCTGATCAGAATAATTGAAAAGAAAGATGCCAAAGGGGAAGAGGCAAAAATCACTCTTTGTAACTCTGGCATCTTATTAGTTAGAACAACTATATTAAAAGAATTTCTTGATAAAGTTAACAATAATAACAACTCTCATGAATATTATCTTACCGATTTGATTGAGTTTGTATATAAACATAAAAATTTGTATAAAAGTAGTTTGATAAAGGTAGTCGATTATAATGAAATAATTGGAATAAATAACAAATCTCAGTTAGCGTGCGCCGAAGGCATTTTGCAGGAAAAATTGAGGACATCTTTGTTAAACAAAGGTGTAATAATGATTGCTCCCAATACAGTATTTTTGACTCCAACAACTATCATTGAAAAAGATGCGGTAATTCATCCTTTTGTTTTTTTTGGTCCCAATGTATGGATAGATTCAGATGTAACAGTTTTGCCATTTAGCCATCTAGAAGGTGTGAGAGTACAAAAAGGAGCTAGTATTGGGCCATTTACTAGAATAAGACCTAAAACTGAAGTAAAAGAAAATTCAAAAATTGGTAACTTTGTTGAAGTCAAAAATACTGTACTGGGTAAGAGCACTAAAGCTTCTCATTTATCATATATAGGTGATGCAACAATTGGAGAAAACGTGAATATAGGCGCTGGAACTATTTTTTGCAATTACGATGGTTATAAAAAACACCATTCTACAATTGGCGACAATAGCTTTATTGGCTCTAATAGTTGTATTATTTCTCCTATTCAGATGGGTGAGGACGTGCTGGTAGCGGCAGGTAGCATTGTAACTCACGATATTCCTGCAAAGCACTTAGCGATTGCAAGAGTTGAGCAAAAAAAATATAAAAAAAGAATTTAATTTTCATAGACTGAGCAACTTAATTGCGTCAAAATTTACTGTATCTCCACCTACTCTTTTGAGGGCATGATATTTAACATAAGGTTTGCCAGTATATGGATCTCGCAGCAATTTGACTCCCGGACTATCAACGATTTGGTAAGCATGTTTGAGATCTGCAAATGGCGACCACGATGTTATTTTCTTCTAATCCAGGCATATCCGGTGATTCAATGACTTCTGCACCAAGTGTGGTATTTGGTGTTTCCGCATTTATACTAGATACCTGACGCTTTTTTCATCTTTTAACATTCTAATGGCTTGAACTGCGGCTCTACTCATTAAAAACTTAGCATTCGCTGCATAAATTTCCTTTAAGGAAAAGAACAAATTTATGATGCTTTCAGCAGTAATTTTCACTTTTCCAGTTAGATATTTGTTCAATATTACCCCATTCTGTACCGTTTTGGTAAGACAGAATACCTCGAGGCCTACCGTCACCATCGCCATGAATAAACGCATCGCTTTCTTTTCTAGCGAATACGTCGATAAGTTTCTTAGTGATCCAATCTTCTATATCAATTCTAGGGTCATCGAGTAATCTTTGAGTAACCTTAGGCTGAGCATAAAGTTCATGTACCAGTATTATATTTTCGGGTTGGATTTATTTCACGACTATTATTGATGATACTATCGACGTCTTGAGATCAGCCTGCGTTTGTATCTTCTCTGTCTTCGATTAACTCTAAAGCATCAGTAGAGACTTCATCAACCTTTGCTATTTGCCTCATGACAGAAGTTCTTGCTAACAAAAATCTGAGATTTGTTCACTCACCCTAGTTGTGATAGAGTAGCCAAATTCATTATTATTTCCAACTAATGACGATTTGATCTCAAGATTGGATAAAGAATGTTCAGTCCCTTTGCGTAAATAGTTACAAAATGCACTTTTATACTCCATATCCCCTAGCATCAGGTTCTATTAGGTTTTTTCCAGGCAGAGGTCTAAGCTATAGCAGTTTTTAGTGAATTTATTTCTTCTTGTTGTTTATCAATGAAGTTATTTAATTTACTGATTTTGTCTAAAGTTAATGGATCAACATTATCTCGATCAGTGTTCGTGATTTCATCGTTAGTTTGAGTTAAATTATGCCAGGCGTCATTAATTTGGTTAAGCCTGTTAGTGATATCAGATGTGCTCATAAAAGCTCCGTATTAGTTAGAAAATATCTACTTTTATTCGATAATATTCAAAAAATCGAAGTAAAAAGCTCCTTCAAAAAATCGTTGTTCGATAACTTTGCTTTGTTTCGTGCAAGAGTGTATCCACGTAAATTTGTGATCACCATCTTGATTAATAAAACCAGCGTGTCAGCCAAGTTCATTAGTGCCCACTACTGCAATCGTACCTTTTTCTTTTTATACCAATTTTTAGATTGCTCTTAAGGCGCTCAAGAAAGTAGGTTCTATCTTGGAAGTAGTTATAATTTTGTGGTAATAATAGCTCAAAATCTCTGATTTTGAGTTTTTTGAGCTACCTCAATAATTTAACCCTATGCAGTCACATCCAACTAATTTAATTCTAGCTTGTAGATGGAATGGTGTATGCAGCAAACTTTTGTTGGCAATGCCTGGTAATTATAGACGGCAACAAGATGGTATGATATCTTCATAGTATAATAGGTGGAGTAGAAATGGACAATCAAGTGTAAATATTGTGGCTCTCGAGCAGGTGAAGAATGGCGTGGTATAGGGACAGCAGAGGTATAGATGCAAGAATTGCAAAAAGAATTACCGAGAAGGTGATAAGCGGCAGAAATACACGATGAATGATAGACTTAAAACTTAACCTTGAGGACTGTGGGATTAGGACGATAGAGAGACTGACTGGAATCCATAACAGCCAAATATCTTCATGGATCGAAGGACGGGGGGGCGCTATGTGCAAGAAAAGTTAGATAAGAGCTGCAACAGCACAAAGTCACTTAAGGATATCGAGGTCCTAGAGATTGAGGAGCTGTGCACATATATAAAAAAAGACCAAAGAATGGAAGTGGGAGTACACCTTTATATGGATTGCTGTTGATAGAGGAGCGGGTGAAATTATTGATTTTGAAGTAGGTGACGGGAGTAAGGCAACCCTACATGAACCTGTCATTTAGGCTTGGAAGAACGTTATAAATTGAGCATGTACAGATGATTACAGCGTTTACGAATACTATGAAATCTCCACGCACCATCACAAAACAAAGGCTGAGACATCATTGTGCTAGAATCAAAGAATTCTTTAAGAGGCATTATCCAGCTAGTTTTAATCGAAGAACGAAGCGCTATAGCAAATTCCTGAGGATGCTTTGCACTATTCTTAACCTCTTCTTCCATAGGCATCTGCTGGATTTGAAACTCCTATCTATAAATATTAGGCAATGCCAAGCACTTGAATAAAAAGTTGTTGGCTTCAATATTCAAAGCTTTATATTGGTAAGTTTTCATGATTAAAATTATAGCTGTCATTGCTTAACTGAGTTTATTATCTGGGCTCTTGGAGTGCGGGTGGTTGAACTCGGGCTTGGGTAGTCTCATTGTATTTACTTATTTAGGGAATTTAATTAGGTAAGAAATTGTTAATAAATTAACAATTTTAATTTATTTTGGATATTTAATATATGATAAGAGAAGAAAGGGCTTGACGTATTTGTGCATTATACATATTATTGCCCAGCCGATGACTTGAAAGTCTGTCATGGGTTTTTGTGTTTTAATTTAAAAATAAAATATTAAAGCGAGTTGGAGGTTTTGAATGCCAACTATTAATCAATTGATATCTCATCCTAGAAGAGATAAATTATCGAGAAACAAAGTGCCGGCGCTACAGCAGTGTCCGCAGAAGAGGGGGGTGTGTCTAAGGGTTTACACAACGACTCCAAAAAAGCCTAACTCGGCTATGCGTAAGGTTTGTAGTGTAAGATTAACTAATGGTTATGAAGTTATCTCCTATATTCCAGGAGAAAAACATAATCTGCAAGAACACTCAGTAGTATTAATTAGAGGGGGGCGTGTAAAAGACTTACCAGGTGTTAGGTACCACACGGTGCGTGGTACTCTAGATACCCAAGGTGTCCAAAACCGTAAACAGGGTAGATCTAAATATGGCTCTAAGAGGCCTAAGCAGTAATAGAGGTTGAAATATGTCGCGTAGAAGAGCAGCAGAAAATAGGCAGCATTTACCTGATGCAAAATATGGGCATCTAGGGATTGCGAAGTTTATTAACAATGTTATGGTGGGTGGAAAAAAGTCAGTAGCAGAAAAGATAGTGTATGATGCACTGGAAAATGCTGCTAATAAATTAGGTGCAGACCCTGTAGAATTATTTGAAAAAGTTATAGCAAATGTTTCTCCCGTTCTTGAAGTTAGGTCTAGGCGTGTCGGCGGTGCTACTTACCAAGTTCCCGTAGAGGTACGTGCCGTTAGAGCTATGGCGCTTGCTGTACGATGGATCATTAAAGCGAGTAAAGCAAGAAAGGCAGAAAAATCAATGGCGCTTAGGTTATCTGCGTTGTTTGTCGACTCTTACAGCGGTAAGGGCGAAGCAGTGAAAAAGCGCGACGATACTCATAAGATGGCAGAAGCCAATAAAGCATTTGCTCATTATAAATGGTAATAGATAAGGTAACATCATATGAGTAGATTGGAGAACATACAAGATTGTCGTAACATTGGAATAATGGCGCATATTGATGCAGGTAAGACAACCCTTACAGAAAGAATTTTGTTTTATGGAGGTAAGCTTCATAAGATAGGCGAGGTGCATGAGGGAACTGCTACTATGGATTGGATGAAGCAGGAGCAGGAGAGGGGCATTACCATCACTTCAGCTGCTACAACTCTGCAGTGGGCTGGTTCTGAAGTTAAAAAGACTAAGATTAACATAATAGATACCCCAGGGCACGTTGACTTTACTATTGAGGTGGAGCGATCTCTGAAAGTGCTTGATGGCGCTATTGCAGTATTTGACGGAGTGGCGGGGGTTGAGCCTCAAACTGAAACGGTATGGCGCCAAGCAGATAAGTATGGCGTGCCGCGTATGTGCTTTGTCAATAAGATGGATAGAATGGGTGCTGACTTTTACAGATGCCTAGATATGATCAAAGATAGATTGGGTGCTAACATTGCTGTGTTACAGTTGCCTATAGGCAGCCAAGATGACTTTATCGGAGTAATTGATCTTGTTAAGATGCGCGCTATAATCTGGGAAGGTGATAAGCTTGGTGCAAAATATGAATATAAAGATATTCCTGCAAATATGAAGAGAGAGGCAGATGAGTATCGTATAAAATTATTAGAAGCAGTTGCAGAATTTGATGATAAAATAATGGAGAAGTATCTCGAGGGTGAAGAGCTTTCTCCAGAAGAAATTAAAAAATGTATAAGAATAGGAACAGTTTCAGGTGGATTAGTTCCAGTGCTTTGTGGTAGCGCATTTAAGAATAAGGGTGTTCAGCCATTATTAGATGCGGTTGTTGATTTCTTACCAAGTCCGATTGATGTTCCGCCAATCAAAGGAATTGATGCAGATACTGACGAGGAAATTGAAGTGAAATCAGATGATAGCGGTAAATTTATAGCTCTTGCATTCAAAATCATGAATGATCCATTTGTTGGTTCCCTAACTTTTATCAGGATTTACTCTGGTACTTTAAAAAGTGGCGTTGGGGTAATGAATACTGTGAAAAATGATAAGGAAAGAATTGGTAGGATGCTTTTGATGCACGCTAATAACCGTGAAGATATAAAAGAGGCTTATGCCGGTGATATCATCGCCCTTGCTGGTCTAAAAAATACTACTACGGGCGATACCTTGTGCGAGCAGGATTGCAACGTGATTTTAGAGAAGATGGAGTTCCCCGAACCTGTAATTCAAGTGGCTGTTGAGCCTAAAACAACGGCTGATCAGGAAAAAATGTCTATCGCAATTGGCAGGCTTGTTGCGGAAGATCCATCCCTTCGGGTCAGTACTGATCCTGAAACTAACCAGACTGTATTAGCAGGTATGGGTGAGCTACATTTAGAGATCATTGTTGATCGTATGAAGCATGAATTTAAAGTTGAAGCTAATATAGGTGCCCCTCAAGTTGCGTACCGTGAAACCATTACTAAAGCTTATGAGATAGATTATACTCATAAAAAGCAATCCGGTGGTGCTGGTCAGTTTGCTAGAGTTAAGATATTATTTGAGCCTTTAGAATTAGGCGCAGGTTTTAATTTTGAAAGCAAGGTAGTTGGAGGGAATGTTCCGAAAGAATACATTCCAGCTGTTGAGAAAGGTATAGAAGCTATAAGCGCTGGTGGTGTTTTAGCTGGATACCCATTAATAGATTTCAAAGCTACATTACTTGATGGTGCATACCATGATGTCGATTCAAGTGCTTTAGCGTTTGAGATAGCGGCAAAAGCTGCTTTCAAAGAAGGCACTATGAAGGCGAGTCCTAAAGTACTTGAGCCAATTATGAATGTAGAAGTTGTAACTCCCGAGAATTTTATGGGTGACGTCATTGGACACTTAAATAGTATTCGAGGACAAGTTCTTGGAATGGAGCCACGAGGTAATGCTCAAGTAATAAATGCAAAAGTTCCATTGGCAAAAATGTTTGGATATGTTAATACATTAAGGTCTATGACTCAGGGTAGAGCGCAGTACACAATGCATTTTTCTCATTACGAACAGGTTCCGCGGGCTGTTGCTGATGAGATTATGGGTAAAAAATAGTTAAGGGTAAAATTTATGGCAAAGGAGAAATTTGTAAGAAATAAACCGCACGTGAATATAGGAACTATAGGTCACGTGGATCATGGTAAGACAAGCTTGACAGCAGCACTAACCAAGATGTTTGGAAGGTATGTTAAGTATGATGAGATAGATAAGGCGCCAGAAGAGAAGGCAAGAGGAATCACCATTAACTCAGCTCACGTTGAGTACGAAACAGAAAACAGACACTATGCGCACGTTGATTGTCCTGGACACGCGGATTATGTAAAAAACATGATTAGTTGTCGCTTGCAAAAATCATCAATCAAACAAAATATTTCTACTAGGGAAACCACTTTCCTTATTTATCGTGAAATTGAGAGAAACTTAATGGTTACACAGCTTCTTTAAAACCATATCAGATAATTTCTTTAAAACTTACCTAAAACTGGGGTTAACAAAAACACTGAGCAATCAAGGTATTGAGCTCGTCACCCACGGCTTAAGAAAAACATGAAAAACAAAACCCGCTTGCGGCTTTTAAACAACTGCTTCTTGCAGGGCGTGGATTGATTGAAACAGCCATCGGAGAATTGAAAGAGATTTGCCAAATCCAGCACAACACGGCATCGCTTGCCAAACAATTTCTTGGCAGACCTCCTCTCAGGGCTCTTGGCTTATGTCTTCAAACCCAATATATCTAATGGAAAATAGGCTCACGGGCCCTACTCCTTACGTCAAACTGAGGTTATTTACGGGGTTTAGTATAACCTGGCGTAGCATTTCTTTTTGCTTCTATACGTTCTACAAATGAAGCTTTTTCTTGCTGTGACTTATTAAATTTCTGAGAAAATAACGGTTCTTGTTTATTGGAGGCGGATAAGGAATTCTCTTCTAGACTGTTAATTTCAAGGGAGAGTGGTTTTTGGTGAGGATTTTGATCTAGAGAATGCCTAGAGGGTGATAAGATTTTTTGAACAATCTTTGTAATTTTAATCTCAAAATTATCTAAGAATGTTTTTGGCCTAATTAAGATATTATCTGTAGAGCTTTTTGTTTTTTCTTGCTCATTTTTTACGCTTCCCAAAAGCGCAGTTGGGATTTCTAATTCCTCTAAA
Organism: Candidatus Midichloria mitochondrii IricVA; assembly: GCF_000219355.1. Lineage (GTDB taxonomy): Bacteria > Pseudomonadota > Alphaproteobacteria > Rickettsiales > Midichloriaceae > Midichloria > Midichloria mitochondrii. The sequence continues at coordinate 783,760 of NC_015722.1, forward strand.
AAACCAAATATCTTTTTAGCTGCTCCTGGATTATCTGTTTCGATTTCAGTGGTGCTTGAAACTATCGAATGCGCCAATACCTTAATAATTTCAGTTAATTCTTCTTTTTGAGAAGCAGTGGTAATTTTTTCCTTGATCAAAGCTTGTTTTATGTAAAACACTGATCTAATAAACTTTTCTTTTGTTTGAGAATCCAAACGTATGGCACTACGCTGCAAAAATGATATAAATTTATCCTCTATATTATTCTGTGCCACAACCATATGTAGTATGAAACTCAATTGACACTGATTATACTACCTTAAGTTGCAATTAAGTCAAAGACATAATTGGATATTTCCAGTTAACAGCAAAATTATACGTTTATACACTTAAACCTTGGTTATGTCCGGTTTTTGTGTGAATTTTCCTTCCTTAGTTTGTGCTATCTAGTTTTCTCTGTTTTACTCTCTTTAATTAATAAAAGATTGAAGCCGATATGCAAAATATTAAGGGGATAAGTAAATTATCATCGACTTCGATCTTTTTTGCAAATAATTCTACGCAAGCAGTAATAAAGCACGTTAAGAGGATAGCAAAAAGGCTCATATGATTTATTCCATAGATGGATATAATTGCATAAGAAATTACAATCGCACTGAGAAAAAATGCTAGACAGCCTTCCAAAGTTTTATCTAAGAGTTGGATTTTTCCAAATTTTAGTCCTACTAACGCTGCAAGAGAATCAGATACAGCTAGTATTGAGAAGGCTATTATAAAAACAAATTTTGGGAAAAATAGTAAAGTAATAAACATCGCAATAGCCATATAGCTAGCCCCTGTTAGTGTAGTTATTTCATGAGGCCGTATTATTTTATTTATATCTATTTTTAGAAAATTTAAGATGTCTTGAGTAATATAGTGAATTTTGCCCGTTGAAAATCTGCTCCACTCGAAAAAAAACATTCCTGAAGTAAAAAGTAAAATCAAAACCATCATGCTCTCTTTATTTGTAAAGTGATATAATATGGGAAATAAGATTGAGCTTAAGTGTAGGATTTTTCTAAACATTTCTTTCAAAAATCTTTCTTTTGAGATATTGTTAAACACATTGCGTATTTAATTTATTGAAAATGACAGGGGTAGTTGTCAGCATCGTACTTGGAGTAGTTATAGCCGGTATCGCTGCATTAATCACTATTAATTTAGCGTTAAATAGTAGCAATAGAAAAAAATCAAAAGAAAAACTTCAAACAATACTTGGTTCTTCTCCTTATAGGAAGCATGAGCCTTTGCCGAAGCCAAATACGGAACTTTTGCACCGGGACAAGGAACAAGAAAGAGCACAAGAGAATGAGGTGACAAAGTATAATGATTTAGAGATAGAGGATGATAAACAAAAGAGCGAAACTAAAATAGTTGGTATTGTTGAACCTCAAGGGTTTTGGTCTAACTTCATAATATCGCAAAAATTAGGATACATCATTTCGAGGATGGCTGCTCAACAATCTGGTAATGGTTTTTGGGTTAATTTAATAAAGGCACAATCTATGTCTCAGGGCAAAAATCAAAGTAGGGGCAGGTGATAAATGTCGACGGAAAATTTGATAAGATTTTACAGGATAAAGGGGTTCCTAATCCGCAGGATGTGTCCATACAGGCAGTAGACGCAATGAGGCCTGCAGCAAAAGAAGGTATGCATTATAGGGGCGCAGATGCATTGCTTTCTCAAGAAATTAATGCTATTTCAACTCCTCAGATACAGAAAGCTCTAAGCCGATAGTTAAGTTTATGCATTTTCAAGATATTATATTTAACCTACAGAAATTTTGGGGAGATAAGGGTTGTGTCATATTGCAGCCCTATGATATTGAAGTTGGAGCCGGTACCTCGCATCCGGCCACTACTCTTAGATGTTTAAGTGAAGAAAAATGGAACGTTGCATATGCGCAGCCTTGCCGCAGGCCTACTGATGGCCGGTATGGAGAAAATCCGAACAGAATGCAACATTATTATCAATTTCAAGTTTTAATGAAGCCCTCTCCAGACGACATGCAGAATTTAGTTATAGAGAGCTTGGAAAAAGTTGGCCTATACGCAAAAAATCATGATATTAGATTTGTTGAAGATGATTGGAAAAACCCAACCTTGGGCGCTTGGGGTCTTGGCTGGGAAATTTGGTGTGATGGAATGGAAATTATACAATTTACTTATATGCAGCAATTAGGCGGAGTTGATTGTAGGCCGGTGGCTGCGGAAATAACATATGGTTTAGAAAGACTTGCTATGTTTATACAGAAAGTAGACAGTATATGGGACGTTACTTGGAATAATGCTGGTGTTACTTACGCTGACATTTTTTTGAAAACTGAAAAGCAATACAGCCATTATAACTTCAACCGAGCTAACATCGAAATGCTTAAAAGCCATTTTGTAGATGTGCTTTCTGAAGTTTTTATATTGGTTGAAGTAGAATTGCCACAGCCAGCCTACGATCTTTGTTTAAAGGCCTCACACATGTTCAATTTGCTTGAAGCAAGAGGAGCAATAAGCGTTACAGAGCGCGAAGCTTATATAGCTAAAATTAGAGATGCGGCAAGGGCTTGCTCGGCTTCTTGGTTAAATACGGTAAGTAATTTGACCTAAGAAGGCCAGGAAAGGTCCTAGAATCCTATATAAAACCCCAGTTTGACGTTAAGGAGTATGCCCGTGAGCCTATTTTTCCATGAGATAATATTGGGTTGAAGACATAAGCCAAGAGCCCTGAGAAAGAGGTCTGTCAAGAAATTGTTTGGCGAGCGATGCCGTGTGGTGCCGGATTTGGCAAATCTCTTTCAATTGTCCGATGGCTGTTTTAATCAATCCACGCCCTGCAAGAAGCAGTTGTTTAAAAGCCGCAAGCCGGGTTTTGTTTTTCATGTTTTTCTTAAGCCGTGGGTGACGAGCTCAATACCTTGATTGCTCAGTGTTTTTGCTTATATACCACCGATCTCCGAATAGAAGGCCTGTCAAATATTGAGTCAGTTTCTCGACAACGGCTCGATCATCTGTATTACTGATGTCAGTGTGAATGACATAATCTCTCCTTGATCATTGAGGCCAAAGAACCATCCGGGTCGACGTTTTCCCACGCTGAGCGATGCCTTTAAAGACCTTATTACGCTAGTACGTGAGTTATGACAAACCATTTATACATACCAGCGGAGGCTGCAGAATCGCAGCTTGAAATAGGGAAGGCTTAGTCTAAATTTTGCTGCAGCGTTTTTCAGCTGCAAAATTAAAAGACCCCAATTTTTAGCTTGGCAACATCCTACTCTCCCATGCCTTAAGACACAGTACCATCGGCGATGGAGCTCTTCACTTCTGAGTTCGGAATGGGCTCAGGTGTTACATCTCCTCTATAACCACCAAGCTAAAAATTGGGGTCCTTCAAGACAAATAAGTTATCAACTTTAAACTAAACTTTCAAAACAAACAAAATCCAGTACGCAAACAATATAAAGCCAGCCATTTAAGTCAGTCGTGCTATTAGTACCGGTTAGCTAGATGGATCACTCCACTTACACACCCGGCCTATCAACGTGGTGGTCTTCCACGGCACTGATAGGGAAAACTAGTTTTGAGGTGGGTTTCCCGCTTAGATGCTTTCAGCGGTTACCCCGTCAGTACATAGCTACCCAGCGCTGCCCCTGGCGGAACAACTGGTACACCAGTGGTACGTCCAACTCGGTCCTCTCGTACTAGAGCCAGATCCTCTCAATTTTCCTTACAACCACGGCAGATAGGGACCGAACTGTCTCACGACGTTCTGAACCCAACTCACGTACCACTTTAATCGGCGAACAGCCGAGCCCTTGGGACCTTCTCCAGCCCCAGGATGTGATGAGTCGACATCGAGGTGCCAAACGAGCTCGTCGATATGGACTCTTGGAGCTCATCAGCCTGTTATCCCCGGAGTACCTTTTATCCGTTGAGTGATGGCCCTTCCACGCAGAACCACCAGATCACTATGACCAACTTTCGTTTCTGCTCGACTTGTCAGTCTCGCAGTCAGGCAGGCTTATGCCATTGCACTCTAACAGCTGATTTCCGACCAGCTTGAGCCTACCTTCGCACGCCTCCGTTACTCTTTGGGAGGCGACCGCCCCAGTCAAACTACCCACCATGCATGGTCCCAAACCTGGATTCACAGGTTGTGGTTAGATATCAAGAATCAGAAGGGTGGTATTTCAAGCTTGGCTCCACAAGAGCTGGCGCCCTTGCCTCATCACCTCCCACCTATCCTACACATCTGATTCCTAATACCAGTGCAAAGCTGTAGTAAAGGTTCACGGGGTCTTTCCGTCTAACCGCGGTAACTCCGCATTTTCACGGAGAATTCAATTTCGCTGAGCTGATGTTGGAGACAATGGGGAAGTCGTTACGCCATTCATGCAGGTCGGAACTTACCCGACAAGGAATTTCGCTACCTTAGGACCGTCATAGTTACGGCCGCCGTTTACTGGGGCTTCAGATCAGTGCTTTTATACACACCTCACCTTAACCTTCCAGCACCGGGCAGGCGTCAGACCCTATACATCCTCTTTGGAGTTTGCAGAGCCCTGTGTTTTTGATAAACAGTCGCCACCCCCTGGCTTGTGCCACCCTTTCCCAGTTACCTGAGTAGGGCCACCCTTTTTCCGAAGTTACAGGTGCAATTTGTCTAGTTCCTTCAACATCATTCACTCTACGCCTTAGTATACTCTACTAGTCCACCAGTGTCGGTTTGGGGTACGATCCATATGCTAGAGCTATTTCCTGGAAGACCCAAACTGCATCCAAAATCCAATAATCAGATACAATCCTTCATCTTCGTCACTTCTAGCGGGTTTACGAATATTAACGCAATTCCCATCGACTACGCCTCTCGGCCTCGCCTTAGGGGTCGACTAACCCTGCGCAGATTAACTTTACACAGGAACCCTTGGACTTTCGGCGGAAGTGTTTCTCACACTTCTTTACGCTACTTATGTCAGCATTCTCACTTGTGATACCTCCAGCATGCTTCGCAACATACCTTCACAGACGTACACAACGCTCCGCTACCGCTCATATATAATCACATAAGCCCGCATCTTCGGTACATGGTTTTAGCCCCGATACATTTTCGGCGCAAGGCTGCTGATAGACTAGTGAGCTATTACGCTTTCTTTAAAGGGTGGCTGCCTCTAAGCCAACCTCCTAGTTGTTTTGGCACCCTCACATCCTTTCACACTTAACCATGGATTAGGGACCTTAGATGGCGGTCTGGACTCTTTTCCTCTCGGCCATGGATCTTAGCACCCACAGCCTGTCTGCCACTCTATACTCTTCGGTATTCGGAGTTTGGTTAGGTTTGGTAGGGCTTTGGGCCCCCCTAGCCGATCCAGTGCTCTACCCCCGAAGGTAAACAAATGACGCTCTACCTAAATAGATTTCGCGGAGAACCAGCTATTTCCAAGTTTGATTGGCCTTTCACCCCTAACCACAAATCATCTCACAATTTTGCAACATTGACGAGTTCGGTCCTCCGTTAGATCTCACTCCAACTTCAACCTGTTCATAGCTAGATCACTTGGTTTCGGGTCTAATGCACCTAACTAAAGCGCCCTATTAAGACTCGCTTTCGCTACGACTACACCTATCGGCTTAATCTTGCTAGATACACTAACTCGCTGACCCATTATGCAAAAGGTACGCCGTCACAACACAACTTCCGCGAGGAAGCCGATTGCTCCGACTGCTTGTAAGCATTTGATTTCAGATTCTGTTTCACTCCCCTTATCGGGGTTCTTTTCTCCTTTCCTTCACAGTACTTGTTCACTATCGGTCGACAGGTAGTACTTAGGCTTGGAGAGTGGTCTCCCCATGTTCAGACAGGGTTTCACGTGCCCCGCCTTACTCAAGACTCAGTTCGCTTTTTACTTATACAGGACTATCACCTTCTCTGGTCGCCCTTCCCATGGCGTTCTAATTATTACAAACTGAGTACTGGCCTAGTCCGCGTTCGCTCGTCACTACTAGCAGAGTCTCTGTTGATTTCCTTTCCTCCGGGTACTTAGATATTTCAGTTCCCCGGGTTCGCCTCTTTAAGCTATGTATTCACTTAAAGATACTGAGTCGCGCTCAGTGGGTTTCCCCATTCGGACATCCACGGATTAAAGGTTATTGGCACCTCCCCGCAGCTTATCGCAGCCTATTACGTCCTTCATCGCCTCCTATCGCCAAGGCATCCGTCAAATGCTCTTTTCATACTTATACAACTGGCTTAATACTATTTTACTTACAGAACTAAACTTTGCCTGTTTCAGCTTCATTTATGCTAATTAAATTTTTAGCAGTAAGTTTAAATAATTTTTTTTGATAACTTATTTACAATTTCAAAAGAACTTTTTCACTCACCAAGCTTTTTTTGCTTCGTGGTGAAGGGGATAATACTTAAAACCCCTCGACCGGTCAATTCCTTTTTTCAATTTTTTAATTAATAGTTTTCAACACCCAAAAAATAGAGAGATCAAACATCTCCACTATCAAATGCACCACCCTGACTGAAGTTTAATTCATCACCTGTTGTTTCATAAATAGGAGCTTGCCCTGCCCCGTAATCTCATATTGATTAGCGTTCCAGCCCTGTCCAATTGTACCACAGATAACCGTAGCTACCTTTGTGTTGGTTAATTCCATCATACCAGCAACCATAGCGCACCCGTCATTTTAGCTGGAGGAGAAATTTTTGCATTATGCGCTGGTCGTGGCTTCTGGAGAAACCGGACATTCAACTTCCGAACAAGGCGTTGTAGTGCTGATTCTGTTGTGGTAGTACTTGGTTGTAGTGGAAGTAGTTGCAGTACTAACTGTTGTAGGTAACTCTGTAGTGGTGGGGGTAATAGTGGACCAGAACTGCCGCAGTTGTGAGCTTGTCCAGGAACTGGGGCACCGAGCAGTACGGAAATTGTGTTTGTGTTCCAATTAGCAGCGCGGCTAGGTCAAAAATCCCATCACCATTGAAATAACAAAAGCCGGTTTAAAAGTCCCAATCACCGTTACCCATCAACACTGAAACTGTGGACGAGCCATTGTTAGTATTAACTATATCTAGCCTACCATCTTGATTAAGATCTCCTACTGCTATGTCACGGGGGGTTTATTTCCCACAATGTTACTCATTTTTTTACCCTTTAATCAAAGTCTTCAGCAATAAACCTAAAGCACCACGCCACACAATTCACATTGCTTTTAAAGTTCCCAAGCTATTTTTAATGGAGTATCATAAAACAGCACATGAAAAAACTGGTACAATGGTCATTGACACATGTCAATATTTATTTACAGCAACTACGCGCTGGCCAGCAACAACAACGACTTACAGTTAACACTCTGTGTATTATTTGCATAAGTTTATAGCTAAAGTATTTGAATGTGAAGAGCAAAGTGCAGAAAATACTATACGAGCGACCAAGCTAGCCAAATCATATCGGTGCTATAAAATTACTTATATGTGCTCTTAAGGAGAATAAAAGGATTCCCCACACGCTGTCCCTAAAATGCAACTAGGCACAATTTGTTTTTTGGATAATAATTACTCCATGTAATGAGCGCGGGCTTTTCTTGGCAATTGTAATTTATATCCTACTAACCTGACGGTTTTGATAATATCAACATCATCGACACTCGCACTCATTAATGCCTTACGCAACCTAGTTATATGAACATCCACTGTCCTTTGGTCAACGTCTATGTCAATTCCCCATATTTTTTCTATAAGGGCTTGTCTAGATAGCACTATCTCTGGCTGCTCCATCATAATTTGCAATATCTGAAACTCAATCGGTGCAAGTTTCACATCTTTACCATTACGAGAAACATTATAAGTATTTAAATCCATAATTATATCATGGAACTTTAATGACTTTTCAGCAAATGCCGGCCTAATCCTCCTCAATACTGCTTTAACACGAGCAATGAGTTCAATAGGAGAAAAGGGCTTGGTTATATAATCATCTGCACCATAGCTCAGTCCCTCAACTTTATCAAAATCTTGAGATTTAGCTGAAATCATTATAATTGGAACATTAGAAGTTTTTGGATCTTGACGCAATTCATTACAAACTTCCACTCCAGTTTTAGATGGCAAAACCCAATCTAAGAGTATTAAATCAGGGGGAGAATTTTTAGCCCACATAGCGGCCTCTGCGCCATCACTTATGATGTGCACAGCATATCCCTCTTTCTGTAAATTGTAAGCTATAACCGTTGCTATAGTCTTCTCGTCCTCTACTATCAAAATCGTTAATTTTAAATTTTTATTCATCGTATGCTGCTTAAAAAATGAAAACCCCTATGGAAAGTTTCAAAAGTGCCAGCTTCTCCTTTCCTTGTTGCTAATTGTACAAAAAAGATTAATATTTTGCAACATGAATCTTTCCTTAAAGTTGTAACAAAGCCTAAAAATCAATAACAAAATATTAACAAAATTTAACTAGGAGCAACCATATCTTCCGGTCTTACCCATTCACTAAATTGTTCCTCAGTTACAAATCCACTTTTAATTGCGGCCTCTTGCAAAGTAAGATTATTCTTATAAGCTTCTTTTGCAATCTTGGCAGCACGATCATATCCTATATGTTTATTAAGCGCTGTCACAAGCATAAGAGATTGTTGCATTAAGGTCTTTATCCTATCAGTGTTAGCAACGACACCAGATAAACAATTATCTGTAAAGCTGATTATAGCATCGCTCAAAATATCAATAGATTGCAGCAATACATCTATAATTACTGGCTTAAAAACATTTAATTCTAAATGCCCATTAGATGCCGCAATAGAAATAGTAGTATGATTACCCATAACTCGCGCACAAACCATAGTCAGAGCCTCGCATTGAGTTGGATTGACTTTACCCGGCATAATTGAAGATCCAGGCTCATTTTCTGGCAGGTGCAGCTCTCCAAAACCGCTTCTAGGTCCAGAACCCAATAGCCTTATGTCATTTGCTATCTTCATTAGGCTGACAGCTAAGACATTTAACATACCGCTCGTCTCAACCTCGGCATCATTCGAAGCTAACGCTTCAAATTTATTTGGCGCCGTCATAAATTTGTGCCCCGTCAAAGAACTTATCTTCCCAGCAATTTTTTCCGCAAACCCAATTTTAGAGTTTAACCCCGTTCCAACTGCAGTGCCTCCTTGCGCTAATAATGATAAGTTTTTTATTGTGCTCTCTATCCTACCCTTACCAAGCTTCAACTGCGTTAAATATCCTGAGAACTCTTGGCCTAAAGTCAATGGTGTCGCATCTTGTAGGTGGGTTCTGCCTATTTTTATGACATTAGAAAACTCTTCAATCTTTCGTGAGGTAACTTGGACTATGTGCTCTAAAGCAGGCAAGAGCTTGGAATTTATTTCACTCACAGCCGCAACCCTCATTGCGGTTGGGAAAGTATCGTTTGATGACTGCCCCATATTAACATGATCATTAGGATGTACTGGAGTCTTGCTGCCAACAATTCCTCCCATGATTTCTATGGCTCTATTAGAAATCACCTCATTTACATTCATATTAGTTTGGGTCCCAGAGCCGGTCTGCCAAACTACTAATGGAAAGTGTTCATCAAATTTGCCAGAAATAACTTCATCTGCAGCTTTACAAATAGATTCAGATATTTGGGCATCAAGCCCTGCAATCTCTTGATTAACAATAGCAGCCGCTTTCTTAATTACAGCAAAAGCCTTAATTAAAGCTTTCGGCATTTTTTCTTTACCAATTTTAAAATTCTCTAAGGACCTTTGAGTTTGTGCACCCCAGTATTTTATTTTTTCCACTTGAATTTCACCAAAAGTATCTGTCTCAATTCTATACATAGTAACCTCAAAATAAAAAACGTTACAAACCTTTAAAATTAGCTGCTGCCTCTATTTGATAAGCAACTTTCAACATGGTTTCCTCATCATATGGCTTGCTAATTACTTGTAATCCAAGTGGTAATCCATTCTCGCTTAATCCTCCAGGAACCGAAATACCTGGCAGGCCTGCCAAGTTAACCGTGACCGTAAAAATATCATTCAAATACATAGTAAGCGGATCGGTTATTTGCTCATCAATAGCAAAAGCTTCCGAAGGAGCGGTGGGAATTAATATTGCATCAATTTTTTCAAAAGCGTCTATAAAATCCTTTTGTAGTAGCCTTCTGACTTTTTGCGCCTTTAAATAATGTAAATCATATTGCGCAGAAGATAAAAGATAAGTGCCTATCATTATCCGTCTTTTCACTTCTTCACCGAACCCTTGTCCTCTAGTTTTCGATATCATAGCATTAATATCATCACCTTCTTCTTCGACTCTAAGTCCATACCTTATTCCATCAAATCTAGATAGATTGGAGGACGCCTCTGCTGGTGCAATTATATAATAAATAGGAAGAGCATACTGAGTATGAGGTAGACTTATATCAACTATTTCAGCACCCGCTTCTTTTAACCATTCCATGCCCTCTCGCCAAAGCGCAATAATTTGCGCATTTATGCCATCTATATAATACTCTTTTGGTATACCTATTTTTAGGCCTTTGATTCCATTTTTTAACGATTTAGACCATTCAGGAACATCTATGTTCTTTGAAGTAGCATCATACTTATCATAGCCACAAACAGCTTGAAGCATCAAACTAGAATCCTCAACGCTTCTTGCGAACACGCCAGCTTGATCCAGAGAACTTGCATATGCAACCAGCCCGTATCTAGAGCATCTACCATAGGTAGGCTTAATTCCCGCCACGCCAGTAAAGGAAGCCGGCTGTCTTACTGAGCCCCCGGTATCGGAACCAAGCGCTCCCATACATGATCTTGCAGCAACAGCAGCAGCAGAGCCACCTGATGATCCCCCAGGCACCAGTTTACTGTCATCACCATTACGACGCCATGGATTAATTACCGAACCAAAACAACTAGTCTTATTAGAAGACCCCATAGCAAGCTCATCCATATTAGTTTTGCCGATCATTATACCACCATGCTTACATAAGTAACTTGTCACTGTCGAATCATATTCTGGTATAAAATTTTCTAAAATTCGAGAACAAGCTGTCGTTCTAAAACCTTTAATACAAAAGGAATCCTTAATAGCAACCGGTATGCCTTCTATAATGCCATGGTTTCCTTGTTTATATTTTCTTTCCGATTCAATAGCTTGTTTTAAAGCAAACTCCTCCATCATTAAAACATACGCATTCAATTCTTTGGTTTCTTCTGCTCGTTCTAAATGAGCTTTTACTAATTCGGTTGGAGATATTTCTCCTTTACGCATTAAGTTCTTAGCTTCAACGATAGAAAGATTGATTAAGTTAGTAATATCCATTCTAGAAAATTTTAAAAAATAAATTAAGTCTATAATCTGTTAATAGATGTTAAAAAAAAACACAACAACTAAAAATCAGAGTTTACTACAATTCTTTTCCATATACGATATTGCCTCTTGCAATCCTATAGACGAAAAGTATATAAAGCCCAGCTCTCCAGCAGCCCCTTTTGATCTAATTTTAAAAGGATATGGCCCAGATATTATATCGTTTATAATATCAACATCTTGGTCTGCACTATAAGTGATTGCATTTTTACCATGTTTATTAACTTTTAACGTATATTGAGAATCGTTTACAAATAATGTAACACTTTTAGAGTGAGCCAGTCTTGTTGATGCACTAAAACTTATGGAATAAGCTAGGTGTCCTTTATAAGATACTACAAATTTTGGATCGTTTATATCACCATACAACAACCTGTCTCTATAAGGAGTCATAATTGCATGACAGATTTTCTTTTCCTCTTCTATTTCTGCAATAATGCGCCAATTCTTTACTTCTGCTAAATCAAAAAATTTACCAACAGCTTCGGAAGGTCTAATATGCAATATACAATAACACAGCAAGAGAATTAGTTTTAAAAATCTCATCTTTTTACCATTTACAAATATTAGTAATTATCTTAAATTCGGACCATCTTATCATTATTCTAATAGCAATTATTAAAAACTATCAAGCATGTACCGCTTTTATCTTTTTATTATTTTGACTTTATTACCTGATTTAGCATTTCCACTAAATATTGAAAAGTCGTTTGAAATCCCACTTCCTTCTACATTCGAAACTATTGCTGATTATGCTGCTCTCCTTGATTATGAGACTGAAACGGTGCTTTTCTCTAAAAACGGCGAAAATGCAATGATACCTTCTTCAATGAGCAAATTAATGACTATATATATAGCTTTTCATCAGCTCAAATCTGGAGCAATAAAGTTGGATGATAGGTTCACTGTCTCAGAAAAGGCTTGGAAAACAGGGGGATCTAGGATGTTTTTAGATCTAGGAAGCAGTGTATCAGTTGAAGATTTGTTGCGTGGCATCATAGTACAATCAGGAAATGATGCTTCTATTGCATTAGCAGAAGGAATTACTGGGAGTGAAGAAGTATTTGTGCATTATATGAACGAAGCCGCAAAGGAGCTAGGCTTAAAAAATTCTCACTTTACTAATGCGACCGGTTGGCCTGATCCAGGGCATAGAACGTCCGCGATTGATTTAACCAAACTTGCTGCAGCTCTTATCAAGAACTTCCCTGAATATTACCATTATTTCAATGAAAAGACCTTCACGTATAATAAAATTTCTCAAGAGAACAGAAATGCTTTACTCGGTGTAGGTGGAGTTGATGGGCTCAAAACCGGACATACTGATGATGGAGGCTACGGAATTATTGCAAGCGCCTTAAAAAGTGATAGAAGATTAATAGCTGTTGTAAACGGGCTCAAGAATAATAAAGAAAGAAGTAGGGAAGCAGATAGATTGCTTACTTACGGCTTTAATAACTTTCAATACCATATTTTTGCTAAAGCCGGGGCAGTCATAACTCAAGTGCCAATCTGGAATGGAGCAGACTTATTTGTTAATGCAGTTATTTCTGAGGATTTAAAAGTCCTTTTCCCAAGAAATGTTGCTCGTGAAAAACTCACAACTTCGGTAAAATTTAAAGAGCCTCTTACGGCACCGATTAAACAAGGAGAGTTTGTAGGGATTTTGCACATAATGAATGGCGAACAGATTATTAAATCTGTGAATTTGTATTCTTTATCTGATATTGGAGAGGCTAACGTTTTTAAAAAATTTTGGCGCAACCTCAAAACCATATTCGGTTTTGATATACATCAATGACTCAAGAAGTAATTAGAAGATATAGAACGAAAAAACAACAAGTCAAAACTGCAAGAGGCCGCGCTAATTCTTCCGTCGATTGGCTAAGAAGGCATATCAATGATCCCTATGTACACTTAGCAAAAAAACAGGGCTTTGTCTCAAGAGCAGCTTTTAAATTAATTGAAATCGAAGAAAAATATAAATTAATAAATCGATCTAGTAGCATTATCGATATAGGAGCAGCACCAGGCGGCTGGTTGCAAGTTATAATGTCTAAAAAGAAAAATAATGTGTGTTTAATTGGTACAGATTTATTAAAAATCGCACTCGATATTCCAGGATTAATTCTAATCCAAGGCAATTTCTTAGAAGCACCGATTCAAGATCAGATAAAAACAAGCCTCAGTAAAAAACCTGATCTGATTTTAAGCGACATGGCGGCAGAATCGTGTGGAGACCGCAGTTTAGACCACTTGAGAAGCGCCGAATTAGTTAATTCTGCAATAGAATTTGCACAAACCATTTTAGATAAAGGCGGCAACCTAGTTTTTAAATTAATTAGAGGTAAGGAAGAAGCAGATATTTTAAAAATGTGCAAAAAATTATTCTCTGTAGTTAAGATTTTCAAGCCAAAATCTAGTTATAGTGATTCAGCAGAAATATATACTATATGTTTAAATAGGTTATAAAATGCAACATCTCTTCTCCTTAGGTATTGTCGATTTCATACTAATAGCTTTAATTTCATACTTTTGTGGTTCTATACCGTTTGGTCTCTTGGTTAGTAAAAGCTTTGGTACTACTGACCTAAGAACCAAAGGCTCAGGAAATATAGGCGCAACAAATGCTTGGCGAGTTGGCGGTAAAAAAATTGGTTTGTTAACTTTCCTTTTTGATACCATGAAAAGTTTCTTGCCAGTATTAGTATTCAAACACTTATTCGGCACTGGAGTAGCCGCGCTAGCTGGACTTTTTGTAATAATTGGCCATATGTTCCCTATATGGTTAAGTTTTAAAGGAGGTAAAGGTGTAGCTTCCATGTTTGGTTTATTATTTGCAGCAACCCCTCAAACTGCAATTATTTCAGCCCTAATTTGGTTGGTTACTTTCAAAAAATTCCGCGTCTCAGCAACAGCGTCTCTAATCGCAATGTCAATAAATTCAATAGCAAGCTTCTTTATTCTAGATTTATTCACGGCAATTGTTTACTTATTCCTATTACTATTAATAATTTTCCGTCATATGGACAATATTAATAGATTGAGAAACAATAAAGAGAGCAAGTTATGAGATATTGGTTACAAAATAGTAGATTAATAACTTTTTAGTTTTTTCTAGTTTTAATTCAGAAGCAACTAAGATTTTCGCCACTGCTGGAAGATGCGGCCATTTCCCAGAAAATGCTGTGTACGCATTTGAAATTTGGAAGGTTCCATAAATGGCAAAGTAGATGGGATAGAAATGGATGTACAACTCGCTAAAGATGGTGTGGTTGGTAGGTTTTTATATCATTCTTCTGACTTGTCTGCTCATACTAACGGTAAGGGCGCTGTTGAGTCGTTTTACTTAACAGGGAGAAAATTACAAAGATTAGACGCAGCATATTGTTTCGACCCACATAGGTAATGAATCTTATTCCTAAAGAGGACTTGGACATAAAATTCCCACTCTTGATAGTATACTTAAAAAATTCTCTAATACTGAAGCTATTATTGACTTCAAGTCGTTTTCAGCAAAGGAGTTGGTTGATGCGACCGCAAAGTCGTTGAAGATAACAAAAGCTTGGAATAGAATCATATTCAATTCCACACGTCCTGAGCACCTTAAACACCTACTAGACGTCTATCCAACTAAGGCTAAAATATTTGAACATCGAGCCAAAACTTTAGAAAGATTGTTAAGAAAAAGAAATGAAGGTGTGTGCCTAGCAGGCGACGAAAAGGCACAATTTGTAGGCTTTTAAATCAGGAATAGAAATGGCCGTTACCACTCCTTCTCGAATAGACATCAACGATAATAAAATAAAATTCAAATTTATGGGGATAAAGAGGCAGCGGAATGTCTCAGTAAAGGCGCTAGGGTCTTTATATTTGGGGTTAATAGCCAAGAAGATTATGGGAAACAAGCAAAATCCATGGGAATATGTGCAGTTTCTAGTTTCAGGCCATTATCTTTAAAATGTTAAGTAGAGTACTGTTCTTAGCAACTTACAATAGTGAGAAGTAATTTTACTTATTAACTTTCTTTAACTTTTGACAATATATAACATTTCTTATATTTAGGTATGTTAAACTGGTAATTTCATTCACAATGAAAAAAACAAAAATAGTAAGTTCTGCCCTCGTCGGTAATATAGTCGAGTATTATGATTTTGGGATATACGCGGTATTTACAACTATAATTGGTAAGCTTTTTTTCCCTACGGAAGATGAATTTGTACAAACCATTTCAGCCTTTAGTGTCTTTGCTATTGGGTTTATGATGCGGCCCATAGGTGGAGCATTCTTCGGCCTTATAGGTGATAGATTCGGTAGAAAAACTGCCTTAACAAGTTCTATTATAGGAATGGCAATTGCAACCTTCGGTATCGCACTGCTACCCACGTACGAGCAAATAGGCATACTAGCACCTATTGTATTAATAATTATCCGCCTTTTCCAAGGTTTATGCATAGGAGGAGAAGGCGCTGGTGCTGCGGTCTTTATATTGGAGCATCTTGGTGGCTGTAGACCGGGATTAGTAGGAAGTATAATCATGGCCTCAAACATGATCGGTACTCTATTCGCAATCTTAGTAGGAATTATAATAAACCACTTTTTTACTGATAATGCATTTGGCTGGAGATATGGTTTTATTTTAGGGGGCTTAATGGGCCTAACAGGCCTGTATTTAAGAAAGCATGTTGCTGAAACTCCTGTATTTCAAGCCATGAAGAAAAACCGTAAATTGGACTTACCATTCGTGCAAGTCATAAAATACAGGTGGCGCAGGCTTCTTGTAGTCTCATGTTTAAGCGGTGTCGCAACGTCGGTGGCCTATACTATAAGAGCCTACCTTAACGTTTTCTTCTTGCAATTTATGGGATACACGCCAACTGAATCGCTATTTTTAACCGCCGTATGTTTATTTTCTTTTGTAATAGTTTTACCAATTTTTGGCTTATTATCTGATAAGGTCGGCTACCATAAATTTGTTCAAATATCCTGTATAATATTAATAGTATGTAGTTTGCCGGTTTTTAAAATGCTTTCAAGTGATAATATCAGTATCATCTTACTAGGTTTGTTTATAATTAGTATGTTGGCAGCTGCAATCTCAGCTCCTGCATATCCGTATGCTATAGAAAACTTCAGCCCTATTTTACGGTATTCAGGAGTTGCTATGAGTTGGAATATTGGTAATGCACTTTTTGGAGGAACAGCCCCAACTATAGAGACTTATTTAGCTCAATATATTGGCCTTGAGGCACCAGCATTTTATTTAATACTTATTGCATTGTTATTTTTAATAATGAGCTATTTTACAAAAAGTTCTAAATATTAAAAAAATATTGCATATTACAAGAGTCCCTGTCATAACCTAGTAAGTCATCATTAGAATAACTGCTGGCTGACTAAAAACTCATTAAATTAGGAAGGTTAATATGAGGATATTTAAAAGATCTTTGATAACTATTAGTTATATATTATTAACCCTTGATTTAGCTCATGCCAAATCGCCAGCAGTCTTAATGACAGATTTTGAAACTATTGATGGCGCAGTAAGCGCAATGAAGGGAGCCATTTATTCTGTAGATCAAAAATATAACACTATTTTTGATCTCACTCATAAAATCGAACCCTTTTAATATACAAGAAGCCGATATAGATAGGCTTTACCAAGCCATGGAATATTACCCTAAGGGCACTATTTTTGTAACCGTTACCGATCCCGGAGTTAGTACCTAGAAAAAGTCGACAGTTGCTAAAACCAAAACTGGCTATCACGTTGTAACTCCAGACAACGGAATCATTATTTATATCGATTCAAAACATAAAATAGATAAAGTCCGAGAGATAGATGCAACAAAACATTCACTAGCTAATCACACTAAATCTCACACCTTTCACGGCAGAGACTTATATGCATATACTGCAGCAAAAATTGCTTCCAGGCAAATAACTTTTGAACAAGTTGGTAAAGAAATCAATAGTTTTGTAAAAAATTCCACTGTTGGTAGTCCAGTTACATATATAAATAGCGTTGGTAATTTAGCAATTGCAATTAATCACAGAAATTTTGCTAGCAAATATAAAATCAAATCAAACTTTCGGGTTATAGTTAAGCTGGTTGGCATTGCCTAATATTTATAGATAGAAGTTTCAAATCCAGCAAGTGCCTATGGAAGAAGAGGGTAAGAGTAGTGCAAAGCATCCTCAGGAATTTGCTGTAGCGCTTCGTTCTTCGATTAAAACTAGCTAGATAATGCCTTAATTGAAGAATTCTTTGATTCTACCACAATGATGTCCCAGCCTTTGTTTCGTGATGGTGCGTGGAGATTTTATAGTACTCATAAACGCTGTAATCATCTGTACATGCTCATTCATAACGTTCTTCCAAGCCTAAATGACAGGTTCAGGTGGGTTGCCTTGCTCCCGTCACCTACCCTTCAAAATCAATAATTTCACCCGCTCGTCAATCTCTAGGACCTCGATATCCTTAAGTGACTTTGTGCTGTTGCAGCTCTTATCTAACTTTTCTTGCACATAGCGCCCCCCGTCCCTTCGATCCATGAAGATATTTGGCTGTTATGGATTCCAGTCAGTCTCTCTATCGTCCTAATTCCACAGTCCTCAAGATTAGTTTTTAAGTCTATCATTCATCGTGTATTTCTGTCGCTTATTACCTTCTCGGTAATTCTTTTTGCAATTCTTGCACCTATATTACCTCTTGCTGTCCACAATGTACCACACCATTCTTCACCTGCTCGCTAGAGCCGCAATATTTACACTTGATTGTCCATTTCTACTCCACCTATTCTACTAGAAGATATCAACACCCTCTTATTGCTGTCTATAATTACCAGGCATTGCCAACTGGTTGGTAAGAATTACTCAGTATACTAACAAAATTTTTGGTATTATAACCAATTTAATTGCAAAATTTCACGATTTATTTATTATCTCTACTGGTTTATAGTGTAACTCCTTCTAGTGATAACAAATGTTTGATTATTTAAGCAAAAGTTTAGGTGAGATATTTGAGGCTCTGAAAAAAAAAGGTGTACTGACCGAAAGCGATATTAATACGGCTTTAAGGAAAGTTAGAATAGCGTTAATCGAAGCAGATGTAGCGCTTCCTGCAATCAAACATCTCATTGAGCAAATTAGAGTCAAAGCTCTTGGAACTGAAGTTTTATCAAGTATTACTCCTGGGCAAATGATTATCAAAATTGTCCATGATGAACTGGTCTCAATGCTTCAAAGTGATAAGACTAATTTAAAATTAAACTACCCTACTCCAATAGTTTTTGTAATGGTTGGGCTACAAGGAGCTGGAAAGACAACTACCACGGCTAAACTAGCACTACATTTGCGTCAAAAATATAAGAAGAAAGTTCTATTAGCTTCAACAGATACCAGAAGGCCTGCTGCTCAGAAACAATTAGAAGTTCTTGGCAAACAAATTAATATAGAAACTTTGCCCATAGCAGAAGAGGATACCGCTCTCCAAATCACAAATAGAGCTTTATCGGAAGCAAAATCTGGTAATTATGACGTATTGATTGTCGACACTGCAGGTCGATTAGGTATTGATGAAGAGTTAATGCTTGAGTTAAATGAAATATGCCAAGTAGCACAACCTCAAGAAGTCTTATTAGTTGCGGATTGTATGATAGGCCAAGACTCAGTAAATGTTGCTGAAGCCTTTAATGAGCAGGTAAGCCTCTCTGGAATCATTCTGACAAAGACAGAAGGCGATGCACGAGGAGGAGCTGCCCTCAGTATGAAATTTATCACCGGCTGCCCTATAAAACTTATAGGAGTTGGTGAGAAAGTAAATGATCTAGAAGAGTTTAAGGCTGAAAGTATTGCCTCTCGTATATTAAACATGGGAGATATCATCTCTCTGGTTGAGAAGATGAAAGATATTGTCGATGAAAAAGAATCAGAGAAGTTAGCTAAAAAATTACAAAAGGGCAGGTTTGACATGAATGATCTATTAGCACAACTTAAGACCGTGAAAAAGCTCGGTGGAGTAGGATCCTTAATAGGCATGATCCCAGGGTTTGGTAAACTTAAAGCCAGTGCCGAACAGATCAAGCAAGGAGAAGAAATGTTTAAAAGACAAGAGGCTATAATATTTTCAATGACCGACTTTGAAAGACGCAATCCAAAACTCATCAATCCCTCTAGAAAAAATCGTATTGCCAGAGGATCTGGGACTTCTATACAAGAGGTAAATAGGCTACTTAAGCAATACTTGGAGATGAATAATATGATTAAAAAAATGAGTAATATGGATCCTAGCAACTTGAAAAGATTAGGCTCTAAATTCATGCACTAGAAAATATGCTTAAAAAAATATCAAACAACAAAGAGACAAGCAAAAAAACTGAAGAGAAGTCAAATTTGGCTCAAGCCTTGAGAGCTAGCTTACGTAGACGTAAAAAAGTAAAAAAACAAAACAATAATGCTTTAAGAGAAAATGATAAAAAATTTTAAAATTAGCGGAACTCTACTTATCCTATTGGTGTGCACAGCCTGTACCAAAGATATACGACATCACGGCTATAATCTTGATGAGGAAGTCATTAAGAAAATCGTTCCTATGAAATCTACTCTTAATGAGGTTATAGAAAATTTAGGTAGCCCTACTACCGCTGCATTATATGGCGAGCCAAAGTTTTTTTATATAAATCACAAATATAAGAGAAGATTGTTTTTAAATCCAGCACTAATAGATCAAAATATCTTACAGATTTCTTTTACTCGAGGCGGTACTGTTAAATCAATAGAACGGTATAGCTTTAGTGATGTAAAATCTTTTAGATTTGATGAAGCAAGCACTCATTTGCCTGGCAATAATATAGGTGTACTACAACAAATCATCGGTAATATTGGTAAATACAATAACGCTGATGGGATAAGAAAAGCGGGCACTTGACGTGATAGTTCAACTCATGGGACGTAGTAAAATATTGTTGGAATCGTTTAATAAAAACAAAGTAATGCTATTTTTAGAAGAAATAACTTTTTTGGCACAAGAAGATAATAGCTTTTATGAAGCTGCTGATTTATGGATAACTGTCGACAAAAATATTAACAACCCAGCAGATTTTATTATCCTCAGTATAGATATAGAGCTTCCCTGCTCAATTTATGATTTAGTGTCTTTAATTAAGAAAAAGTTATTCTTATCAAGAAGTTATGGAATACATGACATGGTATTTAAACCTACTTCTTTTTCTATATTTGAGCCTAATGGAAAATTAGTTTTGAAATTCACTGAGAAAGAATCAGCAATAATCGAATATTTAATAAAAAGAGGACACGCAACTGAATTAGACTTATTAAATAATATTTGGAATTATTCTGAGGAAGTAAAAACATCAACAGTCGAAACTCATATTTACAGGCTAAAAAACAAACTCGGTTCTATTGGATTAAAAAATTTGATTTCTTTTTCAAATAAAAATTATGTTATTAATCTTTAATATTTAAATCTTGTATTTAATAAAGTATTGCATATATTTCTAAGGCAAGTAACTAATTAAAAAAGAGGTTTTTCCTATGTTATTAATCGGTAAAGAAGCTCCGGACTTCACCGCTGCTGCAGTAATGCCAGACAATTCAATTATTGACCTTTTTAATTTATCACGCTTCATCCATAACAAAAAAGCAGTACTATTCTTTTATCCGTTAGATTTTACTTTTGTCTGCCCTTCAGAAATCATAGCACTCGACAAACGCGCTGCTGAATTCGAAAAACGGGGTGTTACCGTAATGTTAGTCAGTATTGATTCTCATTTTACACACTTAGCTTATAAAAATACCCCAATAGAAAAAGGCGGTATTGGCCAAATCAAACTCCCTATGATTGCAGATTTAACAAAAAAAATCTCAACTGAATACGGTGTATTGTCGAATGGTGGCGTTGCTTTTAGAGGCACCTTTATTATCGATCAACATCGAATCGTTAGACACCAATCTATAAACGATTTACCGCTTGGAAGGAATGTTGATGAGATATTAAGACTCATAGATGCACTAGAGCATTTTGAAAAACATGCTGAAGTTTGTCCAGCAAACTGGAAGCAGGGTGATAATGCGATTACTCCGACCACCTCTGGCATAGAGGATTACTTGAAACAGCATTCTTCTAAATTATAATTTAAATTTCCGGGGTTGGACGTGATGCTATGCATACAAAAATCTTAATTATAGGTTCTGGCCCCGCTGGCTACTCTGCAGCTATTTATGCTGCACGCTCTGCTTTGAAACCAATTTTGATTGCAGGACAGCAGCCTGGTGGCCAGCTTACTATCACAACAGATGTTGAGAATTATCCTGGTTTTGCCGAAGTGATTCAAGGTCCATGGCTTATGGAGCAAATGAAAGAACAGGCTAAATCTGTCGGAGTAGAAATCATCGATGACTATATAACCGATATAGATTTAAAAATCCGTCCCTTTTCGGCAGTGGGTGCAGGCGGCACTATATATACTGCGGAGTCAGTGATAATCTCGACCGGAGCACAAGCTAAATGGCTTGGGCTTCCAAGCGAAGAAAAATTTAAAGGATTTGGAGTCTCTGGATGTGCTACCTGTGATGGATTTTTCTATAAGAATAAGAAAGTCATAGTAGTAGGAGGCGGCAATTCCGCGCTTGAAGAGGCTCTATATCTTACTCAGCATGCAGCTGAGGTGATTCTAATTCATCGCCGCGATACCTTAAGAGCTGAAAAAATTTCTCAAGATAGACTATTTAACAATCCCAAAATTAAAGTAGTTCGTAATACTGTAATTGAGGAAGTATTAGGAGCTGAGGATCCTCTTAGCGTAACTGGCGTAAGATTAAGAGATATTTTAACCGGTAAGGAATATACTATGGATATCGATGGAGTTTTCGTAGCGATAGGACACAAGCCTAACACAGCCTTATTTGCTGGCCAATTGGACCTAGACGAAGATATGTATATTGTTACAAAAAAAGGGACTACGCTAACTAGTATCCCTGGCGTTTTTGCAGCTGGTGATGCGCAAGATAAAATTTATAGGCAAGCGGTGACTGCAGCAGGCACTGGTTGTATGGCAGCACTGGATGCACTTAAATACTTGCAGGAATAGTTTCTCCTCTTCCACAGGAAGCCAGGCCCCTAGATAAGGTAGAGAAGGTTATTGTGGGTGCGTAGCTAGTAGAACGGTGCAAGAAGAGCACGTTTCCTTGACATTCCAAAACCTCTCATGCGAAGCAGCAATTGGCGTGCCCGTAGGGATTTTACGCGAAAGCCCACATAAAGTCTGCCAATTACTCTGGAGGCTTCCAAAATTCGGTACTCTATATCGCTTTAACAATTATACCTCTAAATAACCCCAGTTTGAGGTAAGTTTTAAAGAAATTATCTGATATGGCTTCAAAGAGGCTGTGTAACCATTAAGTTTCTCTCAATTTCACGATAAATAAGAAAAGTGGTTCCCCTAGTAGAAATATTTTGTTTGATTGATGATTTTTGCAAGCGACAACTCACGTACCAAAGATCCTTAAGAAACTCGCAGAGACAAAGGGAACGAGAGTCTGGGATGATGCTTTCCGAAGTTATAACGATCCTCGTTTTGTTTCATTTGAGGGCATTACCGGATTCAAAGATTTTTACCTAAACTGTGTTCAAATCTCTTTCAGAGAGGAGTTGCCGAAGCTTATCAGCTACAATCGCTTTGTTGAGCTGATGCGAGACGCGGTCATCCCGTTGGTCATTCTGCTGAATTGCTGCAAAGGGAAACAAACAGGTACGTTGACTCAACAAAAAGCTGGAAGGTTTGTCATAACTTACGTACTAGCCGTAATAAGGTCCTTAAAGGCGTCGCTCAGCGTGGGAAAACGTCGACCCGGATGGTTCTTTGGCCTCAATGATCAAGGAGAGATTATGTCATTCACACTGACTTCGGGTAATACAGATGATCGAGCCGTTGTCGAAAAACTGACTCAATATTTGACAGGCCTTCTATTCGGAGATCGGTGGTATATAAGCAAAAACACTGAGCAATCAAGGTATTGAGCTCATCACACGGCTTAAGAAAAACAAAACCCGCTTGCGGCTTTTAAACAACTGCTTCTTGCAGGGCGTGGATTGATTGAAACAGCCATCGGAGAATTGAAAGAGATTTGCCAAATCCAGCACCACACGGCATCGCTCGCCAAACAATTTCTTGGCAGTCCTCCTCTCGGGCTCTTGGCTTATGTCTCCAAACCCAAATATATCTCATTGGAAAAATAGGCTCATGGGCCTACTCCTTAACGTCAAACTGAGGTTATATAGCTAAAGCGGCATAGGGAAAGAGTGCCAAATTTTAGAAGTTGTGGGATTAGCAGCCCTTTGTCCGCTGGCGCTCTTCAACCCCTCCTCGTGGCCGCGCCATTACCTTTTTGCACTGCTTTAGCTATATACCTTAATATAAAGCCCTAATGAGTTATAGGATAAACTTTTTCATGGTAAAGGATTTCAATCTTAACTAATTTCCCTGAAAAAGGTCTTAGAACAACGCCCGCTTCTAGCATTAGTTCTTTTGATATTTTGATGCTCTCTGCCCAGCCTCGTTGCTGTTCCTGATGGTTGCCTGGAAAATTATTATCATAAATAACTTCAATAATTCCAGCTTGCAATATCGATTTACTACATCTACTGCAAGGTATCCAAGGAGTATATAGCTTGCAGCCTTTGGTTGGCACTCCAATGCGGGCGCAGTGAAGTATAGCATTTTCCTCTGCATGGTTAACCGCCATATATTTATATTCTCTATTTAAGTATCTTTCCTCGGTTTCCTTAACTCCTCGAGGCAAACCATTATAACCGGTCGCTCGCACCTCATTATCAGGGCCCACAATTACTGCTCCTACCTTGGTGCTTGGATCACGGCTCTTCATAGAAACTAAATAAGCCATGGTCATAAAGTATTCATCCCAATTAAATGGTGCTAACATAACTCTCCTTTTATAACAGTTGTTGCAGTGCCAGATATCAATACTCTGTTTTGAAGATCTTCACAACTAATTATTCCGCCTCTTTTAGAAGCTTGGTAAGCAATTAAAGATCCTTTTCCTAGCTTAGCTGACCAATATGGAATCAATCTACAATGGGCTGAGGCGCATACCGGATCCTCATTTATGCCAACACGCGGAGCAAAATATCGTGATACAAAGTCATATTCATGGAATTTGCCTGTTCCTTTTGCGGTGACTATTAAGGCTCTACACTCGATTTCAGATAGTAATTGTAAATCAGGTCTCAATTTAATTATTTGTTCAATCTTCTCAAATTCCACGAAATAGCAATTTTGTGAGAAGCCGGTATAAATTGGCTTACAATCTATAACAGAATGCAATCTTGGATCAGGATCTATCTGCTGAACAACATAGCGCGGAAAATTAAGTGTAATCCAAGGAACATCGCTTTCTGCTAGCAATTCGCCGCTTAAGCTTTCAAATCTTATAGGGACTTTATTTCTCTCTGCGTTAGTATTAATCAAAACATGAGTAGTTGCAATTGTTGCGTGGCCACATAAAGGGGCCTCTGAGTTAGGAGTAAACCACCTAATGTGATAATGATGTAACCCCAGCCTTTTTACAAATGCCGTTTCAGATAAATTTATCTCAGCGGCAATATTTTGCATTACGCCAGTACTTGGAAACTCTTGAACCAAAAAAACTGCTGCTGGATTTCCAACAAATGGTCGATCAGCAAACGCATCGACAATCCAAAATTTCATTTTAATTGCTTATATTGTGTTACTAATTCTTCATGATCATGTATATGTAAGTACTCTATTCTTAAGTACTGCATTTGAGTGTGAGCTCCAGTTTCCGTACCAAATAATATCGGCATACAGCCAGTACTTCTAGCACATTGCATATCAACAAGACTATCCCCTAGAAACCACACCTCGTTGTAATCTTGAATATCCTGCTCTCTTAGCGCTAAATGTACGGGATCTGGCCACGGTTTATCTTTAGGAGCATCTGTTGCTCCCACAATTTTATGAAAATATTTGCTCCAGCCCAAGTAATTTACTTCTTCTCTTAGATGATAAGAGTCTTTATTACTAACAATTGACATAATTACATTTTCCTCAGCTAAATATTCTATAAGATTTAAGGCATTAGGAAACGGATTCACCGCATGCATTCCGATTTTTTGTATTTTATCCACATACTTATCATTCACTTCTCTCCATTTATTGCCGAATATTAAAGGTAGAGCTTCTCTTCTTGAGTGGAAACGGTATTTTTCTGCCGCTTCCTTATTCCAATTACTTATACCCATTTCTTTTAGAGCTTCAGCTAACACTCCTTTATATATTTTATCAGTGTTAACTAAAGTGCCGTCCCAATCAAATAATACAACTTTAGGAGATAAAAGATTTTTTGTACTGGTGTTCATATTTTTTTGTATCTAAATTTAATCGCATTGAGTTCAAAACTACTATTATTGAGGAACTGGCCATGGCAACAGCTGCTATTAGAGGTGTCATTAAGCCGATCACCGCAATAGGCACCGCTAAAATATTATATATGAATGAAAAAAGAAAGTTTTGTCTTATCAATTTAATAGATTTTTTTGCAGTGAACAAACATTCTGCTACTGAGAATAAATCTTTTTTGAACACTATATCAGCATTATTAGAAGTAATAGCTAAAGCTGCAGAAGGCGATAAAGAAGCATCTGCAAGCTGTAAAGCAGGTGAGTCATTAAGCCCATCCCCTACCATTAACACTTTTTTACCCTCTTTTTGCATAGCCTTAATGATATTAAATTTATCCTCTGGTCTTAGTAATCCCTTGAAATCACTGATATTAAGCTGTCCTGCTACAGTCTGCACCACCGAACTTCGATCTCCAGAAAGCAAGTGAATTTCGTAACCATTTTTTCGTAGCTCTTCTATAACTTCCAGCGCTTCTTTGCGTATACTATCTTCAAAAATCACACGAGTTAAACGATTTTTTATACTTAAACCAAGCCTCAAGATGGTTATATTATTATCAATCGAACTTTCCACCCCACACCAAGCTCTGCTGACTATTCTTACTTCTTCTCCATTTACTATCGCACTTAATCCCATGCCCTTTTGTTCTTCTACCTCCATTGGTAGAATCGCAATATCTTGAGTCACTCCAGCGATTGTTGGAATAGCAAGGCCTAAAGCGCATGGACAAGTAACGATTAGAACCGCTATAGCATATAGAAGTGATTTTGTAATTGGCACGGCTAAAATAAAATACCAAATAAAAAAGGTGAAAGCTGACACCGTAAACACTACAGGTGTATAAAAAGAAGCAACCCTATCTGCAACGTTAATATACTGAGATTTAACTTGTTTAGCATTTTCTACTAATTTTATAATTTCATTTAGGGTTGTGTTATCACCTGCTTTAGTAATCTTAATTTTTAAAACACTGGATATATTAATGCTACCTGCAAAAACATTGCTGCCTGCTCGCACCTTAACCGGCATGGTTTCGCCATTTATTATACTATTATCAACCTCGCTTTCACCTTCAACAACTACTCCATCAATTGGAATTCTTTCTCCAAGCGTAACCAAGGCTATTTGTCCAGGCAAAGCTTTTTTTATACCGATTAATTTATACTTATTATCTTCGATTATAGTAACAGAAGTTGGTTGACTTAAAATAAGATCGCAGGCCTCAGCATTTGCTTGATTCCTCACTTTTAAATCCAAATATCTCCCTATTAATAAAATAAATATAAGACTAATTGCCGCATCATAGTAGGTATAATCGCTATGATAAAGCGTTTCTTGAATACTAATTAATACTGCAGTTATTGTGCCAACAGAAATTGGGACATCCATATTACTGCGCTTATTCTTTATCGCAGTAATCGCCGACCTAAAAATGGCAAGCCAGAATATATAACAGCAGGTATAGTAATAATTGCAATCAATAGATGAAGTAATAACCTTGCATATTCGCCTATAGACGACTGTAAATTTCCAGCCCAAATTGCTCCTGATAACATCATCACTTGCGCTGAAGCTGCCCCAGAGACTGTAAGACGTTTTAACAAATCTTTTTGCTGTTCCGATAAATCTTGCAAGCATCTGATCAGCCGCAAATGGGGTAGCCTTATATCCAAGCTTTTCTATTACTGGAATTAGATCTGAAATTAATTCTTTATCACCAACCCATCCAAGGGCTAATCGATTAGTTGATAAATTAACCCTAGCGTTAGTAACTTCTTGCTGTTTTTTTAGGGTATTTTCAATCAACCAGACGCAAGCTCCACAATGTATACCCTCTACCAGTAATGTTATTTTTGCTTCATTTCCCTTAGTTTCTACATATTCTAGATAGTCTAAATTATTTTCTATTTGATTCACTTTCATAGGATTTTTTACCGTAGATATTTCTGCAATAATCATAATATTTATCTAGTTTCAGTTTATTGATAAAGGAATACGCAGCGCTGCATCCAAAGCAACAGAAAGCACTAGATTCTTGAGTAGGCAGTGCTGTTTTACAGTGAAGGCAGTACTTTTCCATAATCTTGAAGAAAACAATTTTTTGAATCTAAGCCGCAAATAATCTTTTCTAAGCCTTCGGCTAAATTATTTCTATTAGTTTTAGCTTCACTATAAGAATTATTAACAACTGCTACAATGCTATAGATAGGTACACTATTACAATCCATTATATAACCCGCAACTGCATTAACTCCATCTATAAAACCTGTTTTAACTAAAATTCTCTCTGGAGGTAATTGATTAAACTTAAAAGCTCTTGGTACCATAAAATCCTTAAGTATAAATTTGTCATCCAACTCAATCCTGCAATTTTGATTCATTGGAGCGGTACTATACAAAGAAAAGCGGTAGTTTGTTAGGGCTAACTTGCTCAATAGTAGAGAAAATGAATTAATATTTATTAAATTTTTTCGAGAAAGCCCACTTCCATCCGCAATATTTATGTCATTTTCTAAAGTATGTATTTGCCGCTGTAAAAATGAATTCATTACTCGGAGGCCATTTTTCCAAGACCCTTCATCATATACAGCGCCTATTTTTTTTACTATCACCTCTGATAATAAATTATCTGACCTAGTTAATACTTCTTTTGCTATCGCCCAGAGCGGTCTCGATTTTATCGAGAAGAGGCAGTGCTCTGCTTTAGCCGGAGAATTACTTACTATTAGCTTTCTGTATCTAATACCTAGCTTTTGAAAATTCTTCTCTAAAAGCTGTCTTACAAGCAAAATAGGCTCTCGCACGGCTATCTTAAATTCAGTTTTATTTTTAATATTACAAGATCCAGTTAACAAATATTTATTACCACCCTTATACTCAAGATCTAGGTCACAATCCTCCAGATGATACTTGGCCTTTGAATTAATTTTTATAAAATCATTCAAGCTGCTAGCAATAAGTTCCTCTCCCTTCCTTTTTATAGAGATAGCGCTACAATTTTTATTAATTATTACAGCTGAAAATGGAGCAGCATAACACATATTTTGATTCTCAATAGTCCAACCATGTGGATAAGGTTTGTTATCAAATTCTGAGATATCTAATATAATGTTTCCCTGAATTTCATTGATATCAAGACCTTTTAGTTTTTGAGAAATGTACAACATAGTACTCTCCCTTAGATCTGGATTGCCATCAAATTTTATGTAAAGATTTCCAAGCAATTTACCGCCCTTAGTGGTTCCATCTGTTAAAATTTTAGTATCAAACTGAAAATCACTGCCCAAAATACTTAATCCTGAAAACACAGTAAATATTTTCTGGCTACTAGCAAACATTAAATGGTGGGTACCTCTTGGGTAAGTGGTAATCTCTCCGCTTCTTAAATCCATAACTTGAGCATAAAATGTAGCTAGAGATTCTTTATAAAAAGAGAATATTAGTAAAGGAATAAAAATTCTATACATATAAAGTTAATTGATAGATGGTGCCGTCGAAGGGGATCGAACCCCCGACCTACGCGTTACGAATGCGCCGCTCTGCCTACTGAGCTACGACGGCTTAATACATTAATTATCACTTCGATCTTGGAAAATCTTTCTATTTTTCGCAAAATTAATTACAAATTACAGAACATTTGTCACTCTTTACATTCTCTAACAACTTTTTAGAATGGTGTGGCAAGTATTCTACTTTGACCTTAGCAAGTCCTATACATTTAAACCCTAGGCTTTCAGCAGCTTGTTCAGGTACATCTAAAATTCTGTCTTTTGGTACAGGCCTCCCGTCATTCACTATCAAAACGGTTTGTTTACCATTTTGTAAATTTGTTACTCTAATCAAACTCCCAAAGGACAAGCTTTCTATGGGCTGCGGAATATAAATTTTTATTAGAAATAGTCCCACTTGCGGTCAAACGGCCATGAAAAGACGTCCCATACCATGAAGCTTTTCCAACCGCAATATACTAATCTATTCATCATTTTCAGCAAAATATTTCTCAAATTTATTTTTTTCATTTAAATGTTCGTTTGCACCAGCTGGCGGATCTTTCTTTTTAGTAATTACAGGTGATATTTTAGAATATTTTGCATTAATTTCGCTCCACTTCAATCCTTCTCCAGATTTTGGCTCCGGAATAATGGCTTCTGCAGGACATTCTGGCTCACAAACCCCGCAATCTATACACTCTGTTGGATTAATAAATAGCATATTCTTTCCTTCATAGAAGCAGTCTACCGGACAAACTTCAACACAATCAGTATACTTACACTTAATGCAATTTTCTGTAACTACGTATGTCATTATTTTGTCCTTAATTTTTTAAATTTAAATATACAAACAGTTTATTCTTGATTTTATCTAAGAGACCATATATTGTCTTGCCCTGCAGACACTTATATATTGGATAAGCTGTTTTTACAATAATTTCTTTTGGTTCTCTTAGAACCAATTGCGGGTGTGGCGGAATTGGCAGACGTACTAGACTTAGAATCTAGCGCCGCAAGGCTTGTGGGTTCAAGTCCCACCATCCGCACCAAAATTCATAATTACTTATGGCAAAGATACTTATACTAGAATCAATACAAAATGAATATTTAGCAAGCAAAGTGTTAAGCACTGTTAACGACATTTTAGAAGAAAATAAATTTACCATAGATACTATTTCTGTTAACGAGCCATTCAGCTTGTTATGCTCAGCAAGCACTAGCCTGGAATTGCACGATTATGATGGAGTAATTATCTTAGGAACTGTCTTCAAGGATACACCCCTAGAAAATAAACTGATCTATCAAGAAATTCTTAGATGCTTTTGTGATTTGAGTGTGCATTACGCCCTGCCAGTGGGTTTTGGTATGGTTTTAGCAACTGACAAAGGAGCAGCATTTTCATCAATCGAAAAAAAAGCAAGAACCGCAGCTCACTCATGCGTAGATCTAATAAAGCTCAAAAATCAATTCGGATTAATAGAAAATGAATCATTTGCAAGATACAACAATTAAAAGTCCCTCCCCACCTTTCGCCGGCAAAAGGCGAGCACGAGTACTGGCGGTGCAGTGCTTATATAATATTGCCTTAACTCCTGAAAACGTAAAGCCTGCAAACCACATTATAGCTGACATTTTGGCTTATGGAGCAAATGCTAGCGAAGAGCTTGATCAGCAATACTTCTTAAGTCTGATTAAAAGCGCTTATAGTAATATCTCTTCTTTACACAAAAATTTACAAAAATATTTAGCCAATGGCTGGAAAGTAGGTAGACTGCCAGAACCAATACAAGCTATACTTGTTCTTGCAGCTTACGAGCTCATCTACAATTTTGAAGTACCAGTCCGTATCCTAATTAATGAGTATATTGAAATCACTAAAATTTTTAATCATCCGGGAGAAGCCGGATTTGTTAACAGTATCTTAGACAAAATATCTAAAGAGTTTTCACGCGAACAGTAATTATGGAAGTCTTACTATACCTCATACACTTAGCACTCTTAATTGCAGGTTTGGGCATATATGGTGTATTTTGGTCAATAAAAAATAACCAATTTGATGACACAAAAGGCGCTTCCACTCGAATTCTTTATTGATCATGATGATAATAATTTAAGGTCTGACGACTCTTGATTGCTCAGTGTTTTTGCTTATATACCACCGATCTCCGAATAGAAGGCCTGTCAAATATTGAGTCAGTTTTTTCGACAACGGCTCGATCATCTGTATTACTGGGGTCAGTGTGAATGACATAATCTCTCCTTGATCATTGAGAACCACTTAAAGCCAAAGAAACCATCCGGGTCGACGTTTTCCCACGCTGAGCGGTGCCTTTAAAGATCTTATTACGCTAATACGTAAAAGTTATGACAAAACTGCTTCTTGCAGGGCATAGATTGATTGAAACAGCCATCAGACAATTGAAAGAGATTTGCCAAATCCAGCACACACAAGACACCGCTCACCAAATAATTTCTTGGCAGACCTCTTCTCAGGGCTCTTGGGCTTATGTCTTCAAACCCAATATATCTCATGGAAAAATAGGCTCACGGGCCCTACTCCTTACGTCAAACTGAGGTTAATTAGAGAGATAAGTAAGTCCTTATTTTCCTCAACACCAGAGATCTTTTTGAAAGCTAAATCCACTCTGGGAGTAATCTTTTCCATTTTACAACTGCTACTATTTAAGTTTGTTTATTATATCATATATGTGAAAATCTATACGCACGGCCAGGCAATTAATTTGGATATAATAACTTAGTTAAAGTTAATCTTTAAGCCATCGAATGCGGGGATCATATTTTGTGGCAATATTTTTCTAATTTCTTCATATTCTATATCATGTGCCATATGGGTTAGAATGGTCAATTCTGGCTTAATCTTATCACTCCAGCTTATGGTCCTCTCAAGATATGAGTGGGTTGGTGTCCAAGCGTAGCGTAAACAATCAACTATCCAAATTTTAATGCCGGTCAGCGCTTCAACTGCTTTAGTGGATAAATCATTTAGGTCAGTTGAATACGCAAGCTCTCCAAATCTAAAGCCTGTTGAAACAATTTTGCCATGGACTTGCGGGAAGGAAATTATATTGATATCGCCCACTTGAAAACCCTTGTCATACTCTAAGACATTAGCTCGTAGTCTAGCTAGATATAGGGGCGATGTCTGTTTAAATATGTAAGGGAATCTTTGGAGTAAGGTGCTATAAGTAGATTGGTTTAAAAAAGTTGGAATTGTGTGGCCGTTTCTTGCAAAACTTTTTGTATCGTCGATTCCGCAAATGTGATCACCGTGGTCATGAGTATATAATATGGCATCTAAGTGTTTTATACCATGTGCTAAAGCTTGTTGCCTAAAGTCGGGCGAGGTATCGACCAATATGGAGGTAGTTTTTGATTGTATATGGATCGATGAGCGTAATCTTTTATTTTTTGGATTAGAAGAAACGCAAGTAAAACAATCACACCCTATTTCTGGTACACCAGAAGAGCCGCCACAGCCAAGGATCGTACAAATCATATTTCTTTTTTTAAAGCCCAGTAGTTTTATAAAGCATATTATAGCACCAGAGCCAATAAATCATCAAAATTATGAATATAAGCCGGAGGCTCGTAAGTAGGAATTTCTTCACATAGAGTGAAATTTGTACTAGGTAATAAGGTCCTCCCTCCCCCAGAATTTAAGGCTATTATTCCTAGTGTATCCAAATCCCCAGTGCTTTAACTAAATCTTTTGCAAATGCTTCATGATAATGGTAGTTACAGTAGTAAGAGCTGTAGCTGCCATTACAAAACTGGATAAAGATAAGTAAGTTAATGAAGCTTCTAATGGTGGTTGTTTTAAAAAAAGTGCATGAGACTGCGGTAAGTGCGCTAATACTTCCTTTCCTTGTGACATATAATCAAAATCTCTAGTACATTGAGCTTAGTTAGAGTGCTCTTCGTTTAGTAGGTCCTTGCTACAATAATCTAATAATCTCTTAAATATTTTACTATCTCCTGATATTGCTCCTAATTGAAGCAAATTAAAGTTTACTATAGGGAGCGCATCGCACCGTGGTCCATGTTTTGTGATCACCGTGTTTAGGGTCTCTATATCATGATTGATAATTGCATTTACTGTTTGGACTTCATAATCATGGTCGAGAATAGACCCGATTCTTAAAATCTTATTAGTATATTCTTCTAGAGTCACATCCATATTTTTTACATATTGTATGCTTAAGCGGCCTTGATATAATAAGCTTGCTTGAATATGGATGATATCACCAAACTCTTCCTGTATTTCCCTTATTAGGGACAGTAAATGTACATAAATAGAGTAATAATGACAACTGGTGGCAAGTCAGGTATCCAGCACAAAATAATATAACCTCAGTTTGACGTAAGGAGTAGGCCTGTGAGCCTATTTTTCCATGATATATATTGGGTTTGAAGACATAAGCCAAGAACCCTGAGAAAGAGGTCTGCCAAGAAATTGTTCGGCGAGCAATGCCGTGGTGTGCTGGATTTGGCAAATCTCTTTCAATTGTCTGATGGCTGTTTCAATCAATCCACGCCCTGCAAGAAGCAGTTGTAACGGTTGTATGGGCTGTAGTTGGAGTTGTAATAGTGGACGTTGTAGAAGTAGTTGCGCATATATTATATACGCATATCTTGAACTGCAAGTTCTGCAGGGCCAGAGCCAACAGCAATGTCTATTTTAGGCTCGAATCCTCCATTTTACAATCTCCTAGCAATATTGAAACAGGGTTTGAGCTGCCGTTTGAAGCTATTATATCTTGTTTGCCGTCAATATTTATATCTGCGATTACAACCCCCACTCGGCTGGTTACCGACCGCAAAATCTTTGTTCTTACAAAATTTCTCCTAGGCCATTTCCTAATTGCATTGAAACGGTTCCCTGATCATTAGCAGTTACTATATCTTGATTAGGGTACAAACTTAACTTGATAAGAACTAGACGGTTGAACAGTACCGCTTATATTACCTAACAAGATTGAAACAGTGGCTATACCGATGTTGGTGGTCACCACCATATTTGGTCTTCCCCACATTTCCATCAAAATCTCCTATTGCTAATCCTCCAGGCTGTGGGACCCAACTGCAAAGTCTATTTTGGTTCCAAGAAAGAGGGCTCCTACAATATTCCCATTCCCTACTAATATAGAAACGGTATTAGACCCCTGATTAGTGACAGTTATATCTTGGAGATCATCATCCCCATATTTAGATCTTTGATTTTTATTCCAGTGGGGTTTGTACCGACGGCAAAATCTGTTTTTGCACTGAATTCTCCATTTCCAGTTCCCAATGGTATAGAAACAGTATGGGGGGGACCATTGGTTGGTAACCGCAATATCCCACCTGAGCCACCATCTCCATTAAAGTCTGCTAATTGCTGCTCCCACAGGGCTATTGCTAACAGAATAACTTATGGCATTTTTAAACTTCAACATCTATTCTCTCCTTTTAAAGTATATTAACATTTTAAAGTTTCGAGCAATCTCCAGCACAACAATCCTTGAGCTGTTCTTGGAAACATATTATTCATAAATAATCCAGTAAGTTAATCAATATAAAGATTTTTCTAGAGTATTTCAGTGAAGAAAATTGAGCTATCCTCTCTAAACTTACAAGCACCGGCATGACTATCAGTGGTGTTGCAGCTGATGATCGTATAGGGATGGCCAGCTTGTTGGCAATAAAGTAACCAAGCAGATTTATATAAAGTCTGTAAGAAACCGTTTCGTATTTGTAGAGCTGCTTAGTGGAATTGATTTTTAACTGGGGATAGGTCTGATAGTAAGATACCCCAGATTAGAATTTTTTATCCTCTTTTTTAAGAGCCACCGTAGCTGCTTTCAGGCAAAATCCGGCTTGTACTGATCTTATTCATATTAAAATACTTGTTCCCTAAACCGATTTTCAAAGAATTAAGCTCTTTCTTGAAATTTCAATGATTTTTTTAAAGCGAAATCTTTTTTTAATTTTGAAAGGTAATCAATAAATACTATTCCGTTAGTATGATCTATTTCATGTTGGACACAAACCGCAAGCAAGCCGTGAGGAATGTTAAGCCCTTCTTCTTTTCCTTCATAGTTAATAAATTTTACCGTAATATCTGCAGGCCTCGTTACTTCTGCAAAAAAGCCCGGCACTGACAAGCATCCTTCTCTAAATTCTGCTAAATCTTCTGATCTTTTAACTATTTCAGCATTTACCATAAAGAGGGGCATCGGCACACCATTAGCGAATTCCTTACCCACATCTATAACGATAATTTTTTTTAAAACTCCAACTTGAACAGCAGCAAGACCAACACCATTATTATGGTGCATTGTGGCAAGCATATCACCCATAAAACCTCTTAAGCTGTCATCTACAGAATCAACAGGTAGCGACTTTTTATGCAGCAACGGATTGGGTTCTACTATTATATCCAGTATATTAGGCACTTATTATATGTCCTTTGATTTATTCTATTGCATTTTTCATGTACTAGCAATTCCTATTTTCTAAATTAATTTTTCGCATGCTTCCTTTATCCTCTTTAGTGCAATATCCAGGTTTGATTCAGAAGTTGCATAGGATATTCGGAAAAATCCTTCCATTCCGAAAGCAGACCCAGGAACCACTGCTACTAAAGCTTCCTCTAAAAGATACGCAGCTATATCAACTGACGAAGCTATTAAAGCCCCTTTTGGAGATTTCGTTCCAAGCAGCGCTGAACAGTTTGGAAAGAGGTAAAACGCTCCACCTGGCTTAGAACAAGATAAGCCTGTAATATCATCTATTCTATCCAAAACTAAGTCGCGACGTTTTTGAAATATATTAGCCTTTTCTCTTACAAATTCTTGTGGACCCACGAGAGCTTCAACCCCAGCAGCTTGACTGATAGAGCAGGGATTTGAAGTGCTTTGAGATTGAACAGTTGAAATTGCTGCGATAAGTTCTTTAGGTCCACCAGCGTATCCTAATCTCCAACCAGTCATTGAATATCCCTTCGATAAACCATTGACGGTTAATATCCTGTTAGATAATTTTGGTTCTATTGTGGCGAGGCTGTTAAACTGAAATTGGTCAAATGTTATATGCTCATATATATCGTCGCACAGTATATAAACTTGCGGATACTTTAAAAGCGCTTTAGCGATTTCCTGTAGTTCTTGGGGTGAATAAACTGCACCTGTTGGATTGCTCGGAGAGTTAAGAATCAGCCATTTAGTGCGAGAAGTAATAGACTTCTCCAAGTCTACTGGCTTCAATTTGAAGCCGCTGGACATAAGGCATTCTACTATCACTGAAGTTCCACCAGCAAATATCACCATTTCTGGATAAGAGACCCAATAAGGAGCTGGTATTATAACTTCATCTCCAGGGTTAATTGAAGCCAGTAGAGCATTAAAAATAACCTGCTTGGCTCCACTTCCAACTGTGATTTGGTCCAAATCAAATTTTAAATTATTTTCTCGGACGAATTTATCTTGAACTGCTTGTTTAAGAGCTCGGGTTCCATCAACTGGAGTATATTTAGTATTTCCATTTTGAATTGCCTTAATAGCTGCTAACTTAATATTATCTGGTGTATCAAAATCCGGTTCTCCTGCACTTAGTGAAATAACGTTAATACCGGCTGCTTTCATAGCCATTGCCTTTTCTGTTATAGCTAGTGTAGGGGAGGGCTTTATCTGGTTTACCAAGCTCGAAATAATTTTAGCCATATCTATATAAAAATAAAAATCTCATAAATTAGAATATAAGTAAAATCACAACAGTCAATCTATTGATTGTATCGAAATTTATTGTAAATATATTTAACCTCTTATTAATATTTTACTCTTTACTCTAATTACATAAGTATGTTAAATACTGCAGAGAATTTTAAGAACCAAGATATATTAAATAGGGAGGGGGCTGCGAGCGGCTATCATTGAGTTGATTTTAACCAAAGCTGGAAAATGAACCAAAGAAGGAATAGAGCAGGCCATAAAATCAAGGCTCAAGTTCTAGTACCACTGAGAAAGAGAGCCATGCAGATAAAACGCTTTAGAAGAAGAGAGATCAAAGAGAGGTTTGAGCATCGGATAAAAGATCATTCATTTGGCAACTGGAAGAGTGATTAAGAATTCCGTATACTTTCCATACTCGGAGTTACATTCTATAGTTCCTCCCATATTATGGATTAATATCCCACAAAATGCTAATCCAATACCTGTACCTTTAGTGCCCTTTTCATGAAAGGGCTTAAACAAGTTCTTCATATACTCCGGCTCAATCCCAATACCGTTATCTCTTACACATAAGGAGTTTCCTTCAACTAATATAGTGATTTTTGCGTCTTCTCCCGCATATTTAAAGGAGTTGTTAATAAGATTTTTTAGGACCTGCTTCATATATTGTTTAGTTCCAAAAAACTTGAAATCATTAACCTGTTTTAAAATAATTCGATTCTTTTTCTCAGCCTCAAGCATATAATCATCCAATACTTCTTGGATAACTTCAACCATTGAATAAACTGAGCCATATTCAGTACCTCGATGTCTTAGGAGCATTAGTAACACATCAACAACTCTTTTAGCTTCTTTTGAAGTTTTTACTAAATCATACGGTAGGCTCTCAAATATCATCTCGTATTCTGCTTCTGGTATGGTAAGGACATAGTTAATAGAGCCATCAGGTTGCTCTTTTTTTACTACTTCTTTGCTTGAAGTTGCGGCTAAATCAGATAAAGTCATAGCAATCATTTGAATTGTGGCGATAGGGGTATTAACTTCATGTGCTATAGCGCCGCCAAATAACTCCATATGCTCTAATCTTTTTTCTTGGATTTTCTCTTTATCCCTAATAAAGAGGAACATTATGATTAACAAAAAGCCGTAAAGATAGAATAAAAGTAAGATATCTCCCGAGTGAGAATAGTGGGGATAGACTTGATGAGATAGCGAAGTATATAATAGATAGCCAACAAAGGGTCCGGAAAGCATCAGTATACCAAAGCTAATCCAATCAGTTATGATGAATAGTAGGATAATGGATAAGATCGCATTTAGCAGCCAAAATCCACTCGTATAAGTAACAAAGATGGTATAGCTAGCAGTAAACGGTATGCAGAAGAATAAGCAAAAATACCAGTAGAGCGCATAATATCTGTTTTTAGATTTTCTCGTCCAATATTCGGCAAATAGCAATATAAGGCATAACAAGATAGATATAACACGTAAGTATATAATTGAATCATGTAGAACATTTCCTGTTACATTCACTACGATTAAAGGCATGAAATAATTTACAGCTATAAATAAGCAAAAAGAGTGGCTTTTGGTGCCACTTTTTTCAATTTGACTCTTCATAAATTGAGCAATTACGCCATAAATTTTTTCTATCTTTCTTCGAGATACGATATTAAATATCTCTAACTGCTCATGTCCATATCGTTTTTCCCCATATTTTTGTAAATAGTGAACAGCGAATAAACTAACTCCGCTTCCTAAGATTCCTAAGGTTAAGCTAATTATTGAAAATTCCCCAGTTATCGAACGCCCTGCTAAAATGAAAAATATAGCTAGAATTGTCGAGATCACAAAAGATAAGCTATTAGCTCTGAACCCTAAGAAACCAGCTGCTAAAGGAACTAAAATAACTGGTTGCCAAAAATTATCTGCCATCCACAACAGCGAGAAAATGTTACTTTTTGATAATGCTAAAAGCGTAGATAAGATAGTAATTGCAAATGTTGAAGTATATAGTACGGATAGCTCTTGCCTTACAGTGAGATCTGGGAATATTTTTTTTATAATATTCTCTGTACATACCAAACCCGCGTAACTAAGCCATGAACTAGCTGAGGACATTATAATAGCGATCAAGCCTACCAGCACTAATCCTTCGATTCCAGCGCTGGTATAACTTGAAATAAAGTGCATGAAAGCAAACTTTGGCTCTAGGTCTGGAGATTGTGCTTTTATTAGAAAGGCGATAATGCAAGTTAGGACAGTAAACGGAATTGCTACAGCCATTACTATTTTTAGGGATTTTATAAGCCGAATTCTATTGTAAGCCATTAAGAATCGTTGTACGTGAATGCTTTCTGCCGCAGGCACCATACTATAGAGTACCAAACTTAAAAATACCCATATATTTGATAAATTGAGATCTAATTTAAATAAACTTGCATGGGCGCTGCTAGTCAGGGTTTTATATTCATCATGATAAGCTGTATAGCAAGCCATTGGGAGCGCAACCAGAAAGATACATAAGTGAGATACCTTTATAAACTCGACCTGCTTTGCTTTGTCTATAATTGAGTAGAGGGTTAGTAGAAAAAAGCCTACTGTAATACTTAATCCATATGAAAGATCGAAAAAATAACTAAAAATATAACCAAGAGCCGCTAGTTGACAGGCTACCATCCCTTTTCCAAAGAGCACTGTTGCGATATCGGTAACCCACCTGCCAGGAACCCCATAGAGTCTCTGCATTATATCACTTATTGATAGACAGCCTTTAAATTCTCCGGTGCGCTCTGCATATACTTTAAGTATAAGCAGCCAGGATAGGGGCGCCACAATTCTAGGAATTGCAAAAAATAATCCGTATAGATAAATATTTTCCATTGCACCAATTGTAACCGTGCTGATCGAGACGGCAAGCATAGCTGAGACAGCAACAACATCACGCCATATACTGTGATCATTAATAGAATATTCATTATTGATGCTTCTTGCTTTATAAAAGGTTGTTGCCAAATAGCCTGTTATATAAACAAAAACGACAACTCCATCAACAAGCCCTAGAGATCCCACAAATCCCCCTATTATATAGTATGGCCGCCTGTTCTAAAAGGCCGATGTCATAAATCGTACTCAAGATTTATTTTGTATAATTTGTAGAAGAGTCTTACCTATCAAGCCAGGAGACTCTGATATAACTACTCCCGCACTTTTCAGGATTTCAATTTTACTTTCAGCGCTATCGCCTCCCCCAGAAATGATAGCGCCAGCATGTCCCATCCTTTTACCAGGCGGGGCAGTACGCCCAGCAATAAAACCAACCACGGGTTTTTTTACCTTGCTATTTTTTATAAAATGAGCAGCATCAGCCTCAGCATTTCCACCGATTTCTCCAATCATCACAACAGCTTCGGTTTCTGGATCGTTAAAAAACATTTCAATAGTGTCAACGAAATTAGTCCCATTTATCGGGTCACCGCCGATTCCCACACAAGTTGACTGTCCCAAGCCAACTGCAGTAGTCTGCGCTACTGCCTCATAGGTTAGAGTACCAGATCGTGAAACGATGCCGACTTTCCCTTTTTTATGTATATACCCTGGCATAATGCCGATTTTGCACTCTTCTGGAGTAATAACGCCTGGGCAATTAGGGCCAATTAACCTGGCTTTAGATCCAACTAGCGCTCTTTTTACCCTCATCATGTCGAGAACTGGGACACCTTCTGTAATACAAATAACCAGCCTAATGCCTGCATCAATTGCTTCCAATACGGCATTTGCTGCAAATGCAGGAGGAACATATATCACGGAAGCATCAGCACCAGTTTTAAGAACTGCTTCTTCAACTGTATTAAAAACTGGTAAATTTAGGTGGGGCGTACCTCCCTTTCCAGGGGTCACTCCTCCGACCATTTTTGTTCCATACTCTATGGCTTTTTCAGAGTGAAATGTACCTTGTTGTCCGGTAAAACCTTGGCATATTACTTTGGTCGTGGAATTAACTAATATCGACATAATCTTATTTTACCCCAATTGCCTTAACTATCTTTTCAGCAGCATCAATTAAATCACTAGCAGATTCTACAGCTAATCCAGAATTATTGATGATCTCTCTACCTTTTTCTGCATTCGTGCCTTCTAAACGCACTACAACTGGTACCTTAATGCCAACTTCTTTTGCAGCAGTTACAACACCACTAGCAATAACATCACAGCGCATTATACCACCAAAGATGTTAATTAAAATGCCCTTAACTTCCTGGTCTGCGGTAATAATCTTAAATGCTTCGGTCACTTTTTCAGTAGTTGCACTTCCGCCAACATCAAGGAAATTCGCGGGCTTTCCCCCGTGCAGCTGTATAATATCCATAGTTGCCATTGCAAGGCCTGCACCGTTGACCATACAACCTATATTACCGTCCATTTTTACGTAGTTTAGGTCAAAATCTGCAGCTTGAACTTCCAGGGGATCTCTTTCATCAGGATCGTCTAGAAGGGCAATATCTGAGTGCCTATAAAGAGCGTTGGGATCAAAATTAAATTTTGCATCTAACGCCACAAATTCGCCATCGTTAGTTTCAATTAACGGATTTACTTCAATTTGACTCGCATCAGTTTCAATAAAGGCCTTATACAAAGATTTAACAAATGGCGCAAATCTTTTGCCTTGAGCAGGAGTAAATTTAAATGCCGAAATGATTTTTCCAATATGAAAATCTTGTAAACCCATAACAGTATCTATTACAACTCTGATGATTTTTCCTGGAGATTTTGCAGCCACTTCCTCTATATCCATTCCACCTTCTGTTGAAGATATCAGTACTACGGAGCTAGTATTGCGATCAACGATGATGGAGAAATAATACTCCTTCTTAATGTCGGAGCCTGCCTCAATATATACTCTTTTAACTATTTTGCCTTCTGGTCCAGTCTGCTGGGTAACAAGCCTCATACCCAACATAGACTCGGCAGTTGGTTTTACTAAAGCGATATCCCTGAGCACCTTTACTCCGCCAGCCTTACCACGTCCGCCCGCATGTATTTGTGCTTTAACCACCCAAACTTTGGTATCCAATTTCTTAGCTACAGACTCTGCCTCAGAAGGTGAAAAAGCTACGCGTCCCCCAGGAACCCTAACCCCATATTTTGAGAGAAGATCTTTAGCTTGATATTCGTGTATGTTCATCAAAATTCCCCAAAATTACGTCTCATCAACCAAGACTAACACGCCCATTCTACATGTGACGACAACTAATTTCAACTCGATAATAAATACATTCTATGATTTTTCTTACATTTTTACCATTTTTTGTATTTAAATTGACTTTCTGAAAGATTCTTGTAAAATGAGGGGGCTCAATAGGCTATGGTGATAAACGTAACTTATAATGGGTATTTTGGACTCGGGGGCGGTACCCGGCACCTCCACCTGCGAAGTTTATGGGGGGTGAGCTAGCTTCGACAGATATTAAAAAAAGTTACTTTTACTCGGTAAGATACCGCCGTAATGGATCAAAAAAAGTAAATGCAAACAATAAGTTTGTACCTGCTAATAGCGACTTTGTGCCAGCTCTTCAAGCAGCATAACATGAGCTAGTTAGCGCGGTTTGGGCTTGCCGGGCAACAGAAAAGCCCACAAATTTTTGTGTGAGTATGAATATGACTTACGATCAGCGGAACATATTTGCAAAAATATTAAGGAATGAAGCTCCTTGTAGAAAAGTTTATGAAGATCAATATACTCTAGCTTTTCATGATTTACATCCATCGGCACCGGTACATGTACTTGTCATTCCAAAAGGAGAATTTATTTCTTTTAGTCATTTTATTAGTACCGCTAATCATGATTTTATGGTTGGCTTTTTTATTTCTGTCCAAAAAGTTATTGAGATATTAAAAATTGAAAATTCTGGCTATCGAATGATATCCAATTGTGGGGCTGATGGCATGCAAGCAGTACCGCACTTTCATATTCACATTTTGGGTAAAAAACGGTTGGGTGTGTTGGTTGCTGGCGACAATTTTCATACTTAAAAACTGGACCCTTTCATCTCTATTAAACTCAACAATTTTTGCCGCGCGCTGTTGATGGCATCACGGCTGGTGATTATGCAGGCATGTCTGTTGTAGCGTCTGGAGATATGAATGGTGATAGCAAAAGTGATATCATTATTGGTGCTCCTGGTGCTTGATATACTAGATGGAGATCTGGGTAAAAGCCGTAGCGCAGGTCGCGCATATGTGGTGTTTGGCAGATCTTCTTTTACTAGCGCCTCAGACATACTTTCAATGGTAAAAATTACATTGTCATGGGGGCCCCCACCCCCCTCTTGGCAGAACCGATGCAGGACAAGTTTACATAGTTCACGCAGAAGCATTATATGAATATTGGTATTATGAATATTGATCTGGTATCATGGAATCCTGACTATATTATTTCCATATATCCTTGAAACCCTGCCAGCCAGTTCTAATTCTAAAATAATAAAATTAACTAGCATAATTTACGCGTATCGGATCATAGGGTATAAGCTCTAATACTTTTTCTCTGTATTTACTTAGCTCAGCGTCTGAAGGGGTGTTCGTTCTTAGTTGCAGAGCTTTTCGTAGTGTGAAATTTGGCATCCTTATCTTTGAATGCTAACGGGTTACATTTATTTGATTCTAATTCCTCTATAACATCTTCTGCTTTTTCAACTAGAATTGCGCCGTTTTTTATTAATGCATTAGTACCAGAGCAGCATATATCAAACGAAGAACCGGGTACCGCAAATACTTCTCGAGCTTGTTCTTGCGGGGTAATTTTAAAGTGCCGGAGCTTTTTGCCGCTTCTATGGACAACTACACCTGAAGATAGGCCAGATATTATTCTATTTCTTTGAGGAAAATGTTGCGGAACAGCTCCGGCTCCAAATTTTTGAGTGCTGCTGCGTCAATTCCGCGTGCTAATCCAAAAATAATAGTGTACACCCAGCGCTACTTAAATTAGAAGCCAGCTCTTCAGCTAATGTAAGTAACCCTTCAAATGCACATATAATCGAAGTATTATAACTTTCACATTGGGAAATCTCTAATTCGATTGCTGCATCGCTTGGGATTTCTAGGTTCTTTTTGCTGCCACCTGCTCTTGCCATAGAATTCAAATTTGAAAGCGCAAGTTCGCTTGAACCAAAAATATTGATTAATTCAAAAAACGTTTTTGCTGAAACTCCAGGAGTACGAGCCAGTTTTAGCCATGACACAAGCTTTAACTGCTCTTCATAAACACTCTCAAAAAACTTTGACATCACTTGTATTTCAAACCTAATTTATTGCAATCAAGAGAAAAAATCACTATCATTGGGATAATTTCACTGAGCCCAATGTTAAAGAAATTTTAATAAAATGCAAGATTCATTATTTATTCAAGAAGAGTTAAACAAAAATAAATCCTATAAGGTATTGGCACGAAAGTATCGACCTAAGTCTTTTAACGAGTTGATTGGTCAAGATATTTTAGTTAGGACTTTAACTAATGCTATAAAAATGAATAGGTTCCCTCATGCTATATTATTAACTGGGATTAGAGGGACGGGGAAGACTACCACAGCAAGAATTATCACGAAAATAATGAATTGCCAAAGTATTGATCTGCAAAATGAAAGTCTTAGCCCCTGCGAAAGGTG
Source organism: Candidatus Midichloria mitochondrii IricVA (assembly GCF_000219355.1). Taxonomy (GTDB): domain Bacteria; phylum Pseudomonadota; class Alphaproteobacteria; order Rickettsiales; family Midichloriaceae; genus Midichloria; species Midichloria mitochondrii. Next base: position 828,505 of record NC_015722.1, read on the forward strand.
TGATAGTTGTGTTAGTATTGCGTCTTCTCAACATACAGATATTTTGGAGATGGACGCTGCAAGTCATACTAGTGTTAATGATGTAAGGGTTATAATAGAAAATGCCTATTACGCTCCTGTATCATCTCGTTTTAGAGCATATATAATAGATGAAGTACATATGCTTTCAACAAGCGCATTCAATGCTTTATTGAAAACTTTAGAGGAGCCGCCGCAGCATTTAATTTTTATATTTGCAACCACTGAAATTCAGAAGATTCCGCTAACAATTCTATCGCGCTGCCAAAGATTTGATTTACGACGCGTTTCAACAGAAGTTTTAAAAAGCCATTATCTAAATATTCTAAAACAAGAGAATATCAGTATAGAGAATGAAGCAATTGATCTTATAGTAAAAGCAGCTGATGGATCAGTAAGAGATGGGTTGTCTATTTTAGATCAAGCTATTGCTTTGAGCCATGGGACTATAAAGGGTGAGTTAATAAGGGATATGCTCTGTATAAATAATAAGGTACAGATAATTGAACTGTTCATGTATTTGATTGCAGGAGATGTAGAAGAGTTATTAAATTTAGTTGCTAACCTTTACAATTCTGGCGGTGATCCAGTAATGATTGCTAATCAATTATTAGAATTGGTTTATGAAATATCTAAATTTAAAACTCTAGGTGACGCTAATTATATTACAGGCTTTAGTCAGTCGCAGTTAGAAAAAATACAATTACTACAAATATCTTTTTTAGCACGAAGTTGGCAAATGTTGCTGAAAGGCCTTGAGGAGGTTAAAACCTCTATAATGCCTTTGCAAGCTTTAGAAATGGTATTAATTAGATTATGCTACTTAAATGCTTCCATAACGCCTGAAGAAATTTTGAGCAAATTAGAGAACAGTAAGCTAGATGACGATAAGCCGAGTGAAAGCAAACCAGCTCCAGTTCAGGATACTGGACCTAGCCCGAAAGTTAATGATGTAGACAACCTGTTAACTATCTTATACGAAAAGAACGAATTAGATCTTTATTATATGCTACATAATGAAGTTGCTATAGTAGAATTTGAGGAAGGGATGATGAAGATTAATCCACTAAATTATTCGCCTCATGGTTTGGTGAATATGCTGAAAAAGAAGCTAAAAGAGACTACAAAAATAGAGTGGCATATTGAGTTGGTTAAAGATAAGGCTTTAACGGTAGGGTTGCAAAATAAACAACAACAAAAGGAAAAAAAGAAGCTATTGCCAGCAATGATATGGTAAAGGAAGTTTTGAATCACTTTACAGGAAGCAAGATAATTGATATTAAAGTTCGTTAACCGTTAAATCTAAGAGGAGATATGAAACACATGATGAAACAAGCACAGATGCTTCAAAAAAAAATGAATGATATGCAACAACAACTTGAAAATGTAGAGGTTATAGGATCAGCAGGAGGAGGGCTTGTTACTTGTGTGACAACTGCAAAAGTAGTGATCAAAAAGGTTAACATAAATAAAGATTTAATGAATCCTGAAGAAGTTGAGGTTCTTGAAGATTTAATATGTGCAGCGCTCAGTGATGCTAGAAGAAAAGCAGACGAACTTGTTAATCAAAGTATGAGCAGTTTAGGGCTGCCTCCGGATATGATGAAAATGATGTCTTAGCTAATGCTATATTTACACTTATATAGACTTGTATCTCTTTTGTTATATCCAATTTGGCTTCTACTGCTTAAAAAGAGAATCAAAAAGGGGAAAGAGGAAGAGGGACGGTACCTAGAGAAATTAGCAGTGGTATCGGTTAAAAAAACCTGAAGGAAATTTAATGTGGTTTCATGCGGTTAGTGTGGGCGAGATCAGTATTATAACACCCCTTATTAAGCTTTATCATAAGAAATTTCCTACAGAGAATTTTTTTGATTACCACCACTACCGTTACTGCAGCAGAGGTTTTCAAAAAAGCTAAGATACCGAATTCGATACATCAGTATTTGCCAATAGATGTACCCTTCATTGTTGAAAAATTTTTTAAGCATTGGAAACCTAATTTGTCGATTTTTACTGAGTCAGAAATTTGGCCTAATCTGTTGTTAACGGCAAAGAAGCACAGTCCTGTGTTGTTGATTAACGGAAGACTTTCGGATCAATCGTTTTCTAAGTGGAAGAATATAAAATCTTTAATGACTAGTTTGCTCAAAGTTTATGATTTAGTGTTACCTGGTACTTCCATAGATTTAAAAAGATTTAGCTTTTTTTATCAAGATAATATTCACTATCTTGGAAATTTGAAAAATGCAGCTCCTCCGATGTCTTATAATTCTTCTTTACTCAAAAAATTAAAGGAAAATATAGGAAACCGTAAGGTAGTAGTATATGCAAGTACTCATAGAGGCGAAGAAGAGATAATTATAAATGTGCACGAACAGTTAAAGCAACATTATAAAGATCTTTTAACTGTTATAGTTCCTAGGCATATAGACAGAACGGCCGAGATACTTAGGATGACCGCTCGTCATAAGCTTAATGTTTCGTTGTATACTGACAATAATCATATTATTAATAGTAAAGATGAAGTATATATCGGTAATGTGGTAGGGGAGCTAGGCACCTTTTATCGGTTAGCGGAAATAGCATTTGTTGGCGGTTCCTTAGTTGAAGGAGGAGGGCATAACATACTAGAGCCGGGTAAACTTGGGCTAGCTGTACTAGTTGGACCGCATACTTTTAATTTTACTGAAATTGTACAGAGTTTTCTAAAAGAAGGAGCAGTAATCATTGTTTCTAATCAGAAGGAACTTTATGAGAGAATTAAAAGTTTGTTTAATGATAATGGATACCTCAAGAAAGTGCAGAAAAACGCTTTGAAGGTCTCAAAAAGTCAAGACGAAGTGATGAATTTATATATCGAAACTATTAATAAATTTCTTATTTCGTAATTCATGCGGGACATCACGGCAGTCTAGCCAAGTTTTTGATAAGAGAACTTCTTGCTTCATTGTAAACTCTTTTTTCACTGTTTGCTATAATTCCTGTGTTACTGCCATATATGAAAGGGTAGTTATAATAACCATGTCCAATCATTTCAGTTTTAAAAACTGGTACAGATTTATTTTCTAGCACTAACGCTATTCTATTTAAAGCATCTATTACTTTGTCTCCGCATTGATGAAAAGCCCCAAAAACTACTGCTTTTAAGCTATCTAGTTTTTTTGCTTGGTATAGATGTTCAAGCATTCTATCAATTCTGTATGGTGGTTCAGCTACATCTTCTATAATTAAAATTTTATCTGCGGTACCAATTTCCCAATTTGTACCAATGCTAGTCTGCAAAATAGAAAGATTACCTCCAGTAATTTTTCCAACAATTTCTTTGGAAGTTCTTGCATTATTTTTTCCATCCATTGAGTCAGATATTTGATTATAGTTTAATCCATGAATTACTGTATTCCAACCAAGCTTTTGGTATAAAAACAAGCTAATAGCGGTAGCATCACTAAATCCAACAAAAATTTTTGTTGGGCGTTGCTTTAATTCTTCTACTAATTCATCTAATTTGGTAAAGATCCGAGCTGAGCCGTAGCCGCCTCTCAAACACCATATAACCTGAAAAGTAGTATCATTAACTGTTTCAACTAAGTTATTCAATCGGTATTCACTGGTGTTTGCACAAAAAAGGGTAGGAGCAAAAATATCTTTAGCTATATAGCTTTTATACCCATGCTTTCCATAACCTTCAAAGAGCCAGTTAAGCTTTTTTGGTTCTCTAAATAACTGCTGAGAGCAACCACTCTTATAAACATACACATACTCTTATCATGGGCATTTAAAATTGCATTAAAATTAAATTTTTAATTAAGGTTTTAAAAGAGGTGCATTGCGGCTAGCGCCTCAAAAAACATGATAATATATATTATGGAAAACATATACATACATTTAATTTAAATTTTGACTTTATAGCCCAGGTGTATCGCTACAATCCCAGACGTTAAACGAGAGAACTTAACAAATTCGAAGCCAGCTTTTTCAATCATATCAGCGAACTTTTGTGCTTTGGGAAAGATCTTTATACTTTCTGAGAGATATAAATAATGGCCCTCGCTTTTTGCAACTAATTTACCTATTTTAGGAATTATATTAAAGGAATAAAATTCATAAAATCTGCGTAAAAGCTCATTATCTACTTGAGAGAACTCTAAACATAAGAACCTTCCCCCGGGCTTTAGAACCCTCCTCACCTCCTCTAGAGCTTTTGGTATATTGGTAAAATTTCGAATTCCAAACGAAATTGTACAGCAATCAAATGTGTGGTCCTGAAAAGGCAGATCTTCGGCATTCGCATAAATGGTTTCTAATGGTAAATCATACAACCCTTTATTGAAGCGTTTCTTGTTGCCATATTCCAGCATTTCCTGGTTTAGGTCGCATATTATAGCTTTTTTGCCACCCTTTTGAACAAATTTAAGAGCAATGTCCCCCGTACCTCCTGCAAGATCTAATAATATTTCTTCTCTTCCTGGTCGGAGTTCTGATATAAGTTTTTCTTTCCAAATTCGATGCAACCCGAAGCTCATCAAATCATTCATCAAATCATATTTCTTTGCAACATCACTGAATACTTTTTGCACTTTTTCTTGCTTTTGGCTTTCCTTAACGATTTGAAAGCCAAAATTCACTTCTTTTTCTTCTGCCATAGATTTAATTTGGAAAAGATTTAATTTATTTAATTTTTTTCTATATTTATTAGATAATCCATGCCCATTGCAACTAAAATATCTTTATAAGGAGAGAAGTACGCCCGTAAAGGATTATATTTTTTGATTTTCTCTGTATCTATTTCGATTTTTAGCTTACAGTTAGCATAATCTTCTTTTGCTTTTAATAGCTCATTTATAATCACTTGACTATTGCTAGTCCAACAGCCTTTCAGCGCGCTATTTATATATTCATCAGGTGCATACCTTCTTTGAAAAGATTCTACAATCGATTTCATTCCTTCATCAAAAATACCATCTGCCTTTAAGTACCTATAGCCCCACATTAATAAATCATTTTGAACCGCTCTTACAGTTTCATTATTATCTTCTTCTTTACACAGTATTTCGTCTGTGCCTCTTTTTAAAGGAAAATAACCCAAGCCATAGTCGGCTAAAAGCTTCCAGTTAAAGTGATGACTTGGATCTGATTTTCTATTTGGAGCGATTTCTGCATGTCCCAAAAGATTAAATGGGCTAATATCATAGGCCTTTTTTAAACCATGCAGTAAAACTATAAGAGAGGCCATCTGTGCATTAGAAAAAGCTTCAGTAAAACCATTATTATTAATTTCTATGCCAATAGAAAGATCGTTAAGATTAATGTCGTCCGCCCACTCGCTACTTCCAGCATGCCAAGCTTTTTTACCATCACCCACTAAATTTATTATTCCCGCTATATATTTATATTTCACGGACTCCTCAGCTCTTAAAATTAAGTAATGAGAACTAACCCCGTCTGGGCGGTCTGAGTTTGTTAATAAGTATAGTGAATGGAAATTGCAATCTTGCTCCTGTGTTGTTTCTGTGTGGTGTAAAATGATATATTTTTTTAATTCGCTTGCGGATTTTTCACTAAAGTTTAGCGAAGGTACATGAAACATTTGCCAGTCAAGGTCTAAATTTTTGGCAAAATCGGGTACTATTCTCTTTAAAAAGTCGAATGTGTGCATAAAAATATTTCTGTAGTAGCTGCTAGATCATAGCAAAAATTATTTTGATAGGAAAAATTTTCTTGCCCATTTCATTCTATTTTAATAGAATGCGGAGGTAATGTTTAATATATTGGGTAATAAGTTTATGCTAAATTTGTTCGTTGTTGAAGCTTTTGCTGCAGAGGCCGCGTCATTATCAAGTGGTTCTCTCTTAAGCAATTTAATGCCAATTGCTTTAATAATGATTGTTTTTTATTTTTTATTACTACGCCCTCAACAGAAAAAAATGAGGGAACATCAAAATATGATAAAGGCCTTAGAAAAAGGCAGCACCATGGTTTTTGGTGGTGGAATAATTGGGACAATCGTAAAAAGTGATGAAGAGCATATATTAAGCGTTGAGATTGCTCCAGATGTTAAAATAAGGATCCGTCGAGAGTCCGTTACTGAACTGATTAAAGATGAAGTGGCGAAGAAACTTGTTGCTTCAGAAGAGAAACTAGTAGGGAAAAAAGCAAAAAAATAGGTATGGCAAGAGTTAATTTTATAAACAAGGATGGTTCCATTTCAACGGTGGAAGCCCCTGTAGGGCTTTCTGTATTAGAAATTGCTCACAAACATAAGGTAGACTTAGAAGGAGCATGTGAAGGGTCTCTAGCTTGTTCTACTTGTCACGTAATAATTGACGAAAAAGATATAAAAAAGCTTGACCCAGCGAAAGAAGAGGAGGAAGATATGTTAGACTTTGCCTTTGGGTTAACAAAAACTTCTAGGTTAGGTTGTCAGATTATAATGACCGAAAAGCTGGATGGAATAACTGTTAGATTGCCAGCGGCAACGAAGAATATAATGCTTGGTTAGAGGAGGAGTTTATATGAGTGGCCTGCCATACCAATACATGCCGATATTAATATTTCTGGTTATCGCTTTCGCCCTTGCCTTTGCTCTATTGATAGTTCCATTTTTTGCAGCTTCGATAAGGGATGATAAGGAAAAGTTATCTCAGTATGAGTGCGGATTTGAGACTTTTGACCCTAACAAACAGTCACGGTTTGATGTGAGGTTTTATTTGGTCTCAATTCTTTTTATTATATTTGATTTAGAAATCGCATTTTTGTTTCCGTGGGCCTTAGTAATGCAACAAATTGGGATCGTGGGTTTTGTTTCTATGATGGTCTTTCTGTTTATTTTAACCATAGGTTTTATTTATGAATGGAAAAAAGGGGCTCTTGATTGGGAGTAGGTTTTTATGTTAAATCCAACGAAATTTTTTATTCAAAAACAACAAGATACGATGCTGAACCAAGCGGTTGAAGAAATTCAGGATCGGGGGTTTATTATTGCTCAAATAGATAAGGTCGCTAACTGGGCGAGGAGTTCGTCTTTATGGCCCATGACCTTTGGGCTTGCATGTTGCGCCGTTGAAATGATGCAAACAGCAGCAAGCAGGTATGACATGGATAAATACGGTATGCTTTTCAGACCAACTCCTCGGCAATCTGATGTTATGATTGTTGCTGGAACGCTAACTAACAAAATGGCCTCTGCGCTCCGTAAAGTTTATGATCAAATGCCTGAACCCCGTTGGGTTGTTTCAATGGGCAGTTGCGCTAACGGTGGAGGTTATTATCATTATTCCTATTCAGTGGTTCGAGGGTGTGACAGGATAGTTCCAGTGGATGTATATGTTCCAGGTTGTCCACCAACTGCTGAGGCACTCTTATATGGGTTATTTGTGTTGCAACGCAAAATTAAAAGAGCTGGTTCTATAATCCAGCGGTAATATAATTCATCTCGTTTCCTTTGTCTCTGCGAAGTTTCTTAGAGATCCTCTTTGGTGCGTGAGTTATTGCTTGCAAAAATCATCAATCAAACAAGATATTTCTACTAGGGGAACCACTTTTCTTATTTATCGTGAAATTGAGAAGAACTTAACGGTTACACAGCTTCTTTAAAACCATATCAGACAAGCTGCAACGGTGCCCACGGCAACGGAAATTATTTCTTGAGATGTAGACTTTTCTTGAAACCCTAGTGAAATCTGGTTGCGGGGGCTGGATTTGAACCAGCGACCTTCAGGTTATGAGCCTGACGAGCTACCAAGCTGCTCCACCCCGCGTCAATTAGGTGAGGAACTTATATCACTGAAAGGGCCTTCTATCAAGAAGTATTATTTGAATATTTATTATTAATTTTTATAAGATTTGTTTTCCTTCTCTGCAACGTAAGGTTATTAAAGGTATTATATAAAGCTGTGCACGAAACGCATTATAGCGGATTTTATTTCATATGTAGCCCTATGAATTATAACGTGCTGTCCTTTATGTAAGAATCCCAAAAGGTTTGGTAGACTATTCTTGCTTCTACGCCGGTAAACTTGAGATCCAACTCTTCTTCCCAGGCTTTTAAGTGGCTCAAATAACAACCTACAGTCCCGGGCTCCGGATAATGAGCAATGAAATTTCTATAAGATTTATAATTTATAATCCACCACTGAGTCGATATACTCTTTAGGCAATTCTTTGCCATCAACCGCGGAAATTCTAGTTACAGGAAAACCCACAACTTCTATTAATGGCAGAACTTTTCGCAACCTACCTTGAGCTCTATCTAAATTGACTAGGTAAATTCCAACAGAACCTTTTTAGCACCCAAGCTCAGTCAAATAATTGTCCTTTCTTTTAAAACGAAAGCCCCTCCTATAAAAGATAAGGACGCCAAAAATAACCACACTGCTAATTTGAGTCTTTCCATTTTATGTATAGAGATGCACAGAGATGTGGCGATCCCGACGCGATTCGAACGCGTGACCTACTGATTAAAAGTCAGTTGCTCTACCGGCCTGAGCTACGGGATCAAACCTGGCCTGGCCTTTATAACAACTTCAAAACAATAACACAAGTTTATTTTAGCTATAAAGGCAAATTTCTCTGACTTTTTACCACACCCCCCCCCCAAAAAAACCTACTCTTTTGGGATTTATACATAATAAGCCAACGTATACATCTTCACACACTTGAACTACACTGCGATCTCCTTTATCGAGAAAGCTTTAAACTTTAAAAGAAAACCCTGACCAAGACAGCACTTCAACACCTTATAGTGAATTAAAAACACCAGACACGACAAAAAAGACATAGCTCAAATTACCAAAGCACAACTCCCCCTCCTTACTGCTCTAGCAGATTTAGAATAAACATACATAGCCGGAATTATTTCTGTTTATTTGCCTTCTCAAATCCGTCAGTGGCCATATTCATTTTATTGCTATATGCCTCAAATAAATTCTTGAGCAAAATTTGCGTAAGCATTAATCATAATTTTTACCAATTCTTAGAAAACATACATATAGGATCATACTACAATTTGCTGCAATGCAATATGAAAATTTTTCCTCTCCATTAAAATAATATACTAAATAACACCTAATGAATATTTATTGAATTTAAAATGGCAAAAAACATTTTTTATTATCTACTTTTTATCATCTTCAGTATTAACGCCAATGCAATGGAGGATGTTGCGAAGCCAAAACAAATTGAATGGCCTTTTGACGGAATAACTGGAACATTTGATAGACAGTCCATTCAAAGAGGCTTTAAAGTCTTTAAAGAGGTGTGTTCTGCCTGCCATTCGGTAGACAGACTAGCGTTTAGGAATTTTGCCGAAATAGGGTTTTCTGAGGCCGAAATCAAATCGCTAGCTGCCGAATACTCAGTGAATGACGGGCCTAGCGATGATGGCGAAATGTTTGAAAGACCCGCAAGACCTTCAGACCAAATCTCAGGTCCTTATGCTAATGAAAAGGCGGCAAGAGCTGCTAATAATGGCGCATATCCACCTGATTTGTCATTGATAATCAAAGCACGAGCTGATGGAGCGAATTATGTATACTCCCTTTTAACTGGTTTTAGCACTCCTCCAGCAGGCTTTCATTTAGGTGAGAATATGTATTATAACCCTTATTTTGCAGGTGGCGGTAGCCAGCTTGCTATGGCCCCTCCCCTAACCAAAGATGGACAAGTTTCTTATTCTGATGGAACGGAGGCAACTATAGAGCAAATGGCAAAGGATGTAGTAAACTTCTTACAATGGGCAGCTGAGCCTGAAATGGAAAAACGAAAAAATATAGGAATAAGTGTTATGATATTCCTTGCAATATTTACATTTTTATTTTACTTGGCTAAGAAGCGTATCTGGAAAAACGTTAAGTAATTTAATGCAAGTCTTGTTAAACACCTTCAGATTATATTCACTCATTTTTACCATAGTAACAGAAGGTTTGCTTATTGATTTTATCAGATTAAAGCGTATTAAAACTCCAGAAGGAAAAAAAATACTCCTCGACAAAATAAGCAAGAAAATTGTCTCCATCTTACCAAAATTTGGTCCAGCCTTTATAAAAACTGGCCAATTCTTAGCTACAAGGCCAGATATAGTGGGAGATATTGTAAGTAGAAACTTAGAGAAACTTCAAGATAGCCTTCCAACTTGCGATTTTAGTCAAATAAATGCAATTCTTTCTAAATCTATTGCAATCAATGAATTTAAATATATAGACCATGTTGCAGTAGCAGCAGCTTCTATAGCGCAAGTTCATAAAGCTGAAACCATAAATAATGAGGTAGTCGCAATCAAGGTGCTGAAGCCAGGTATCGAGGCAAAATTTAAGAGTAATTTATCTTTGCTTAGATTTGTAGGAAGGTTAACTCAAAAGATCTTTAATGTAAAAAGGTTAAAAATTGAGGAAGTTATTTCAAGAATAGAAAAAACCTCATTACTTGAAATGGACCTGCGGATAGAGGCCGCGTCTGCTGACAAATTAAGGGAAAATTTAATTCATGATGAAAATGTTTACGTCCCCAAAATATTTTGGAAATATACCACTAATAACATTCTTGTGTTAGAGTGGATCGACGGTATACCATTGTATGACCGTGAGCGTCTCCTGTCTGCAGGCTTTAATATAGAAAGTATTGTTAAAAAATTTGCTGTTACTTTCTTCAATCAAGCTTATAGGGACGGGTTTTTCCATGCTGATCTACATCCAGGCAACGTTTTAGTTAACGCCAATGAAGATATAATATTTCTAGACTTTGGTATAATGGGGCACCTTGACCATATGAATAAATTATTCATTGCTGAAATTCTCAAAAGTTTTTTGGAGCGCAATTATGATTTAGTTGCTAAATTGCATCTAGAGGCAGGATATTTTCCAAAATCCGAATCCATCAATGTATTTGCACTCAGTTGTCGTAGTATTGGTGAAACAGTTTTAAATAAGCCCCCAAATCAAGTTTCGATATCAGCTCTGTTGAAGCAGCTATTTGAAACCGCGAAAAACTTTAATATGGAAATCCAAGCTCCTTTACTTTTATTACAAAAAACCATGATGACAGTTGAAGGCATTAGTATTTACTTGGATGATCAGACTAATATTTGGTTATTGATCAAACCGTGGATAAAGAAATGGGCTAAATCAAATCTTGGAATTAGAGGGCGCTTGCTCCAAAAATACTAACAATGCAGAGAATTTTGTTAAAGACATTGTGGATATAGTTTCGCTTGGAAAGAAGCACCTGATTAGATTGCAGCAGAAGCACACTAAGTCTCAAAAACTTTACTGAAAAATATTTTGACTTTTAAGATTATAAGTGCGACTTATAGTTTGAAATCCCAGTAATGCTTGTTGCGTCGCAACATAGTCTACGTTAAATTTATTAATATAGGCAAACTAAAATATTCATTTTATGGCAAAAGATAACGTCTCCAATCGTGCTAGTGTTAGGATAAGTGTTCCCTTTACAAATCAAGAGATTGAACTGCCTGTAATACAAGCCTCAGAAGGACCAAGTGTTATAGATATAGGAGAGCTGTATGCAAAAACTGGCCTTTTCACCTACGACCCAGGCTTCATGTCGACCGCCTCATGTAGGTCAACAATTACTTATATAGATGGAGACAATGGGATATTAAGGCATCGAGGATATGATATTACCGATCTTGCCACTTCCGCAAATTTTACGGATGTGGCCTATTTGCTATTATATGGAGAGTTGCCTAATAAAAGCGAAGCAGAAAAATTCGCTACAGAGATAAAGCAGCATTCTATGGTGCATGAACAACTGCATTTTTTATATAGGGGTTTTCCGCGCCACTCCCACCCTATGGCAGTAATGGTAGGCGCCGTTGCGTCATTATCAGCATTCTATCACGATTATTTAGATGTCAGAGACCGCACCCAAAGAGAAATTTCTGCAATTAGGTTAATTGCTAAAATCCCAACGTTAGCTGCAATGGCGTACAAATATTCTATAGGACAGCCCTTTGTTTATCCTGATAACAACTTAAGCTATAGTGAAGATTTCTTACACATGATGTTTGCAGTTCCGGCTGAAAAATATAAAGTTAACCCGGTCATGGCAGATGCTTTAAATAAATTATTTATTTTGCATGCTGATCATGAACAAAATGCTTCCACTTCTACCGTGCGGCTATCTGGCTCTTCTGGAGCTAACCCGTTTGCGGTCATAGGCGCAGGTATTGCTTCTCTTTGGGGGCCTGCACACGGCGGGGCTAACGAAGCTGTAATAAAAATGCTAGAAGAAATAGGGCACGCTTCTCGAATACAAATTTATGTAAACAAAGCGAAGGATAAGGGTGATCCTTTTAGATTAATGGGCTTCGGTCATAGAGTTTATAAAAATTATGATCCAAGAGCTACTGTGCTTAAAGCTTCTTGCTATGAACTAGTAAAAGAACTAGGAATTAAGGACGATCATCTTTTAGATATCGCTCTAAAATTAGAAGAGATCGCCCTAAATGATCCTTATTTTATAGAACGCAAGCTTTATCCAAACGTAGATTTCTATTCTGGTATTATATATAGAATGCTTGGTATTCCAACTCAAATGTTTACAGTGATGTTTGCGGTGGCAAGGGCAACAGGCTGGATGGCTCAATGGAAAGAAATGATGGATGATCCAGAACAAAAAATTGGCAGACCAAGACAGTTATATGTGGGTCAAACAAAGAGGGAATTGCGTGATACCCCTTTTGGCAAGTAGGTTGCTAAAGTAATAAAACCCATACCTTAGTAGGTAAATTATAAGAACTTAACTTAGATATAAAAAGTATGGGCCGGCCTTGCATTTATCTCCTAAATAGCACAAGCAATGCTATATTATTTCGCTATAACTTGGTGATCTGAAAAAATCCTCTATAAAGAAGACCACAAAGATGATAAAATCTTTACCAAGCGATGAATAAAATGTGGGAGGGCTCTCTTTGATACTTCGTAAGAAACCTCAGTTTGACGTTAAGGAGTATGCCCGTGAGCCTATTTTTCCATGAGATAATATTGGGTTGAAGACATAAGCCAAGAGCCCTGAGAAAGAGGTCTGCCAAGAAATTGTTTGGCGAGTGATGCCGTGTGGTGCCGGATTTGGCAAATCTCTTTCAATTGTCCGATGGCTGTTTCAATCAATCCACGCCCTGCAAGAAGCAGTTGTTTAAAAGCCGCAAGCGGGTTTTGTCCTTGATTGCTCAGTGTTTGCTTATATACCACCGATCTCCGAATAGAAGGCCTGTCAAATATTGAGTCAGTTTCTCGACAACGGCTCGATCATCTGTATTACCCGAAGTCAGTGTGAATGACATAATCTCTCCTTGATCATTGAGGCCAAAGAACCATCGGGTCGACGTTTTCCCACGCTGAGCGATGCCTTTAAGGATCTTATTACGGCTAGTACGTGAGTTATGGCAAACCTTTTCCAGCTTTTTGTTGAGTCAAGGTACCTGTTTGTTTCCCTTTGCAGCAATTCAGCAGAATGACCAACGGGATGACCGCGTCTCGCATCCAGCTCAACAAAGCGATTGTAGCTGATAAGCTTCGGCAATCCCTCTCTGAGAGAGATTTGAACACAGTTTAGGTAAAAATCAGAACTTAATGGCTACACAGCTTCTTTAAAACCATATCAGATAATTTCTTTAAACTTACCTCAAACTGGGGTTAATTTAGGATCGCGTTATCTCAAAGAAGCTTGCGTTTCGAGGTGCTTTAGCTGCTGTGCTTTTAAACAGAAGTGTATTGCTTTAACAGAAAGCATGCCTCCTTAATAGTAAACAATTAGTAATATATAGAATTATATGATTCGTTAAACACGCAAATTGTAGATTTACCATGTCTTAGTGTAAACTTCGCAGCTACTCTTTCAACAACCACATATTTACCGGCTATTCTATAATTAATAATTCCTTCACGATTATCCGAATCAACTAAGAATATAGCTGGGATTTCAGCATTGATATCGCGGAATTTAAAATAAGTAAATTCTCCATCGTCGAAAATCTGTAAGGGCTCGATATCTGATTTTTTTCCGCTAATTTTGTAATTAAAATTGTAGAGTTCAGGGTGAGTTAAATCTGGGCCATGATAAGAAGAAAGGGTTCTGATTGCTTGAGAAGCTCCGCTATTGCTGCTGTTCACGGCAAAAGATGAATAAATTCCATCATCCGGATAAACGAATTTCACCACAAAAGATAAATTATCATCACCAATATCTGCTGCATCTTCTGCATGCATTTCGAAAAAATACATTCTTTTGTTAGTAATAACAGTCATATTAGTTGTTGCATCGTCTTCTATAGGCTTTAAAAATATTCGGTTGCCGGCAGGGACAATCTGCCAAGGAGTTGGGGTGCCCATAGAGATAGTATTAATTTCCTCGTCTAAACCAAATTCTATTATAGACTGGTAAGTGTAATGGCCTACAAACCTAAAAACCGTATTGGGCTTATAATTAATTATTTTAATCCTATTTTCGTTTCCAATTCCTCTAGGTACAGTAGTCGCTTTAGAAGGCACAACTTGGAGAAAAAATGCTAAAAATATCATCAACCTTAACATTACCTAACCTTTGTAATCTGTTTTTTTCATGGTTTTATAAGCTGTGACAATAAAATTTAAATTACTCTTATAGTCTAGAACATTAGTTATACTATTCAAACTAAAGTTTATTTCAGCAAGCCAATATGAAGCACTTTCTTTAGTGGAATTCTTTTCTATAGCTTTAAAGATCACATGCGCAGTATTTGGCCTATTAACTCCTTCTGGAAATTTTATTGATTCTATAGAGATAGTTCTTTCTATCTGTAATTTATATTTCAATATAGGACTATCTGGATTTTTTTGAGGATCCATATAATTTAAATAATTTGTATAAACTCGCCTGGAGGAGGTTGACCTTATAGATAAAAGTTTTTCTTGGATTATATCTTGGTTAAGGCCATTATACCTGTATTCTTCTCTATTGATTACATAGTAGGCGATTAGATACCTAACCACTGAAGTGTCTATGGATTCATAACCTTGCGCTAGCGACTTTATCCTGGATTGAAAGTCCACCTGATCATCAACATATATAGGAACCGGATACTTAACCGCGAAATACTTATCCATCATTGAATCCACCACAAAATAGGCTCCTGTTGATATGATTAGCAAAAATATAGATGAAGCAATAACTTGGGTATTGACGCCAAGATATCTGTCAGCATACCAGTTACGAGCCTTTTCAAAATATTCACCACTTTCTATTTGCTGATGCAACTCGGTAATCATTTCTCTACAAATACATTAATAAATTTATCCTATCTATGAATACGATATATTCTTTCAGTTTAATTTACAAGACGAGTATGGTAAGTTAACCCTCAGAAACTTATTAACTTATTTTTTGTATGAATATTTGTTTACTATTAGACATTTAAATAATTCTCCCATTTTTTTTGGAGATAAGAGTATTTCTAGTTGGGAGTTTATTTTTTGCTTATCTGCACCATATTTGTTAATTAATTGCTCTGCTCTTTGCTGTATTTCACAGCTCTCTAGAAAATCTTTTTGGCTTGTTAAAGTGCATTTCAGATTTTTATTTAAAAAATAATTTTGCAGCCGAGAGAAATTAACTAAATAGGTAATATCTGCTTTACCTATACAATCCAAAAAGTGTACTCTTTTATGATTCCTGATAGCTTGCAACGTACTGCTTTGAACCATATTAGTGTGGCCATAATCAATCAATAAGAAAAGGCCGTGGTTAGTAAGAATAGAGTTAGCTATGATCTCTAAATAGTATTTTGCAGAAGGAGAGTATTCTAAAAATTCTGATTTAGCTGCGCTTTTTGAAAAATTATTCTGTATAGATGTAGAGTCCATTTTTATTAGAGGCGCAACTTTAAATTTTTGAAATTGATCTAATACTAGACACAATTCATACCAATGCCCATTAATGAATTGAAACTGTTTAATAGGTAAAGCATCAAAAAATTCATTTGCTATGAATATACAATGATTATTGCTTATGTATTGCTCTAATTCCTGGAGCCGGTCCAGCCATACACATTTACCGATATAAGCAGTTAGGTTTTGCTGTTGATAACTTCTTAACTTGGGACTCATTTCATAGAGAATGATTTTATCTATTGAATTATGAAAGCCGGGTATATGTTTTGTGGCCCTTAAGAAGTCAGACATTAGATAACCTCGGCCTGGCCCTAACTCAACTACAGTTATATTATTATTAGTGCAATTTTTTAGCCAGTAATTAGCAGTATATATTCCTACCATTTCGCCAAAGAGCTGGCTAGTTTCTGGTGCCGTTATAAAATCACCATGTTTGCCCACACTTTCTTGACTACTATAATAGAAGGGGATTACCAGCGATAAAAAATGATCTAGAGTAATGTAACCCTGTTCTAGAATGTCTTTTTTAATTAAGGATTCAATACTAATCATTGATTTTCTCATTGACTAACTTTAATTTCTCTAAGACTTCCTTGATCAGTCTAATAGTGATATTGCGCTTTTGGCTTAAAGATAGTTTATCTAAATGGATAACAAAAGTCTTAATGTCAACAAAGCTTCTTTTGACCCTGACAGTAATATAGTTTAAAACTTCCTTATTTACCTTAACCTGTTTATCATGCAACATTTTACCGACCAAAACCTGTACCATATTTTCATCAGGATCCTTAATCAAAACTTTATAAGTAGAGTTAAATCTTGATCTTAAATCTTTAAGTTCTACATGGTTATAATGACTAGAAGTGAGCAATAATTTTTTCTTATGTTCAAAGGCCGTGTTAATAATATTTAATATTTCAATTTCTGGATAGTTTTGTAGATCTTCAAAAATGAATGCGCTACTCTCTTTTAAAGCTACTAGCTGAGATAAATCTTTGATATAATGTGCCCCACTTTTTTGTTGCCAAATTTTTGTTAAATGAGTTTTACCAGAGCCACTTTCTCCTATAATTAACAAACGATTTTGTGGCCACATAATATTTGACGTAACCGCCTTATAGGCTTCTAAGTTAGAATAGGAAACTACAAAATCTGAAACGTTATAAGAGGAGTCATCGTTAATAATAGGTAAAATTATTTGTTGCATCAGTTAAAACTAATCAAAAACGCACAGGCAATACACAAAAAAGCGACAGTGGTATTATAATCATAGCCATTATGATGCCAAGTATAACAGAAACAGCTGCTTCTTCATAAACTATTATTGTGAACAGTTGCAAATACCACGGTGTTAACAGCTGGAGGCATAAAAGATAGGATTAACATAGCGTAGTTAACCTCTTTAGAATAAAAATTCCAAAACTTGAGATCTAAAAAAACTAATATACCTGTAATGACCGGTGAAACTATAAACCGAGCAGACAGTAAAACCCAAACAAATTTCCAATCTATTTTTAACCTTGCAAGGTTTGATAGACTTATTCCTATTAACATTAAACCTAATACAACATAACATTCTTGGGTGTTTTCAAAGAAACTTTTCATTACAGGTGGCACCTTGAAGTTCAGCTTATTTAATACAAGGCCAAGAATAAATGCATGTACCATGGGTAACTTTAACACTTTGTTGAGTGATTGTTTGATGCTATAACTGCCTCTTGCCATCACATAAGCGCCGATTGTGTATTCGTATATAGCAATGCCTATAATGGTGAGCATATATATACCCACAACTTCTTGATCAAAGAATACCATAACTACCGGAAGCCCAAAGTATCCGTTGTTACTAGCGCCTGCTGCAAAGGCTAATAAGTTTTTGATTTTATCTTCCCAAATTTTGCCAGAAATAAACAGATACAAAAAACAAAGAACAACTGATAATAAAAATGATAATACGGGAAGGAGCAGATGGTGGGGTTGGCTTGAAGTATTGATGCCTATATTAAAAAATGTAATTGGGGTTATTAGAAAGATAAGGAGAGTTCCTATGCTATGCCGTTCGACTTTCATCTTTCCAGCAATCAAGCCAATTATTACAAATAAATAAAGCGGAGCCAACTTTGCATACGCACTAAAGAAGTTTAACATTTCCATACGAATAGTCTTTGTTAATTGTTTTTTAACGTCGACTTAGCAAGTTCGACGGTTGATAAAGTTTCAATTCTGCTAAGTATAGTTAAAATATTGGGATTAAAAATATCCTTTTTTATTTCTCTTATATAATTTACAATATACTTTAACTGCTTTAGATTAACTTCATCTGAAAGTGTACCAATTCTGTACTGCTCTAATAACATTAGCAGCTCTTTAGCTTTTTCTAAAATTTCTTCCTCGCTCTTGTTATCATCAATTTCTTGCAAAAGAAATAAGGTTTGCTCCGTTGGTTGAGCATTAAAAATTTTTTTGTCAGTATTTGTGTCATCTATATCAGATATAGACTCAAATTTGTTTATGACATGTTTTATTTTTTTTTCAGTTTTTTTTTGCTTTCTTAACAAGATCAACATGCTTAATTCCAGAAATCAACATACATAAAATTTGTAGTAATAGATTATTATTTTAAACTTATTTTAGTGGCAATGTCTAATAGCTCATCTTTATCATACAAAAAATCGTTCTCAATCCAAGTTTCTAAAAGAAGGTTCTTTATTTGACCGATTTTAGGGCCAATAGCGCCAAGCTTTATAAGATCTTCTCCCTTCAGCGGGAAGTCTGGATAACGCCAAGTAGTAGAAGCTAAGATAAACTCTTCTGCCAGTGTATACTGCTCTTCAGTGCTTGCTTTAACTAAAATTGCATTTTTAAAGTAAGCGCCCAGTCTATAAAATTCTCTTTGGTGAAGTTTAATTTCAGCATTTAACGGCCATGGATACTGGTACTCTCTTAGGAAAGCTAATTCCTTTTTCTCAAGTGTTGATAATCTCCATCTTTTAAATAATCCGTTTAATTCTACTGCAGAAATTTTTAACGCTTTTAAAATTAGAGTTAAATTAACTGTAGCATTACCTATGATAAAGTTTAATTCCGGAAGGTTATATATTTCAGGCATACCTACATATTGATCTATTCCTGTTTTTTCAAATAACCGAATACTTTTTTTAGCAAATGGGTTGCTGAGTAGTTTAAACATTTCAGTTTTAATTCTCTCTCCTGATATCTTTTCTAAACCACTTTTTAGCTTAATAGCAGCCATTAAACTATTTTCATCTATACTGTTTCCACCTATATAGGAGATAAACCTAAAGTATCTTAATATTCTTAAAAAATCTTCTTTGATACGTTGCTCCGCATTGCCTATAAATTTTATTTTTTTATTCTTTAAATCTTCAATGCCATTAAAAAAATCCATCACTGTTCCATCAATTGAAGCGTACATTGCGTTGACAGTGAAGTCTCTCCTTTTAGCGTCTTCTAGCCATTCATCTGTAAACTCAACTTCTGCTTTTCTGCCATAGGTCTTGATATCTTTTCTAAGAGTAGTAATCTCGAAAGTAATATGATTAACTACTGCAGTAACCGTTCCAAATTCAAGGCCTGTAGGGATGCATTTGATTTGATTTAGGGATAAAATCCTCATTACTTCTTGAGGCAAAATTGTTGTAGCAAGATCGATATCTTTAGGAGCTAAGCCTAGAAGCATATCTCTTACGCAACCTCCTACTAACTTAACGTCACCGTGAGCTTGCAATAAATTATATAAACATAATAATTCTTTTAATATAGAGATGGTATTTATATGAATTTTTATAGTGCTCATTTATGAAAACATAATTTTTGATAGAATCTAGCAGATTTATCATATATAATAAAGCTGCAATTCTTAGTGCGTGTAGGGGTTAAATGCTGAGCATATTAATGGATAGTTCTATCAATCTTTGGGTAGTGGCCGCCGTCTTTTTTATTGCGATAGAGATAATACTGGGGTGGTCGGTGGTTTTCTTTTTTGTGCTTGGCTCAGCATCGCTAATCGTTAGCGTTCTCTTATCACTTAATGTTATTTCAGATGTTTTTGGTCAAATGACTACTTTTTTTATTAGTGCTTTAGTTTGTAGCGGGATTTATTGGTTTTTATTTAAACACTTTAAGGGCGGTAATTACAAAAATATGGCTGGCCAAGTGGCTCACGTTGTCTCAGAAAAACTTGTGAAAGGTGAAGTTGGTTTAGTTAAATGGTCTGGAACTGTTTGTAAGGCGATGCTGCATTCGGGTTCTGAAGAGGATTCAATAGAAGTTGGCGATAAGGTAGTGATTTTAGATGTAAGAAGTAATATATTATTAGTGAAGAAAAATTTTTAGTAAAAAAATGGAAGCTTTGTTGGGATTTCTTATCGTTCTTGTCATCATTGTAGCGACCGGGATTAAAGCGGTCCCCCAACAGGAGAGTTGGATTGTGGAGAGGCTTGGTAAGTATGATCGCATTCTGCAGCCAGGTCTGAATTTTATCATCCCAATAGTAGAGAAAGTCGCATATAAGCATACGTTAAAAGAGACAGTGTTGGATGTCCTTGAGCAGTCGGCCATCACTAAAGATAACGTTTCAGTTTTATTTAACGGAGTTTTGTATGTGAGGATAATTAACCCAGTTGATGCGTCTTATGGAGTGGAAAATCCTTATTATGCAGCAACTCAATTAGCGCAAACCTCAATGCGGTCCGCGATAGGGAAGTTAACCTTAGATAGAACCTTTGAAGAAAGAGAGTTTTTAAATGCGCAGATAGTCAACGCGATTAATGAAGCTGCATCAACTTGGGGAATTCAGTGTATGAGATATGAGATCAGAGATATCAAACCGCCTGCAAATGTCTTGCAAGCTATGGAGACTCAAGTGGCTGCAGAACGTCAGAAGAGGGCAGAAATACTAGAGTCAGAAGGTAGAATGCAGGCTGCAATCAATTTAGCAGAAGCAAAGAAAAGGGAAGTTGTGCTAAATTCAGAAGCTATTATGACCGAAAAAATGAATTTTGCTCAAGGTGAGGCCTCAGCAATAAAAATGGTTGCAGAGTCAACTGCTGCAGCGATTACCTCTGTAGCTGCTTCCCTTAAAAATGATGGAGGAACTGAAGCAGCATCGCTAAAGATCGCTGAGCAGTATGTGAACGCTTTTAAGGAGTTAGCCAAGACAACTAATACCGTGGTTGTGCCTGCTAACACCGGTGATGCAAGTGGGATGATAGCGCAAGCATTGGCGCTGTTTAATAACATTAAATCAAAAGTATAAATTTATTATATATTATCCATGTCTACCGCTTTATAAATGAAGAATTGGGATATCCTCAGTGGAACACGAGTTAAATTAGCCTCAGTTCGACTTAAGGAGTAGGCCCCGCCGCGAGCCTGTTTTTTCCATGAGATATACCGGGTTTGAAGACACAAAGAGCCCTGAGAAGGTGTTTTTGTTAACCCCAGTTTGAGGTAAGTCTTAAAGAAATTATCTGATATGGTTTTAAAGAAGCTGTGTAATCATTAAGTTCTTCTCAATTTCACGATAAATAAGGAAAGTGGTTCCCCTAGTAGAAATATTTTGTTTGATTGATGATTTTTGCAAGCGACAACTCACGTACCAAAGATCCTTAAGAAACTCGCAGAGACAAAGGGAACGAGAGTCTGGGATGATGCTTTCCGAAGTTATAACGATCCTCGTTTTGTTTCATTTGAGGGCATTACCGGATTCAAAGATTTTTACCTAAACTGTTTTCAAATCTCTCTCAGAGAGGGATTGCCGAAGCTTATCAGCTACAATCGCTTTGTTGAGCTGGATGCGAGACGCGGTCATCCCGTTGGTCATTCTGCTGAATTGCTGCAAAGGGAAACAAACAGGTACGTTGACTCAACAAAAGCTGGAAGAGGGGTTTTGTCATAACTTACGTACTAGCCGTAATAAGGTCCTTAAAGGCGTCGCTCAGCGTGGGAAAACGTCGACCCGGATGGTTCTTTGGCCTCAATGATCAAGGAGAGATTATGTCATTCACACTGACTTCGGGTAATACAGATGATCGAGCCGCTGTCGAGAAACTGACTCAATATTCTACAGGCCTTCTATTCGGAGATCGGTGGTATATAAGCAAAAACACTGAGCAATCAAGGTATTGAGCTCATCACACGGCTTAAGAAAAACATGAAAAACAAAACCCGGCTTGCGGCTTTTAAACAACTGCTTCTTGCAGGGCGTGAATTGATTGAAACAGCCATCGGACAATTGAAAGAGATTTGACAAATCCAGCACAACACGGCATCGCTTGCCAAACAATTTCTTGGCAGACCTCCTCTCAGGGCTCTTGGCTTATGTCTTCAACCCAATATTATCTCATGGAAAAATAGGCTCACGGGCATACTCCTTAACGTCAAACTGAGGTTATATGAGATTTTACTTCTTACAACGGTTTCTGGTCCACTTGCCCCAACGATAGTAAATCCGTTTTGCCCGTTAAAAAATCAACACTAAGACTGCTATCATAGCTGCCATGCTGGCCGTATACTATATATACTTCCCAGGCCCCAAAGGAAGGGGGTGTGCACCAATTATAATATCGTTAATGCCATCATCATTGATATCTCCTCCAAACACTCCATTACACCAACTTTCGTTTTTAGTACAATCTATTTTAAAGCCGTTATTACCATTTAATTGAGCAGTACAAAAGCTAGCGGGAAGATTATATACCATCACCATTAAAATCACCAGGTTTAGCAGTAAAACCCGCTCCAATACCAGGAGATCCGGCCATCATAAATCCTAAATTACCGTTTAGGTTCAGAAGGTATATTTATGAAAGTTATTGGTATTCCTGGTGCCAAAATACAAATGCATATGGCTGCTCAACGTTCCAATTAACCGCGCTCCACCAAGGATATCATTAATACCGTCCACTAATGTCACCTACATACCCAAGAGCGGCGCCGGAATTCCTTATAGCATTATCATGGATGCAAAACCCTGTTTTGTGTGGTAAGGCTAGAAATAGATAAGTTTCCTTGAGTTTGCGATCCACCGTGTATCACGTATATTCGACCGTTACCGTTATCTCAGTAGTTTTTAAGACTAGTACTATACCAAAATCATCAATAAAATCCCCCCCGTTTACATCCCCCAAACTTATTATACTCCTAATCCTTCTTCCTCACTTATAATATCAGTAATAATAAACCCATTAGATCCATCAGGATCACGTATTTTTAGTATCGGTTGTTCCAAAGTACACAGCTGAGCAGTAGAAGTAGTGGTTGTAGGTGTAGTAGTAGTTGAAATAGTAGTCGTTGTCGGCGTTGGTGAAACATTAGCAATATGAAAAAGCTGGTTGAAAAGTCCTGTCTCCATTACCCAATAACATGGTAATTCCGTTTGTAAGACTAGAGCAAAACTATATCTTAATTATCATCATTATTAAAATCAGCCACCGTAATTCCAACCCAAGCATGAAACATGCCATAAGAAACAAATGGTTGAAAAAGTTCTCCCATCTCCGTTGCCTAAATACAGAAGCAGCATCTTCACCCACAGTTACTATATCCAATTATTATCCTTATTAAAATCACCTACGGCTACTGCTGCGCTAGAACCAAGATCTACAATAAGAAAACCCCCTCCCACAGCAGATTTAAAATCATTTCTCAGTGATACCGAGACTTGTATTTAAAAAGTAATTGCCATTAACTCTACATCAACTACCATTGCCATTCCCCAATAATATGGAAACCTTTTCTGGCCCGTCATTACTAATGACTATATCCAATTTTCCATCACTGTGCTTACATCAGCAACTACTACCTCACCAAGACCTTCACCAGCGCTACAGCTGCTGTAAGTGCAAAAATATCACTCATAATAAACTCCTCAAAAATAAAAGTATGCTTCTTATATGATTGGTAAATAAAAAGTCGGTGTTTTATAAAACATTAGATGTGCAATTTCTCTCCAATCGAGCATGGGTGGCTCCGTGTGTTGGCGTTTTGCATTTGCAAAATTAGCCAACGACGCCCCCCAGCCACCCACGCTCTCATGTCGTCAATTACTGAACTCACCCTCCAAATATTTTTATGGTAAATTGATTTTGTGCGGCTTCTCACTCACCTCGCTCCATCATTCTTGAGCCCAACTGAATCTACTATAAATAAACCAACACTTTATTTATGCTCTGTATACATACTTAGTTGTTAACTTTAAGAGATTAATCTGAAGCATAACCCCTCCATTAGCCAAGGATTACCTCGTCTTTAAAAATTTCGGGCTATATTTTTGATGAGAAATCATAGATAGCGCCATTTAAGCGCACCCAGTAGTGAATACAACTGCTGTTAATTTATGTCAATATTTCGAGTTAACGGAGTATACTTCTTTAGTTTTTTCGACAACGGCTCGAACTTGAAGGGTTGATAACTATAGCTAAAGCGAGTTTGTAATGGAGAAGTATGGTCCGCCTTCCAGCAGATAATCTCTTAACATCTTGCTGGAGGCTGTTCAATTCTTCATTATTAGAGGTATATACAACAAAAAAAGCCCAATTTTTGAAAAATTGGGCTTCAGAGCAAAAACAATTAATCTACCTTTTGGAGAACTGGAACGATTTCCTGGATTTTTTATGCCCATACATTTTACGCTCAACTTCTCTACTATCACGAGTTAAGAAATCTCCAGATCTTAATATACTATGTAAATTTGGATCCACTTTATCTAAAGCCCTGCTTATACCATGTCTTACGGCCCCAGCCTGCCCAGAAAGACCACCACCAATTACATTACAAATTACATCAAATTTCCCCAAAGTTGCAGTTGCAGCAAAAGGCTGATTGATTATCATTCTCAAAACCGGTCTTGCAAAATAATGCTCAACTTCTTTAGAATTCACAACTACTTTACCAGAACCCGGAGAAAGCCAACATTTAGCTGTCGCTTCTTTTCTCCTTCCAGTTCCATAAAAACGAGACGGGTTAGACTTACTAGAGTGGGATTTTTTTATTACAATCGTTGATTTTGTAGCCATATATAACTTCATCAAAATAAATTAGCGAACGTCTATTAAAGATGGTTGTTGAGCTTCATGCTTATGAACACTTGCCGCATATACATAAAGATTTTTAAACTGCTTGCGGGCTAACGGGCTTTCTTTTGGCATCATACGCTTAACCGCATTCTTCAACAACCTTTCAGGATACCTTCCTTGAATGATTTGCCCAAAACTCCTTTCTTTTATCCCACCAGGATGGCCTGTATGCCAATAAAACTTGTTTTGTTCTAATTTTTTACCTGTTAACTTAATTTGAGCAGCGTTAACAATAACAATATTATCTCCGCAATCAATAAAGGGGGTATAATAAGGTTTATGCTTGCCTCTCAACATCCTTGCAATTTTCGCAGCAAGTCTACCCAGAACCATATCTTTTGCATCAATTAAAAGCCACTTCTTCTCAACAGAAGATGGATTTGCAAAAAACGTACCAGCCGTATAAGACATAAATATTCATCAATTTTTTAAAACGAGAACGATTATGCGTATAGAAGGCGCTTTTGTCAACAGGAGATATTAACTTTAGCAAATTATCTTTAACTAAGAAGCGATTTCTAATATCTTGCCCCATTCAACTTCAGTAACAGGAGAAATTGATGACCACGTTTGTGCTTTAAGAATCTTCATACCCTTTATTTCATTGGTGTTCTAACCTCAGTTTGACGTAAGGAGTAGGCCCGCGAGCCTATTTTTCCTGAGATATATTGGGTTTGAAGACATAAGCTAAGAGCCCTGAGAAGAGAGGTCTGCCAAGAAATTGTTTGGCAAGCGATGCCGTGTTGTGCTGGATTTGGCAAATCTCTTTCAATTCTCCGATGGCTGTTTCAATCAATCCACGCCCTGCAAGAAGCAGTTGTTTAAAAGCCGCAAGCGGGTTTTGTCCTTGATTGCTCAGTGTTTGCTTATATACCACCGATCTCCGAATAGAAGGCCTGTCAAATATTGAGTCAGTTTCTCGACAACGGCTCGATCATCTGTATTACCCGAAGTCAGTGTGAATGACATAATCTCTCCTTGATCATTGAGGCCAAAGAACCATCCGGGTCGACGTTTTCCCACGCTGAGCGGTGCCTTTAAAGGCCTTATTACTGCTAGTACGTAAGTTATGACAAACCTTTTCCAGCTTTTTGTTGAGTCAACGTACCTGTTTGTTTCCCTTTGCAGCAATTCAGCAGAATGACCAACGGGATGACCGCGTCTCGCATCAGCTCAACAAAGCGATTGTAGCTGATAAGCTTCGGCAACTCCTCTCTGAAAGAGATTTGAACACAGTTTAGGTAAAAATCTTTGAATCCGGTAATGCCCTCAAATGAAACAAAACGAGGATCGTTATAACTTCGGAAAGCATCATCCCAGACTCTCATTCCCTTTGTCTCTGCGAGTTTCTTAAGGATCTTTGGTACATGAGTTGTTGCTTGCAAAAATCATCAATCAAACAAAATACTTCTACCAGGGGAACCACTTTTCTTATCTACCGTGAAATTGAGAAAAACTTAATGGTTACACAGCTTCTTTAAAACCATATCAGATAATTTCTTTAAACTTACCTCAAACTGGGGTTAATAATACGGAAACCTTTTCTGGCCCGTCATTACTAATGATTATATCCAATTTTCCATCACTGTGCTTACATCAGCAACTACTACCTCACCAAGACCTTCACCAGCGCTACAGCTGCTGTAAGTGCAAAAATATCACTCATAATAAACTCCTCAAAAATAAAAGTATGCTTCTTATATGATTGGTAAATAAAAAGTCGGTGTTTTATAAAACATTAGATGTGCAATTTCTCTCCAATCGAGCGTGGGTGGCTCCGTGTGTTGGCGTTTTGCATTTGCAAAATTAGCCAACGACGCCCCCCAGCCACCCACGCTCTCATGTCGTCAATTACTGAACTCACCCTCCAAATATTTTTATGGTAAATTGATTTTGTGCGGCTTCTCACTCACCTCGCTCCATCATTCTTGAGCCCAACTGAATCTACTATAAATAAACCAACACTTTATTTATGCTCTGTATACATACTTAGTTGTTAACTTTAAGAGATTAATCTGAAGCATAACCCCTCCATTAGCCAAGGATTACCTCGTCTTTAAAAATTTCGGGCTATATTTTTGATGAGAAATCATAGATAGCGCCATTTAAGCGCACCCAGTAGTGAGTACAACTGCTGTTAATTTATGTCAACACTTCATTTAAAATATTTTTTAATTAATCCGCGATATCAATAACATAGCGTCACTTCATCCAAAAACATATTAAGGTACCACAATGTCATACCACACAAAGCGTCCTTCCCTTAGTTAAAAAGAACGATAAGCTCATAGATCCGGTTACTTTTTTCTAGTCTTGCACGCAAAATGTTCTATAAACTAGGATTTCCGGCGATTCTATCTAATATAAACCCGTTTATAATTCCATATTAATCTTTATTCCTACAACATATCTATTGAGAATTAATTAACATTCATGTATTTAAATTATAAAAACGGTTTGAGTTTCTCTACAATGCAGAATATCGTAGATTATAGCAAGTTACTCGATGATGCTATGTATGTTATAGTAAAAAAAGTGCTTGCCTCAGTTTCTAAAAATGGGTTGCCAGGTAATCACCATTTTTTTATTTCGTTCGCAACAGAACACCCAGGAGTTATACTTTCAAAAAGATTAGCGGCCCAATATCCTAAAGACATGACAATAGTGTTACAATATCAATTTGATAATTTAAAGGTACTGGAGGAACACTTTGAAGTTTCTTTAAATTTTAACGGAATTAACGAACACATAGTGGTACCATTTGCAGCTATAGAGGTTTTCGCCGACCCAAGTGTGTCCTTTTCTTTGCAGTTTAAAAGCAACCATCTCATTTCTGACGAAACAAATCGAGTTTATCTTGAAGACAATCACTATACTAAAGATACAGAGCTAGCGGAGCCCGCCAAGATTCCTTACAATCCGCCAAGAAAGAATAATATTATATCCTTAGCTGATTATAAAAGAAAAAAACAATTGAAGCACTAGTTATGAAGGTTATTTTTATGGGAACACCAAAATTTGCCGTTCCTGCACTAATAAAGCTATTGGAAAACCCTAATTTCAATGTCGTTGGAGTGTATACAAAACCGCCTAAGGCCTCCGGTCGAGGTATGAATTTAGTTAAATCTCCAATACAAGTTCTAGCAGAAGCACATAATATACCAGTTGTTACTCCTAAAACTTTAAGAGATAGTGAAGTCTTAGATAAATTAAAGAGTTTTGCAGCTGATATCATCGTTGTCGCTGCCTACGGCCTCATTTTACCTACCACTGTATTAGAAACAACTGAATACGGGTGTATCGATATACACCCTTCTGATTTACCAAGATGGCGTGGTGCCGCCCCCATTCAAAGAACTATAATGGCTGGTGATAAACAGACCGCCGTATGCATTATGAAAATGGATGAAGGATTAGATACTGGTGATGTCATTTTACGCCATAAAATTGAAATACCAAAAAACATAACTGCCGCTGAATTAGAAAATATACTAGCAAATCTGGGTGCGGATAAGTTACTAGACGCACTGCTGCTTATTAAAAATGATGAAGCGACTTATGAGAAACAGAAAGAAGAAGGAGTAACTTACGCTAACAAAATAGATAGATCGGAAGAAAAGATTAATTGGCAGAGGTCAGCTGCAGAAATCATAGCTCAGATTCGTACATTTTCTCCTCCTTATCCAGGGGCTTATTTTGTCTATAATAACGAAGTCGTTAAAGTTATAGATGCAGTTCATATAAATACTACCAATTCTCAGCAATCCACCAAGGTAATCCCAGGCTTAGTAATGGATAATAACCTCACTATAGCATGCGGCTCTGAATTTATACGACCAACTCTATTACAACGCCCTGGAAGAAAAATGATTCACACCGAGGCCTTTTTGCGGGGATTTCCTATACCTAAAGAAGTAAAAGTCAAGTAAATAGGTATTTGTAGATATAATTTTTACCGATTTTGCCGTAACCGTAATTGACTTCCCATTATACTTCAGCTAGCCTTACTTTTACTTAAACGGCTAAGGTGTGTGGGTTTTGCTGATTCGCTAAAGAAGAGGGCGCTAAAGCTAAAGTGTGTTGGTTTGAGCAAAGTGCAGATCTTGTATACCTGCTTGAGGATATATTTCTACCTAAAGGTGGATTTACCTTATAAAATTAACACCAGCCGAGGAAAACAAGATGAGTAACAAAGGATCAGAAACTCACACGATGTGGTTCCCCTAGTGGTGCGGCTCATATCAAAGGGAAACAAATTAAAGCCAAAAAATGCCTCTAACTACGTCATTCAAAAAAATATAAAATCAAAAAAGAGACCAAAGCTTATAGGCAATCAACAATCACGCTCTACGAATTATAGCGACCCTATGTACCTTCAACAATTACTTGAGCGAAGCCAAGCAACAATAGCATTAACCTGCTTAATAATAAAAAATTATTACGAGTTGAAAGCAAGGCGGTCGAATTTAGATAAAATACGCTTACTAACAAATCATGCTTTTTTGGCTATCGATTCCTCGATTATTGATTTCTTAAACAAAAAATACTCCAGAAGAAAGTTTGCCACTTATGGCATGTCAATCCTCTGAGCCATTTCAAGTTAAGACAAAAGTACTGGATCCAACTGATATTGTATGGGCACCCTGCCTAGCAAAGGATATTGTAATGTGCATCCGTGACCTATCCGACGAAGTAAAAGATAATTCAAATCCTTTTATATCTTCCTCAGTCGCCTTCAAAGAGGCATACCTCCCAAGAGAAAAGTATATTTCTGCAACTCCTATAAGAGGAAAACAGTTAATCAGTATAATACATGAAGTACTCTTATTCAGTAAAACAGGGGGAGCTTCAGGTAAGCTTTACCCTGCTCATATTTATGTTGTTAGTGACCCAGCGCCAAGCACACAAAATTATGATTTAATATCAACTCAAAATTCCCAATAGCAAATTCTTTATTTCATGTTAGTACCTCTAGCATTCAGCCTATTATAGAGGAAGAATCGAAATGCCTCGCTAGCTCTGCATCATACTCAAACGCAGCTTTAACAGCAGTTTATAACCTTTATGTACAAGGGTACTATACTCTCGCTAATATTAGAGCACTAATGAAAAATGCTTACACATCTTTTCCTAGAATCGCTTGCAAATTTTTCTCTCCCGCCAGAACACCTCTTCAATTGGGAGTAAAAGACCAAGATATAGATCTAAGCCAGGAGTTTCATTTATTCCCAGCAGCTGAAGAATATATAGAATACGAACACCTCCTGCTGAAAATAGACCGCCTGAAGAGTCAGATAGCGAAGCTATAGAAGATATTAGGTATCTATTTATTGATCCATTTATTGATCCTTCAGATTTAATGAGTGTTTAAAATATAATCTACGATCATTTTGTAAGTTTTATATAGAGCATTAAAAATATATTTTATTATATCCATCACATATAAGGCCATAAACATCCACCAGCCTTCACCGCATTTACAACCTCTGATTGCGAACACAACCACACTCATATAAAATTTTCTATAGTGAATTTAATTATGAGGGAATAAAATTTACTAATTACATATACACTATGTTATCTTCCGGTACTGGCTACTTATCAGCAAAAAAGGAAATTAGTAATAAAATCTTTTATAACAGGTAATAGCAAAACAATAACTCACAAGCCATTAGCACTTCATTAACAGTTGCTGGTATTGCTGCAACGATTCGTTTCACCCCTAATATTGATCTGATTGCTCTTTATACTGCCCTAAATGAAGGGTATTATGCAATCGCTACTTGTTATGCCACAACTAAAATGGTCCTCAATACTGCAGTAAATGCTTATTACAACCTAAAAAGTGACTTTGAAACGATTATGCTCCTAAGCTTTATAGCCAAAACAGGATGGGACTATTTTTACCGTAATAGTGAGAACGAAAGCATCGACCAAAGCTTACTTAAGATTGATACTGATGTGCAACATGAGCCTCAAGATTTAGTAAGAATAGAAAATCCATTTGAGCACAATTATGGGCGAGCTACTCAAATATGCATTCCCGAAGAATGCTGTCGTGAAGCGACCTCTAGTGTCTTTTCGTGATCCTTGATTAAATTTTCAACTTTATTTTTAAATCCAGAGTCACTTAAAGCGCTTTCCTTAACTCTTATCCCGCCAGTAAGATATCCCATATTCGTAGACTCTGTGGCCTCTGTATAATACGCTTGAGCCAAAGAATTTCCTTGTTCTGGGCTCATTTTCACAAATTTGTTCACTCTTCCGCTATGCGTTCCAACTATTTGTTTCATCTGCTCATTATTAAGTTGAGCTAATTTATTAACCATATCTTCATCTAAGCCATTTACGATTTCAGTGATGTGGTTTCTGATTAACTTCATATCCTCCGATCTAGTAGAATCTTTACCAGATCTAAATAAATCTTCCCCAATTAATGCAGATAATTCCTCAGAAATAACCGTTTTTTTAGTCTCTAAAGTTTGTTCCTCAAAAGCTTCATAGAATTCTTCTTTTCCATCTTGCCCCGCAAGCATTTGCATCGGTGTTTTTAGTAAATTCGCTGCCTGGCTTACAACAGCGCTTGCAGCATTTAATGTGGTTGTGGCAGTTTTAGATGCAACCGCAGCCGCATATTCTAAAGAAACAGCACCTGCATCATATGCCAACGCCCCAACCACACTACCTAATGCTTTTGCAGTATCTCGATTTAAAACACCCGAGTTGTATCCTATGCCAATTGCCGCCTTACCTAACTGTGTATAGTTTGAGTTCACGACCGCACTATAAGCATCTTCTATTAGCTTAAATTTATCTTCCTGCGCAAAAATCTCGGCAGTATCTAACACCTTCACTGCTAACTGCGCCGCATCAATACCTATTTTTTCCTTAAGCCAACCGAGATCATACCCTCCCTTACCAATATTTGCGAATCTGTTTTGAAATAGTTTCTCAAAGGTATTTCTTATTGCTGTGTCGTCCTTTATTAAATCTCTTAACTCTCGGTTATCCTTTAAATAATCTAATGCTCCTTTAATTACTTTTAAATCCTTCTGTATTTTCTCTTGCTTTACATCGACACTTTCGTCTCTAGCTCCAAGCACTGTAAAAGAATTCTCATCGATAGAATTCAGTATCCCTTGCAAATTCTCGTGATGCTTCTCGAGCGTTGCAAGAAGAGTTGGTGATATTTTATTTATAAGTCCCTCTAACGGTTGCTTTAATTGATCTTTCTCTTGATTAAATACTTGTACAGCTTGATTTATAGATTTCTCACCTTCCACAGTTAAAGCATTTTCTTTTACTAATTGATTCGTAATACCGTTCAATGTCTCAGTATCCAAATTACATACCCACCCTCTAATTTCTGGTTTTTTACTCTCCGCAAGATCGAAAGTCTCACGAATTTTTGGAAGACTAGGTAAATTCTTTTCACCAAATCTTTCTTTAATAAGCTGAGAAATTTTACTTTGAGGATGTTGTAGACTTATTTCAATCGCTTCCGTTAATTTCTCCATTTGGCCTTTCCAAGCTTGCTGGGTATCCTTGAACTTGTTTAAACCTTCTGAATCTAACAACATTTCCGGCAATATAGTTGAAGTATTGGTAAGCATATCTACCGTAATACTTGCTACAAACCTATTAACCTTTTCTAAGAAACCTGGATTTTTTTCCAAGTACTCTCGGAGAGCCTTAGCAGTTTCAGAATCATTTAATAAAATTTTATTTAAGGAGCTAAACAACTCCTTATTATTACCTTTTTCTACACTACCCAGCAATTTTCTAACATTATCTGGATCTTTCGACGCAACTTTTACTACATCTAGTATTTCTGGATCAAACTTTAATGAGTCAGACAATTCTTTTAAAGGACCATGCGTTAAGGCCACCAAAAGGTTACTCACCTTCTCTGGATCGTTTATTACAGCGGCTTTTAATTCAGGATTATTTAATATTAAATCAACCACCTTACCGCCCCAAATCATTATATTATCCTTATCTCTTAAGGACTCTATAACTTTTGATAAGTCTCCCACATTGTCTAAAGCCCCAAGCAATGCAGGTAACGCTTCCATTACTCTTTCTACAAATATCTGTTGTGCACCTTTAACAGCTGGATTAGGTTCGGCTGGAGCAAAAGCTGCTCTTATATTCCCTGTAACCGCCTTATGTGCGTCTTCTGCTCTTAATGCTTCTTTTAGAGCGCCCCTAAAGTCAGCTAAAGTAGGATCACCCAAGGTATCCACAGCCTTTTGAGCGATCAACATTACATCAGGAGCAGGTTGATTCTTATCTGTCGCTATATTAATTATTTCTTGCAGCTTTTCTTGCAAATCTGGATGCTTTTTCATTCCTTCAGAAAGCTTTTGAAAAACGTCTCTTTCTTTAAAACTATCTAATAAGGCCCCAACAGTATCTCTATTTCTTTCTTGTGCTTCTCTTATAGTTGCTTCTTCTTTAGTTTCTTGCTCCTTCTTTACGGGCGTCATTAAATCGTATATTTTCTTAGCAAAATCCTCTTTGAATAAACTGCTTACGACAGAATCTCTAGCCCGTTCTAGTGATGGTTTTGATAATAAAGATAAGACCTTTGTTAAAAGCTGCTGATTATCAACTTTTACTGCTTCCCCTTCCCTAGCCCTCAAAGGAGGAGTGAGAATCTTACCGATATCTATTAAATCTTGCCTTAAAGCCGCGTCGCTTTTCAGTGCCTCAACAAAACTTGGCACGACTCCGGAATCAACCCCTAAATAAGCTTCAGTTATTGTACCAAGTTCCGCCCCCTTTTTGGATAGGGCCTCAGCAATGTTTTTATCCGCTATTAAATCCGTAATATTCTCTGGGTCGGCAAAAAACCTTTTTTATATGCATTAAAAGCATTGACAAGAGCAGGTAATTCTTTGACTGATAAAATAATAGCCTGAAATACAACCTTCAAACCATTCCAACTCAATACACTAAAACTTCCCTTCTTATCAATTTCATCATTAATATTATCTATAATATTTTGAAAGTTAACTGAATTAATAATATTTGCTAAATTTCTCTTTAGTACAGTATAATCCCCCTTCTCGGCGGCCGAATTAGATTGCGGAGCAGTTGGTGCTTCCAGTTGCGTTTCTGTATCCTCAAACAAAATACCCATAATGCTCTAAAATGAATCCTATCCATCCTGGATTGTATTATAGATGTTGATCCAATATCAAATAATTTTTTCAATAATAAGCGGAGGCATATTATTATAAACTATTTGATAAATCAGATTTATCAATTGTAATTCAACACCTTTGTAATGATCTAAAAGAGCTTTTATAGAAAAAAGAGTATAATATCCTTCCACAGTCTTTTTCTTAGTAAGCTGCTTGATATTATGATCTTTAGCAATTAACCTACCAAACTCAAAATTTCTCGAAGTAGGGCCTGAGCAAGTTAAAAACAGATCTCCAACACCACCATAAGTAGAAACAGTTTGAGAATCTGCATTCAAATAACGTAACATGGATTGCATTTCATTAATCGCTATTTTTATAAACGCTGCACTAAAATTTTCTCCTAGATCTAGCCCATTAGCAATGCCTACGCCAATTGCATAAATATTTTTAATTGCACTACATATTTGTAATCCTATAACATCAGATATCTTTTCTAATTTGAATTTATCACTAGCAAATATCTCCTCGGTAATTGTTAGCGCCTGTTGATTATAAGAGGCTATAGTCGTTGCTGAAGCTTTGTTTTCAATTACATCTTTAGCAAAATTTGGCCCAGCTAATATAACTACTGGATTTGGAAGCTTAAGCTCATTCACAACTTGGCTCATCAACTTATTTGAGCGATTCTCTATGCCCTTAGAACATATAATAATAGGTGCTAGAATACTTGATTTTAACGCCTCTTCCAAACTTATTAACACTCTTCTTAAGTGCTGCACTGGGACCGCCAAAATGAAGGCACCAGAGTTAGCAAGATAGATATTTTCGTAAGCACCAACCACATTATCTGCCATTACCACATCGGGAAAATAGTTCTTATTAATATGGGTTTGATTAAACTCCTTAATTTTTTCCTTATCTGTACTATAAAATATGACGTTTTCTACATTCTTAGAAGCAAGGTAAGCAAGCGCCGTACCCCATGCTCCTGCTCCTATAATAGAGACTTTATTAACCTTTTTTCTACTCTTTTTCATCATGCAAAATTATATCCTCAACTATAAACTGAACGCCTCTTCTGTTTATTCTATTTTCTTGGAGATTTCCTATCAAGTCTAAGCATCTACCTTCGCTTTTCATTAGAAGCTGTCCTATTTTCTTCTCAAA
Source organism: Candidatus Midichloria mitochondrii IricVA (assembly GCF_000219355.1). Lineage (GTDB taxonomy): Bacteria > Pseudomonadota > Alphaproteobacteria > Rickettsiales > Midichloriaceae > Midichloria > Midichloria mitochondrii. The sequence continues at coordinate 863,824 of NC_015722.1, forward strand.
TGCTCTAAAAAATATACATTTTAGAATTTCACTACTATTTCCATAAAAGTGGTCAGTTATTGAAAGCAATAAATTATTTTTAGAAAAAACCGATACCTGTATCAACTTTGCTTTATAAATAACAAATCTAGGGGGCGGGTTTATATTTCCAAATGGTCCCAATTTTTCAAGAGCTTGCACTAACGATAAGTTTGCAGCTCTCACTGCAATAACCGAATCTATGATAACTTCAGAAGCTTGTTCTATAAAAAGCCTTGTGCCACTATCTCTAGATAAATTTTTCACGACATAATTAATAAAATCCCCTATCGCTCCTTCTTTGACGGTGAAGCCACCCGCCATAGCGTGCCCACCTCCGTCTATTAACAGTCCTTTTTCCTTTGCAGCTGAGATAATACAGCCTATATCAACTCCGGCAACAGATCTGGCCGAGCCTTTGCCCACTCCGTCATTAACTGATACCACCGCAACAGGTTTGTTATATTTCTCCTTAATTCTACTTGCTAAAATCCCTAACACTCCAATATGCCAATTATAACCTACCGCAAATATTACAGGGTGGTTTATATCAATATTTTTTTCTATATAATCAAACGCTTCGTTTAGTGCAGCATTCTCTATATTTTTTCTCTCCTCATTTAACAGCTCCAATTGTGAAGCCAACTTATAGCTCTCGCAAGAATTTTCAGCAATTAACAATGACACTCCCAAGCTACTTTCATCAACTCTGCCACCTGCATTAATTCTTGGACCTACTATATATCCTAAATGATGAGCTTTGGGAGTAGATTTAATTTTAGCTATATCTAATACGGTTGTAATACCTAAGTTATTTCTTTGAGCGATAAGATGGAGTCCATATCTTACAAATATCCGGTTTATGCCGATTAGAGGCATAACATCACATACTGTGCCGAGAGCAACTAAGTCAAGCAAAGTCATTAGATCCAATTCGTTGAGATTGTTATCTTTAAACCAGTTGATCTCTCTCAACTTTTTCCGCACTGCAATGATGGTAAAAAATGCTACAGCAACAGCCGCAATAGTTTTAAAAGGAAACTCGTCATCTAACTGATTTGGATTAATAATTGCATATGCTTCTGGTAATTCTGTAGGAGCTAAATGGTGATCAATCACAATCACATCCATCCCTAGAGCTTTTGCAACCCTTAAAGGCTCGTGCGACGAGGTACCACAATCGACTGTAATCATCAAATCAGTTTGTTTTTCTTTGATTTTATACATTGCTTCGACGTTCGGTCCATAGCCTTCCCTTAATCTATTTGGAATATATATGTCTATTATAATTCCTATTGACTTAAAAAACTTATATAAGACTGCAGAAGATGTAGCACCATCTACATCATAATCACCCAAAACAGTAATTTTTTCTTTATTTAATATTGCTCTTACTATTCGTAAGGCAGCCTTCTCCATATCTTTAAACAAAAACGGGTTAGGCAGATCACTCTTGAGCTTACCATTCAAGAACTTTCCGGCTTCCTCGATTGAGGTTATCCCTCTGTTAAGCAAAACCCTACTCACCACACCATCCACACGAAGCTTTTGTGAAAAAGCAGCCACTAATCTATCATCCTGCTCCAGGACCCTCCAACTCAACCCCGCGGCCGATCTTGAATACAAAGAGCCTCCCTCACAACTAAAATCTTCCAACATCAACCTAGCACGATCATCCCATAGTCGTATTGTTAATCCAATTTCACTTTTTAGTAAAGATATCTATATAATTAATATCATTTATATTTTGTTGACAATCTTAAGGCTTTCTGCTTACTGCAACCATAGCTGGCTGTAATAATCTATCTTTTATCCTGTACCCTGCTCTAATAACCTGTACTATAGTATTAGGTTCTCTCTCACCATCCTCTACCTGATTTATAGCCTCGTGGTTGTCATGATCAAATTGCTCATTTAACGGGTATATTCTTGTAATCCCATGCTTTTCAAAAACTGCACTTAAAATCTTCTGAGTTATCAACACCCCTTCAATACAGCTTTTGACTTGCTTATTTTCAATCGATCCCGTACCTTGTATGCTTTCAGTCGCCCTATGTAAATTTTCTAATACTTCTATTAAGTCCTTAGCAAAATTAGAAATTGAATATTTGTGAGCATCTTCCAATTCTTTTGCCGCTCTTTTCCTTACGTTTTCATTTTCTGCTTTTTCTCTTAAAAGTGCATCATTTAACGTAATCAAAGATTTTTCTAGATCTTTTACTTTATTGCTTGATTCCTCAACTGCATTTTTATTCTCAACAGTTTGTTCGTTTACGCCATCTTGTTTTTCTGTTAAATTTTCTTGCTCCATACTTTTCACCTAATATTTAATTTTAATTTGGTAAATAGGTTATACTCAGTTTTTTTTCAAGAGATTATTTAGTATTTAAAATAATTAACCTCTAGGTATTAAAGCTGATATAAAGAAAAGTCTACAATATCCCAATATACTTTAGGTTTTTATTAAACCACCTAATAACCTGTTGCAGAAATCAGATAAATAATTATAAAATCTCTTTGTAGTAAAACTTTTAAAAACCGGGGGCCCTAATGGTCAAAAGAAATAAAATTGCTCTAATTGGTGGTGGTAATATAGGCGGAACATTAGCTCATTTAGCTTCTTCTAGAGGCATAGGTGATGTTGTAATACTAGATAGAACTGCTGACTACGCTAAAGGTAAAGCCTTAGATTTAGAACACACTTTACCAATTGAAGGAACCGACACTAAAATAACTGGAACTTCAAACTATCAAGATATAAATGGTGCGGATGTAATAATTGTAACAGCCGGCATTCCTCGTCAACCTGGAATGAGCCGCGACGATCTTCTAAGCACTAATGCTGAAGTTATGAAAATAGTAGGTGAAGGCATAAAAACTTATGCTAAAGACGCTTTTGTTGTCGTTGTTACTAATCCTTTAGATGTAATGGTTTATGCTTTACAAAAATTCAGTGGCCTACCTCATAATAAAGTCGTCGGTATGGCGGGAGTTTTAGATTCTGCAAGATTCAAACTATTTTTAGCGCGCGAATTAGATATTTCAGTAGAAGACATTAATACCTTCGTACTGGGAGGCCATGGAGATAGTATGGTTCCACTACCAAGATATACAACGGTTGCAGGCATACCCATCGCAGGAATATTAAAGATGGGTTTAATCTCTCAGGAAAAGCTTGATTCTATTATTAATAGAACCCGAAGCGGAGGAGCTGAGATCGTACAATTGTTACAAAAAGGGTCGGCATTCTATGCTCCAGCAGTTTCAGCGTTAGAAATGGCTGATTCATATTTAAATAATAGGCGTAGGATACTACCATGTGCTGCTTATTTGAATAACGAGTATGGGTATCAGAATATCTATGCCGGAGTTCCGGTAATTATTGGGCAAAATGGTGTAGAAAAAGTCGTCGAATTAGAATTAACCGAAAGCGAGAAATCCGCATTTGATACTTCGGTTCAAGCAGTTAAAGGGCTTATTGAAGCTTTAGACAAGTTAATCTAGCCCAAAGGCAAATTACCTTGCTATAAGTGGATAAAAATAATCTAATCCGCTTATGTGCCTGAAAATAAAGAGTTAGCGAACGTCCTTAGGGCACTTTCGCTAGATATGGTAGAGTCAGAAAATTCGGGGCATCCTGGTTTGCCTTTAGTGGTTTGCTTATGTTATGATGGTGTTATTTTTTCAAGGATTTTTTAAAGTTCAGTCCTCACGACTTAACATGGCCTAATCGGGATATGGTGGTCTTTCTGCCGGCCATGGTTCTGCCTCACTCTACGCTGCTCTTTTTCTAAGCGGGTATAAATTATTCAATCAACGACTCAAAACACTTTAGACAAATCCATTCAAAAACTCCAGGACACCCAGAATATAATCCAAACCCTATAGGGTATTGAAACAACCCCCACCGGTCCTCTTGGCCATGGGCTTGCCAATGCGATCGGAATGGCAATCTCAGAGCGTTTAGCAAAAATCACAGAAATACTTACTTAACATCAATCACAAAACATATGTAATTGCTGGCGATGGGTGCCTAATGGAGGGTATTAGCTAACCTCAGTTTGACGTAAGGAGTATGCCCGTGAGCCTATTTTTCCATGAGATATATTGGGTTTGAAGACATAAGCCAAGATCCCTGCCAAGAAATTGTTTGGCAAGTGATGCCGTGGTGCTGGATTTGGCAAATCTCTTTCAATTGTCCGATGGCTGTTTCAATCAATCCACGCCCTGCAAGAAGCAGTTGTTTAAAAGCCGCAAGCGGGTTTTGTTTTTCTTAAGCCGTGTGATGAGCTCAATACCTTGATTGCTCAGTGTTTTTGCTTATATACCACCGATCTCCGAATAGAAGGCCTGTCAAATATTGAGTCAGTTTCTCGACAGCGGCTCGATCATCTGTATTACCCGAAGTCAGTGTGAATGACATAATCTCTCCTTGATCATTGAGGCCAAAGAACCATCCGGGTCGACGTTTTCCCACGCTGAGCGATGCCTTTAAGGATCTTATTACTGCTAGTACGTGAGTTATGACAAACCTTCTCCAGCTTTTTGTTGAGTCAACGTACCTGTTTGTTTCCCTTTGCAGCAATTCAGCAGAATGACCAACGGGATGACCGCGTCTCGCATCCAGCTCAACAAAGCGATTGTAGCTGATAAGCTTCGGCAATCCCTCTCTGAGAGAGATTTGAAAACAGTTTAGGTAAAAATCTTTGAATCCGGTAATGCCCTCAAATGAAACAAAACGAGGATCGTTATAACTTCGGAAAGCATCATCCCAGACTCTCGTTCCCTTTGTCTCTGCGAGTTTCTTAAGGATCTTTGGTACGTGAGTTGTCGCTTGCAAAAATCATCAATCAAACAAAATATTTCTACTAGGGAAACCGCTTTCCTTATTTATCGTGAAATTGAGAGAAACTTAATGGTTACACAGCTTCTTTAAAACCATATCAGATAATTTCTTTAAAACTTATCTCAAACTGGGGTTAACAAAAACACTTGATTTGAACAGCCATCGGACAATTGAAATAGATCTGCCAAACCCAGCACACCCACGGCATCGCTCGCCAAACAATTTCTTGGCAAACCTCTTCTCAGGGCTCTTGGCTTATGTTTTCAAACCCAATATATCTCATGGAAAAATAGGCTCACGGGCATACTCCTTACGTCAAACTGAGGTATTAATAATAAATCCATTACTACCATTTAATGGTGAGAGCTCCAAAGGAGAAGCAAAAGAGAGGGAGGAAAGGGGATTTGCCAAACCACCCTCGTACGCTTGCCCAGCATCAGCTCTCCCCCGGAGAAGCATTATATGCATTAATGATAAAATCAATTTCTACCAATCCAAATCAACATCCCCAGCAGAGGTAACACTAACACCTAATCCATCACTAGCGGCAATACCATTAATAACAAAACCATTAGAACCATTTAAGTTAGATATTTTAAAGAGGAAGTAAAAGAAGATTTTCCAAGTATCACCGCGACTTGACCTGCTCCTGATCTACTACTTGGATCAGCACTCCGTAATACCTAACACAAAGTATATCATCAAGTCCATCACCCGTTAATACCTCCCAATATAGCGACAGAACCCCCTGCACTATCACCACTATTGGCACCATTTATGCTAAATCCGTTAGAGCCATTTAAAAAAGCCGAAAGTTCTAAAGCAGATGAGATGTAAAAGATGATTTACCAAATACTACATACGCCCGCCCAGCATCTCTCCTCCTGCTTGGAGTAGCCCATTCTGCTCCAACGATAAAATCACTAACGCCATCTCTCCGTTTACATACTCACCTGTTGTAGCACCGGCATTCACCCATCCCCCGTCCATACCACCTCCACCAATACCATTAACAGTAAAGCCACTACTGCCACTGAGTAGTTGTATTTTTAATGGTGAAGTAAAAGCAGTGCCTCCAGAAAACGAGTATATTCTTGAGTTATTTATGTCAACAACTATTTATAATATTTTTGCATTATTTTACAGCTCCAACACTTACACGTTGATTTATATAAACAATTCAATTCATAAATCATCCATGGGCACATAAGCAGCATATGAATTTTGTAAGGAAAGCTGGAGATTGAGGAAATGCTGAAGAAAAGTGGTCGGGGCAGAGAGATTCGAACTCCCGACCCTCTGGTCCCAAACCAGATGCGCTACCGGACTGCGCCATGCCCCGGGGTCTTTCAACGGCCTTTCTATATCATTTAATAGAACCTTTCAAGTCTAAAATATAGCTAAACACTAGATATTTTTTTCGCTATTTAATAATGAAATGTAAAAAGGAAATAAAAATTAAAGGATAACTCACCGTTATTGCAACACCTGTCCCCGTACTCCTGTCTACTTTTTTTAAAGTATAATCTGAGTCTTTTAAAAGATCCTGTAAATCATTCAATTTTTTCTGTTCTATATTGCAATAAATCATTATGAAAATAATTATATTTCTCCAAAATCCTTAAATGACTATTAATAATGCCCCTCTCAATAATCCTTCTTAGAGTTTTTACAATTAATTCTCAAGTTATTATTATAAATTATCTTCTCTACTTTTAGGGTTAATTCGTCTTCTATTAATTCACAGATAGCGATATACTTTTGTTCGGTAATCGACTGGGCTTTGCTAATAAAATTAATTATCTCTAACAAATTATCTTGATTTATTTGCTGCATATTACTATTTACCATAGTTAACTCATCCTTATAGTCAGTTTTAAAACTTAAAAAACTTATGAGACCTGGGTCATGCAGCAGCTCGCTTTAAATTTTTAGTGCTCTCCCCTATTATTTCTTCTAAAATACTTTTTAAATCGTAAAGACCCCATCGATATTCTTATTGTTGGACTTAAACAGCGGTACGCCCTAAAACTTTATAAATAAATCTACTGCTGCCAGTGCCGAATCCCTCTTTCAAAAACTTCTTACAGTGAATTATATATTCGCATGCTTTTTTTGAGTGTCATCAGTAATAGACTCCTTAATAAAGCTAAAAAATTTGATTTTATTAAGTCAAGTACTGCGGGCCGCTGTAGGGCTTGACCTATCGCTGAAGGATAAATTCTTAACTCTAATTAAGGGCTGTTTATCCAAGTAAAGAATAATTGCTGCTAATCAAATCCTCCATTAATCTTGCTTATCCAAATTGTATTTATAGTATTTCCAAGCTCAACATTTTTGGGAAGTAAAGCGTTTTCTTTTATAATATCTGGAATAGTATCTTGATAATTATTATAAATACTAAAGGGCACTAGGCTTAAAGCATAACAATCTGCTTTAAAAAGTCCTTAGAAAATTTATAGTTGGGTTGCTATGGGGTTTCAAAAAACAACTCTTGTGAGGCTTCGCAAGGCCCTGAAATAAATTCCCCTAATGGTAATCCCCTTCCACCTCATCAAAAAATATATTATCGAGATTCAAATTGCCATGCTGAATCTCTCTTTTATGTAGGTGCTCTAAAATATTGCAAATAGACCCATAAACCGTGTTTACGGAGCACTATATTTTCTTTAAACATTTCTATTTGGTCCCTTAATGAACGACCTTTTGGTTCATTAAACACCATTAGGAGTTTCCTAGTGTTTGAGATTGGAATATATCCAATCTCAATAGGATTAACCATTCCTTTAATAGGATTTTTTACAAGCTAACAATCTCTGGCAACATCACCCCATGGTCACTGCCGTGAAACAGTAACCCATAATAGGTTTGTTTATCCTTACCCCCGCTTTTCTCTTTAAACTACTGGCCTGGCCTAAAATACCGCCCCGATACAGTCCTACTCAAGGGGGGATAACTAGAACAATGAGCTAGGCAAGCCTTTTTGCTCCTATAACAATCAAACTTTTCTGGTCTTTTCCCGTATGTTAACCGTATAACGTTGATTAATACGACACTCTCCGGTAGAGACTGATATCAACCCATTTTCTAAAAAAGAATTTATATGAGCTGTATCAGTCATCTTTCTATCCAGTAATGTGCTTCAAAATATTGGCTGCATGGCCAGTCACACTGACATTCTTCCATACCTTTTCTATAAATCCTTCTTCATTTATCAAAAAGGTAGTTCTATTAATTCCCATATATTTTTTTCCGTACATGCTTTTTTCGCCCCAAACACCATAAGCTTCACAAGTACTACAATTCTCATCTGACAATAATGGAAAAGACAAACACTCTTTTTCTGCGAATTTATTGTGGCTTTCGATAGTATCTTTTGAAATACCTAAAATTAAGGTATTTTTTTCCTCGAATTCATTCTTTAATGCCTGAAAATCTCTAGCCTCCAAGGTGCACCCTGGAGTGTTATCTTTTGGATAAAAATAGAGGACAATTTTTTTGCCTCCTAGATCTTTTAAAGATATATCCTCACCAAGGCTGCTTGGCAGCGAAAAATTTACAGCTTTTTGTCCTTCTTTTAACATATATACTTAATATAATCTTAATCCTCCATTAATAGGTAACACAACTCCCGTCATAAATCCAGCATCTTCTGCAGCTAAGAATAAGGCAGCTCTTGCAATTTCATGAACTTCTGCTAGGCGTCCCATTGGTACCCTCTCAATTATTTTATCTAACGCCTCTTTTGGCATAGCTGCAACCATTTCAGTATTTACATACCCAAGGCGCTATTGCATTTGCAGTAATACCATATCTAGCACCTTCTAAAGCCAAAGCCTGTGTGAACCCTTCAATACTAGCTTTTGCTGCCGAATAATTAGTTTGCCCTAGCATACCATGTGCATTTACTGAACTCATACTAATAATCCTACCAAATTTATTTTCTCTCATTTTTTCTATAACCACACGAGACATATTAAACACTGATGAGAGATTAACATCAATAAGAGGTCCCAATTCTCCCTTGATTGCTTATGTAGCATTCCGTCTCGAGTAATACCTGCATTGTTAATTAATATCTCAATATTTCCACCTAACTTTTCCTCCACTTTTGAAATATTGGCCTTACAAACCTCAAAATTCGAGACACCCCATTCGATTGCGCTTATATCATCTTTTTCTATTTTCTGAGCTTCTGTAGGCCCTCCTATGTAGGCCACACAAACCTTGTATCCCGCTTTTTTAAAGGAGGTAGCAATAGCATACCCTATGCCTCTTGTTCCACCAGTTACTAGTACTCTTCTCATATTAACTCTCCTTAATTTTAATTAATCAATATTTTCTAAACACATTGCAACTCCCATGCCTCCACCAACGCAAAGCGTGGCTAACCCCTTTTTAGCATGACTTCTTTTCATTTCATGAATTAAGGTTACCAATATTCTAGCACCACTTGCTCCAATAGGGTGGCCAAGAGCAACTGCTCCACCATTAACATTAACTCTATTAATGTCCCACCCCATTTCTTTATTTACATAAATTGCTTGGACTGCAAACGCTTCATTTGATTCGATTAGTTCCACTTCATCAACTTTCCAACCAGACTTAGCCAATGCATTCTTTGAGGCAGTTACGGGTGCAACCCCCCATAATTTGCGGATCAACTCCAGAAATAGCATAAGATTTTATAGTTACCAATGGCTTGATATTTCTTTTCTTTGCTTCTGAAAGCTTCATTATCATAACTGCAGCAACACCATCACTAATCCCTGAAGCATTTCCAGCTGTCACAGTCCCGTTCTGTTTAAATGCCGGCTTTAAGAGAGATAGCTTATCTAAGCTTACATCCGCTTTAATAAATTCATCTTTATTAAATATAGTTTCTTCAGACTTAGAGCTAAGTGTGATTGGAACTATTTCGTCGCTAAACTTTTTCTACGCATCTAATGCCTTGTACTGCGACGAAAGCGCAAATTCATCTTGTTCTTGCCGCGATATATTAAATTTCTCAGCAATATTTTCAGCAGTAATGCCCATACGAACTTGAGAGAGAGCGTAAGTTAAACCATCGCTAATCATAGTATCTAAAAGATAGGCCTGCCCCATCTTAACTCCCGTCCCTTATATGTACGGCATGTTTACTTTGGCTCATACTCTCTTGACCGCCAGCAATCACTATATTATTCCTACCACAAAATATACTTTCAAATCCTAGAATGGCTGATTTCAAACCAGAGCCGCAAACTTGATTAATAAGCCAAGCAGGTACAGTCTCAGGTATTCCCTCATTAATAGCAGCTTGCCTCACAGGATTTTGACCACATCCAGCAGTCAGGACTTGCCCCATTATTACTTCAGATATTTCAGCAGGAGCGATACCGCTTGTTTCTAATATCTTTTTTAAAACTATTTCACCCAGGTCAGCCGCAGAAAATCTTGCTAGACTACCATTAAAATTACCAATAGGTGTTCTACATCCTTGAGTTATTACTATTTCTTCGTGCAGCACCGAAAACCACCATAATTCTATAAAAATCATAGTATTAATAATGTAGGCTCTTATATAAAAAGCAACTTTATACTAACTAGTATAGTTAATTATGAGGAACTTTTTTCTCGTGCACAACTAAGAATATTTTAAAATAACTCTAAGATTTAGCTTTATCCAATTAATTATTAGCTCAAAAATTATAATTCAAAATTCAAACTAGCAGGTATTGGTCCCAGTTCCCCTTCTGAATAAAAGTCCATTTCCTGGTTCTCGTGTTGGGTATATTCCCTATTATATTTATATGCTTCATCTAATGACTTAACTGTAACACTTAAGATATTAGTTATATAGGTATCTAAATATTACATTCCTTTGGGGGCTAATTTAGTAATTATATTATAAGCAGCTGAAATCCTGAATCCGTCCCAGAAATCTGAGCTTCGAGCCACAACAACAAATATACTTTTATTCTCATAAATATCTTCATCATTATAAAGAGCTGGTGATGTGATTGAATAAGTAATACCAGAGAGTACGGTGCTCATTAACATACCATCGCATAATCCATGTATTTCATCTATGTCCTTATTACATACCAAGAAATATAAAAAAGACTTGATAAAGTATCTAACGCCATATATCACCATCTCAGGTAATTTTTCAGCCTCTTCTTGCTTAAGCTTGATTCCAGGGTGGTGTAATCATTCATAGTATTGCTCAATTCCAAGGATAAACACATACCAATAGCATAAGTGTGGCAGCCTTAAATATCGGTAGACTAGTTTCATAAATAAAGCTATCAGCGAAATTAATTGCAGCATTACAAAGAATCCCATTGCTTATACCATCACTTATTATTCTGGTCTTCTCTGGAAACCGTCCTTTGTAGCTCGCGCCAAGGAGATACCGCGCTACAGCATTCACTGAAGATGCCACTAACAAATTAGTGGTATGATGTTTAATGTCAGGTAAATTACCTAGCATAATATACTATTACTTAATTCGGTTAAATGATTATACGGACCCCCTAATTGGTAGGTAAGCTCTACCGCTGAAGATACCACCAATTAAGGTTTTGCATTGCCTGGTAATTATAGACAGCAGTGAGAGAGTGTGATATCTTCGTAATAGAATGGGAGTAGAAATGACAATCAAGTGTAAATATTGCGGCTCTAGCGAGCAGGTGAAGAATGGCGTGGTGTAGGGACAGCAGAGGTATAGATGCAAGAATTGCAAAAAGAATTACCGAGAAGGTGATAAGCGGTAGAAATACACGATGAGTGATAGACTTAAAACTTAACCTTGAGGACTGTGGGATTAGGACGATAGAGAGACTGACTGGAAATCCATAACAGCCAAATATCTTCATGGATCGAAGGACGGGGGGAGGCGCTGTGTGCAAGAAAAGTCGAAGAACAAAGCACTATAGCAAATTCCTGAGGATGCTTTGCGCTACTCTTACCCTCTTCTTCCATAGGCATTTGCTGGATTTGAAACTCCTATCCAAACATTGGGCAATGCCTTAGCCGTAATAAGGTCTTTAAAGGCATTGCTCAGCACGGAAACGTCGACTGGATGGTGCGTTAGCGCGCTAACCCTCGATGCTATAGTGAACTGCGCATTGCTTCCCAAATTTTTATTGCACGAGCATGTATATTAACGTTATGAACTCTTAAATAGTCAACACCTTGTAATACCATATATAGGGAAGCCGCTAGAGTTTCTATATCTCCGCCTTCGGGCGGGAATTTGGTCATAGATTCAAGAAATGATTTTCTTGAATGTCCTATATAGATTGGAACATTTAATGACTTGAAAAACACTAGCTCTGAGATAACTTTCAAAGATAAACTCGGATTAGTTGCAAAACCGATTCCTGGATCAAAAATTACTCTGCCTAACTCAATTCCTTTCGCTTGCAATAAATCTAACTTACTCTTGGCAAAATCATATATTTCCTCCCGACTTTTGGCCCTTATTTCTTTATTGGCAGGTAATGCAAGACTATACATAAAAACATATAAAGCGTGTTTATTTTTTGCTATCACATCAAGTATTCTTTGATCTTTTGCACCGCCAACATCATTAATCATATGTACACCAAGATCTACAGCTTTCTCAGCATTTTCTGGATAAAAAGTGTCTAAGCTGATTAAATGCCCATATTTCGGCGCAATTATATGTAATAGTTCTTGAACTCTGCTCCATTCTTCTCCTGCACTTAAAAGAATTCTATTATAACTTGTCGAATTCGCCCCAATATCCACAATATCTGCTCCATCTTCCAGCATTCCTTCAAAGTGTTTTTGAGCCGTCTTTAAACTGAAAAAACTTCCTCCGTCAGAAAAAGAATCCGGGGTATAATTTAAAATTCCGACGATTTTAGTCTGCATATTTTTTTATATTGGTAATAATTTTTGGTTTAATATTTTTTAAAAATTCCCCACTTATTGGATGCTTGGCATCAGGCCATATCTCGACTGCTGGCAGCAAAACAAAATCTCGCGACAACATCGCGGGGTGCGGAACCTGCAAACTACTTTGCTGAATAAACAAATTATCTACTAGCAATATATCAATATCTATAAATCTTGGGGCCCACCGTTCCTTGCTCGTTCTTCTACCAATTTTTTCTTCAATTTTTTGAAACAGAGGAAAAATCTTGATAGGCTCTAAGGGCGACCAGCCGGTTAAACACATATTAAGATAAGGTATATCCCATTCCTTTGGAGCATTTTCAAGGAGCACCGCTTCTGATTCATATAATGAAGATTGTTTAATATCAGCTAATATTTGAGCAAGTTCGGTAATAGCTTTCTCCAAACTTTTTTTTCTATCACCTATGTTAGAACCCAAACCTAATAAGTATTGGTACACTACTTTATTTTATCCTCCACATCAAAATCTCTGGTTTCTTGATCAGATTTCAAAAATTTATCGTAAGAATCACGATTTGTTATCTTTGTTAAATCCGCATTAGAATTGTTTTTTAAACAATTCTTAAAAAGATTCAATAACAATTTACTTAATTCTAACGCCGCCTCACCATGCTGAACATTTTGCAGTAAATAAAAAAAATTTATTTTGGCCAATAACACATCAAATCTATTTCTTAAAAACCTTATGTAATCTATGATTTCCTTTTCTCCCCTTATAGATTGACACTCATAAATAAAGGCTTCCATCAATTCCTTTGCTCTCATTACAGCCTTTGCAAAATCTGTTTTATATTTTATTAACTCCTCGCTGGCCTCTAATTTATCATTAGACTGCATCTCAGTAATTCTTTTACAATGATCAATACTTATCTCTAAAGAATTAATGACTTCTTCAATGGCCTTGATGCATACACTTAAATAATTCTCCCCTGTGATTTCAGTTTGGTATTTGGAGCCAATACTTTTAGTGACTTGAGCTTCACCAATATTTAAAAGATACAAAGACATACTTCCCTATTACCGATTAAATAAAGATTTTATATGAGCGGATTTTGAGCGAATACCCGCAATATTTGCTAGCTCCCTCTTTATATTGACTTCTATTTTCTTTATCTCTTCAACGTCTATCCTGTAAATTTCATCTGTTTCCTCTCTAATAAGAGTTTTTAATCTATCTTGGGCATTTTTAACAAAACCGTTAAAAGATAAATAGTTCTCTATAGTATGATAGAATTTATCAGCTATACCTTGCTTGATTTCTAGCTTTACGTGTTCGTCTCCGCCCCCAAAATAAAACATTCGTAATCCCTTGGTTTCTACTGATCCTTCCTTATCCGAGGGCCAATCTAAAATTTTGATTTCTACATCTTTATCTTTAAGACTAGTTGAAGATGAGGGGATATATAAGGCTTTCTTAGGATATTTTTCTCCAAATTGTAGTACATCAACTTTAACAATTTCAGAAACATCTAAAAATCTTTTGCCTCGGTTTTCAAAATCCGTAGAGAAAATACTTTTAAAAATCTTATCTGGATCAGAAACTTTAATGTTTGCTTCAGTAATTGCGGTTAAGTCTAAATTATAAGCACCCGAAGAACTAGTAGCTATAGATGCTCTCACACCTGCTTTAGCGCTATTAATCTTATCACTAATGCGTTGAAGTGTATCATCACTTTTAATCTCTATCTTAATCCCATTTATAAAGAAAGAACCGGCAATCAAAAGGCTTTGAGCGCTTGAAGAAACTGTTACAATATCCTTATCAGCAAAATCAACACTTTTATAAGATTCTGGCTTAATATCAAAAATATCATCAAGTACTCTATCATAATCAGCAAGAATTGGTGGCCATTTAACTTCCGGATTATAAAGGCGTCTAAAAGCATCTGATTTTGTTAGGTGTATTTGATAAGAGGAATTATTCGCTATAACCTTTGCTTCTATACCACTATATTCTTTTACTTCATTAATGCTTCTAGCTAGCACATCCATATCACTTCCACTCTCTACATAAACGATTTGGCCATTCAGGAAAAATTGGCCGGCTTTGAATGCCTGCTGATTAGTCAAGGGCGTACTAACAGTCGATTTAAATGTTATTCTATTTTTGTCTATATTAAAATCTACTGATTCAATAGTCTCGTATTTAATATTATTATTTTGGGTTAAAGGATATAAATCCTTAGAACCCTTAGCACTATAGACAAACAGGTTTTTTACTTGCTCGAAATTTTTGTCTAGTGCCTCTTTGAATTTAGCCCTATCAAAAAATATTAGGCCCTTTGATATTTCTTCGGTAGAGCGAACATAGCTAAAATTCTTATCCTCAAATGCAGAAATCTTCTCTTGTTTGAAATCAATACCAATATCCTTAAAGTTTGCTTTACCAATTATTGTATCAACACCAAAGGCCTTAACTAAGGAATCAAATTTCACTTCTTCGGGGATATTATCAAGAGGTGCACTCGATTATTTTTTTTTCTTTTTCTCTAATCGCCAAAAAGCTCAATATTTTATAATAACTTACTAATAGCTCATCTACTGCATCAATAATACCTTTTTGCGCCGCTTTTATAGTAATAGTTTGCTTTTCTCCAGGAGTAGACGGTTTATCATATAAATTGAAGAATATTTCTCCACCTGGAAACTCAACACTAAAATCGTTACTTTTAAAACTCTTTGCAACTCCATCAAACTTTATTTTTGCATCCCTTTCTTCAACAATTTTATTCCTATCTCCATTATCTTTCTTAAATAAGTCGCCAAAAATTTGCTCTTCATTTTTTAGCTTAATATTATTGCCAACTCCCGTTATCGTAGAATGTAACGTCAAACACCCCTCAACAAAAGATGCAATTACTCCATGCTCCTCCTTATAAGCATTAATATTAGCAGTCACCTCCTCTATGCTCATTCCTTCCTTTAATTTGATTTTGACATATTGTGGTTCAGGAATTAGTTTATCTTTAAAGATACGTGAAGTAATTTCTTCAATATTAGCAGAATTCTCTATTCCTAATTTTTTAGAGATTAACGCTAATTTATGTCTGTTATTTACTTCATCCTTCTCAATGCTCGCAACCGTTATATCTTGAACCGCGTTGATCTTCTCTGCAATTCTGGCTAAGCTGTCTCCCTCTTCAATCTCAATTTTAGCATTATTTAAATAAAAGGTGCCCACTCCAAATTTGTCTGGAGCATCAGTTAAACTTGTAACATTTTCTTCTTCAGTATCAGCAACGATATTACTAACTAATCTATTATTCCTAACTTCAATTTCCAATTCTCCAGCTTGGATGCAGGAACCAGCTGAGGATGAACAATCAACCCTAACTATCGGAGCATGAACTGAGATATTTAAGTTCTTGGTACTCCAAGTTGCGCCTTCCGAGAGTTCGACTATCTCTACAGAGTGCCTTCCTAAATCTGATCCAAATCTTACTTGAGCCTCAAAATAACCCTTATTATGTGAAGCCGCGGGTAAAGCTACGTCCCTTTGAAGAAAGACATCACTTTCCCTTCTCTCTTTACTATCTATAGATGACGTACCTCTAAGTTTAGAAGAAGCTTCCTGAAAACTATCTAGGAGTAATTTTAACTCTTCCCACTGGGGTTCTAAGTTGTTGAGAGTATCTAACTGTATTATATGCCTTGACTGTCTAGTAACCGGCTCAGTTAATTTTGCTTTCACCTGCTGAATACCCATTCTCTGATCAACACCTGGAGTACTTGCTACATCTTCGGAGATTTCACTAATTTTCTTTTCCACTGTTACGTCTAATAACTCCTTTAATGTCTTTGAAGGGTTAGACCAGCTGGCCTGACTTCTATATATTGAAGAATAGATCACAGTGCTAATAATCAATGCATGAAAACAACTCAAAGTTTAACAAAATAATTTTATAGTTGTCATCAACTTATTTTTGTATTGTCTACGATATACTTTTCTGCTACGACCTTATTATTCAATTGGAAGAATAGTTATGTTTATTGTAGTTCAAAAATTTGGCGGCACTTCTGTTGCAAATATTGATAGGATTAAAAAAGTTGCTGAAATAATAGCTAGAGAAAGAAACAAAGGCTCTTCAGTGATTGCTGTTGTTTCTGCAATGTCTGGCGTTACTGATCAGCTGGCTAATTATGCAAAGTCTTCCTCTTCTCTCTCGTCGCAAAATGAATTGGCAGAATATGACGTGGTACTTTCATCTGGCGAGCAGATCACCGCCGGTTTACTTGCCTTAACCCTACAATCGATTGGGATAAAATCGCGCTCTTTTCTTAGCTGGCAGCTACCAATCGTAACGGACAATGCATACTCCAATGGTAGGATAGTCTCGGTTGGAACGACTCAATTGATTGAAGCAATTAAAAAAGAAGAAGTTCCGGTGATTTCAGGCTTTCAAGGGGTATGCAATGAACGTATTATAACTCTGGGTAGGGGTGGGTCTGATACCACTGCAACTGCTGTTGCTGCTGCAGTTTGTGCAGCTAGATGTGATATATTTACTGATGTTGATGGAGTTTTTAGTGCAGATCCCAGAATAGTTACCAAAGCTAAAAAAATTGAAACAATATCATACAATCAGATGCTTATAATGGCTACAGCCGGCGCTAAAGTTATACACCCAAGAGCGGTTGATATCTCTTTAAGTCATCACTTAGAAACTCACATTCTCTCAAGTTTTTCTGATACACCTGGAACTGTATTAGTAAAGGACAGGATAGAGCGAGGCTCAATTCTGGCTGTTGTAAGCGATAGTAATATTGTCGTTATTACAATTTTCCACATCCACACCGATAATATTTTTATAAATAAGGTATTGGACATATTAAGCGATTTAGCAATACCGTTAGAACTTCTCTTTGATGCTCACCAATCAGATCCTAGCTTTAAATTTACAGTTCCCAAAAATAGCTTATCAATAGTTTGGGGTCTGCTCAAAGATCTTGGTTTGAATTTTATTACTAAAGATGAAGTAGCCAAAATTACTATAGTTGGTAATGGATTAGCGGAAAATTCAATAATTTTGCAAAAAATGTTTCAAATTCTAGCTGATGAGGATATAAATATAATTAGTGCTAACGCAATCGGTACTGGTGTGTCTGTTGTGTTGGAAGCTAAATATAAGGACGTCGCAACCGTTAAATTACATAGTGGCTTTGGTCTTGATGCTATTTAAAATAGGGGGAATAATGAACTGTATAAAACTTTTTATTCTTTTAGGAACAGTTTTTTTAATGACTGCGTGCGCGCCTGGGGACCCATCAGTCAATGATTTAAGAAGCCCTTGTGTAAGTATTGAATTTGGAGAAAGCAGCAGTTATCCAGGACCTATTCCTTGCGTAAGACGCAGCCCAATTGGTAATCAATTTGTGTAGCTCTCTTGGCAAAAACACCACTACCTACTATTCCAACTACCCACTCGCTCTTATAATCAATTCCGGCGTGCGCCTAATAAATTACTTTAAAGTCACTCTCTAAATACTAACAACTCAGATAATCAAACACATTCGCAACGTTTGCCATAATCCCAAGATTATCATAGATACAAAACTCAGAATTTGGAGCATTAATTGTTTCTCCACTACAAGTTTCGTCAGCGCAACCAATCTTCCCTTCCCCAAAATAAATGTAGTGAGATTTCACTGTTAGGCAACTTGCTTTCAATTGCAGTTTTCAATTCTCCATTTTTATATTCAAACCCATATTTACCATCAATAATAACTTTAATAGTTCCAATAAGCGCTAGGGCGCCAAAAATATGGGATCGCACTTCTGATAATGGAAGTGCATAGAGAAGATGTAGTGGTTATGGTAGGAATAGTTGCAGTAGCCCGTTCAGTAGTAGTGGTAACCGGCGCCAAAGTATTAAGCAATACAGAAACTGTGTTGGAATCAACATTAACCACAACTAATATCCTGATTACCATCACCATTTACGTTACCTACTGCCACACTCCCTATCCCCCCCCCGAACCAAAATCTGCTCTATTACTAAACTTCCCAAGAACCACTACCTAATAGTACTGAAACTGCATGTGTATCACCGTTAGCCACGATGAGATCCTGATTATTTCTCTATCCCCACATCTCCCACTGTAATCCCATGAGTAAAAGGACTAACAGCAAAATCTGTTTTACTGTAAAAACTTACCAAGACCGCTCCCTAAGAATATGGAAATTGTATTTGAGCCTTGGTTAGCGGTAATTACGTCTTAATTGCCATCTTTATTTAAATCTGCTACTGTAACACCACGAGCACAGGAACCAACAGTAAAGTCTGTCTGCACACCAAAACCCACTAAGGCCATTTCCTAATAGTACTGAAATTGTTTGTGAACCGCAGTTAGTAATAACTATATCCTGATTTGTCATCTTTATCTAAATCTGCTATTGCAATACCTCCGGAGTCAGCACCAATACCGAGTCTACCTTGCTATCAAAACTACCCCAAATCCATCTCCCAAGAACACTGACACTGTATTCTCCACCAGAATCAGTAACAACTATATCCTTGATTATCATCATTATCAAAATCGGCTACACCAACTCCACCAGGCCGCCCTCCCGCCCTATATACTACTGCATTTGCAAACGCTTTTTCCTAACCCTAGTAATAAATAATCATAAAGAGGTTAACTCATTCAAGTAAGCAACAGCACCCAATTAGCCAAGTCACCTCACCTTTAAATATTTTGGGCTATTTTTTTGATCACACACCACAGGTAGCGCCTCTAAGTTGATTAGCACTATGCTTATTAATTCGCGTCAACAACTATTTAAAGTATTTTTTTTGTTGATTTGCAATACTAATAGTAAGACACTGAAATTTAACTTGATAATGCCTAGCTAAACTCAAAATGCAATATGCTATATAGCCCTATAATAGTGGTGACCACAAACGGAAACAAGGCTGCAATAATAACTGGAATAGTACCTACTATTGCTAAGGCGGAGACAAAGTCAGAAGCGAAGTAGATGAAAAATTGAATTAGGACGGCGATAATAGTCATGTTATTGGATTTCGGGGCTCTTGGATTTTTAGTGCAGAATACATAACCTACTGCCGCAACGGCCGAGAAGAATAACGGCATAAAAAGCAGCTGCCAGAAGTATAGTTGATGTTTTACAGCAGGTAACCCTGTATTTTTACTAATCCTAATAAAGTTATAAAGCTGCCAGAAAGAAAGTACTTCAGGGGATACTACACTTTCAATTATACTATCAAAAGTCAAATCCGTCTTAATTCGTACTTCTTTTTCTTGGTGCGCAACATATTTAGAATTGATAGTCTTAGCTTGGCTTATATGCCAATAATTATTAATTATTGTAGCTTTTTTAGCATCAATCCTTTTAACAAAGGTATTATTATAGTCATAATAAAAGAAAGTTACATCATAAAAAGCTTGTTCTTGCTGAGAGAGGCGTAAGGCATGAAAAATTATTTCTTTGCCATTTCCTCCATTTTGCTTAAGCCATAGACCTGATTCCGAAAAGCCAATTAAGCTTTTTCTTCCCTGTAGATTGATCGCCTCCATGTGTTGATACTTTTCTATACCATATGATCCTATTGGATTTAAAAGAGTTATATGAATTATACCAATACCAAAAGATAGTAAGGTAATAGGAAATATAATTTGAAATGTTGAAAAGCCTGCGGACCTTAGTATATAGAGCTCAAAATTTTCCGACAATTTTTTATGAGTAAATGCACCAGCAAGCACTATAACGAAAGGCCATATTTTATTAGCATGATAATAATTCTTCATAATTGCCATTAAAATAACTTTCTGGAAATTAAGTTCGGCAACTTTTAATGATAATCTAATTAATTCCAGAGTATCAAAAAACATAACTATTCCTGAAATAGCAAAAAAAACAGTTATAGTATAACCTATAAAGTGTGTTGCTATATAATGATGAATTATGAAATTCATATCATTTATTGAAATAATTAGCAACAGAGATTATGGCAGAACGCAAAATAGCGATGACCACCGATAACGCCCCAAACCAAAGCCATGCTATCATTGGCCTATAATATATTAAAACTGGCACGCCCTGGTCTGAGTATATTCTATCTATTGTTATATATAAATCAGAAAAAACAGTTTTGTACATAGCTGGCTCAACAACCTGTTGTTGCTCCACCTCAAAAAATCGCACTTCAGGCTTCACACTGGTCTTTAAGTTACCGCTCTTAATACCAATAATAGCTATTTGTGTTAAGTAATTGGCCTTTTTTTCATAGTATATATTACTTAAGCTGATGCCGTAATCTAAAAAATTCACCGTTTCACCAATCTTTAATTGCGTTCGGGTTTCCCTATTTAATGCTGCATTCATTGAAATAGAGACTACTATAATACTAAATCCTAAATGGCCTATGACCATGTTATAAAAGTTAGAGCCCTTTTTATCCCTGGTAAATAATAGGGAAATACTAGCAAATAAAAGCCATAGTCCAAATAAAAGTCCTAAAGTTGCTAAGGCCTCTTCAGCCAAATTAATTTTTATACTAAATAAAGAGGTGCTTATGAGAGCCAGGCCAAAAATCAAAATATGCTTTTTGAAATTTTTACTTTTTACCCAGGACAAGTTAGATCCAATAGCGCAAGAACCTGTAAGCATTATAACCATAGGATTAAAAACTGTATTAAAATAAGGAGCTCCAACCGAAATTTTAGTTCCAGTTAGAATTTCTAGAATCATAGGATAAATTGTACCAATTATAATAGTACTAATTGCAACCACTAAAATTAAACTACTTATACTTATAAAGAACGGCTTCGAAAGGATTGGAAAAGTAACCTCTCTTGTAATATTTAACTTCAGCATATATATAATAGTTGAAGCAAGCAAAAGCAGAGCCAAAAAAGAAAGGATATAAATTCCTCTGGAAGAATCAGCTGCAAATGCATGAACAGAAGTTACTATTCCAGATCGCACTAAAAACATGCCAAGAGTACTTAAAATAAAGGTTGCAATAGATAAAATTATTGACCACTGCTTTAAATTACCTGTTTTACTGTAAACATTTATAGTGTGAATTAAGGCAGTTGCACTTAACCAAGGCATGAGAGAAGCATTCTCAACTGGGTCCCAAAACCAAAATCCGCCCCAGCCTAATTCTCTATATGCCCACCAACTGCCAAGCGCTATACCTGCGGTCAAAAAACACCAAGATATTAGAGAACAAATCCGCACTATTTCGGCCCAAAATTTATCAATTTTGTTTAATATAAGAGCCGATATCGTAATTGAATAGCTTATGGAAAATCCAACATATCCTAAGTATAAAACAGGAGGGTGCATTGCAAGACCAATATCTTGCAATATTGGATTTAATCCGAATCCATTTTTGGGAGCTGGAAATATCCTTGTAAACGGAGAGGAAATGAAAAGGGTAAATGCAATAAAAAATGTATTACATATTGCCTGTACACTTAGCGTGAGTTTGCCAAGACTTGCATCTCTATTCATTATGCAAAAAATGATTGTAAACACATTAATTGCTGTAATCCAAAGTAGCATCGATCCCTCATGATTTCCCCAGGCACCTGATATTTTATATATTAGTGGCTTACTGGTATGAGAATTATTAACTACATTTAATATTGAAAAATCAGATATAACATAGGAATAGATCAGAATAAAAAAAGAGATCAAAATCACTATAAACACCGCAAGCCAAGCAACTGTATAGTATTTATATTGCAAAGAAAAACCTAGCTTTTCTAGAATTGGAGCGATAGAAACAAATAAGCAAATAGAAAGCGCAATATACAAACACAAATTTCCTATATCGGGCAGCATAACTATTTTTTGATTATTGCCTTTTTGTAACCATCATGCATTTCTACTAGCACTTCAATATCAGGCAGCAGTTGAACAGATGATGTGATGCAACCTTTAGAACTGTCATATATAATAGCAAACCCCCTCTCTAGGATCTTTTTTTGATCATATTTTTCTAGTAATTGCGATAATACTGATAATAAGGTTTGCTTCCTGTCAAAATACTTCTGTGCGAAAAAGTTAAGTTTATAACTGTACTCTATTAACTTGCGCTTTTTAAGTTCTAAAATATTTTCTAGTTCAAGTAATATATAGGAAAACCTAGCAAGCTTCAGCGCCTTCTCCTCTAAAAATGATTTAGAAATTTGATATATTTTATTAAAAGAAAAATTAATATAATCCTGCAAATTTTTCAAAACCGGGACCGCAAATTCCGCAGCAGCAGTTGGAGTTGGAGCCCTTAAATCAGCTGCCAAATCCGATAATGTAAAATCCGTCTCATGCCCTATTGCTGAAATAATAGGGATTTCAGACGCAACTATAGCTCTTACAACCTCTTCCTCATTAAAACACCATAAGTCTTCAATGGATCCCCCACCTCTTGCTAGGATTATTATATCAGGCCCATTAATATGTGGCGGTAACTCATTAAAACCATTAATTGCATTTTGAATATGGTAAGAGGCGTCGTTTCCTTGGACCGGCACATCCCAAACTAATACTTCAACCGGGAATCTATCACTAATTCTATGTAAAATGTCTCTAATTACAGCACCATTCACTGAAGTAATTAAAGCAATAGTTTTTGGCAGAAACGGTAGCTGCTTTTTCCGTTCGTTATCGAATAGGCCTTCTGCAGCCATTGCTTGCTTCCTTTTTTCCAAAGCCGCAAGTAAGGTGCCTTGTCCGGCCACTTCTATTTTTTCTACGATAAGCTGATAACTCGACCGGCAGGGATAAATAGAAATTCTTCCAGAACATATTACTTCCATGCCATCTTCAATTTTTATTGAGGTATTTTGTATAGTATTGCGCCAGCATACAGAGTTTAAAAGAGAGTCCTCATCTTTTAAGTTAAAATAGCTGTGTCCTGCAGAGCTAACTTTAAGGCCTGAGATTTCTCCTTGAATTCTTACATCAAAAAAGTTTTCCTCAATAAGTTGCTTTAAGATTACTGATATTTCTGATACTTTGAAACAACTTTTAATAGAAGCAGTTTGGATGTAAAACATTTAATTATAAAATTGTTTATGAAATTGGAACTGCTGCTAGATTAGCATAAAAAATGAAAATTATCTCTTAATTATATTTATGATAGGTATAATACTTGAAAAATTTATTCGGATCTTAATAATATTATCGGTAATCACTTTAAGCGGTTATTTAATAAAGCAGCATTTTAATTATAGCCTGTATGAATACCGCGTGGCTAAGGACGAAGTAGTGGTTATTCCCAAAGGATATAGCGGCAAAAAAATAGCAGCACTCTTATTGGAAAGAGAGATTATTAATGATGCAAGAGTCTTCGTACTTTGGACTAAAATCAAAAAATATACTGATTCTGAATATCTAATTGCTGGCGAATATAAAATAAACAAGGGAATGAATATGCTACAAATAGTAGACAAAATGTTAGCCGGCGATATCATAGTTTATAAGCTCACTATTCCTGAAGGGTCCCTTACTATAGAAGCAGTTAATATAATTGTTAACTCTCCAGGAGTTACAAATGACCTTGGCGGAAAAAGCGAGTTTAGAGCTCAAGGTGTAATCTTGCCAGAAACTTATTTTTATACTTATGGCGCAAAAGCAAGTGAGTTACTTGAAAAGTGTGCTAAAAATTTAAACAAGTTTATTGACTATGCTTGGAATCAAAGAGATCCTCTAATTAATAATATAATAAATAACAAGCAAGAAGCTATGATTTTGGCCTCTATAGTAGAAAGAGAAGCAAAACTTGATACAGAAAAACAAAGAATAGCTGCGGTCTACTTTAATAGATTAAAAATAAAAATGCCTCTGCAGGCTGATCCTACCGTGATTTTTGCGCTTACTGAAGGCAAAACTTTTGATTTGAAATTATCTTATGATAATCTTCGTTTTGTCTCTCCTTATAACACATATATGGTAAATGGCTTACCTCCGTCTCCAATATGCAATCCAGGTAAGGCTGCAATAGAAGCGGTTATGCATCCTCATTATACCAACGAAATTTATTTTGTTGCAGACGGCAAAGGTGGACATTTGTTCTCAAGTAGTTTTAAAGATCATGGCGAGAACATTAAAAAATATAGAAAAGCTTTATTGAAAAACAATCCTATTTTGAGTCAGGAGTAAGACAGTATACACGTTTTATTGAAGCAAAAATTAGTAGGTTTTGAAACTTAGATTTCTTGTCGGCCTGCATATCCAGGGTTTTATTCATAAATAGTAATATTTTCTGTAATTCTTGGGTAAAAAAAAGTATCTTGTTCTATGATATCTGTCTGGTTATCGTCATGCAAGTTACTGCCCTCATAACCAAAATCATCATCCAGCTCAAAAATTCTGGGTGGCATCTTGGAAGGCCGGAAAATACCGGCCCAGCTGCACTGTACAATACTACCTCATATAATCCTTGCAAGAGGGTATACTCGAGATTCTTGGATTCGTCGCTATTTTTGCTGTAGCCCAGCTGTTGACATAAAGCGATAAACCAGCGAGCAATTTCATCAAAGAAATTATTATCTTGATTTATCGATGTAATCATATCAGGAATGGCTACAACTGGGTTGCCCCGATCTCCGAATAGGAGGCCTGTCAAATATTGAGTCAGTTTTTTCGACAACGGCTCGATCATCTGTATTACCCGAAGTCAGTGTGAATGACATAATCTCTCCTTGATCATTGAGGCCAAAGAACCATCCGGGTCGACGTTTTCCCACGCTGAGCGACGCCTTTAAGGACCTTATTACGGCTAGTACGTAAGTTATGACAAACCTTCCAGCTTTTTGTTGAGTCAACGTACCTGTTTGTTTCCCTTTGCAGCAATTCAGCAGAATGACCAACGGAATGACCGCGTCTCGCATCAGCTCAACAAAGCGATTGTAGCTGATAAGCTTCGGCAATTCCTCTCTGAAAGAGATTTGAACACAGTTTAGGTAAAAATCTTTGAATCCGGTAATGCCACAAAAAGTCACTTAAGGATATCGAGGTCCTAGAGATTGACGAGCTGTGCACATATATAAAAAGACCAAAGAATGTAGGGGAACACCTTTATATGGATTGCTGTTGATAGAGGAGCGGGTGAAATTATTGATTTTGAAGGGTAGGTGACGGGAGTAAGGCAACCTATCTGAACCTGGCATTTTAGGCTTGAAGAACGTTATAAAATTGAGCATGTACAGGTGATCACAGCGTTTATGAATACTATAAAATCTCCACGCACCATCACGAAACAAAGGCTGGGACATCATTGTGGTAGAATCAAAGAATTCTTTAAAGGCATTATCTAGCTCGTTTTAATCGAAGAACGAAGCGCTACAGCAAATTCCTGAGGATGCTTTGCACTATTCTTAACCTCTTCTTCCATAGGCATTTGCTGGATTTGAAACTTCTATCTATAAATATTAGGCAATGCCATATCTCTTGAGTTAGATGAGGTAAAATTTTTTATATCGATAAACCATACTACATACTATATATGAGAGCGTTAACTTGAGCCATTTACCTGTTACTTGAAAAATCATAATTATAACCTATTTAATAAGAATAGAGATATTTTTAAAGTAATGAGTATGAACTTAGAGAAACTTACTGATAATGCCAGAGCTATCTTGCAAAAAGCTCTATTGAAAGCTACTGCAATGGATCATCAGCAGTTAGTGCCAGAACATTTAACATGTACACTTATAGAAGAAGATGAGTTAATTGCACAAATTATCATTTCTCTTGGCTCTAAAACAGAAATTATTGTATCAAAGTTAAAGGAATCATTAGCGAAAATACCATCGGTAAGTGGAAGCGGAGCTTCTCACCCTTACGTGGCAGCTGACACCGCCAAGGCATTACGGTGCGCCGAGGAGCTTGCAACAAAATACGGCGATAGCTTTGTTACAACTGAGAGATTATTGCAAGGTATAATAAGAAAATCTTCAAGTGTAGCTTCTATATTTAAAGCTGTAGGAATAACAGAGTCAATGGTAGATCAAGCAGTAGAAAATGTTCGAAAAGGGCGTAAAGCGCAATCAGCGAATGCTGAAGACTCAATGCAAGCGCTAAAAAAATATACAAAAGATATCACAGTTTTAGCAGTTTCTGGCAAGCTTGATCCAGTCATTGGAAGAGATGAAGAAATCAGAAGGGCTATACAAGTTTTATCAAGAAGAACTAAAAATAACCCGGTTTTAATAGGAGAGCCTGGAGTTGGTAAAACTGCTATTGTTGAGGGCCTTGCCCAAAGAGTTATTGCAGGCGATGTACCAGAAAGCTTGCATAATATAAAATTATTGTCTTTGGATTTAGGCGCACTAATTGCTGGAGCTAAATATAGAGGAGAGTTTGAGGAAAGACTGAAAGCAGTTTTAAATGAGATTACTTCAGCAAGCGGGGAGATAATTATATTTATTGACGAGCTGCACACATTAGTTGGGGCAGGAGCAGAGGCCGGAGCAATGGATGCATCGAACTTATTAAAGCCAGCTCTTGCAAGGGGAGAGCTGCACTGTGTTGGGGCAACAACGCTTGCAGAATATGAGAAATATATAGAAAAAGATGCAGCTCTTGCTAGAAGATTTCAGCCAGTATTTGTTGGAGAGCCAACTGTTGAAGATACAATTTCCATTTTAAGAGGACTGAAAGAGAAATATGAAGTTCATCACGGGATTAGAATTAGTGATAGTGCGATAATTTCAGCGGCCACTCTTTCTAAAAGGTACATAACGGACCGGTTCTTACCTGATAAGGCGATTGATCTAATAGATGAAGCAGCAAGTAGGCTCCGTATGCAAGTCGATAGCAAACCAGAAGAAATTGATGAACTAGAAAGAAGGATTATGCAATTAAAAATAGAAGAAATTGCATTAGCTAAAGAAGAGGATGAGGCATCAAAAGAAAGGTTAAAAGGTATCAAAAGAGAGCTTGCGCAATTGGAATCTCAATCACTTGATTTAACTAATAAATGGCAAGCTGATAAAATGAAGCTTAGTGAACTTAAGTCAGCTAAAGAAAAGCTAGAGAGTGCTAAAATAGAACTCGAAAACGCACAACGGCAAGGCAATTTTAACCGTGCCGGAGAGCTGAGATACGGGGTTATACCTGCTTTAGAAAGAAAGATCGCTGAATTTGACGCTAGTAAAGCGAGTACCTTCATGAAAGAAGCAATTACTGAACAAGACATTGCTGCAATTGTTTCAAGGTGGACCGGCGTTCCAGTTGATAAAATGCTCGCCTCTGAAAAAGAGAAATTACGCAACATGGGAAAGTATCTAGAAAAATTCGTTGTTGGACAACACTCAGCAGTTGTTGCAGTAAGTAATGCAGTAAGAAGATCGAGAGCGGGCCTTTCTGACCAAGATAAACCTATAGGTTCTTTTCTATTTTTAGGCCCAACTGGCGTTGGAAAAACTGAATTAGCAAAAGCGTTAGCGCAGTTTTTATTTAATGATAAAAAAGCGATAGTGAGGGTAGACATGTCTGAATGTATGGAGAAGCATTCTGTTGCTAGATTGATTGGAGCTCCTCCAGGCTATGTTGGCCATGAAGAAGGTGGAGTGCTTACTGAGGCCGTGAGAAGAAGGCCTTACCAGATCATATTATTAGATGAAATTGAAAAAGCTCATCCAGATGTATTTAATATATTATTGCAAGTTTTAGATGAAGGCAGGTTAACTGACGGCCATGGTAGAACTATAGATTTTAGGAATACGGTAATTATTTTAACATCCAACCTAGGAGCAGAATTCATAGCCCAATTAGCAGAAGGACAGGATACTGATTCTGCAAAAAATTTGGTAATGGAAGTAGTAAAAAAATCTTTTAAGCCAGAATTTATTAACAGGTTAGATGAAATAATATTATTTAGTAGGTTACATAAATTTAATATGACGGAAATAACTGAGATCCAGCTAAAAAGGTTAGAGGAGATTCTTGCTGAAAAACATATCACTCTTGCTATTGATGATTCTCTTAAAAACTGGATAGCAGCCGAGGGCTATGATCCAGTATATGGAGCAAGGCCTTTAAAAAGAGTGATTCAACATTCTTTGCAAAATAGACTAGCCGAAGAGATATTAGCAGGCAATGTGGCGGAAGGTGATAAAATTAGAGCTATCTATGATGAGAAGAACCAAATTGTTAAGATTGAGAAAAACGATTTGGGATCTTAATAGCCACAAGTTTTTGTATAGTGATAAGAAAAAATGGCGGAGATCAGTTTACCACAACCTAACCAACTCCAAACTGGGGTGGTGTAGTCGTGTTGTTCTCTCCAAATGCGATTATAGAGGCGCACTTAGAGGGGGGGCTAAATTGGTTGTTTTTAGACTCTTCATACAGAGAGCAGGCGCACAGACATAATGTTCGTAAAGTTACTATATCAGTAACCTTAAGGACGTGCTATGTCCTTAAGGTGTCGAAAAATGATACCTACAGGACACTATAGATTCTGCTATGGTTCTTATCAGCATATTCTGCTTGACTTATCAGCTTTTTATCGGCACAATGAGCGGCGAGGCCAAACTGATATTGGGCTTATGTTGTGTCGGCAAATTTTAAGCCTGCCTGTGGTATCGCGCCTGGCGTTGCCAGGCGTCTTATGAGGATCGAAGCTGTCAAGGGGGAGTTCGCGTTGCTGCCTGTAGTCCTACGACACTTGCATCTGTTGCGTGAGACAGCAAAGTTATACGTCGCTCATTATTCAACGGCGATAGAAGGGAATCAACTAAAGCCCAACGAAATTAAAGCGGTCATTCAGTTCAAAGGACATTTTCCTGGCAGAGAACGGGATGAACATGAAGTTGAAAAAGGGCTATTATGCTTGCCCTAGCTCGGCTTGAGCGATACGCCGCACAAAACCCATCCTGTAAACTGGGAAAAGTTATCCAAACCTTACATGCTCTTGTGATAAGTGGTGGTTGCACGCGCATCGAACCGCCCCCCCCGCACCGTGATGGGCAAAATGTTATCAAAAGGGCAAGTAGCACAGGAACATTGGGTATCGTGGATCAAAGAAAATGAAGGACTGCCACGCCCCCATCACTGCCGGTATTGCCCATTACCAGTTCGCAACGATCCACCCTTATTACTACGATGGTAATGGCCGCACAAGTAGGTTGCTGACGACGTTGATTTTTGCACCTTCGCGGATATGATTTAAAAGGACTGTATTCTCTTGAGGAATGTTGTGCCAAAAATTTACTTGGCTATTATCGTGCTATCAGTATTGGACCATCTCATAATTATTACTTCGGAAGAGCTGAAGGTGATATTACAACCTGGGTGGAGTATTTTACCGAAGGTGTGGCTTTTGCTTTTGAGAAAGTTGTATCCCAGATGATTGCAAGTAATGAAAAGGGTGAAAAAGATCATTCTGAACTGATGCGTACGTTAGATCCAAAATAACGCAAAGCCTTGGAGTTATCCAAGGAATATGGATGTAGTTACAGCCAAGCAAATAGTTGATTTATCTGGCTTTCAACCCAGAACGAACGCTGCGCTTTGTAAAAAAATGGGTCGAAAGCGGCTCCCTAGAAATAGTCGATTACTCTAATAAAGCTAGAAAATATAAACTAGCGCACGCCTACGACATTCTTGTTATGGAGGGTCTGTGAGCAAATTTCAATCTAATATCATCAGCATTTATGTAAAGCTCGATCTTGATGGTGAAGCGTTAAAGCGAGAAGCCTCTGCTCTAAAATGCATTGCGGGATTTGGTGCAGTTAAAGTGTTGGCTGCAGACCCACAATTTCCCCTATGTCAAAGATTGTCTCTAGGCTTTGGATAAAGAATGGGACCTTCCATCAGGCTATTTGCAAAAAGCAAGAAAGCTCAGTGACCAGCTTTTACAAAATTCTGGACCAGATGTTTTGCTACGAGGTGATTTGCACATCACGATAACATCTTGCAAAATGGTGAGGATTGGGCTGTGATTGGTGAGGGGGCGGCCTATTAAGTAGCCGCCCTTTTATTCAAGATCCTATACCAGCACTTCTAAGCGTATAAAATGCGGCAGAGATTATTCAAAATCGTATGCCACATTTTCTGGCACCTTAAACGTTCCAAAGAGCAGAAGTGTAGACTGGTGTTTTGTTCAGGCGGTGCTTGCATGGATTTGGGCGTTAGAAGATAGAGTTGCGACACAAGCTACTTTTAGGGGCAATGACTGAATTTTTTAAAACAATGTGCAAAGGAGGTTTAGATGACATTCAATAATCTTTTATCAATGCATCAATTGTTTTTTCTAACATTATCTGCATTTTTTGCGCTTTTCGTGTCTAGACATTTATTCATAAAAAGAAAATTATCGTTTTCTATATCATATTATTTTGTTTTGCACCTTATTTGTCTCAGCAGTTGGTGGAGGAAGTGTGCAAAATGATGGTTATTCTCGACTAGAGCAATAAACACAAACTCGACCATGTAAAACAAAACCCACAAAATTATGATTCAATGCTTGCTATTGATATCCAGGACTTCAGAAACTCTGATGAATTTAGGAGCAATATATCTCAAAAGGACATGATAATGGCTGTTGATAAAGCTGAGGCTATATCTATAGGGTGGCTTTTCGTCCTTCTGTCTGATATTGCGATGATTATTTGCACATATTCTCCAATATGTGGCAAGTACCATAAAAAAATAGATTTTTTCGAGACGTTCATAAACTCGTAACATAAATTATGTTGCCATATGTAAAAGTTTAAGTAGCTTGCAAATAGAATCCATAATAAATAGGGCATCATAAATAGCGATACAGATCTAGCCTTCAGATAGGCTACATAAATAATAGTGCTAACCGCGCAATATCCATTACTACTAAAACTAGGGGCGAAAGACCAGTCAAGTGATAGTGGAAAAAACAAGGGTGTCCAGCACCAGTTTAAAATTAACTGGATTTACATGTGAGCTTTTGATAAGTCTTAGGTAGGAAGACGATGAAGTGCTCCAAATGACCCAACTACAAGCACCGGTTGTCCCATATAAAATAGTCCAGGCAACTGGAAACACATAACTGGGAGGCGTAAGAGCTGATAAATCCTCACTTTCACTTCTTCAATTTCTGCATGGACAATCCTTCCTGCCTCCATCAGTTCATATTTACATATGGAGGTACAAATATCGCCTTGCATTATAGCAAGACTGCTTAGGATGATTTTTTGGCCATTTTCCTGGCCATACAGAACCCCGCGCCATACACCTTCGGCGGCACAGCTTTTTCAAAGTTTCCGCTTTCAAACAGCAATCCTTTCTTGTCGTATTTATCGTCTTTTACGAACAGCTGAGCCATGGTTTAAGCAGAAAGTACGGGGCTTTGCAATCCTCAGTATAGCAGCTTCAAGTTTTGCGTGATTAAAATGATGAACCAGAAGATAATTGATTAATTCTTCAGGAAAGTCTCTTAACGTTTTGCGCTTTTGTTGCACGGAAAAGTTCGTGGGGGGGAGGTTTGGGCATAGATAAGTCAAACAACATGACTAGCTACGTCCTGGCATTGCCTAATATTTATAGATAGAAGTTTCAAATCCAGCAAATGCCTATGGAAGAAGAGGTTAAGAATAGTGCAAAGCATCCTCAGGAATTTGCTGTAGCGCTTCGTTCTTCGATTAAAACGAGCTAGATAATGCCTTTAAAGAATTCTTTGATTCTACCACAATGATGTCCCAGCCTTTGTTTCGTGATGGTGCGTGGAGATTTTATAGTATTCATAAACGCTGTGATCACCTGTACATGCTCAATTTTATAACGTTCTTCAAGCCTAAAATGCCAGGTTCAGATAGGTTGCCTTACTCCCGTCACCTACCCTTCAAAATCAATAATTTCACCCGCTCCTCTATCAACAGCAATCCATATAAAGGTGTTCCCCTACATTCTTTGGTCTTTTTTATATATGTGCACAGCTCGTCAATCTCTAGGACCTCGATATCCTTAAGTGACTTTTTGTGCTGGTTGCCAGCTCTTATCTAACTTTTCTTGCACATAGCGTCCCCCCCCCGTCTTTCGATCCATGAAGATTTTTGGCTGTTATGGATTTCCCAGTCAGTCTCTCTATCGTCCTAATCCCACAGTCTTCAAGGTTAAGTTTTAAGTCTATCATTCATCGTGTATTTCTGCCGCTTATCACCTTCTCGGTAATTCTTTTTGCAATTCTTGCAATCTATACCTCTGCCGTCCATATACCACACCATTCTTCACCTGCTCGCTGGAGCCGCAATATATTTACACTTAATTGTAATTTCTGCCCCCCCGTTTTACTACGAAGATATCACACCCTCTTATGCCGTCTATAATTACCAGGCATTGCCGTTTTATTGAGGCATGTTGTTGTTAATATTTGACAATCAAGGGTTGATTGTTGTGCTGTATGCAATTTATAGTGGAATGAGTGATTATGACTTCTTCTGCTTTAAAATGGAAAATAAGATAGCGGTTAAAATCGATATTATTATTACAGATAATGATAGAAGGATAGGCACATGGTAGCCCTGGACAGATGCTATCATTTTGCAGCCTATAAAACATAGTATTATTGATAACGCATGCTTTATATAAATAAACTTCTCTAATATATCATATAGAAAGAAGTACATCGACCTTAAGCCTAGAGTGGCAGATACATTTGAGGTTAGGACAATAAAGATATCATCAGTAATTGCAAGAATTGCTGGGATTGAATCTAGGGCAAATATTAAATCTACTTTTTCTATAATCAAAAGTACTACAAATAAAGAGGTGAAATATCTTTTGCCTTTGATTTTAACTGTGAATTTATCTCCATGCTCTTCTTCACTAATAGGCAAAAGCTTTTTAAAGAAGGAGATAAAGCCATTGTTCTGCTCTTCTTTCCTTTCTTCTTTACCCTTAATAATTCTGATGCCGCTATAAATCAAAAAGGTACCGAAGATATAAAAAACCCATTGAAATTTTTGAATCAGATAAACGCCCGTGCTAATCATTAAAAATCTCATTATAATTGTGCTTAATATACCAATTATTAAGACCTTATGCTGAGCTTCTTGTGAGATTTTAAAATTATTGAATACTAAAATAAAGACAAAGATATTGTCAATACTGAGTGCTAACTCAACTAAATACCCAGTTATAAATAAGGCTGTTTTCTCTAGACTAGCGTAGAGAAAGATTAGACCTGCAAATAAAAAAGCTAAGCCCACCCAGCAAGCGGTAAGGGTACCTGCTGTCTTTACTGAAATAGTATGGGTCGAGAATTTTGAAGAGACCCCTAAGTCAAAGGCAATAGCAAAAATTATAAGGCTAAAAAATACTATCCAAATCTCTATAGGAAACATCACTGCCCACTGAAAGTCATAACTTATGACAGTACAGCAGAAATAGCTGCAGAATTCAATATATCTGTTGCAGAAGAGCCCATTTGTACTATTTGCACTCTTTTACTTAACCCACATAGAATAGGGCCTATTAAAGTAGCCCCTCCAAATTCCTGCAAGAGTCTGGATGAGATATGAGCACTATGCAAAGCTGGCATAATTAAGATGTTAGCAGGCTTTGATAATCTGCAAAAAGGATAAAGCTTTAATAAGGACTGATTAATGGCAACATTTGCAGCCAGCTCTCCATCATATTCGAAATTAACTCTCCTTTTATCTAATATTGCGACAGCTTCTCTCATCTTTTGTGACTCTTTCCGCTGAGGGTTGCCAAAAGTTGAAAAAGAAATAAAAGCAATCCTCGGGTCGTAACCTAAATTTCTAACCTCTTCAGCGGCTTGTACAGCTATATCTGCTAGGGTTTCAGCAGTGAGCAGCTCATTTATCGCGGTATCTGCCACAAACAGTACTTTATCTGGTTTTGAAAGAATGGAGAGAGCAAAAAGTGGTTGATTGTCAGCTCTATCAACAACTTTAGTAACGCTTTCTAAAGTTGAAAGATAGCCATGGTCGAGACCTGCAACCATTGCATCAGCTTCACCATTTGCAAGCATTGATGCTCCAAAGAGGGTTAAGTCGTTAGTAGTATACTTTTTACAATCAGCTTCTGTCATCCCCTTTCTTTGCATTCTTTTGTATAGAAATTCAATATATTGCTCTGCTGCAACCTTTGCTGGGTTTATGACTTGAATTTTATTCTCTTCCTTGGAAATAACTTGATAAACTTTATTCTCTTCTCCAACTATAATTGCTTCTCCATACCCATTTTTACACCATTCAAGAGCGGCTTTAACCATAGCTATGCTATCACCAGCAAAAATTACTTTTTTCCGGTTATTTCTGAGTCTGGAAAAGAAATTATTAGTAATACTGGTCACAGGACTAAGCCTTGCTGCAAGTCCCATTTTATATTCGAAAAAATCTTCAATAGATTTTTTTGCAACTCCAGAATCCATGGCAGCTTTAGCAACAGCCGCTGGAACTTCTCGTATTAGTCTTGAATCGAACGGTACGGGAATTATATAATCTGGACCAAATTTATGGGCTTTACCTGCATAAGCAGCCATAACTTCTTCCGTTACTTCTTGTCTTGCAAGTGCAGCTATTGCATTGGCTGCTGCGATCTTCATTTCTAAATTAATTGTGGTGGCTTGGGTATCGAGAGCTCCTCTAAAAATATAAGGAAAGCACATAACATTATTTACCTGGTTATTGTAATCGGAGCGTCCTGTAGCAACGATTGCATCATCTCTTATGGAGTGAACATCTTCTGGCGTTATTTCTGGTTCAGGATTTGCCATAGCAAAAATGATTGGTTTTTTAGCCATAGTGCTCACCATCCCTTTGCTTAAGGCCCCTTTGACCGAAAGGCCTAAAAATACGTCAGCTCCAGCTACCGCTTCTGCTAATGTTTTTTTATCTGTATCTACGGCATGAGCAGTCTTCCATTCATTCATCCCTTCAGTTCTGCCTTTGTAAATAACCCCTTTAGTGTCACAAAGAATTGCATTTTTTAAGCCCATAGACTTTAATAATCCTATACACGCAATTGCTGCAGCTCCTGCGCCATTTACTACTACTTTCATATCTGCAAACTTACGCCCAGTAATATAGGCTGCGTTAATGAGCCCAGCCGCTGCAACGATTGCAGTACCATGTTGGTCATCATGAAAAACCGGTATATCGAGCAATTCTTTTAATTCTCTTTCAATTATGAAGCACTCTGGTGCTTTGATGTCTTCTAGATTAATCCCGCCCCAGCTCAAGCCAATATTTTTTACGGTATTAATAAATTCTTTGGGATCTTCAGTGTTAACTTCTATGTCAATTGAATCAATATCTGCAAATCTTTTGAAAAGTACAGCTTTGCCTTCCATAACAGGTTTAGACGCAAGAGCACCAAGGTTGCCAAGACCGAGAACGGCTGTCCCGTTTGAAATAACAGCAACAAAATTTCCTTTCGAGGTGTATTCGTATGCCAAACTTTTGTCTCGTTGAATTTCTAGGCATGGTGCAGCGACGCCAGGAGAATAAGCGAGAGCTAAACTCCGCTGATTTACCAAAGGCTTAATCATATCAAGGCCAATCTTTCCCTTTTTACCGGCGGAATGAAAATGTAAAGAATCCTTATAAATTTGATTGTTACTCACGCTCATTGAATTTTTCCTCACTTAAATCACGATAATAATTTAATTCTATCAATAAAAAACATCCAGACAAATACTGACTATATAAGTTTTTTTATGCTGCATCGCAGCAGCTTTTCAAAATATTTTGAGTATCAAAAACTGATTGAGAATTAAAGTTTAATTATATTATAAGATACTAAAAACTATTTTTATGAACATCTCTATACACCAACATTATAAATTTGCTAGTGAAATTATTAGGGCATACGATATTAGAGGAATATTTGGAGAAAATTTAAAAGAAGAAGATGCCTTTTTTCTAGCACTAAAGTTGTTACAAGCAAGAAATAATCTAAAGTTAAAGGGAAAGGTGTGTATTGGATATGATGGAAGAATCAGTTCACCAATTCTCTATAGCGCTCTTTTAAAAGGCATGATGACAGAAGACGTAAAAATCATTGACTTGGGGTTAGTTCCGACACCTGTCTTATATTTTGCGGCTAATTACTTTATTGATATCGATATAGCCGTTATGATAACTGGCTCTCATAACCCAGCTAATCATAACGGCTTTAAAATTATGTTAAATGGAAAGACTCTTTTTGGACAGAATCTCAAGGATTTAGCTGATCTAGAAATTGTTGACTCTCAGGGCGGCCAAACTCAGACGGAGGTTATAAAATCTGATGTTGAGTCAACGTATCTCACCGTATTGCGAAACTTGATCTCTATTAATAATAATTTGAGGGCGGTGTGGGATCCAGGCAATGGTGCAGCTTGCAATATCCTAAAAAAGTTGATTAAGCATTTGCCTGGCGAGCATTTAATAATAAATGAAGAAATAGATGGGAGTTTTCCAGCACATCATCCAGACCCGAGCAGGGCGGAAAATCTACAACAATTGATAAAAAGAGTAAAAGAAGAGGGTTATGACTTTGGTATAGCATTTGATGGTGATGCAGATCGATTGGGGGTTGTGGATAGTAAGGGAAAAATATTATTTGGTTCTCACTTATTATATATTTTTGCTTGTGACTTACTAAAAAGGAATCCACATGCAACAATTCTCACTGATGTAAAAATGAGTGCTTTAATAATGAATGCCCTCAAAAAATTAAACTGTAATTTAATACAGTATAAAACTGGGCATGCCTTAATTAAGACCAAGATGAAGGAAGTGAACGCAATGCTTGCCGCAGAAATGAGTGGTCATATATTTTTTGCAGAGAATTATTATGGCTTTGATGATGCGATTTTTGGCGCCTGTAAATTTTTAGAGATCGCATGTCATGATCGTAGCCTTATAGAAAAGAGTTTGCAGGTAACTGAAAGTGTATTTGCTATCTCTGACCGCAAAATTAGTGCCAATTCATTACAGAAAGAAAAATTTATTAATGCAGTCAGGTCTTCTTTGCAGCAAAAAAATTACCAATTTAGCGAAATAGATGGAATTAGAGTCGACCTAGAAGACGGCTGGTGGCTTGTTAGAGCTTCAAATACGGAAGATGCAATATTATTTGCCGGTGAAGCACATAATATGCATGTAATTTCAGAAATTAATAAAGTATTTGATCAGTTATTAAGTATAGGAAGCAACGCAGCAGGTATAACTTGAAAAGTCGTCGCGCCAAAGTTCAATACGCGCCTCGTGAAGACTTTGCATGCTCCTAGCCATCTTTTAAGTTTCCCGTCGTCTATGGCAATTCTTCTAGAGGTTATATAAACCAAATATGTTCTAGAGTTATATATATATCTTCAAATTCCCCTGAATCATCATTTATCACATCTTGCTTCAGCGCGCTTGCGCCCTCAGGATCATAAAGATCGTTATCAGTTTTAGTAGGATCATCTTCCTCTTGTATAGGCAATAAAAGTCGAGGTATTGAGAGTAAAACATCATAGGATTTTTTTTCCACACCAAAACACACCTTTAAAATAAGCGATAGTAAGGGCTAAGGCAAATCCAAGCAGAGGGGGACCGGCCATGAGAGTATTCCAAGAACCGCTTACTAAAACAGTTCCTATTGTTGCTGCAGCTATACTAAGATTTACTGGGCCAAACATTTTTTCTGCTGGTAATTGGCAGCCTTGATCTTTTAATCCCAATTTTTCTGCGCAAAAACCAATTAGCGCTCCGGTAAAAAATCCTCCGCTAGCCTCGAGCATCATAGGGCCCACAGCCCCTGAATTAATACCCCGCTGACCTTCTGTAAGAATAGCTTTTATTACGCCTGCGCATAAACCTGCTATTGCTGCTGTTGTGATTATTTTACTTGACATAAGGCCTCTGCGCTTTGAGTTGAAGATTGAGTGCTTCTACCATTAAGCCTAGCAAAAGTTTTTTCATATCCCAGAAGGATCAATAACGTTTTGAGCTCTGGTCCAGAGTCAAGCCCGGTTAAAGCTTTTCTAATTGGCATAAATAATTCTTTACCAGATTTTTTGGTTATTTTTTTGACTTCCTCAATCCAGGTTGACCAAGTGTTAATGTCCCATGGCTCTTTTGGAAGTACTGTTGCAGCTTGTTTTGTAAGTTCGTAATTTATGGCCGTTGGCTCTGAAACAGTGTTACAGATCCGCCACCATAAGTTTATTTCCTGGAGAGTTTTTACATTATATTTTGCAACCTCCCAAAATTCCGCCCCTACATCTTCTAAACTCTCACTTTTAAAGCGGTTCTTGGCAATTTCATATGGCATAGCATGTATTAATTTGGCATTTAACCTTTCTAATTCTGCCTGCTCATAATTAGAAGGAGACTTTCCAAGCTTGCTCAAAGTGAAGCTCTTTATTAAATCTTGCATATTTTGATAAGGATAAATTGCATCAGAAGTGCCGATTTTTGCTAGAAAGCTATTGATAGCCATAGGTTCGATTCCTGCTTGGTGTAAAGAATAGATGTCAAATCCTCCCAAACGCTTTGATATCTCTTGATCCTTAGAAGTGAGCAGTGAGAGGTGTGCTAAATCAGGAGATTTTGCATTTAATGCTTCGAAAATTTGTATGTGCACCGCACTATTTGAAAGGTGATCTTCACCTCTGATTATGTTTGTAATCCCGAATTCAATATCATCAACAACTGAAGCTAAAGTATATGTCATAGAGCCATCAGCTCTTATTAAAACAGGATCACTTAAATTGCTCGGTGCAAAATTCATTAATCCTCTAATTCCGTCATTCCATGATATAGCTGAGTCACTAATTAGGAAACGCCAATGAGGCATTACTCCCTGTTTTTCATATTGTTCTTTTTGGGTGGCGGTTAGTCTTAAAGAGGCTCTATCATATATTGGCGGAAGATTTCGACTAAGTAAATTCTTCTTTTTAAGGGCAAGCTCCTCTTGGGTTTCGTAACAAGGATATAATCGACCGCTCCCAATAAGCTTTTCCTTAGCTTCTTCATACTTTTCAAGCCTTTTTGACTGAAAAAACAACTCATCCCACTCAAGTCCCAACCACTCTAAGTCTCTTTTTATAGCATCAACGTATCTTGCTTCAGATCTCTCTGCATCTGTGTCATCTACGCGTAAGATAAATTTACCGCCAGCAGAACGAGCAAAAAGCCAGCTAATCAGGGCGGTCCTAACATTGCCTACATGCAAGAAACCTGTAGGACTCGGTGCAAACCTTGTAACTACCTTCATTTATAAAAAATCTTAACCCAAATTCGCCCTTCAGCCTAAACCTTTTTCGAAATTTCGCAATCATTTTTATTATTGAAATACTATGCACTAAAATATAATATCCAAAAAAATCAATTTTACGCCTTATGAGACAAATAGGTCTATTGCAACAGCTTATTCGCTTTAAAAGTGTTGCTCCTACAGATAATGGTTGCTTAAAATTTTTGGATCAATTGTTGCAAAATATCGGATTTGAGTGCCATCTTATTGAATTTCAAGAAGAGGGATTAGAACCTGTTCAAAATCTTTATGCGAGGCTAGGTAAAAAAGGCAAAAATTTTTGTTTTGCAGGGCATGTTGACGTGGTGCCGCCTGGAAAGGAAGCAGAGTGGTATGTTCCACCTTTTAGTGGTGATGAAGTAGATGGACATATTTACGGTAGAGGAGCAGTTGATATGAAGGGAGCGCTTGCAGCCTTTATTGAAACAATAAGGAGGGGAGTAGATAAGAATATTGTTAATCAAGAGAATAGTATCAGCCTTTTACTGACTGCTGACGAGGAGGGAATAGCAATCAATGGTACCAAAAAAATGGTGCCTTGGCTTGAAGCAAGAAACGAAAAAATCGATCTCTGTATTATAGGTGAACCTACAAGCACAAAATCTATTGGAGATACAATTAAGATTGGGGCACGAGGTAGTATTACTCTTAGCATTGAAGTGGTAGGTAAACAAGGACATGTAGCTTATCACCAACTTGCTGAGAATCCTATTCCTATTCTTGCAAATATCATTAAGGAACTTAAATCAATCAGCCTAGATAATGGAAATTTGCATTTCCAGCCTTCTAATTTAGAGTTTACTGATTTAAGTGTGGAAAATGAAGCAGAGAACGTTATACCGTCGGCTGCAAAGGCTAGATGTAATATTAGGTTTGGCAATATGCACACCTCAAAAAGTCTTGCTGCCTGGGTTGAGAAGATATGTGAGAAGTACACGAATAACTTTCATTTAAAATGGCACAGCAGCGGTGAAGCTTTTGTAACCAACTACGAAAGACTTGCGCCAATAGTTGCGGAAGCAATTAAAGAAGTTGCTAATATTGACTCACAAATCAATACCTTAGGTGGTACCTCTGATGCACGGTTTTTAACTAGATATTGTCCAACAGTTGAAATTGGTTTACTTAACAAAACCGCCCATCAGATCAACGAGCATGTTTCTTCAGAGGACTTAGAGCTGCTTACAGGTATCTACATGAAAATCCTACAAAAATGTGAAATTTTTAAATAAATCGTAAAAAACCCTTTCCTTTATTGGAGTCGAGCCAATAGAAGTCGAGGTCCAAGTCCAGGTATGCAGCGGCATAGGCAGCATTTAATGCCTAATAAAGCAATTAATGAGTCAAAAAAACGGATTGGGGCAGCTTCTGCGAGTATTGGACTTAGTATTCCTATGAAAAGAAAGTTACGGTCAATTTATCTCCAGCGGATTTATTAAAAGAGGGCAGCCGCTTCGATTTGGCTATTGCAATTGGCCTACTAATTGAAATGAATAGTGTACCTCAAGAAGAAATTGATAATTTTATTGTTGTGGGAAAATTATCATTGGATGGCAGAATGGCAAGAGTACCAGGAGTTTTACCTGCAGCTATTAAAGCTAATGCTAAAAACTTAGGTTTAATTTGTCCTCAGGCTAATGAGAGAGAAGCGAGCTGGTCTGGAAATTAAACAGTACTTGTAGCGCATAATATGATTGAAATTATAAACCATTTTAGTGGAAGGCAAGTATTGCAATATTTAAAACCCCCTAAGGTAGCGCCTGAATCAAATATCAATAAGATTGATATGGGGTAGGGATATTAAAGAGGGGGGGACACACGGGCTATTGCTAAAAGAGCTATGGAAATAGCAGCAGCTGGTTGGGGGGAGGGGGAAGAACACCACATGTTAATGGATTGGGCCACCAGGTGGTTCTGGCAAGTCTATGCTTGCTAAGAGATTGACCAGTATTATGCCGAGCCTAACTCTAATATGGAAGGGCTTGAAATAATTATTATATCTAGCTTAGCGGGCGAGCTCCCTGAAGAGTCTGGATTAGTAGACAGAAGACCTTTTTTTTTAGAAAAGCCACATAGTTCTGCTTCTATGGCAGCGATGGGTGTCCGGGGTGGTGGAGAAAATGCTAAGCCAGGAGAAGTTACTTTAGCGCACCGCGGGGTGCTTTTTATGGATGAATTACCAGAATTTTCGAGAAATGTTTTAGAATCATTGAGACAGCCAATTGAATCTAAAAATATTACTATTGCAAGAGTCAATAACCATGCAACATATCCTGCTAATTTTCAATTAATTGCGGCCATGAATTCTTGTAAATATGGATTTTTTGGTAGTGTCAGTAGTTCTTGCACTAAAATGCCCAGATGTGCTGAAGAATACCAAAACAGAATTTCTGGCCCTCTTTTTGATAGGTTTGATCTGCAAATTGAAGTACCAAAAGTGAATCTAACTTAAGCTTAAAAATGAAGATGAAGGTGAAAGCTCGGCAGAAAATTGCAAGACGAGTTGGGTATGCGGCGGGTATGCGGCCACTGTTCAGCAAGATAGGTAACAAAGAAACCGAAGTATCAAGTAATGCTGAACCAGGTGGGGAGCTGCTTTACAAATTTACCAGCCTTGATAATGAGTGCAAAAAAATTATGGAAGAAGCTGCTGGCAAATTATCACCTTCTATGCGCTCCTTCAATAGAGTAACTTAAAGTCGCAAGAACTATTGCTTGATCTTGCTCAGGAAAAAGAAATTAATAAAATACATATAGCAGCCGAAGCGCTAAGTTATAGGATTGCAAGGATTAGGATATAGAGAGGTTATCATTGCTTTGTGTAGCTTTTGCTATACGTTCGCCGAAGTTCTTTGCCAACCGCTACGTTTCTTTATTTTTAGTATTTTCCTTATACCATTCTTCAATTTGGTCAGTGCTATTAGCATATCCAACTTTATTTTTTCTTTCATCTCTAAAGCAGCTATAGTTTTATGGGTTTCAGCTGCGTCTATTCCCCGATATTTTTGCCAATAATGCATACTAAATAATCCTATACTGCTGCCAATAATGCCGCACATTAAGCTAATTGTTGCAAAATCTCCTACTATATACCCACCCCCCCCCTCTTAACGCACGTGAAGAGAATCGCTAATATAACCTCAGTTTGACGTAAGGAGTAGGCCCGTGAGCCTATTTTTCCATGGGATATATTGGGTTTGAAGACATAAGCCAAGAGCCCTGCCAAGAAATTGTTTGGCGAGTGATGCCCGTGGTTCTGGATTTGGCAAATCTCTTTCAATTGTCCGATGGCTGTTTCAATCAATCCACGCCCTTGCAAGAAGTAGTTGTTTAAAAGCCGCAAGCGCGGGTTTTGTTTTTCATGTTTTTCTTAAGCCGTGTGATGAGCTCAATACCTTGATTGCTCAGTGTTTTTGCTTATATACCACCGATCTCCGAATAGAAGGCCTGTCAAATATTGAGTCGGTTTCTCGACAGCGGCTCGATCATCTGTATTCTGAGGTCAGTGTGAATGACATAATCTCTCCTTGATCATTGAGAACCACTTAAAGCCAAAGAACCATCCGGGTTGACGTTTTCCCACGCTGAGCGATGACTTTAAAGACCTTATTACGGCTAATACGTAAGTTATGACAAACCTTCCAGCTTTTGTTGAGTCAACGTACCTGTTTGTTTCCCTTTGCAGCAATTCAGCAAGTTTCTTAAGGATCTTTGGTACGTGAGTTGTTGCTTGCAAAAATCATCAATCAAACAAAATATTTCTACTAGGGGAACCACTTTTCTTATTTATCGTGAAATTGAGAAGAACTTAATGGTTACACAGCTTCTCTGAAGCCATATCAGATAATTTCTTTACTTACCTCAAACTGGGTCTATTTACAGAACAAGCAGATGATACCGCATTATTCAGTTTATGCGATCCAATAAATACTGCCTCAATTGAGCTGTAATGGCATATTTGAGGTGCTGCATTGGAGTTATAATTTGCTATCTATAAAGTTAAAGAAGTTGTGAGCAAAGTCCTTAATTAAACGTAATTGTTGTTCTGAGTAAGCTGTGCCATTTGTATATAGGCACATATTTTTAGGATATACAAAGGCTCCAAGCTGTGCCATGACATCTCTTAAATGCATTAGACCC
Source organism: Candidatus Midichloria mitochondrii IricVA (assembly GCF_000219355.1). GTDB lineage: Bacteria > Pseudomonadota > Alphaproteobacteria > Rickettsiales > Midichloriaceae > Midichloria > Midichloria mitochondrii. The sequence goes on from NC_015722.1 coordinate 907,968, forward strand.
CTTATTCCTCCAAATGGGCTGGTGCTAACACTTATTAGGCCTACTTTTTTGTTCGAAAAGGGATTAGGCTCTCTGGAAAGCCAATCAATAAAATTTTTGAGCACCCCACTCACAGAGGCGTTATATTCTGGAGAAGCAATTAGAACCCCTTCACTGTTTTTCAATAAGTTTTTATATTCAATCAAATCTTTACTTAAATTTTCAGGTAAAGGAACATCTTGATTGAAGAGCGGCCACTCCAGTTTAGCTTGGGGCGTGATCCATACCCTTGCTTCTGTACTAAATTGCGCACAAACTGATCTAAGTAATTCTAAATTAAGCGAGTTTTGTCTTAAACTACCTGGTATAGCAATAATATTTTTCATGATGATTAATTTAAGAGTATCATTGTAGCGATATCCAAGCTTAACAGTAAGAGAAATCTGGCAATTATGATTGTATAATCCGTATCCTTATGAAGAATATAGAGTATATCAGTATTCTTAAAAAGCAATTTTTCAAGCAAGAAAGTTATCCCGGTTATGATAAAAAATAAAATTATTGAAATTGGTAGCCAAGTTAGAAAAATTAATATACCGCTATCCTCACTAATATCGACCAAACCAGCTAAAGCTGCAAATATCAAACTAAAATGAAGTTTTAAGATACTGGCGGTTCCTATTAATCTTAAATTATGTTCTAGCACTAGTTTTTTTAAATTAGTTAAATTTAAAATCATCACTGCTCTGAAAACGAGCTCCAAGGAAAACTCTACCGAGATACAAAGCAAGAAAATGCTTACTAAACTTAGTTCATAAAAATAGTAGAGAATGCCGCTAACAGCAATTCCAGAAGCAATAAAACTGATAGAATCGTACAGCTGACTTGCCTTATTTTCTTGAGAGTTTTTGCGCAAATATAAAATCAGGTACTGCGTTAATTAACGCTATTGGTTTCCTAGATAGCATTACGGTAATAACAAGTAAGGTATATGAGACAATACTAAGTAAGCAGTTAAGAAAAGATTCATGCATTGCATGATGGAGTATATTTGCTGATATGAGTACTATAAAAAAAATGTAACTACAGATCAGAATTATATTAAAGGCATGAGAAGCATCCCTAACTAAGTGGTCAAACTTAAAATTTGCGAAGTAACCAGCAAAGCGGATACAAATTACTGTTGCAAACATTATATAAATCAAATCAATAAAGAAGACCAAAAAGTCAAATTCATTCATTTGTATTTTTTCAATCAAATTCTCCATCATACATCTTCACGGTATTTTTTACACTATACGCAAAGTAAAGAACAAAACAAATTCAGATTACTAAACTAAATTATTTTTTCAACTATTTAGATGGTTTTAAATCCTTAGGTGCGGAAACTTTATAAAAAGGCATAACTGAGCTACGCATAAGCATTATGGACACCCTCCTATTTTTAGCAGCATACGGGTTGTTTTCATATAAAGGAGCTGAGTCAGCATATGCGACGACCTTGGCGATTCTATCACTTGCAATACCTCTACTAACTATAAACCTCCTGGCAGCATTGGCCCTATCAGCTGATAATTCCCAAGCAGTATAGTTACCAGTATTATTATTAATTCTGTCTGTATAGCCACCTATTGAGATGAAGTTAGGGGAATATTGAATAAGTTTTACGATTTTCTCCAAAATTAATTTGGCATTAGGAGAAAGTGTAGTGCTACCAGATTCGAACATTTCTTGTTCGTCTGAATCTTGAACCTGTATCAATAACCCTTCAGGAGTTTGCTCTAAAGTAATTTGATTTTTGAATTTACTTAAAGCGGCATCAGATTGTATTCGCCGCTCAATGTTTTCTTGGGTGGACATAAAAGTCTTATTTTCTGTTTCGATATCTGTCTGTTCCATACCTTGTTGTTGGATAGAAACTATTTGGCCAGCCCGTTTAACTCCATACACAAGGCCGCTAACAGAGGGGCCATCTGAAGGCGCTTCGTCTTCACTTCTGCTTTCGGAAGAATCCTTATCTAAAGATTTTCTATTCATGAGGCCTATAGTTGGTTCAAAATACTGGGCGATTCCCTTCAATTTTTGTGAAGGGGTTGAATTAAGGAGCCACAGCAGCAAAAAGAAAGCCATCATCGCAGTCACAAAGTCAGCATAAGCCACTTTCCAAGCTCCGCCATGATGGCTATCCTTCTGAAGAATTATATTCTTTCTAACTATAATAGATTTGTCTTTATTTAGCATGATATCCCTCCCACTAGATTATTTTGCTCTCTAATTCAGTAAAAGAAGGCTTTATGGTTTCAGGAAGAGTTTGCCTCACAAATTCAATAGAAATAGAAGGTGGATTGCCGTTTACGTGTGATATAATAGCAACTTTTATGGCTTCAAAAAATAAAGTTTCTTCTAAACAGAATTTTTGTAAGAACAGGCCAATTGGTGTAACTATTCCATATGACAGAAATACTCCTATAAAAGTTCCAATTAGAGCAGAAGCTATCCTTGCACCTAGTATTGCTGGCTCTGCGCCGACTGCCCCCATGGCCGTAACAACTCCAAGTACCGCAACGATTATTCCAAGCGCTGGTAAAGAATCACCCAGTCGCAATAGAGCATCAGCCATTTTTTCAATCTCAATTCTTTTTTCATCAATGTGATTATCCATTATTGCCTCTAATTCATGTGATTTATTAAATCCCATAATAGTTAGCCTGAAATAATCACAGAAAAATTTTATTAATTCTTCTCCGTTGGGCACTAAATAAAGTTTGCGGAAAAAATTGCTTTGCTTAGGATTGTCAATCTGTTTTTCAATTTCTGCAAGAGGGGCGCCATTTGCATATTTTAAGAACTGGAAAATAATAGACAAAAACTCAATAGATTCTGTCCTAGAATAAGGAGAATTTTTGCCTATTTTGTGAAAATTCGCAAATAGCGCTTTCTGTACCGGTTTTGGATTAGATATAATAAACGTCCCAATCGCAATCCCAATAATTTCGAGCCATTCAAAGGGTTGCAGTAGTACATGAAGATTGCCACCACTGCCCAAGTAACCAATAACTAATGATAAGATAGCTACTACAAAACCAAACTTTAAAGACATATTTTCTACCTAGAGTATACTAAATAAGCTTAAACAATGTAAGCAATATTTGTAAAGCAGTAGTACTTAATAAAAATAAAAAATAATTTAACAAATTTCTGTTGATATGGTGTAGTCTTTTTTAATGCCAATTCCGGATAATATCTTGTGGACTAAACAAGCTGGTAAGCCTAAAACATTAGTATCAACACCACTCATACTTTCTATGAATTGAGCGGCAAATCCTTGCAAAGCATACCCTCCTGCTTTACCATGCCATTGCCCGGTCTTGATGAATTCATCCTTTTCTATTTTTGACAATACTTTAAATTTCAAGGTTGTTACTGATATTTTTTTAGAAATTCTACCGTTGTAAATTAAGCACACGCCGGTATAAACTTTATGTCGCCGTCCTGATAATTTCTCCAAACAATATAAAGCATCTGCTTCTGTTTCTCCTTTCGGCAGAATTGTACGCCCTACTCCAACTACTGTATCTGCTCCCAAGACAGCATCAAGGGGATATTCTTTAGAGATTTTCAAAGCTTTCTCAAAGCCAAGACGGAGCGCAAGGCTACGAGGACCTTCGCTTTCTTTAGGTGTCTCATCTATGTCTGCTGGGATAATTAAATCTGGTTTATAACCCATTTGAGAAAGAACCGATAGCCTGCGCTTTGATGATGAGGCCAATATTAGCCTTGGCGTTGTCATATTACCTAGAACTTTATGGGAAGATCAGTGCGTCTATGAGTTACTCTACCCTTTGTTAAATCATAAGGCGTCATTTCAACTGTTACGTCATCGCCTACCAACACCTTAATTCTATTTTTACGCATTTTACCAGAAGTGTAGGCAATAATTTTATGGCCATTTTCTAATTCCACCCTAAACATGGCATTGGGCAGCAATTCTAGAATTTTACCCTTAAACTCTAATAGCTCTTCTTTGTTGGACATCTATATTCATTAACACCTATAAGCACTTGGAGGGATTATAAGCCCAATAAGCTTTTATTGCAAGCCTACCTATGAGTTCGTTTTGAATATTATTTAGTACTGTTCATAATTAGTAATATCACCAAGGCGGTATCGAAAGATTACAAATTTTTAGAGAACTTCGCCTCTTTTTATACTTTAAAATAGATCCCTAGGCTGCCGTAGGATATGCAAACCCCTACGTGCGCAACTTTTTTTACCCAGCATGAAGACTTTTAGCTATAAGAAAAAGGTCTAATATTGCTTTAGGTGATATACGATAACCACTGCTCAATTATAAGACGCTAGAAATTTTTTCTAGGAGATACCGTAGATAAATATTCCTAATCTATCAGCTTCCGCTAAAGTTTCCTCTTTGTTTAGTATTAATGCAGAGCTAGCCTCAAGTGCAACACCTTTAAAATTGTAGCGGTATAGATTCTTTATAGTTTCTGGCCCTACGCAAGGCAGGTCAATCCTTTTATCTTGGTTAGGTTTGCATATTTTTATTAATATACACATTTCCTCATCCTTTTGTTGGATCAGCCCACAGCGTTTTATGAGTTCATCTGTACCTTCTGCTGCTTCTACTCCTAAAACTAAGCCGTTTTGTATAACCAATGCTTGACCTACGTCAAAATTTGCTACTGCTTTTAATATTTCAGTACCCTTCTTTATGTCAGCAAATGCTGCTGGATCAGGCTTGGTTTTTGTTAAGAGGCCACTCTGGACTATAATTGATGTGGCAAGTTTTTCAGGAGGAATAATGGCGAACCCTTCTGATTCTAAAAATGCTATAACAGTACGCAAAATCGAATCGTCATTAAGTCCAGCTTTCATTATCATAGTAAGAAGCTTAGCCCCTTTTAAATCTAGCAATAATTTAGTAACACCCGTTCTTTTTACTGTGCCGGCTAACACAATGTGCTTTATACTTAAAGATTTAATCTTATTAATAATCTTGCCAATTGCATGCATAGGAAAAGTATAATAGCTTTTTCCTTCAAAAATCTCTTTTGAAAATTGATCTTCTATTGCAATGATTTCGCATCCAATACCTTTTTCTATACAGCCTTCTAGCACGTGCTTCGGTAGCCAACCGCGACCAGCAATAACAGCTACTTTTTTTACATCTAAAAGGTTATTAGCAGTTCTATGGGGAGACAAAGGTTACCTCCTGAAATTCTTATCATCTTTTGGCATGCAAATCGCTCTTTGATTATTATTTTTTATAAAATCTAATATATCTTGCACAACATGACTACCTCTAAAAAAAATTCGCAGCTTCTTCAATTCTTTCACTCATTACTCCCTCCTGCTCAAAAAATATTTTCTTAAATACATCAGCAGCCGCCTCTATATCTTTTCTATTAAAGTTAGCCCTCCTCATACCGACATTATTTACACCCTCTAAGGTGCCCTTGGGCCCTATTATTACGCTATAAGGGGTGACGCTCTCTCTAACAGCGGTCATACCACCTATCATAGAATATTTACCAATTCTTACAAACTGGTGTACACCCGACAACCCGCCTATTATGACGTTATCTTCGAGTACTACATGTCCTGCAAGTCCTGCATTGTTAGCTATAATAACACTATTGCCTATAATGCAGTCGTGGGCAATATGGCAGCCGACCATAAATAAACAATTATTCCCAACCACTGTTTTCATTAATCCATGTTTAGTTCCAGGGTGCATAGTGACGTATTCCCTGATAACATTGTGCTCTCCTATAATAAGAGCCGATTCTTCCCTAGCATATTTTAAGTCTTGAGGCTGATAACCGAGAGAGGCAAATGGAAAGATTTCAGTGCCAGAGCCAATTTCAGTATTACCAGTTATACAAACATGGGAATGTAATTTTACTGATTTTTTTAAAGTTACATTACCTTCTATGTGACAATAAGGGCCTATTTCAACAAGGCCCTCTATTATTACAGACGGAGCAATGATTGCGGTAGGGTGTATTGTGGCTGAACTACTTATATTATTTATCTTCGACATCAACCAAAACCGCACTCACAATTGCTTCTGTAACTAGAGTATCGTTTACTCTTACTTCTCCTTTGATTTTCCACATGCTGCTTCTAGACTGAATCTTAGAAACTTCTATGATCATCGTGTCACCAGGCTCTACGGGTTTTCTAAATTTTGCATTCTCGATTGAAGTGAAATAAATTAACTTATTATTCATTTCTGCTTTCGTATCATGGATCAAAAATACAGCAGCAGCCTGTGCCATAGCTTCTATTATTAATACACCTGGCATGACAGGCTTTATAGGAAAGTGTCCCACGAAGAAATTTTCGTTTACCGTAACGTTTTTTAAGGCTACGGCTTTTATACCGGATTCTATACTAATGATCTTGTCTATTAGCAAAAAGGGGTACCTATGTGGAATCAGCTTCATTATCTGCTGAATATTTAATATGCTGCTCATTTATTCTCCTTTGAATCTAATGATGATTTAGCGGTTTCAACCATTTTTTTCAATAAAGTTGTTTGTCTATGCCACTGATTAATATCAACTGCTGGGTAACCACCTACTACTTTACCTTTTTCAAGATCTTTTGTAATGACGCTGGCTCCACTAGCCACCACTCCATCTTTCAATTCTAAATGGCCGACAACGCCAACTTGGCCTCCAAGCATAACACCATTTCCAATTACGGTACTGCCTGCAATCCCGACTTGGCCCGCTAAGAAACAGCTCTGGCCGATTTTAACATTATGGGCAACTTGTACCAGGTTATCTATTTTAGTATTATCCTTTATTACTGTGTCTTCAATAGCCCCTCTATCTATACAACTGTTAGCTCCTATCTCCACGTTGTCACCAATAATAACGGCGCCAACTTGGTTTACTTTGATAATTCGATTATCATCGTTGGCAAAGCCAAATCCGTCCTGGCCGATTCTTGCACCGGCATGAATGATACAGTTATTGCCAATTTTACTGTATTCAATTGTTGCCGCATGACCCACCTTAACATTGCTGCCAATAACAACTTTTTTTCCTATATAAACCCCTGGATAAATATGACAATTGGAGCCGATTTCTGCTTCATCTTCTATAACTGCACCAGCTCCAATAAAAGAGCCAGAACCGATTTTGGCAGTGGGACTTATGAATGCTCTATCTGACATATTGGAATCTACAGTAATATTCGGAAAAAACAACTCTAAGATTTGTGCCCAGGCAAAATAAGGATTATCAACTATTATAGCCGCCATTCCTTCAGGAACAAGTGGCAAGTCAATTTCTTTTATAATACAGGCAGAGGCCTTAGATTCTTGCAACTGTTTGTTATACTTAGGGTTGCTTAAGAAAGTTAAGTCCCCAGATGCTGCATTTTTTAGGGTCTTCAGGCTTTCAATTAATAATTCTTGGTTCCCAACAACTTCTGCCTTTATGATAGAAGCTATTTTTCTAATTTCCATTTTTTGTACTGGCTGCCAAAACCTTTCCCGAAATTCCGCCATAACTAATTGTCCTCTAAAGAAACAAAGAAAGTGCTTTCTCCTCTTGCTATTAAGAACGTTGCTGATCCTTTTCCACTTTTTTTAATATTAGAAGTAATAGCATCAAATTCTTTAGCTGTAGTAACTTCTTTTTTATTAACGCTTATCACGATATCTCCCGCTCTTATTCCGACCATTGCAGCAAGGCTTCCGCGTTCAACGCCGGTTACTAGAACTCCTTTCGCATTGTCTCTTAAATTAAATTTTTTAATTAACCGGGAATTAATAGTTTGCACCTGCATTCCAAATACGGAAGTGTTTTTGGAAGCTTCAACATCATTAGAAGCGATTGTATCTTCTTCTTTTGACTTCTCAACATTCACCTGAATATTAATAATTTTGCCATCCCTGAATATTTCAAGATTAACTTTCTTATTGAGTTCAATTTCTCCAACCAGTCTTGGTAATTGAGAAGCTGAAGTAATTGCTTTGCCATCGAGTTTTGTGATAACGTCACCAATTCTTATTCCAGCACGTTCAGCTGGGCTGCCTTTTAAGGCTCCGCTAACTAAAGCGCCCCTAATTCCTCTCAATCCAAGATCATCAGCTAGTCCTTTTTCTATATCTTGAATGGTAACCCCCAGGTGTCCACGAACTATTTTACCTTTTTCTTTTAACTGCTTAAAGACATATTGCACCATATTAGAAGGTATAGCAAAACCTATACCGATGTTGCCTTTAGAAGGTGATAGTATAACTGAGTTCACCCCTATAACCTCCCCCTCAGTATTAAGCATAGGCCCCCCAGAGTTACCTACATTTATGGCTGCATCTGTTTGAATAAAATCATCAAAATGGCCGCTATTTATATTCCTTGCTTTAGCAGAAATGATGCCCAGGCTCACTGATCCTCCTAGGCCAAATGGATTGCCAATTACCAGGATAAAATCTCCAACTTTTGCCTTGTCAGAATCACCAAATTTAATGAAAGGAAGATTGCTTCCAACATCTATTTTAAGCACGGCAAGGTCAGTCTTTGAATCTTTTCCTATTAACTTTGCTTTGTAAGACAAACCATTTTCACCGCTTAATGTAACATTAATTTCGTCTGCTTCATCAATTACATGGTTATTTGTGACTATATAACCACTTGGATCGACAATAAATCCTGATCCTAGAGAAATAGCTTTCCTCGGTGGGACTGGTTGTTCACCACCATAAGGATTTAACCCAAATTCGCGTTCAAAAAGGTCACGTAATATATCGTAAGGGTTATCCGCATCTAGTTGTTGCCTTTTTTTGATAACTTTTTGTGAAGTTGAGGTTGATATATTAACCACAGCTGGCATACTTTTTTCAACCACTTCGCTAAAAGAAGCGGGAGGAATAGCTCCTGCGTTTGCATTTTTCGCCAAAAGACAGATCGATAATAGTATGGGTAGCAAAAATTTTTTCACAATCTTAACCTTTTAAATATTCATCAACAAATAAACATACCCGAACAAAAATCTTCATTTTTTAGAAAATGAAGTATATGTATATCATACATAAAAATAGATCATATCCAATGATAAAGAAAGTCCTTAAGAAAAAAATACTTGATTATTTAAAAATATATAAGAATTACCTGCTCGGGGTTTTTATTTGTCTAATTATTACCTCTTCTTCAGTACTTATAATGAGTCATAGTTTAGGGTATGTTATAGATAAAGCAATAGTTGCCAAAAATACAGTTATGCTTGATTCGGCAATGTTATATTTCATAAGTATAGCCTTAATTCTTGCAATTGCAACGGGCCTTAGATGCTCTCTTATCACTCTAACTGGGGAATATGTTGTTAGAGATATCAGAGAAGATATGTATAGCAAGATATTAGAGCTGTCACCGTCATTTTATGAAGATAAGAGGACTGGAGAAATATTATCCGGATTAAATACAGACACCGCCCTTTTGCAATCTGTAATAAGCAGTATTTCAGTTACCATGCGCAATTCTATAATGTTAGTAGGAAGTATCGTTATGCTTGCAATTTCAAGTCTTAAGCTTACTATTATGATACTTGCGATGATACCTGTAGTCTTAGTGCCAATTATATCAGTAAGCAGGAAATTAAAAAGTATTGCAAGGAAGTACCAAGATACTGTTGCAGAATTATCTTCTGAATCGGAAGAGACTATTTCTTTTATAAAAGTGGTGCAGTCTTATACTAGAGAGGAGTACCAACGGAGAAATTTTGCAACCAGCTTGGATTATACAGTTAATACAGGCAAACTTGGAATAAAAACTAGAGCCTTGCTTGTTGTGGTAGTAATATGTTTAATATTTGGAGGAATAGGCACAATTCTCTGGGTTGGCGGCCACGATGTTTTGGCAGGAACATTAAGTCCTGGTCAATTATCGACTTTTATATTTTTATCTTTAATCTGCGCTACAACTTCCATGTCAATTACCGAAGCGTTTGGTGAAATTCAAAAAGCGGCCGGGGCCACGCAAAGAATTTTTGAATTTTTAAATATTGAGCCTGCCATAAAAAATCCCAAAAATCCAGTCAAGTTAATTTCGAATAACCGTGGTACTTTAGCTTTTAAGGGTGTTTATTTCTCTTATATACCGCAAAAGTCAGTATTACAAAATATTTCTTTTGCTGTTGAGCCTGGAAAAATGTTGGCCATAGTTGGTGAATCCGGATCTGGTAAGAGTACAATTGTTCAACTTATACTAAGATTTTACGATGTGCAGCAAGGAGGAATTCTGCTTGATGGGATAGATATAAAAAATCTTAATTTGGCAGACTTACGCAACAACTTCGGATATGTTGGGCAAGATCCTGTTGTTTTCTCAGCTTCGGCTTATCAAAATATCTTGTATGGTAATCCGGATGCTAGTAAAGAGGAGGTCATTAGAGCAGCAAAATTTGCTTCCGCATATAATTTTATCCAAAAATTACCGGGGGGCTTTAACACTTTTTTAGGAGAAAAAGGAACGAAGTTATCTGGAGGACAAAAGCAGCGTATAGCAATTGCTAGAGCTCTTTTGAAAAACCCTAAAATATTATTATTAGATGAAGCAACAAGCGCATTGGATAGCAAAAATGAAAATTTGATCCAAAATGCCTTAGATAAATTAATGAAAGATAGGACTACCATCGTAATTGCTCATAGAATTTCTACAATTGTGAATGCTGATCAAATATTGTTATTAAAAAATGGTCATATTGCGGCAAGGGGTACGCATGAATTTCTGCTAAAAAGCAGTCCTGAGTATAGAAAACATTTTTCACTATATGATAAGTTGCCCTACTCCTGAAAAGGACTTACGCAGGCTTAGAGCCGGTAATGAAGACTATAGAAGCAACTAAAACTACCCAAAAGAGAGTTAGGGGCAGTAGCACCTTCCATCCCAACCTCATTAATTGGTCGTAACGGTAACGTGGTAAGGAAGCTCTAACCCAAATAAATACAAATAAACAAAATAAAATTTTTATGACAAACCAGACAACCCCTGGAATAAAACTTAAATAAAGCAAGCCAAAAGGAGGGAGCCAGCCACCTAAAAACAAAATGGTTGCAATTGCAGACATTAATATCATATTTGCATATTCTCCTAAGAAGAAAAGTGCAAATGCGGTTGAAGAATATTCAACGTTATAGCCTGCCACTAGCTCTGATTCAGCTTCCGGTAGATCAAATGGATGCCTATTTGTTTCTGCCAGTATAGAAATAAAAAAAACCGCAAACATTGGCAAAAGAAGCAGTCGTAAATAAAGAGGCATGTCCTGTTGAACTAGTACTATTTGTTTTAAATTCATGGTTTGAGTTACGATAAGAACAGTTACTATACAAAGTCCAATAGATACTTCATAAGATACCATTTGCGCAGCCGATCTAATAGCCCCTAAAAATGCGTACTTAGAATTACTTGCCCAACCTGCAATAATAATGCCATAAACACCTAAAGATGATATAGCAAGAAGATAAAGCACTCCGACGTTTATATCGGCAATTACAAAATCTGAAATGGGGATCACCGCCCACCCTATCATTGCGAGAGAAAAGGTAATAGCAGGGGCTAAAAAGAATAGCAATTTGTCAGAGTGAGCTGGTATAATAGGCTCTTTGAAGATTAATTTGACTGCATCTGCAATTGGTTGTAGTAACCCAAAAGGTCCAGTAACATTTGGCCCTAACCTAAGCTGCATCCAACCAATTACTTTACGTTCCATTAAAGTAAGATAGGCTACAGATAAAATTAATGGTACTAGTAAAGCTAGAATTTTTAATAAGATTGTGCTGATGCTCTCAAAAAATTCCACCATATAAAACTAACCTAAAAATCCGCCTTTTTACTATACTAACTATACTTTTTAGCAATAGCAAATGCTTTGCAATCGATTTCTCTCTTCTGCGGTTAAGTGTGGAGACATTTTTTCAAAAACTTTCTGGTTATAGTTTTGTAACCAAGCTTTTTCTCTATTATCAAGAAGGTCAAAATCTACTAAATTATGAGGTATTGGCACAAGGGTTAACGTTTCAAATTCTAAAAATCCTTTTGTTTCAGACTCTACAACTAACATCAAATTTTCAATACGTATTCCATATGCCCCTTCTTTATAATAACCTGGCTCATTAGATGTTACCATACCTACTCTTAAAGGAGCAGAGCCCGACCTGCTAAAAGTTCTTGGTCCTTCATGCACGGATAAGAAATATCCAACTCCATGTCCTGTACTATGTCCATAGTCTAAGCCGTACTGCCATAAGTCAAGGCGCGCTAAAGAATCCAACTGTGCTCCGTTAGTACCGATTGGGAATTTTAATTGAGAAAGCCTAATTAACCCCTTTAATACTAGTGTATAATTCCTTTTTTGCTCAGTATTTGGGCCACCAAAGCAAAAAGTTCTGGTAACGTCAGTAGTACCAAATTTATATTGGCCTCCAGAATCAAGTAAATATAAGTTATCTTTAGTAATAGTTTTATCAGTTTTCTTGCTCGGCTTATAGTTAAATCTACAAAATTTTTTGCCATTTGCCTAAATTTTAAAAATTCCTCAGCAGCTGATATTTCTGTGACCTTACCTATGTGGACATCGAGCCACATATAAACCTGCATAAGGCAGACCGTCTAAAAAGTGAGTTTGCTTTATATTTTCTATCTCAACTTCGTTTTTACAAGCCTTTAAGGATTCCATAATATCTTCCTTGATGAATAGGCCGGTACCCACAGTTTCCTTAAACCAATAAGAGACCGCAGTACTCGCTTGTATTGTAGAACCTGAAATAATTAGCTCAATAAAGAATTCTTTTATTTGGTTTAATTTAAGTACTTCTACTCCCTCTATTTTTTCAGCGACAAAATCAGAAAAGAGATAAACCTCACCCGTTTTTTTAATTATCAGATAAGCTAAAATTAGAGGCGAGTACTTAATATCAAAGCCTCTAATATTGAGTAGCCAACATATTGAATCTAGTTGAGTAACTAAAAGGTAATCTACATTTTTATCCATTTTTGAGAGTAGCTGCTCCAGTTTTTCCCCAGTGGACAACTCAGCATCTTTTTTAGCTAACCTTAAGATTTTTTTAGATTCTAACTTGGGTTTATCTGCACAAATCAAGTCTACTAAATTTTCTTTGATACCTTGTAGTTGAATATTTTCCCCCCGAAAACATTCTTTGATGATATTGCATACTGTTAACGCTCTCAATCATAGGGTCATAGACCAATACGCAAGATCCATTGATTATTTTAGCGACCTTGCTTCCAGGAAGCCTCATCTGCCATATCCAATATTTGATACTTGTTTCCTAATTGTTGTGCGGCTTGAAGAAGATATCTGCTATCAGTTAAAAATATTAATTTCTCTTCTTTAATAATTAAGAGTCCGTTCGATCCAGTAAAACCCGTTAACCATTCCAACCTTTGCAAAGATTTGGGGGGGGGTATTCACTTCTAAACTCGTCATAGCTTGGAACTAAATAACCATCGATATTATATTGTTTCAGTAAATCTCTTAGTTTAGTAATGCGGTTAAAACTATTCATTATCAGCAACCTTCCGGCCAGTATAGATATACCATTATAATTACTGCAAAACTATTAATTGGAGAAATGAAAAGTATTCTTACAAAGATATTAAAATGCGATTTTAAAAGTTTTTTACATAAATCTTTTAATACATTGCATCATAATCAAGAATTTTTTAAATAATTGGCATCTTGACTTAATTTTAATATTCCTCCTCGGTCCTTAAAATCGATCTGTGTAAGTGTTGCTTGGTCTGTTCGGCTCTTAGCTTAAAAATCCTGCTTTATAAAATTATAAGTGCAAGCTACAGTCAAGCTCTTAGCATAAAGCACGAATTGGATTGTAGAAAAATAATATTGTCCGATTGGTATAGAAAAAGTTTTCCTAACACTCAGATATTGAGGGGAGAAAACAGTAAACGTAAGTTTGTAACGAATAAAAATGGATTTCGTCTCGCAACTTCAATGGGAGGTACTTTGGACAGGTAAAGGGCAGATTTTTAATAGTTATGACCCACTGACTCCAATGCAAGCGCTTAGCAATTCCTTTAGAAAACGTGCTAACATTTGGTTTGAACAAACCTTTACTTCAAGGTTAAATGATCAAAAAAAGGGAGCAATCATTGTGGTAATGCAAAGATTGCATGTAAAAGACTTAACGGGATTTCTACTAGAAAAGGATCCTCATAATTGGCAACTCTTAGGCCTGCCGCTAATAGCTAAGATGGACGAGGTAGTGACTCATCACAATTTCTCTTGTAAACAAAAGGTGGGTGAGTATCTGCATAGTAATAGGGATGGAGAAATAGAGAGTCTAAAAAAAGCCATTGGGCACATATGCATTTTCAGCACAATACCAACAAAACCCCATACAAATTGAGGGCGGTATTATCAAGAATAGTTGGCTTAAATAACCCCAGTTTGAGGTAAGTTTTAAAGAAATTATCTGATATGGCTTCAAAGAAGCTGTGTAATCATTAAGTTTTTCTCAATTTCACGATAAATAAGAAAAGTGGTTCCCCTAGTAGAAATATTTTGTTTGATTGATGATTTTTGCAAGCAACAACTCATGTACCAAAGATCCTTAAGAAACTCGCAGAGACAAAGGAAACGAGAGTCTGGGATGATGCTTTCCGAAGTTATAACGATCCTCGTTTTGTTTCATTTGAGGGCATTACCGGATTCAAAGATTTTTACCTAAACTGTTTTCAAACCTCTCTCAGAGAGGAATTGCCAAAGCTTGTCAGCTACAATCGCTTTGTTGAGCTGATGCGAGACGCGGTCATCCCGTTGGTCATTCTGCTGAATTGCTGCAAAGGGAAACAAACAGGTACGTTGACTCAACAAAAAGCTGGAAGGTTTGTCATAACTTACGTACTAGCCGTAATAAGGTCTTTAAGGCATCGCTCGCCAATCAATTTCTTGGCAGACTCTGACATCGATAGAACATTCATACAACCCTATTTATCTCTTCTCACTTAATTCTATTTTGCCTATTTTAACGTCATAAAAGTTAGGTTGAATCACACTATCAAAAGCAACATTTTATCTTTATCGACTTTTAAGTGATAAATCCTGTTTCTTATATTTGGTGAATCTTCTATAGTTGCAGCCATATTTCTAAATTGAGTCTTTATTTAGACTACAGTATAGTACTCTACTATGCGCACCAGGAAGATCAGAGGATTCAAAATTAGGATATATTGATACTTAATTATTTATTGGATTTAGTATAGTTTTAGGTATGATAAAGAAACTAAAATTTGCGGTTATAATTCAAAACAAAGATGAAACGGTTTAAAGGCAAAGGTGCTATTTTCTTTTTTATTTTAGTAATACAAGGATGTAGTCACCATGATAAACAAGTTATTGTCACAGATCCAAAGGCTTTATATGAAGGATCACTGGTCCTAATTCAAAAGGAAGATTTTGGACAAGCAATCAAGAACTTTGATGCTATTGATAGAGATTTTCCTGCCTCAGAATTTGCAGTGAAATCAAATATGATGAAAAGTTATGCTTTTTACTTAAAAGGCGAATTAATAGATGCCATTTTTGCTGCTGAGGATTTTATTAAAAAATATCCAGCCCACCCAAACGTAGATTATATGTATTATATGAAAGCACTGTGCGAATATGATCAAATAGTTGACGTTGAGCGTGATCAAAAACAAACTATCAAAGCTAAAGAAGCTCTTGAAGAATTGATCATTAAATACCCTTACTCTAAATACGTTGAAGATGCCAAACAGAAAAGGCTCTATACCTATAATGCAATAGCTGGAAAAGAGATGGCTATCGCTGCTCTTTATCAAAATCAAGGAAAACTAATCCCAGCATTAATCCGTTATAGAGCAATTGTAAAAGATTACAACGATACCATCTTTATAGAAGAAGCACTATATAGAATGACTGAAATATATTATAAAATGGGAATCAAAAAGGATGCTAAAATGTATGCGGCGGTCTTAGGTTATAATTACCCAAGCTCGCCATGGTATAAGAAGGCCTACGATTTGATGCAAAAAACAAAATGAACCTCAAGCATTTTTATAATCACAAAGTTCACTTAATAGGAATCGGCGGCATAGGCATGAGCGCTATAGCAGAAATTCTTTCCAAAGGCGGAGTAAAAGTCCAAGGTTCTGACGTAAGCGAAACTTATATTACTGAACATCTTAAAAAAATTGGGGTAGAAGCAACAATCGGCCATAGCCCAGATAACCTTAAAGATGCCTCACTTATAATAAGATCAACAGCAATTAAGGATGATCATATTGAAGTGGTTGAAGCCAAAAAGCGTTCCCTTAAAGTCCTTCATCGAGCTGAGGCTCTGGCTGAAATACTAAAGGGCCTTAAAACAGTTGCCATTACTGGAACTCATGGAAAATCAACAACAACCGCGCTTACTGGAGCAATTTGCTTTGAAGCAGGCTTGAGTCCAATCATAGTAAACGGCGCTTTTATGAAGCGATTTTCTAGCAATGTCTTGACTAGCACTGGCAATTTAGCTGTTATAGAGTCTGATGAATCGGATGGAAGTTTTTTAGTCCTCCCCTCTGATTTAGCGGTAGTTACTAATATGGACGCAGAACATTTAGATTATTATGGCTCCACTGAGCGAATGCAAGCAAGCTATAAAAAATTTATCTTAAAGACAATTGATACGGGTTTTTGTTTTATATGCAACGATCATTTGAAATTGTCTAGACTTTCTAAAGATATTAATAATTCTAATATAATAACTTATGCAATTAATACTGAGGCCGGCATAAGGGCTAGTAATATTGAGGTTACTGAAAATGGTACAAAATTTAATTTAGTCTTTAGCCAAACCTTTGCGGAAAAATTTTCTGTTAAATCATTACAAGAAAAAAATTTGTTTTTGTCGTTATACGGACAACACAACGTTTATAATGCACTTGCAGCCTTAGGAATTGGCTTAGCTTTGGGTATTAGTATTGATAAAATTAGAGAGAGCTTAAAAAATTTTGGGGGAGTTAAGAGACGCTTTACTAAAGTAGGAATAGTTGACGGAGTTATGATAGTAGATGACTATGCCCATCATCCAGCAGAAATTCAAGCTACTCTTTCCGTTGCAAGGCGTATAGCAAAAATGCGATCCGGTAATGTAATAGCTGTGATGCAGCCCCATCGCTATAGTAGACTTCTTAAACTTATGGACGAATTCGCAGCCTCTTTCGCCGATGCTGATTTTGTAATATTGACCGAAGTATATGGAGCTGGGGAAACAAAAATAGAAAATGTTAATTCAGAAAGTTTAAGAGACAAAATTACGCATAATAGCAAAGAAGTTATTGGAATTTGCCGCCAGTACGATGAGTTAAAACCTATGCTACAAAAAATTGCCAAGCCAAATGATATAGTAGTTACGATAGGAGCAGGTGATATTACCAAATGGGCCTATAAACTAGTAGCCTCGAACAGCCTGGAATAGAAAGCGAGCTTATAGCTATTCCTCTTGCACTTGTATAATTCTTTCACTGTTGATAAGTAGATGTGCACCAAGAAAGCTAGATAAAGCGAGTTTGCAACTGAAAATGCCCCGCCTTCTGGCCTATTAGCAAGCGAAGTAACTCTTCATTTACTAGAGGTATATATATTGCCAGCTATAAAACCTGGTGAGACCACATTTGCTCCAGAAATTCTTGAATTGGCCAAACTTGTTATTTCTTTATTATCTATATGCATCAGTCTCTTTCTTGGCTCCATGCTAATAACATGCAATTGATGCAAGTGTTCTTTTGAAAACTCCAACAAACCCTTTAAGTCTCTCTTTTGAATAGGAGTAGAAATCTTCACTTCAAATGCATGATTTTGAAATACAAAGTCGACTTCATAGCCTTCTTTTGTACACCAAAAGCTTATCTCTTCTCTTTTGTCAGAGAAAGCTCGATAAGCCATAAGTTCAAGTAAAAAGTAGTGCTCAAACGCTCTGCTTGCTTCTTCTCCAATCATATCTCGGTATTCATAACGTCTTAGGTAATTAGCTATTCCTATATCAAATAGATAAAATTTTGGCATGTGTGATATAACTTGCCTTATTCGAGTGTTTACTGTAGGGCGCTATATAATACCCTAAATACATATCAACTAGAATTTCAAAATAAAGCGCGCGCACTGTTTTACTATCTACCCCTGTATCTCTCGCTATATCGCTATGATTAATAATCTTGCCATGACAACACCCAAGAATATCCAAAAATCTTGCGAAATTATCTCTTTTCCTTAGGTTAGCCTCAGATCGCACTTCGGGTAAAATGTAATCAAATATACGCAGGATAAGCTCTTTTGAACTTGAGTTTTTGCCAGATAATGGTTCGGTATTAAGCCATTATTGAAAATTCTCTGCCAATTGAGCTCCTTAAGTTCTGCGTAATAAAATGGTAGAAACAGAAACCGCCCAAGCTCTTCCCTCCCAGTAAATTTGCACCGGTAGCCTTTAATCTTCTAGCGCTTGAACCACATAACACAAACTGTTTACCAGGGTACAGCTCTATTAAACGATGTACTCCATCTAATAACGCAGGAATTTTCTGTACCTCATCTATGATAACAACCGTCTTATTGGGATGGGCTAGTAGTTCACCTTCAAGTCGGCTTGGGTTTTTTTATATACTGTTGAAAAACTCGCGAGTCTAATAGATCAATAAACAACCCATTTTTAAATTTCTCATGTAAGTATGTTGATTTTCCGGTTTTTCTTGTGCCCCAGAGAAAACACGATTGGACCCTGGGGTAATTCAATTTCAAGGTAACTCTTAATTAAAGCCAAAGAATACCATCCTAAAATATCGTATATATTTGGATCATATTCCTAGTATATATCTTTTCAACTGTTAAATTTATACACACTAAAGTCCACAGCACTATAGCTTTCTTTTTATATATCAACAGTCTTTAACTCTCCCAAAAAGCTTTGGGTACGCATTTTTGAGGAAGTATTATAAACCCCCCTTGTAGTCATACAGTGGTGCTCTGCTTCAACTATCACGCCAACCCCCTTGGCCTCTAATTCATTAAAAATAGCATGAGCAATTTGAGCTGTCATTCTTTCTTGGATTTGCAGCCTTTTCGAAAATACTTCAACCAATCTAGCTAATTTACTAATTCCTACTACCTTTTTATTGGGCAGGTAAGCAATATGCACGACTCCTATAATGGGCGCCATATGGTGTTCGCAAAATGACTCAAATCTTATATCTTTCAAAACAACAACTTCTTTATAATCAGCGATTTCTGAGAAGGAAACGTTTAATATTTCCTTTGGATCTTGTTTATAGCCACTAAAATACTCCTCGTAGCTTTCAACTACACGCATAGGAGTCTCCATTAAACCTTCTCTTGTTGGATCCTCTCCTATCCATTTCAAAATAGTTTTAATTGCTTCAAGCGCATCGTTTTTAGTAACTTTTTTATTCATAATTTAATAAGAGATATTTATTATTCTTTGATCCGGTGCATCAGTAAAGTTGATATACACCTTTATCGCATCACTTGGCAACATATTTGCTGCAATTTCAGGCCATTCTATGATAGAAATACTAGAATCCAAAGCTTCATTTAGTCCTATATAATTCAGCTCTTCTAAATTTTTTATCCTATACAAATCAAAATGAGAGACATGATTATTTTTGCCCTCATAAGTTTGTATAATATTAAATGTTGGACTGGTTGCTTCTTCATTACCAGTTAGCTCTTTTATCAACGCTTTAGAAAAGGTAGTCTTGCCTGCCCCCAAATTACCAAACAGACATACCACTGTACCTCTTTTTACTTTTTTCGCTAACGTGATAGCGACATCTTGCACTTCCGATAAAGTACATTTTATCATCGCACAGATTTATTTTTCTATATAGTAGTCAACGCTTGCAACAACTCTCAGTACTTTTTCTATAAAACAAGCTTCATTGCTGCTATATTGACCATATCCGGCGCGTGGGTCAATGCCCGCACCGCTCGCTGTTGCTTCTCTAGAGTATATACCAAAGGCGCCCTGGGAGGCATATTTTATACCTCCTACTCTACTATTTGAAGGCTTAAGTAATTGCTCCGCGGCCTTTTGAGCTTCTTGCATTGCCTCAGATGACATCTCTGGTTTTACTTCATTTAGCTTTGTAAATAAATATCTTGGGGAATAAGAACTGTTATAGCCATCATAAGAAAGGGTTACGCCCTCTTTCAATAACTCATTTATATTTTTGCTAGCCCTCGTGTACAGCTTCCACATTAGAGCTCTTTATTATCAATTGATGATCGATAGAGAAGCGCTTAGCTTTATTATGTTCATCATAAAATCTTTGCGCCAACTTATCATACACCCGCATGATGTCTTGCTCTATTTCATTGTCCTCAATATCATATTTTTTAAGATAGGCAAAAATCTTTCTTACATCTATATCAATTTTGTCTTTAACAGATTCGAGGTCATCTCCGGTCTCACTAATTGGAATAACCCAAATTGCAGAATCTGCCCTTACAACTCTTTCAGCCAGACCCTTGACTGAGACCGATTCTTGGTTTTTTTGTGTATTAATTAAACCATTTCTTATTATAATCGAGCTAGTCAATATCATAGCAAATGCTGCTATTATGGTGCCACACCTACTGCCCCACTTTTTATGATCAGCACTATACTCGATATCTTTTGTCCTTTTCATTTGCTTGTAAGGTATTCCTCAAAAAGTTTTGGGTCGACCTCTATTATTGAATTTTTTGCTAAGTCATTCAAGCAAAATTTCCCATATTCTAACCTGATCAATCTATTGACTTGGAAGCCGAAGCGCTCCATTACCGACCGTATTTCTCGGTTCTTTCCTTCAGTAAGTGAAACCATGATCCAAGAATTATTGCCTTGTTTTTTCAATAATTCAACTTTTATACTACGGTATTTAATTTTATTTATAACTATCCCTTCCGCAAGTTGCTTTATATGGCTAGCAGATAAATGCCCAAAGATACGACACTTATACTTCCTGATAAGGCCAAGATGTGGACTTTCTAAATGATGTGCAAGTATTGGACTATTGGTTAACAATAAGAGCCCCTCGGTGTTATAATCAAGTCTACCGATTGATATAACTCGTGGTAAATTTGGGGGCAGCTGGGAAAATACAGTTGACCTATTTTGCGGATCATTATTGGTAGTAATAATGCCTTTTGGTTTATTATAAATCCACAATCTAGGTTGATTAATAAGGCTAATTTCTTGATCTGCGGTCAAAACTCTGTCTTGAGGCTCGACTAAAGTTGCACAATTTACTATAATTTCATTATTAACTGAAACCCGGCCGCTTAGTATTAATTCTTCTGCTTTTCTTCTTGAGCAGTACCCAGAATGGGAAATAAATTTGGCTAGTCTATACTTCACAACAAAATATCAAAAAAGAAAAAATCCCAACTACTTTCGTAATTGGGATTTTGATTTGTCTAATGAGCTGTTTTAATTACGTCTCTCACCAAAGAAGTGCAAGAAGCTAATAAATAAATTTATAAAATCCATATAGAGGCCTAAAGCACCGAATACAGCAATTTTTTCAGCCGCGGATGAATCATTGGCAATTTGATAATATATGCTTTTTAATCTCTGAGTTTCATAAGCAGTTAAGAAGGAGAATACACCAACTCCAACTATCGAAATAATAAAGGACATCGCATTGCTTTGCATGAACAAGTTAACAAAGGATGCAATTATAATACCAATAAGGCCCATCATGAATAAAGAGCTCATTGCTGATAAATCTTTTTTTGTAGCATAACCATAAATGCTCATGGCCCCAAAAGCAGAAGCAGTAATAAAGAAAGTCCTAGCAATACTGGCACCAGTATAGAGCCAAAACAATGAAGCCATAGAGACTCCCATCAGAGCTGAATAGACCCATAAGGATATACGCGCTCCCTCACTACTCATATATACAAATCTCGTATTCATAAAAACCGCCATCCCCAGGGGAGCAAAGATAACAACCCACCTTAAAGAACTACCAAAGATTAGATTCGTAAGCCCCGGAGAAGATGACACCAAAAATGCGATCAAACCAGTTAAACCTAGTGCAATTGACATATGCTTGTAAACCGCAACCATATAAGAGCGCAACCCAGCGTCCAAAACGCCGACCCTGGTCGTCGTGAAGCTGTTAGCACCCATTTTACCATAATTCATGATACATACCCAATTAATTTTGAATTGTAGCACCAGTATATATCTCTTCATTAAAATTTGCAAGGTCCTTAAGGAAAATAAAAAACAAGTACTCCTTTACTTCCGCAGCCACCTCAACCAAAGGGTGCGGCCCACAATTTAAAGGTGCAAATCCCTATTGCCGAACTCACTATTATACATAATAATGGTTATATTACATTTAATTTAAAAGGGTATAAATATAAAGATGAAAGATGAAAATTCTAAAAAAATAGCTGCAAGGGATATAGCTTATACTGTAAACAAGTTTTGTGAGCAAAAGAATATTAGCGGCGAATTCCCAAATTTACAAGAATTTAGCCATTATGTATCACTTAGCCTAAACAGCGATAATTCCTCACTCATTGCGAGGTATGAAACAGCCCTAATTCAAGCTTTTGATAAAAGCCCAGAACTTAGAGGCCCCACGCCCGTGAATTCGTTAATCACTTGCTTGATGCTCTTCCAGACGACAAGAAAAGTAAATTTCATAATGCGAATGTTGAAAATACTCTACAGAAAGCTGAACACAGCAACACTCAAAACATGAACCAGCAACCAACCCAGGAGCAAAAAAAGGGCCTGCTTGATAATTTCGCACAGTTCATAGATAATTTTATTGAAAATATCACTGGGGCTTTTAAGAAGATTATGGAAAATTTGCAACAACTAGTGAGCGGTACAGCAGCAACAATAAATAATATTTTCCAGGGAAAAACTGCAAAAGCAAATACCCAAGAGCAAGAAAAAACCAACAACAAAGATCAAGGACCGCAAGAACAACAACGGAGTTCTAAACCAGAGCTCGCTTCTTTAGTCTCTGCCGTAAGTCAAGATCTTGTTGTTGCAATCAATTACTCTGCCAAAGCGCCAGATAAGCCGGAACAAGGCCAAGCTGTCCTAAAACAAGAAAATAAGGGAACGAGTAGATAAGAGTATATAGCGGAATAACTAAAGTGTCGGGCTAAGCTTTACAATGAAAGCATAAATCAGTTCTATAACTAAAAGATTTGAGTAAGGCCTAGGTATTAACCAGTCAAATCATAGCCACTTAGATATACAAAAATCTAGTATACTCTTTTCTTAGGAGGAACTGATTTTACCTCATCACTTAAGGTTTCAAGAGTAACGGGCTTATAGTCTATTTTAACTTTTCCTGTCCCAGTATCTAAGCTAATTAGAGTGTGCTTCATCCAATTTTCATCATCCCGCTCTTTATAATCTTCCCTTGCGTGTGCACCCCGGCTTTCTTGGCGATTTAATGCGGCATTTATGGTAACCAATGCTTGTAATCTCAAGCTATCCAGCTCTAAAGCTTCAACTAAATCACTATTCCATATCAGGGATCGATCAGTTATTGCAACATCCGAATAGGAATCGAAAACTACTTTCATTTTTTCACAGCCTAATTTAAGTGTCTCTTCAGTTCTAAAAACTGCAGCATAGGTTTGCATTACTTCTTGCATATGTGCACGTATCTCAGCAGCCGGTAATTTGCCATTAGCATGCCTGATTTTATCAAAGTGCTGAATAGTTTTCTCTGTTAAATTCGGCTTCAATTTTTCATGAGTTTTGCTTGAGTGCCTCAGCAGCTCTACAGCTTTGATAGCTGCTGCTCGTCCAAATACAATTAAATCAAGCAGCGAATTTGATCCAAGCCTATTTGCCCCGTGCACTGATACACACGCAGCTTCTCCTATAGCCATTAGTCCTGGAACTGGTTCAAATTTCTTTCCCGTTTTAGCAAGAACTTCGCCATGATAATTAGTTGGTACTCCACCCATATTATAGTGAACTGTTGGAAGCACTGGTATCGGTTGTTTAGTCAGGTCGACACCTGCAAAAATCTTCGCTGTTTCAGAAATACCTGGCAACCGTTCATGGATAATTTCTGGATCAAGATGCGACAATACGAGGTGTATATGATCTTTCTTAGGTCCACAGCCTCTACCTTCTTTTATTTCAATTGTCATGGCGCGGCTCACCACATCTCTAGAGGCAAGGTCCTTAGCAGTTGGTGCATACTTTTCCATGAATCGTTCGCCATTACTGTTAATTAAATAGCCACCTTCACCTCTTGCACCTTCGGTGATTAAGCACCCAGATCCATATATCCCAGTTGGATGAAACTGCACGAATTCCATATCTTCAAGTGCAAGTCCAGCTCTTAAAACCATTGCATTCCCATCACCAGTACAGGTGTGGGCTGAAGTTGCTGAAAAATATACTCTTCCATAGCCTCCTGTTGCAATAACTACAATATGCGATTTGAACCTATGTAGTGTACCATCTTCTAAACAATATGCGATCACTCCCACACACCTTCCCTCATCCATAATGAGGTCTAAGCAGAAATACTCAATAAAAAATTCTGCTTGCGCTCTTAAAGACTGTTGATAAAGGGTATGCAATATTGCATGACCCGTCCTATCAGCTGCCGCACACGTTCTTTGCGCAGCTTTTCCTTCTCCATAATGGGTGGTCATTCCGCCAAATGGTCTTTGGTATATTTTTCCCTCTTTGGTTCTTGAGAAAGGCACTCCATAATGTTCTAGCTCAATAATGGCATCCTTAGCATTTTTACACATATATTCTATTGCATCTTGGTCGCCAAGCCAATCTGATCCTTTTACCGTATCATGCATATGCCAACGCCAGTCATCTTCTCCCATATTGCCAAGTGCCGCACTAATACCACCTTGCGCCGCCACAGTATGACTCCTAGTTGGAAAAACCTTAGTAACGCACGCAGTCTTCAACCCCTTTTCGGCCATGCCAAATGTGGCTCGTAGTCCAGCCCCTCCAGCTCCAACAACCACAACATCATATTCATGATCAATAATATTATATGCTAAACTCATAAACCAAATAGCAAAATTAACAAGGAAAGAATATTTTTAACATGATAAAAAAATAAACAAGCGAGAAAATCCCCGCAATTGCAGAGATAATCGTTACTAAGACTAATGATGAAACCAACACCTTCTTTAATGTCGAACAATGGACATAATCCGTAACTATTTCTTTAATGCCTAAAAGGCCATGGTAAAGAGCAGCAATTACAAATAAAATTGCAGTTATCATATTAAAAGGAGATAACAACCGCTCGCCAAGCTCTGCTAAAGAGTCTGCTTTAGAAATCTTAAATACCACTACAATAAACCACACAGCAATAGGTATCAACACAATTGCAGTTAAACGTTGAGTTATATAATGATTTACTGCTGATTTTGAAGATAAATTAGACATACGAATCCCAATAAATTAAACTAAGACAATAGTGAAACCCAAACCAAAGCCCACATCACGAGAGAAGTGATAACCGCGGACCATCCAGATAAATAGACTTGTTTCATTTTAAAGCCCAAACCTGCATCCCATATTAAATGCCGCACTCCAGCCAACATGTGGTAAAATAAACTATAACTCCAAATAATTAAGATAGATTTTCCAAAGGTATGCTTAAAAATAGAGAAAATCATATCTTCTCTTATTTCCACTATAAAACTTGTGATGCAAAGGATTTCGGAAGCGCTATAGCCATAATTATGAATGCAGTAAATAAGCCACCATAATAATATTAAGAAGCCTATAAAAAGAAACAACCCGCTTACCCTATGCAGTATAGAAAGCGCTGAAGTAATTTGCATTCTATATACTGTAAGATGTGGTGATAAAGGCCTTTTGTTACTCATAGTAAAATTCTACATTATAAACCGAAAATAATATCCTGTTATGGTACTACTTTTAATTGTGGTTGCAAGAAAAATCACACACCCTGCGTTGGAAAAAGAAGCCCAAGGTCGTCTCATTTTATCTTAACATATCGTCCTGGAGCTTTTTCTATAATACTTTTCTTATCTATTTGCCGGAGTGGTATTTTTTCATTATTTAGAGCAGAGGCCCAATTCAACCAATGAGGCCACCAAGATCCAGCTATTTCTTTGGAAGTTCTGAACCACTCCTCAGGATCTAGGTACTGACTTTCGTTTATTCGATAAGAATATTTACTTTTATTCGGAGGGTTGATTATCCCAGCGACATGCCCTGAGCCTCCTAATACAAAACAGTTTTTACCATATTGGATGTTAAATAAACTGATTGCCAAGGCGCTATAGTGATCTTCTTTTGCAGCCAATACATAAGTTGGAATATCAATTTTTGACAGATCTATTCCGACGCCATTAATTACGATACTTCCTGCCTTACTTAAAGAGTTTTCTAGGTAAAGCTTGCGTAAGTAATAGGAATGCATAGAATAGGGCATTCTTGTCGAGTCTGAGTTCCAGTGCAATATATCAAATGCTTGGGGTTTTTTGCCTAGTAGATAATTACTTGTATAATAGCTCCAAATCATATCACTAGACCTTAGTATACTAAAACAAAGCGCCATATAGTAGCCATCTAGATAGCCAGCATTTCTCATTATGCTGTCAAGTAGCTCTAATTGTTGCTCATCAATAAAAGTAGCTACATCCCCTGCTTCTTTAAAATCAACTAGAGTAGTCAAAAATGTGGCAGAATTAACATAATTGTGCAGTTTATCTTGGGCAGCTAAATAAGCGAGAGTTACTGCTAGCATCGTGCCTCCTGAGCAATATCCCATACAGCTTAGGCTCTCTGCTTTATTTATCTCTTTTGCTTTTTCAATTGCGGTCAGAACTCCTGTTATCATGTAATCCTCAAAAGATTTATTAGAAAATGTAGCATCTGGGTTAATCCACGAGATCATAAAGACAGTATAGCCTTGATCAACTATCCATTTTACCAAGGAATTATGCGGCTGTAAGTCTAATATGTAATATTTGTTTATCCACGCAGGCATAATAAGAATAGGGCTTTTAAACACCTCTTTTGTGCTTGGCTTGTATTAACTGGAACAATTCATTCTCAAAAACTACTTGACCTGGAGTGATTGCGAGAGTTTCTCCAACCGAGAAACCATCTAAATCTGTGGTTGGTATCAGAAACTTTCCAGTTTCACAGCCTCTTTTGATATCTTCTAGGAAATTTTCCGCTCCATTAATAAGGTTTTGACCATGGCTATTCATAGTTTCTCTTATAACTTCAGGATTTAAAAATGGAAAATTTACCGGGGCTAAGGCATCTACTAACTGTTTAGTATAAAACAATAATTTATGCTTATTTTTTAAATTAATCTACAGGTATTGCTTCCACGAAATTTTTCATCACTTCGCTACTTTGTAAGTAGTAATCCTTTATCGATGAAAAAATGGATGAGTTAACCATTCACTATCTTTAAATCTTTTATCTTTTACGTTAGAGGCATTAAAATAATTTATAAACATAGGATTTGATAGTGACGACCAAGTGCCCAGTTGTTGTATGTAGGCCACTAATTTTTCTGGCTTCATAGAATCCACTATCGTCTGACCAAAAACTTTTATCAAAGTAATTGGATCAAAAGTAGGTTTAATTTTTAATTCTTCGATCATTTTGGAAGAAAGAGAAGGTAGCAGTGCAAAGCTTTCTGAATATTTTTGATGAGCTAAACGAATATTTTCGGAAAGTAACTCCCAATCATATGGCAAATTATTGAGTAACTGCATGACTTAACCTACTTATAAATATTGTATTTGGTCCAGAGTAACGGCGAGTTTTTTATTGGTCAATAACAATAAAAGTATTATTAATTTTTTTAAAAAAGTGAAAACAAGAAATTCACTGAAGCCGTCACCAAAATCCCTATACATCAGGGCGTTACACATTTCCCACTGTAATAATAATATCTCTCCATAAATACAAGAAGTATTTCTGTGCTCTATGAGCTGAAGCAAGACAGAAAAAGTGGCATTCTTTAGTAAGAACCCCCATTGAAGAATTATGTTTTGTGATAAATATAGATAAGTCAGCTGATCTGCTAAGGTCACTCATATAGGCAATGCCTAGTAATTATAGACAGCAATAAGAGGGTGTTGATATCTTCGCAGTAAAACGGGAGTAGGAAATGACAATCAAGTGTAAATATTGCGGCTCCAGCGAGCAGGTGAAGAATGGCGTGGTATAGGGACAGCAAGAGGTAATAGGGTGCAAGAATTGCAAAAAGAATTACCGAGAAGGTGATAAGCGGCAGAATACACTATGAATGATAGACTTAAAACCTAACCTTGAGGACTGCGGGATTAGGATGATAGAGAGACTGACTGGAATCCATAACAGCCAAATATCTTCATGGATCGAAGGACGGGGGGACGCTATGTGCAAGAAAAGTTAGATAAGAGCTTGCAACAGCACAAAGTCACTTAAGGATATCGAGGTCCTAGAGATTGAGGAGCTGTGCACATATATAAAAAAAGACCAAAGAATGGAAGTGGGAGTACACCTTTATATGGATTGCTGTTGATAGAGGAGCGGGTGAAATTATTGATTTTGAAGTAGGTGACGGAAGCAAGGCAACCCACCTGAACCTGGCATTTAGGCTTTGAGGAACGTTATAAATGAGCATGTACAGATGATTACAGCGTTTATGAATACTATAAAATCTCCACGCACCATCACAAAACAAAAGCTGAGACCTCATTTGTAGAATCAAAGAATTCTTTAAGAGGCATTATCCAGCTAGTTTTAATCGGAGAACAGAGCGCTATAGCAAATTCCTGAGGATGCTTTGCGCTACTCTTACCCTCTTCTTCCATAGGCATTTGCTGGATTTGAAACTTCTATCTATAAATATTAGGCAATGCCGATTAAGTGCCGCATTAACTATTTACTTTGCTACTGTTTTTTGGTGGCATACATATGTGTTCAATCGTTAAGGAGGTTATTATGCCTATTAAATCTGGGAAGCCAGCAAAAAGACAGTAAGTGGTAACATAGCCAAGATTAGGAAGGAAGGATATCCGCAGAAGCAAGCTGTTGTTATCGCCTTGAATAAAGCAGGCAGATCTAACAAATCTTCTGAATCAAGGAGCAAGAAGTAAGTAATTCTTCGCATCTTGTTGCTAGATTTGTCTTATAGCTACATAAAGCAATTAAGGGGTTAGTTTGCGTATATAGCATAGGCAGGGCTGGTGCCAAAATACTGAGGTTGTCGATACTAAGCTGTAGGCCGATTGGGAGTTTCGCTCGGGTACTGTGCTAACGGAGCTTTCAGTTTAATAAGAAGCTTTAAGAGATCTTACCCTTCACAGTGGATTTGATTTATATGAGGGTTAGCCTTATTGACCGCGCCTTGACCTTGGGAGAATAATTGGACTTTTCGGTACAATTATAGTACATAAAGAGACCTAGTGAGTGCTAATGCTTTCCTAAAGATTGAATGGAACAGAAAATCTACAATCATAAAAAAATAGAACAAAAATGGCAAAAAATATGGTCAGAAAAAAAGGTTTTTGAAGCTCAAGTAGATCGATCAAAGCCTAAAAAATATATCTTAGAAATGCTTCCTTACCCATCTGGACGGATTCATATGGGGCATTTGAGGAATTACACTATAGGAGATGTAATAGCTAGAATCCAAAAATCCTTAGGTTTTAATGTGTTACACCAATTAGGCTGGGATGCGTTTGGCTTACCTGCTGAGAATGCAGCAATGCAAAATAAGGTGGCGCCGAAGCAGTGGACCATGGAGAATATTGCTAGCATGAAAAATCAACTACTTCCAATGGGTTTTTCTTATGATTGGAATAGGGAAATAGCAACTTGCTCCCCAGACTACTATAAACATGAACAAAAATTCTTTATTGATTTTTACAATCAAGGCTTTGCTTATCAAAAAGAAGGAATCGTTAATTGGGATCCAATTGATCAAACTGTCTTAGCTAATGAACAAGTCATTGACGGGCGGGGGTGGCGATCTGGAGCTGTTGTTAAACGTAAAAAACTAAAACAATGGTTTTTGAAGATTACTGATTTTGCTGAAGACTTATTGTCTGGTTTAGAACAACTAAAAGGCTGGCCAGAAAAAGTTAGATTAATGCAAACAAATTGGATTAATAAATCTGAAGGAGCTGAAGTTGATTTCAAAACAGATACCGGAAGTAAAATTAGAATATTCACAACCAGACCAGAAACCCTCTTCGGAGCTACGTTTATCGGGGTAGCTTTTGATCATCCTTTGATTGAAAATATGGATGAAACTCCAGAGTTGTCATTATTTTTGGAGGAATGTAAAAAGATTAGTGCCCCCGAAGACGCTCTTGAGAAAGCTGAAAAATTAGGCCTAGATACCGGAATAAAAGCGATTCATCCTTTTGATGCTGCTATTAAATTACCAATTTTTATAACAAACTTCGTATTATCTGACTACGGCACAGGCGCAATTTTTGGATGTCCAGCTCACGACTCAAGAGATCATGAGTTTGCAGTTAAATATAATTTACCAATCAGGCAAGTAGTAAAACCTTTAGAAGACATTGAAGTAGATATAATGCAAGCTCCTTTTGTAGATGACGGCACTATGTTGAACTCAGACTTCTTAAATGATCTGTCCATTGCTGAAGCAAAAAAAGTCATCATAAAATCCCTTGAAAACAATAAAATAGGAGTAGGAAAAACAACCTATAGACTGAAAGATTGGGGGATATCAAGACAACGTTATTGGGGCTGCCCTATCCCTATAATTTATTGTAATAATTGCGGCACCCTCCCAGTCCCAGAAAAAGATCTACCAGTGGTGCTGCCTGAAGACGTTCAATTTGATAAACCTGGCAATCCTCTTGATCATCATCCAACCTGGAAATTTGTAGCCTGCCCACAATGCGGAAAAGATGCCTTGAGAGAAACAGATACATTCGATACATTTTTCGAATCTTCTTGGTATTTTTTACGGTATTGCTCTCCCAACTCTTCATCTCCTTTTGAAAAGGACGAGATCGATTACTGGGGACCAGTGGATCAGTATATAGGTGGAATAGAACATGCCGTAATGCATTTATTATATGCTCGTTTCTTCACTCGCGCCTTAAAGAAGCTTGGTTACCTAAATATAGACGAACCATTTACTAACCTGTTAACCCAAGGAATGATCAATCACGAGACTTATAAGGACCAGAACAACAATTGGTTATACCCAGAAGAAGTCTTAAAAACTCAAGCAGGTACTATAGAAAGAGCAAACGGTGCTCCTGTGACCGTTGGGCGTATTGAAAAAATGAGTAAGTCTAAAAAAAATGTTGTTGAGCCAGACCGGATTTTAGATAAATATGGCGCTGATACAATACGGTTATTCGTACTTTCTGACTCCCCCCCTGAAAAAGATTTGGAATGGACCGAAGCAGGAGTGGAAGGATGTAATAAATATTTACAGAGGGTAGCTAAGCTTGTTTTCGATACCTTGGATGAAAATAAAAATGGTAAAGACGATGAAGGAGTTTTAAGTTTAATACACAAAACAATTCAATCTGTTAGCACTGATTTCGAAAATTTTCACTTTAACAAAGCTATTGCTCGCTTGAGAGAGCTTACAAATGCTCTCTATAGTAGCGATATATCTTCTACTATAAAAAAAGAAGGAGTGAAAATTTTAACTAGACTTTTAAATCCAATTGCGCCACATTTAACTGAGGAACTATGGTCTACTTTGGGTTGTGGTACTATGCTTGCTCCTTATCCTTGGCCAGCGCCAGATTTAAGCCTGATTAAGGAAGATACAGTGACTATTGCAATACAGACTAATGGTAAGCTTCGTTCAACAATTGAAGTGCCAAAAGATACTACCCAAAAAGAGGTGGAGAGGCTTTCGTTAGAGCTGCAAAATATAAGAAATTTTTTAAATGATAAAAATATAAAAAAAGTGATATACATCCCAAATAAAATCATCAATATAGTTTATATATAGCTTATTACGCTTAGGTGGTACTAAACGATGCAAAGAATTAAATTTTTAGCTTTTTCTTCTCTTTTTTTAAGCTGCTTGGAGTTGCACGCTGCATCTCCTGTTGATATAACCAAGGCCCAGATTTCAGAAGGAGCAATGGCCGCCAGACTTGATTCCATAGAAAAGGGGCTCAACGTATTACAAAAATATGTTTACAATTTAAGTTCCTCTCAATTGGCTGGCTCTCAGGGCTCTGGAAACGTTGAAAATCATATAAATGTTGACGAAATTGGCGAACAATTTAAATCTATAAGATCTGATCTAGAAAATATTAAGCAAGAGATTAATCAAATTAATGATAGAATGTTGAAAATCACCTCTGATGTTGAGCACAGGCTTGCAGATTTAGAGGGCCCTATCAAAGAAAAGAGAGAAAATGCTCAAATTATAGACAGGGTTGAGTCGCAACTAAACGAAATAGAAAATAGGCCAGATCCAAGTACTCAAGTAAATGTTGATAAAGGATTAACTACTCCTGAGGAGCAATTTAGAAATGCTTATTATTTGCTAAGAGAAAAAAATTTTGATGGAGCTGGGGACGCTTTTGAAAAATTTATCAAAAATAACCCCAATAATACTTTAATAGGGTCAGCGCATTACTGGATTGGAGAGGTTTATACTAATAAGCAAGAATATGATAAAGCAGCTGTTGAATACTTAAAAGGCTACCAAGTCGGAGCAACTAGCGGCAGGGCTCCTGATAACTTATTGAAATTAGCGGAATCTTTATTTAAGCTTGGGAAGCGTCAAGAATGCTGTGTAACGATTGCAAAATTGAATAAAGAATTCCCTAATATATCAATTTCAATAAAAAGAAGTGCGAACCAACTGGCAAAAGATGCGGTATGCAATTAGCGCAAAGATGGTCCTTGACAAATCATGGTCCTATAGCTCGTCTGTATGCCCCTTTAGCCAAATACCAATAATTTTATATTTTTAGCGCCTAATGATTATCAAAAGAAGAGTGGGTTATACACTTTGGGCGGCCGGCCGAGCTAAAAGAAACACTTCAATGAATGCCGCCTTTTAAAAAAATCGTTTCGTTTACGGTACCTACTAATGTCATTGCTGTAATGGGAAGGAGCGGTTCAAGGCGAGACTTAAATGGAGATTTTGCCCCCCAAAAATCTAGTTCTAATTATCGACCTTCACATTGTATCAGACTAACCGCAGAAGGGTTTTTAAAATATAGCTAAAGCAAGAAAAGTATCTCACGCCGTTTGCCCCTTGGCGAGCAAAGCTTACGAGACGGTCCATGTCAAAAACAAACCAGCTACGACAGTAAATCTAATCTAACTTGAGAGAGAATCCCACCGAGAATTCTTCGTGGATATGCGCAGTGTACCTCTAGTAAACGGAGAGTTAAAAAGCCTCCAACAAGATGTTAAGGGACGATCCGTTGCCAGGCTCGTTTACTTTTTTAATATGGCCCACCTTAGGTATGGTTACCCAATTTCGAATTAAAGAAGTGCATAGATAGCTACAGGGCGTCTTTCAAGCAAGAGAATTGGGAATTTTTTTCAGGTTTCTAAAATTTGATGTCCTCTTTGTGCGCCGCCCTGGCCGTGTATTACATTAAATCTTCTAAAAAGGTATCAGACTGGATTCGAAAAGATACATTTTGTTTTTGGTTAGCTATAATAGGAAACTTCGTCACTTCAATGATTATAGATTCTTCTAAAAACTTAGCTTTTAGCAGCTGCATTATTTCATAAGCAAAATGTTCTATGAGATTAAAATGCCTAGTAGTTGCAAATAATAGGATCTGCTCTATTAATTCTTTATAACATGTAGTATCGAGCAATCGATCGGATATACACCCTCTAGGGCGCTCTTCACTTTTAACTTTGATGTCTAATAAAACTTCTTGTTTGGCTACCCTCTCAAAATCAAGGGCTCCTATGCTTAAAAGCACAGGAAGCTTATTGATAGATAGAATATAAGACATTTATTGCGGTTGTTCTACAGCTATAGTATCAGTCTTAGGTTGATTATTTTCTTGTGTAGAAGATTCTAATTGAGTTACTGTTCCCGACTGTAAATCCATTACTTCATCGCTTTCCACTCCGCCACCAGGAGGATCTATTGCATTTTGGTCAGGAGTAGCTGGGTGCTCATAAGGAGTCTCGCTATCAGGAACAGTTGGTTCGGTGTCTGAGACAGTATTAGAAACTTCTGGTTCAGCAATTTGCGTCTCTAATTTTACCACCCACTTATTTTTTAATTCATCAATAGTACCATCTTGCTTTAGCTGAGATAATATATCGTTGATTTCTTTCTTAAGGGCTTCATCTTTTTTCTGCATTGCAATAGCAAAACCATAAGTGTTTCCAGTATCAATCGGCAAATACGCAAAATCTTGTGAAACCCTATTAAAGGCTATTGCTTGATCAAAATCAAGTAAAATTGCGTCAATTCTGCCTATTTTCAAATGCTCTATCAGCTGGATATTACTATCTTGAGAAAGGACCGTAATATCTGGAAACTCTTTTTGATCATCAAGGTAAGTTTCCATGGTAGAACCAGTTTGGGCCCCCACCACTTTACCTTTTAAATCTTTGGTATCCTTGATTAAATTTCTTTTAGCATCAAATAATAAGGCCATTTCGCTTTTGTGGTATATATCAGAAAAAGCTACTAAGTTTTGTCTTTCTTCTGTTGGTGAAATTCCAGAAATGATAAGATCAATATTTTTACTTTGTAGTGAGGCGACAAGGCTATAAAGAGGCATATCTTTAATAACAAGCTTTTTATTCATTTTCTCAGCAATTCTATTCGCTAGATCTACATCAAAGCCTACAACTGTGTTATCTTGTTGAAATTCAAACGGTGGATAATCCGGAGAGAGCCCTACTGTAATCGTGTGGTTATCTCCTTTTTCAAAGCATCCAGTAAGAACAAAAAATGATATAAAGGAAGCTAACAGTGTTTTTATTTTTTATTCATAAATAATAATTCTAAATGGAACATACACCCTAGAAATATAGCTGTATTTTGTAAAAATCAATACAAAAAATTTACATCATACATCACTAACGTGAAATTTCAACAGCTAATGTGGCTTCCTTCTGAATATGCTGGCCTTTGCTAGCATTACTCAACATGTTAAGAATAGCATTTCTTACCTCTCTTTCTTGGCACAGCTGAGCGCAATCATCAAATGAGAGGCCGGCATTATTTTTATTGTTTGTAAAATCCAGTGATATTTTACCATCTTGATGAGTAGTCAATATGATCTTAACTATATCTGCGTTACCTTCTAAGCACGCTTTGTGCAACAAGGTGTTCCCCTCTTTATCCCTTATATCTTTAAAGTGACATTTTTCTAATGCTGATTGAAAATTTTCTAAAAATTCTGTTGAATCTCGAAGAAGATGAAAGCCAACTCCGAGACCAAGATTCATTAGCCCTCCTATAAACTTATCAGCCATTTGATCCGTTTCCACTTGTTGGCGTAACTGCCCAAAAAAATCCCAGCCTCCAATTACATACGCTGTTTCATCGCACAATTCTTCTGCCGATCTTTGCAGGATCAAGATTTTTTCTTCTTCTTTAGTATTAATTGCTTCAACAAATTTATTTAAAGGCATGGTGCTTTTTAATTCTGCTGGTAGTAAAGATAATAAAGATTGGATATAACTTAAATCGCCAGCATAAATAGAATTGTGTAAATCATCCAAAAGCCGCTTGAGCTCAGCTATTACATCATTACCGTAGCCAGCTTCTTTTAATTGTTTCTTTCTTCCCTCAGGACTCAACTGAGGGTTCACCTTAGTTTCTATGAACCTATTTATTTCTCCTAATTTCTGAAAAAAAGGTTTACAGTACTCACTATCATAAAGCTTTTCTACTATCTTATTTATTAGATTATCTTTAAGAATTATTGAATTATCATCAGAAGAGTTTAGTTTACCAGTTTTAGGTTTTTCTTTAGTATTCTTCTTAGATAGAAGACCAACAGAAGAGGGACCAAATATCCTACTGTCTGATAACAACTTTACAAAAACCTCTATTCTATCATTTTTAAGTAGCCACAATAATAATTCTTCATCTTCACTTGAAGATCTTATACCTTGTTTTTCTGAGAGATACCCAATTATATGCTCAAATAGCTGACTATTACTACTATCCTTTGATAAAGTACTAGCAATGTCCTTTGTGGTATTAATTTGTATAACCATTATTGCCTTTTATAAAACATCATCTTATTCTTTTATCCTAACTAAAAATTTTATATTAATAAATAGGTTTTAAACTATGGGTTGTAAGATATCTATTATTGTTCCAGTCCATAACGAAGAGGAGGCAATAGAGCCGTTTATAGATAATATCCTGACTGTACTTAATAAGTTAACGGATAATTTTGAAATCATTTTTATTAACGATGGCAGTTCAGACCAAACCCTAAAAAAGATTATTACCCAGCGAGAAAGATTGCCTCAAATTAAAGCAATAGACCTCTCAAGGAACTTCGGCAAAGAAGCAGCTATAACTGCAGGCCTTGATTATGCTTCTGGTGAAGCGGTAGTTCCTATAGATGTGGATTTGCAAGATCCACCAACTCTGTTAGAAGGCATGGTGCAAAAATGGCAGGAAGGCTTTGATATTGTTTTTGCTAAGCGTGTTAAAAGAAATAAAGATTCCTTCTTCAAAAAGAAGACAGCAACAGCATTTTATTGGCTATGGAATAAAGTTGCCGACACTCAAATCCCAGTAAATGTGGGTGATTACCGACTATTAGATAAAAAAGTAGTTTTAGTACTACGTCAAATCCGAGAGAAGAATAGGTTTATGAAAGGCATTTTTGCCTGGGTTGGGTTTAAAAGTAGTGTTATTGAATTTGAAAGACCAGAACGTTTTTCAAGTACGACTTCATTCAATTTTATTAAGTTATATAAGCTTGCTTTAGATGGTATTTTAGCCTTCACCTCTGCTCCTCTTAAAATATGGATGTATATTGGCTTTATAATATCTATCAGCTCTTTTTTTACAATAATCTACTTAATTACCAGAACTGTTATACATGGAGTCGACGTGCCGGGTTATGCTTCTATTATGATTACGGTTCTATTTATGGGAGGAATAAATTTATTCAGTCTAGGAATAATGGGACAGTACTTAGCTAGAATTTATGATGAAGTCAAAAATAGACCAATTTATTTGATCAATAAAATATATGAGTCGCCACCGAAAAAAGAAATTAAGTAGAGCAGGATTAGTAATTGTAATTACTGGAGGAATCGCTTCTGGGAAGTCTTTTGTTTTAAAACACTTTGCTAATCTAGGGTTTGAGACTTTATCTTTAGATGAAATTGCAAATACTTTCCTAGATAGAAGTAGCCCGGTCTATGTAAAAATTACTCAAGCATTCCCAGAGTGCGTAAGTCAAGTAGATGGTTACTTAGATAAGAGGTCACTGTCAACATTAGTTTTTAGTAACATAGAGAAATTAAAGCTTCTAAATTCTCTTATCCATCCACTTATCAGAGCTCGCTATCAAAATATTATAGAAGATAGACAAAGATCTATAGTGATTGAGATTCCATTAATGATAGAAGCAATGGTAAGAGATAATTATGAATACGAAAATGATGCAATAATTTTGGTTAAATCCAGTTACGAAACTAGACTGAAAAGAATTATGCAGAGAAAAAATATGACTAAAGAGAGATTTGATGCTATAGTGGCTCTGCAACTTTCAGAGGTTGTTAGAGAGGAGTGCGCGGATTTTATCATTGAAAATGAAAATCCTTTGGCGGTTTTTAATCAAGTAGAGAAATTTTTGCATGGCAGATTTGAGAGAAATAGTTTTAGATACTGAAACAACAGGGCTCAGAGTAAAGCACGGACACCGAATAATTGAAATAGGATGTGTAGAATTAGTTAACAAAGTTAGAACTGGTAAAACTTTTCATACCTACTTGAATCCGCAAAGAAAAATAGACCCTACAGCATATGAAGTGCATGGCATTTCAGATGAACTTGTAGCTGACAAGCCCACATTCTCAAAGGTTGCAGAGCAATTTATGGAATTTATTGGCAATAGCAATTTGATTATCCATAATGCTGTATTTGATATGCAATTTATTAATCAAGAGTTAACTTTATCAGGTCGCTATACCTTACCTATGCATAGGGCTATAGATACACTTTTAATGGCGAGAAAAAAGTTCCCCGGTTCTCAAGCAAGCCTTGATGCCTTATGTAGACGTTTTAATATTAGCCTCCATGCCAGAGAAAAACACGGAGCTCTTGTCGATGCTGAATTATTGGCATTAGTTTATATAGAGATGAGCAGTGGAAGCCAAGGCCAAATTAGGCTAGATGCGAGCATTAATAGAGCGATAAATCTTAGAAATTATCCTTATCGGATTTTTGAAGCATCAGCTGACGAACTTAGAAGGCATGCATATATTATGAAGTTAATTAAAGAGCCGATTTGGATGAAAAGTGATTCAGCCTAGAAATCTCTGTTATTAAAAAATCATAACCTTGTAGAAAAATTGTTAGAGTTATGTCTTTTAAGCATCAGCATAAAGGTAATATTAATAACAAGTTTATAACTGGAATAGTACTAAATACAGCCTTCATTATTATCGAATTAGTTTATGGAGTTTTAGCTAATTCGCTAGCTCTTGTTGCAGACGCAATCCATAATGCAGCTGATGTTTTAAGTTTGTTTTTATCATGGTTTAGTTTTTTATTAGCAAGAAAAAAAGCCCCAGAAAAATTCACCTATGGTTACAAGAACCTAACTATTTTTGCGACCTTTATAAATGCTATTTTGTTATTTTTATCAGTAGGCGCCATGATTTGGGAATCGTTTGAGCGCCTTGGAAACCATGAAACGGTCAATTCAGGCATAGTCATTTTAGTCGCTTTTGGTGGCGTAATTATTAATGGTCTTTCTGCTTTTCTATTTTTTGACGAACGGAGATCTGACATTAATATAGAAGGAGCATTTTTACATTTATTGAGCGATATACTGGTGTCTGTAGGAGTTATCGTAGCAGGCTTCTTTATTTGGTGGCGATCTTGGTATTGGATAGATTCTGTAATGGGTTTATTAGCTGCAATAGTTATTATGATTAGCTCTTGGAAACTTTTTAAAGAATCACTAAATCTTATTTTAGGGGCTATTCCAGCAGCTATTGATTTAGAAAAACTAAAGATAATGATTTTGCAATCCAAAGGACTAGTCACTTTCCATGACTTGCATATATGGCCCATAAGCACTACTGAGACCGCTCTCTCAGTACATTTGGTTGTCTTGCCAGAATCTTTTAATGAAGAAGTGACTACAAAATTAGAAGAGAGTATTAAGAATAATTTCCCTATTCACCATGTCACCATGCAGTTAGAAAAAAGAGATAATAATGAATGCCCAACGGATTGTGCATTACACCAAGGATAGAGCACCTTATCCCTTGCTAAAACGCTTTTCAACGTACTCTATTAGTATCTGCTTAAATTCTTCGGCAATATTGTCACCCCTTAGAGTGTGAGTCTTTTGCCCATCAATAAATACAGGAGCAACCGGAGATTCTCCAGATCCTGGAAGACTTATTCCTATATCTGCATGCTTACTTTCTCCAGGGCCGTTGACTATACAACCCATAACCGCCACCTTAAGATCTTCAACTCCTTTATAATCAGTACGCCATTTTTGCATTGCTAATTGTAAAAAGTTTTGGATGTCATTAGCTAATTTTTGAAAATAGGTGCTGCTAGTTCTACCACAGCCAGGACATGCAGAAACTTGCGGATTAAAAGTTTTCACCCCTAAAGCCTGTAATACTTCACAACATAAAGTCACTTCTTGAGTCCGTGATTCATCAACGCGTGGGGTTAAAGAAGCCCTAATAGTATCACCAATTCCTTCTTGTAATAAAATAGCAAGAGCAGAAGAAATATTCACTACTCCCTTTAAGCCAATCCCCGCTTCCGTTAACCCAAGATGTAATGCATAATTTGATCTTGCGGCTAATTCTCTATAAACTGCTACTAACTCTTGAACTCGACTTACTTTTGCAGAAATCACTATCTGGCCAGCGGCCATCCCTATTTCTTCAGCTTTTTTAGCGCTTGTAAGGGATGATTGTATAATTGCTTCTTGCATTATTTCTTCTGCTGATCTCGGGTTTGATAATTTGGAATTATCATCCATTAACTTAGTAGCTAAATCTTGGTCTAAGCTTCCCCAATTAACTCCAATTCTTATGGGCTTACTATATTTAAGGGCATATTCTACCATCATTTCAAACTGCTTATCTCTTTTGGCGCCAAATCCCACATTTCCGGGGTTAATTCTATACTTATCAAGAGCAGCTGCACATTCTGGGAAATCTCTTAAAAGCTGATGACCATTATAGTGAAAACAGCCAACTAAAGGCACTTTTCTCTTGGCCTCGACTAGCTCTTTTACTCTGATAACAGCTTTGGCAGCTTCATTATTATTCACTGTAATCCTAACAACTTCCGAACCAGCTTCAGTAAGCTCCAGGACCTGAGCGGCAGTCGCTTTATGGTCTGCAGTTTCAGTATTTGTCATAGACTGAACTACAATTGGAGCCCCGCCTCCTATTTTAACTCCTGCAACATCAACTTGATGTGTCAAATGCCTGTTTTTCATCGAACCTCTAAAATCCTGCTATTCTTTAAGCGAGCATCTGAGATACAGCTTCCGCCGTACTCTTTAAATAGGCAAACTACTAATGTGATTAGTTGCAGTCCATTATAGGGTATCAGAGCTTTAAAAACAAAAATTTTTTAGATTTATTGTTGATATTTCTATACAAAAACTCTAGACTCCCGGCGCCTGACAATAAAGTCGGAGAGATGGCCGAGTGGTCGAAGGCGCTCCCCTGCTAAGGGAGTATGCGGCAAAACTGTATCGAGGGTTCGAATCCCTCTCTCTCCGCCAGGTTTCGTTAGAATAAATTTTCTCACGTTTTTTTGCTCTGGCGTCAGCACCTTCCAAAACCCCAGTATTTATAAGCTTTCCAGCGTTTCTGCGTCGCCCCATACCCCGTACCTCACTTTCTATAATTTTGCCATTTTACCCCCAAAATCTCTATTTTCATACCCTCCTTCCCCGATACATGCAGCACTCGGGTCGAAGGTATGTATACCATCAAAGCCTTGATTTACCTGGGTTTTCGGGGCTGAGTATTTTTTTAACCTGCATTTTTTACAGAACAAAAACTAAAGTGATGAATGGTATTCGAAATAGAGAAAACAAGGTAAGTCAAGAGGTAGAAAGCAGATTAAACTATCTTCCAAGAAGGAATATGTTATATGTGTAGATGTTATGCGTAGCTAAAACTATTTAACAGGAACCACAACTATTTATGATTTTGAGAGCACCAAATGACGCTAACAAAACCCTGATCTCACAGACGAAGAAATCATTGCATGCTTACACGATGCCTGTGGATTAGATGTGAGAGCAATCTCCTTTTTTCCTCTGGGTGCTGATTTCAATGCATCCGTCTGTCGCATTATAACAAGTAGCGGAGCAGACTATTTCCTCAAACTAAGGAGTGGCGAATTTTTGGAGGCTTCAGTGTTGATTCCAAGGTACTTGGCTGATTCAGGACTCAAACCAGTGCTCCCACCAATCGCAACCGGGACAGAACAACTTTGGACAAGCTTGGCATCTTTTATGGCAATTCTCTATTCTTATATGGATGGACGTAATGCTGTGGATGCGCCTTTTTGTCTCAGGGCAGCGGTGGATTGAGTTTGGTGATGCCGTGAAGAGGCTCCACAGCGCTGATATTCTTTCAACAATAACAAGGCGGTATACCACACAGGAAAACTTTCTCTCCTAAATGGCACCAAGCTGTCAAAGCATTCCTTGAGCACATCGAAAATGATGTTTTTGAAGAGCCTATTATTGTAAAAACGTCAGAGTTCCTAAAATCCAAAAGCACAGAAGTTTGTTGAATATGCTGAAAAGCTTGCGCTCACGATCCAAAAACAACCACCTGAGTATGTGTTATGTCATGCAGATTATGGGCAAACAGAGATAAATCAGGACGCCATTTGCTACTACCGCTTAGAGCCACATCATCCAAGATATCTACTGTGAACACTTCTTTCTATCTGATGAAGACGCTGATGATCGGATGCAGTCATTTGAGTATCTGCGATCTAATTTCCGCACCAATGGCACGATAGAATCCACATCACCACACTATTCAAATTATTAAACACTCCAGAAGCAGCTTTTCGAGAAGTAGCCTATGCTCTTTGCTCATTATAACCTCAGTTTGACGTGAGGAGTAGGGCCGCGAGCCCGTTTTTCCATGAGATATATTGGGTTTGAAGACATAAGCCAAGAGCCCTGAGAAAGAGGTCTGCCAAGAAATTGTTTGGCAAGCGATGCCGTGTTGTGCTGGATTTGGCAAATCTCTTTCAATTCTCCGATGGCTGTTTCAATCAATCCACGCCCTGCAAGAAGCAGTTGTTTAAAAGCCGCAAGCTGGTTTTGTTTTTCATGTTTTTCTTAAGCCGTGTGATGAGCTCAATACCTTGATTGCTCAGTGTTTTTGTTAACCCCAGTTTGAGATAAGTTTTAAAGAAGCTGTATAACCATTAGGTTTTTCTCAATTTCACGATAAATAAGAAAAGTGGTTCCCCTAGTAGAAATATTTTGTTTGATTGATGATTTTGTCATAACTTACGTATTAGCCGTAATAAGGTCCTTAAAGGCGTCGCTCAGCGTGGGAAAACGTCGACCCGGATGGTTCTTTGGCCTCAATGATCAAGGAGAGATTATGTCATTCACACTGACTTCGGGTAATACAGATGATCGAGCCGTTGTCGAGAAACTGACTCAATATTTGACAGGCCTTCTATTCGGAGATCGGTGGTATATAAGCAAAAACACTGAGCAATCAAGGTATTGAGCTCATCACACGGCTTAAGAAAAACAAAACCCGCTTGCGGCTTTTAAACAACTGCTTCTTGCAGGGCGTGGATTGATTGAAACAGCCATCGGACAATTGAAAGAGATTTGCCAAATCCAGCGCCACGGCATCGCTCGCCAAACAATTTC
Organism: Candidatus Midichloria mitochondrii IricVA; assembly: GCF_000219355.1. Classification (GTDB taxonomy): domain Bacteria; phylum Pseudomonadota; class Alphaproteobacteria; order Rickettsiales; family Midichloriaceae; genus Midichloria; species Midichloria mitochondrii. Next base: position 951,087 of record NC_015722.1, read on the forward strand.
TTGGCAGACCTCTTTCTCAGGGCTCTTGGCTTATGTCTTCAAACCCAATATATCTCATGGAAAAATAGGCTCACGGGCATACTCCTTAATGTCAAACTGAGGTTATTTATCGTGAAATTGAGAAAAATTTAATGGTTACACAGCTTCTTTAAAACCATATCAGATAATTTCTTTAAAACTTACCTCAAACTGGGGTTAAGAGATGATCCGTTGCAAGGTTCGTTTGCTTTTTATACCATATCCCATTTTTAACTTATCCAAACGCTTAGTTTGGAACTCGGCCTTGTACATGCTTGTATACTGACGCAGCCTCGTTCTTCCTAAGCATTTGTCTAATTTAATCTGGAAGGAGGGGAGGCCTTGGCTTGCCTTGCAAACTTCGCTTGCTATAATAAGGAACGGAAGGCGTGAGCCCCCCTCACCGGGGCCATTGCAAACTCGCTTCATCTGTAGCTTGGTCCACATCTGCAACTATCAACTCTTCAGATATATACAATTTGCAAAGTCACTTTTCCATCTTCTAAATCGAACTCCTCTCCTGGACTAAAATCTTCTAAGTCTTTAGAAAATTTACCTAATGTTTGACTTTCTATATAATCTTGCCATTCATCTAGAGCGGTAGCAATAAGCTCATCTTTAGTAGTTAAAGATATTTTAATTCTATCCGTGATAGAGAAATTCTTATCTTTCCTTGCTTGCTGTATAATTCTCACTATATCTCTTGCTATACCTTCTCTTTTTAATGAGTCGGTAATCTCAGTATCAAGAACGATTAAAGCATCATTTGTAGTTAAGGAACTAGCCACATTTTTATATTCAGGTTTTGGCTCTAAGGTAATAGAAAACTCCTCTGGTAATAACTCTATACCATCCAAAATCGCTTTATTATCTTGTATATGCCAATTATCTGCTTTTGAGGCTGCAATCAATTGTTTCACATATGTTGGAATCCTTTTCCCAATAATTTGTAGATTTAGTTTTATTTTAAGATTAGCGTACTTAGTTATTTCAGATTTTGGTAAGCTTTCCCATGATTTTACGTTAATTTCATCTAAAATTAGCTTGCTCATATCATCGCTCAAGTCTTCTGCAACCCCGATGAAAGTGACCTTTGCTAAAGGCTGTCTAACTCTAATTCCAAGATCATTACGTAGATATAGTACCGCATTGCAAGCGTCCATTACCCGATCCATACTCTCGATTAAATCCTCCTTAATTAAGGAAATATCAACTTCAGGGTATTTTTCCAAGTGTATACTAGTATCCTCTGAAACATTAGCGTTATACAATCTTAAGAAAATAGATTCTGTAGTAAGCGGCAGTAATGGAGCGATAGCATTAGATATCAAAACTAGGGCACTAAATAAAGTGTTATATGCTGCCAGCTTATCCTCGCCTATCTCAGATTTCCAAAAACGCTCCCGCGACCTTCTTATATACCAATTAGTTAAAATTTCGAAAAAACTTTCAGAAGCCTTAGTTGCAGTCACTGTATCATATGAATCCATTGCTTTTTTAACAATATTAATTGTTTTTAAGCATTTAGATATTATGTATTGATCCATGAAGTTTTTCGATGAGAGATCGAAGCAAGCTTCTATTCGATCAGCGTTAGCATACATTGAAAAGAAATTATATGAATTTAGAATTGGTTTAATGACCAACCTAAATACTTCTTTTATCACTTTTGCCTCTTTATCTATAGCTAGCTCGCTTCCGCGCATAACTCCAGATGAAAGCATAAACCATCTTAATGGATCTGCCCCAATAGTTTCAAAAACTTCATTAGGGTCAGCATAGTTTTTTAAACGTTTGGATAATTTCTGTCCTCCCTCACCTAATATAACTCCGTGGCAAATGCAATTTAGAAAAGGAGGTTTGTCAAAAAGTGCGGTAGATAGAACCATCAACGTATAAAACCAACCTCTAGTTTGGGCCGCATATTCAACTATAAAATCTGCAGGAAAATTATTCTCAAATTTCTCTTTATTTTCAAAAGGATAATGTTGCTGTGCATGGGGCATTGAACCACTTTCAAACCAGCAATCCAACACATCTGCTACTCGTCTTAGTGTAGATTTTCCAGTAGGATCTTTTGGATTTTTCTTTGTTAAGGTATCTATAAAGGGCCTATGCAAATCTTCAATTTTAACATTAAAAGCCTCTTCAAGTTCTCCGATTGAGCCATAAACTTCTATATATGGATATTCAGGATCATCGCTTCGCCATACAGGAATAGGACAGCCCCAGTATCTATTGCGGGAAATCAACCAATCTCTTGCATTCTCTAGCCACTTTCCGAATAACCCATCTTTAATATGGCTAGGGATCCAATTGATCTGTTGATTATTTTTAAGCATCTGTTCTCTGATTTCAGTAACCCTAATATACCAAGAGGGGATTGCTTTATATATCAAAGGGGTATCAGTACGCCAGCAATGCGGGTAATTATGGATATACTGCTCCGTCTTTAACCATAAATTTTGTCTTTTTAAGTAAATAATAATATCATCATTTGCTTCAAAAACTTGTTTACCTATATAATCTGTAACCGGAAAAACAAATTTACCAGCGTTATCAACAGGACATACTATCTCTATTGCATGCTGTTGGCATAAATTAAAGTCATCCTCACCAAAACCAGGGGCTACGTGTACCATGCCCGTACCATCTTCTGTGGTCACAAAATCACCATGTAGTATTACAAAGGCGTTTTTGTGGTCAGCGAAATAGTTGAATATAGGATGATAGGTTTTATTTAATAAATCGCTGCCTTTAACAGGTTTTACTATATTTTCTCCGATTTCGTTTTTGTATTTATGTAATAAAGCCGAAGCAATAATATAAATTTTATCATCTTTAAGAATTGCTGAATACTCTATATCTTTATTAACGGCAATTGCAAGATTTGAAGGTAAGGTCCACGGTGTTGTGGTCCAAATTAAGCAGTAAGTAGGTAAATTCGGTAAATCCTGTATTTTATCCTTCAGTTTCACTGCAACTGTGACTGCTTTACTTTGCTTTTCTCTATAAGCGTTATCTATTCTAGTTTCGAAATCTGAAACAGGAGTTTGGCAGGCCCAAGAATAAGGCATAACTCTCATTGACTCATAAATTAGCCCTTTCTTGTAGAGCTCCTTAAAGGCCCAAATAACGCTTTCCATGTAATTTTTATCCATGGTCTTGTAGTCATTAGTAAAGTCAACCCATCTTGCTTGCCTGTTGACATAGTGCTGCCATTCTTTAGTGTGCTTTAGAACAGAAGTTCGGCAATATTCATTAAAATTGCCAATACCAAAATTCTCTATTTCATTTTTTCCAGAAACTCCAAGCTCTTTCTCTGCCGCCATTTCTGCAGGTAATCCATGACAATCCCAGCCAAACCGACGTTCTACTCTCTGACCTAGCATTGTATGGTAGCGAGCAAAGGTATCCTTAATAAAGCCAGTCAGAAGATGGCCATAATGTGGGAGCCCATTTGCAAAGGGCGGTCCATCATAGAAAATATAATCCGTATCCCCTTTGATCGACTTTGCAAATATTTTAAGCGACTGCCACCTACTGATTATTTCTTCTTCAGCTTGTGCTAAAGAGTTACCCACTTCTAGGTGCGGATATATTTTTTCTAGTTTCATAGTATAATCTTATATTTATGCAAAACCTTTAAGCTTTTTAGCTCTATTAGGCCTGCGAAGTTTGCGTAAAGCTTTTGCTTCAATTTGCCTAATTCTTTCTCTGGTAACCGAAAATTGTTGTCCAACTTCTTCAAGAGTGTGATCAGTATTTACCCCTATACCAAACCTCATTCGTAAAACTCTTTCCTCTCTTGGCGTAAGAGAGGCAAGAACCCTAGTGGTTACTTCTCTTAAATTGGATCGTACCGCAGAGTCAATTGGCTGTAAGGCATTTTTATCTTCGATAAAGTCCCCAAGAACACTTCCTTCATCGCCTTCAGCTCCAACAGGATTTTCTAGGCTCATTGGTTCTTTAGCAATTTTTAAAACTTTCCTTACCTTCTCAACTGGCATTCCAAGTTTTTTTGAGATCTCATCAGGAGTTGGCTCTCTACCTATATCATGCATAATTTGTCTTGAGGTGCGAAGAATCTTATTAATCGTTTCTATCATATGGACAGGAATTCGGATGGTTCTTGCTTGATCTGCAATAGAGCGAGTGATGGCTTGTCTTATCCACCATGTAGCATAAGTTGAAAATTTGTAACCTCTTCTATATTCAAACTTATCTACTGCCTTCATTAAGCCAATATTACCCTCTTGGATTAAATCTAGAAATTGTAATCCACGATTAGCATATTTTTTAGCAATCGATATGACTAATCTTAAATTAGCTTCTATCATCTCTTTTTTAGCTCGGGTTACCATCCTTTCAGATTTTTGCACTTCCACTACTAATTCTTTAAAGCTTTCTATGTCAATACCTAGGTTAGTTGCAACTTGACGCAATTGTTGACGAAGTTCTTCTACCTTTCCATTCTCAATGAACTTGCTATATTTAGGATTTTGAGAGATCTTTTCAATCCAATTTGGATTTAACTCATTTCCTAAATAATCTTTCAAAAATATATTCCTATCAATTCCACATTCCATTGCAAGTTTTAGGAAATTCATCTCAAGTTTAATAAGATTTTTGTTGGCTTCGTATAATTCTTCTAAAAGCTTTTCTATGTTGCTTTCATTCAATTTCAATTCCAACATCACATCTGAAAGCTGCGAGATTAGATTTTCATAATTATCTTGCTGTGCTCTGTCTGGCTTTGCCCCTTTTAGAGCTAATGCAAGTTTTTCTTGCTGCAGCTTCAATATCTCTTCTCCAAGTTCGAAAGCTTTACTTAAGGACTCTATAACTTTAGGCCTTAATTCGCTTTCCATTCTTAAGATAGAAGCATTTTCGAAGCCGTCTTCTTCCGCTTCTTCAGCTCCCTCTTCATTTGTATCGAATTTCTCATTTTCTTCGGTTTCAGTACTGGAAAAATCATGTTTTTGGAATTCTCCAGAATATCTAGCATCCAAGTCTATGATGTTTCTTAAGCTAATTACATCATGGGTTAAATCCTCGTACCATTTTATAATAGAGCGCACTGCCAAAGGACTATGGCAAAGATAAGCAATTCTTTTTCTGCGGCCTTCTTCAATATTTTTTGCAACCTCGACTTCTTTTTCCCGAGTGAGAAGCATCTGCCCGCCCATTTCTTTCAAGTAGAATCTGACAGGGTCATCGCTCCTTGGAGCAGCATCCTCGTTTTCCTCAGATTCTGAAGTTAGGTCCGAATCAGACTCTGATTTATTACCAAATAAATCTAATTCCATATCATCTTCTTCACTATGTTTTGAGCCTCCAATAGATATACCATCAATTGGATCTAGTACGGTATCACCCTCAGTATCTTGTGCATTTGATAAAGCTTTAAGCTCGTCATCTGTAATTATTGGGCCATCTTTAACTTTCTTTAAAGGATCCTTCAATAATGCTTCTTCGTTATTTGTTACAGGAGGAGTATCTTTTTTCTTTGCTGTTGACATATATATATTTTGCTCTGTTTTTAGATTATATTTAATTGTTTCTTCAATTTTGATTCATGGTCTTTTAGCGCCATAAGTCTTGAAAATACATGTTCTGAACCATCTATAATCAGATCTTTTTCGGTTTTTTTTATCTGCTGCTGGACAACATATAGCGAATGCAACTCTAACGCACGCATTAAAATTTGTTTGTGAGAGAACGACTTGGCCTGCGGCTCGACAATGTTTGCAGCTACATTTAACTCTTCTATTAAATCATGTATTCCAAGATCGATTTTTTCCCTATTAGGATTCAGTAGAAACTCTCTAATTTTATCTAATTTTTGATCTGAAATGTCAAGTCTTATCACGGCCTCACTTATTTCGTCATCATTTAAAAATTCAGGATTGCGCAATAAGATATAAAATGCTGTTACAATATGAAAATTTTCATGGCTGAATTTATTATCAAATATAATGTTTTTGAAACTGGTAATATTTCTATCACGTTGTACATTTTGTTTTACAAAATCGTTGAAGGAATTCAACCTAAACAACTCATTTTTAAAGTAATTACGGTATGTATTTTGTAGGTTACGATCTCTTATCTGTCTAGTTATATTGTCTAGCTCATTTTTTAATAGTGCCTTTTCTTCAGGTAGATTATAACCAGTTTTGTTTTTAAAAAATTTAAAAATAAATTCTGATAGATTAATGGGTTTTTCAATACATCTAAGTACTGCATTTTTTCCCTTGTTTTTTATTACCTCATCAGGGTCTTTGCCTCCTAGTAATTCAACAAATTGCAATCCCTTAACTGGGTTAATCAGAGGTAAAGCTTCCATCGCCATTTTATGAGCAGCTTTAGATCCAGCTTCATCAGCGTCCATACATATAACAGGAGTATCTACTAATTTCCAGAGGTCCTTAATTTGCTCAATCTTTAAGCTTGTGCCAAGGGGTGCAACTGCATTTTCTGTTCCAATTTCAGAAAGCGCTAGCACATCCATATAGCCTTCGACTACTAGAACTTTCTGCGCCCGGTACATAGAGCTTTGAGCAAAGTTTAGGCTGTATAAAATCTTACCCTTTTCAAAAAGTGGATTTTCAGCAGAGTTAAGGTATTTAGGTTGGCCTTCATCTAAAATTCTTCCACCAAATGCTATTACTTTCCCAGATTTCTCCATGATCGGGAAAATTAGTCTTCCTCTCATTGGATCGACTATTTTTTCATCTTCTTTAATAGAGAGAATATGTGATTTTTTTATATCATCTATATCAAATTCTTTCTTCAATTCATCGATCAACGAGTGTCTATCAAATGAGGCGAATCCCAGTCGATATTTTTTAATGGTCGCTTCACTTATACCTCTAGCCCTAATATAAACTAGAGCCGGCTGCCCTTGTTTTTCATATAAATTTTTTTGATAAATTTTAGTAATAGTTTCTAAGATTTCATAAAATCTCTTGTGGCTATCATGTCGTTCTCTGTTGTAGGCTGGTAGCTCGACCCCTGCTAAGCTTGCTAGCGTTTCTAAAGCGGTCTTATAATCATAACCTTCGTATTCAATCAGAAATGTAAAGATATCACCATGTGCGCCGCAGCCAAAACAATGATAAAATCCTTTAGTATCGCTCACAGTAAAAGATGGGGTCTTTTCATGGTGAAACGGACAAAGACCAATAAATTCTCCAGCTCCGCGGCCTCTTAAGGTTACTTTCTGCCCTATAATTCTTGAAGCTGGTATTCTAGATCTAATTTGTTCTATATGAAGGGACATACTGCCTAGACTTTCTTAAATGATGGATCAAGCAAATTCATGAGTCTTTAAGTGGGTGTTTTTGGAGTACGAGCTTAGCTGCTTGCTCATTACTAACTTTAGTATATATCTGAGTAGATGATATGTCCGAATGACCGAGTAATTCCTGAACTATTCGCAGGTTGGCCCCATTTTGCAGCATATGAGTAGCAAAAGAATGCCTAATCTTATGGGGGGATATAATATTTGGGTTGACGCCAGCATTAATGGCAACCTCTTTTAAAACCTGACCAAATCGCTGTCTAGTGAGATGAGTAACCTTACCGGCTTTGTTGAAAGAAGGGAACAGCCAATCTGTTTTTGTACCGCGCTTTATAAAAGCTTCTCTGATTTCCAAGTATTTAGCCAGAGCTTCTTTTGCATATTCATTTAAAAGTACAATTCTTTCTTTACCACCTTTACCTTTAACTATTACATAATTAGCTGATGATTTTGGGCTGTTTTGTAAAGATTGAAGTTTTAGTGTTAATAATTCTGAGATCCGCATCCCCGTGGCGTATAGAAGTTCAAGCATGGTTGCTGTTCTTATGCCCTCAAACGTACTGATGTTGTATGCGTACTGTAATAACATATCTATCTCATTCCGTGATACAGCTTTTGGAAGATCTATTGATTTTTTAGGCATCACTAAATCAACTGCTATGTTATTTTTTACCAAACCTTCTGAAGTTAAGAAATCAAAAAATTGCCTTATTGATGAAATCTTTCTTGAAATGGTTTTAGGCCCAATGCCTTGATTGAGCTTAAGTTTTGCTAGATAATCTTCTAAAATTTTTAAATTTATCTCATCCAATTTTAGCTGAAGGCTAGCTGTGTGCTCTAAAAGCTTTTCTATATCGTTCTTATATGCGTATACGGTATTCTGAGCAACAGACCTTTCAGCTGCCAGCATTTCTAAAAAATTTTCTAGTGCTCTACCGTATCTTATCATTTTCAAAAAAATCTAGTGATGAGCAAATATATCTGCCCCGTTCCAACCAAGAAGATCAAGCACTGCTCTAGTTGGTAAAAAATCAAAGCACTGTTGCGCTAAATCCTTTCTATTTTCTCTTACAAGCATTTCATTAAGAGCTCTGCGTAGAGAATGCAAATACAAAACATCTGATCCAGCATACTCTATTTGTTGTTGAGTTAATTCTTTAGACCCCCAGTCAGAACATTGCTGCTGCTTAGAAATTTTAACCTCAAGGAGTTCGCTACAAAGTTCTCTTAGACTATGCGCATCAGTATAAGTTCTGCTTAATCTTGAGGCAATTTTGGTGCAATATATGTTCTTTAATTTGATGCTAAGGTAGTGATTTATTATAGCTAAATCAAATCGCGCAAAATGAAATATTTTGACCGTTTTTTCATTGCTTAATACTTTTTTTAGATTTGGAGCTGCATATTCTGCAGAAGGAAAATGTACTAGATGGGCCGTACCATTACCAGCGCTGATTTGTACTACACATAGCCTGTCTCTTAAAATATTTAACCCCATAGCTTCACAATCAATTGCTATATCATCTGGAAATTCAACATCTTTAGGTAAATCGTACTTATGGTAAAAAAACTGCATTTTGAAGACTTTCTATTAATTTAAAATTATTTATACATTAATCATGTGGATTATGACAAATTCAAATTACAACTATTATCTTTTTATGCTATTTAGGAGCTTCGTACAATTTTTATAAAGCAATGCTTAATTTACTGGTTGGACTTGGTAATCCGGGACAGGAATATGTTGGAACGCGGCATAATATAGGTTTTGAAGTGATAGACCGATTATCGAGGAAATATGGTGTGAATAGTTTCACTAACAAATTTCATAGTTTATATACTAGGACCTCTGATGACTTAGTTCTTCTTAAGCCCGTTACTTATGTTAATAACTCAGGGGCGGCAGTTATTGAAGCTGCTAAATTTTTTAAGATTCCACCGGCTCAGATCTTTGTATTTCACGACGATTTAGATCTCAAGACGGGGAAAGTTAAGGTTAAAATAGGCGGCGGGCATGGTGGCCATAATGGTTTGAGATCTATCGATCAGTATATAGGCACAGATTATTGGAGAGTGCGTATAGGGATATCTAAGCCAGAATATAAAAGCAGTGTTAGCGATTATGTACTGAAAAAATTTACTAAAGAACAGAACGAAATAATTAATGTAGCGGTAGAAAAGATTGTTAAAAACATTCATATACTAATGAAAGACGGCAAAGATAAGTTTCTTTTAGCGGTATATAATACGAATTAAATTGAGGACAAAATGGCTTTAAAATGTGGAATAGTGGGGTTACCAAATGTGGGTAAATCAACTTTGTTTAATGCATTAACCAGCGGTATTGCCGCTGAGGCTGCAAATTATCCTTTTTGTACTATCGATCCAAATTTCGGTTGCGTTTCAGTTCCAGATAAAAGGTTAGAAAAGTTAGCAGAGCTTGCAGGCTCACAAAATACCATTCATGCTCAGATCGAGCTTGTAGATATCGCTGGGTTAGTTAGAGGGGCCCACGAAGGACAGGGACACGGCAATCAGTTCTTATCGCATATTAGAGAGGTGGATTGTATATTATATATTTTGCGCTGCTTTGATGACCAAGATGTTATACACGTTGAGGGAAGAGTTGATCCTATTTCTGATAACGAAATAATAGAGACAGAATTGATATTAGCAGATATCCAAAGCCTTACTAAAAGAATACCAAATATGGAGAAAAAATCTAAACAAAGCAAAGAAATAGCAGACCAGTTAATCTTAATTAATGAGGTACTTAAAGTGCTAAACGAAGGTAAACCCGCAAGGTCTTTGATTACTGAGCATAACCTTAATGAAATTAATAACTTACAGCTCTTAACCAGTAAACCATTTTTATATGTTTGCAATGTAGCGGAGTCAGATATAATAGATGGTAATGCATTAACTAACGCTGTATTGCAAAAGGCAAATGAAGTTGGAGCTAAGACAGTTTTAATATCCGCTCAAATTGAACAAGAAATTGCTAATCTAACAGAAAAGAGTGAGAAAGAAGCATTTTTAAAAGCTTTAGTGCTTGAAGAGAGCAGTTTACATAGGTTAATCAGAGCAAGTTATGAAACCTTAGATTTAATCACGTTCTTTACAATAGGTCCCAAAGAAGCGCATGCCTGGACTACTCATAAGGGGGCAACTGCGCCGCAAGCAGCGGGGGTTATCCATACCGATTTTGAGAAGGGATTTATATGTGCAGAAACAATAAGCTGTATTGACTACATGAATTACGGCAGCGAAGCAAAAGTCAAGGAAGCTGGAAAACTGAGGCTAGAAGGCAGAGAATATAGAGTAAATGATGGTGATGTTATGCATTTTTAGATTTAATGTTTAACTATTTTGAAATCATTACTTCGTTTATACGCTTCTCTCCCGTTCACTGTTTTTTCCGAGAATCGGATTAGTACCCGAAAAATTTGTAGCAGCTTGGACTGCTTTGATATATAAATTGACCTCATATCTTTAAGTAAAATAAAACACAATGCATAAATATCGTACGCATCACTGTAACGAATTAAGTTCGGCTGATATTGGCCAAAAAGTTAGACTATCAGGTTGGGTCCATAGAAAAAGAGATCACGGCGGAGTTTTTTTTATAGATTTACGAGATCATTATGGTATTACTCAAATTGTCACCTCTGATCAGGATCCCGAGTTAATAAGGTTAGAAGAAAGTGCCTATGCTGAATTAGTTTCTTTAAGCTATGAAAGCGTTATTACTATTACAGGCACAGTTTTGAAAAGATCAGATGAAACAGTGAATGGCTCAATAACTACAGGCAGGATTGAAGTCTTAATCGAAGACTTTTCTATTAACTCAAAGGCCGAGGTCCTACCATTAAATGTTAATAGCGATATGCCTTTTCCAGAAGATATTCGTTTGAAATACAGATTTTTAGATCTGAGACGCGAGAAGTTACATAAAAATATAGTTCTGCGCAATCAAGTTATTCGATTTATTAGAGAGAAGATGCATGAATTAGGATTTAATGAGTTTCAAACTCCAATTTTGACTGCCAGTTCTCCGGAGGGCGCAAGAGATTTTCTAGTCCCAAGCAGATTGCACTATGGTATGTTCTATGCATTACCTCAGGCTCCTCAGCAATTTAAACAGTTATTAATGATCTCCGGTTTTGATCGCTATTTTCAAATAGCTCCATGCTTTAGAGATGAAGATGCAAGGGCTGATAGAGCGCCAGGAGAATTTTACCAGCTAGATGTTGAAATGTCATTTGTTACCCAAGAAGACGTTTTTGCAACTATAGAACCAGTACTTTATGGGACATTTAAGAATTTTTCAGATTTTGCAGTGACAGAAGCACCTTTTCCGCGCATTAAATATGCTGATGCGATGCTGAAATTTGGCTCAGATAAGCCGGATTTGAGAAATCCTATTGTTATATCAGATGTCACTGATCTATTTAAAGATTCAGGATTTGCTATATTTAAAGAAGCAATCGATAAGCATAGCGCGTGCGTCAGAGCGATTCCTGCTCCTCAAGCAGCTGCTCAACCCCGCAGTTTTTTTGATAAAATGGTTAGTTATGCGCAAACTGATTTGCAGGCAAAGGGCCTTGCTTATATAGTCTTTGGGGAAGATGGAATGGCAAAGGGTCCCATTGTAAAATTTTTAAATGAAGCACAATTGAGAGATTTAAAAACTCAAGTAGGTTTACAAAATGGAGATGCGGTATTCTTTATTTGCGAAAAACCAGCTCTAGCCTCCAAAATGGCTGGCCATGTTAGAACTAAGATTGGTCAAAAACTAGATTTGCTTGAGAAGGATGTTTATAAGTTATGTTGGATTATTGACTTCCCATTTTATGAATGGAACGAAGATGAGAAAAGAGTAGATTTCTCTCATAATCCTTTCTCTATGCCACAGGGGGGTATAGAAGCTTTAGAAGCTGCAAATACCGTTGAAAAGCAGTTAGCTCTTACTGCTTACCAATATGATATCGTCTGTAATGGTATAGAGCTTTCAAGTGGGGCGATTAGGAACCATAAGCCTGAGATTATGTACAAAGCGTTTTCCTTGGTTGATTATGATAAAGATTTTGTGGATAATAAATTTGGAGCCATGATTAAGGCATTTACTTACGGAGCCCCGCCACATGGAGGGATCGCACCTGGTATTGATAGGATAGTCATGCTACTTGCCAATGAACCTAACATTAGAGAAGTGATTGCTTTTCCTCTTAACCAAAATGCGCAGGATCTGCTAATGGGCGCTCCTTCTTCTGTAACTGCTAAGCAGCTTAAAGAATTGAATATTAGTGTTGTGCCCAAATTAGGAAAAAAGATTGCATGATTATAGGTGTTGGCTGCGATATTGTTAAAATTTCCCGCATCTCAGACTTACTGAAAGAGTACGGGATGAGCTTTAAAAAAAAAATATTTACTGAGGATGAAATAAATTTAGGGGAGAGGTTAGACGAATTGCTGCAAGCCAGTTATTATGCAAAAAGATTTGCGGCTAAAGAAGCATTCTCTAAGGCTTTGGGAACTGGTATAGGAAATGGGTTAGGTTTTCTTGATATTGAAGTCATAAATAATGAATTAGGAGCCCCTAAAATAAATTGCCAGAAGCTAGGCAATAAGCTGGCTCACCTTTCTCTATCTGACGAGCGGGAATTTGCAATAGCGTATGTAATTGTTGAAAAGAATGGTTATAGATAAGCCCCTCACAGCTGAGTAAAAGCCTGAGTATGTTTATTAGTACATTACTAGCGATTTTAATAGAAAAGTGAAGCTTATGTTAGGGACTTAATTAAAGGTTAATATTGCTCGTAAATAATGGGTAATATTAGTATCAATAATATGGGATAGCGGTTGCGGTGCGAAGCTTATTGTATATATTGAACTTACGTTGAATCAAATTTTTAAGGAGGCGCTCACATGTTGGGGTTTTTGTTGTATTTTATCTCGAGAGAGACATGTAACTAAGTAGCTAAGGCTAGTTATCATTCTAAAACTGCTCAAGAATCAGCAACCACTGCAGCTTATGAGACGTTTTGTGCTGCAAAGGATACTGCAAGAGTGGCTTCTGCGCTTCCATTAGCCTATTGTACTTATAAGGAGTTTTTGTGGAACGGTGATTGGAAATCTTCCTATTATAAGTGCTGCATCTACAATAGCTAAATATACTGTTTCACCTATCGCGTCAACTGTTATATCGGGAGTAGCAAGCGTGCTAGGATGTGCAGCTAAAGGCCTTGTATTTTTATCCGGTTTCTGCTTTTGCTCTGGTTACAGGACTTACTTTCTGTAAAACCGGAGATATACAGCGCTTACAGCCCGTAATTGAGAAAACTGGGTCTGCATTGTACCATACAGGCAATGCGGGCAAGAAGCAGGAACTTCTGCTTATCATGGGGCTAAAGCGATTGGAGGAGCCGTTAGTGATCTTTTATCAGGAAAGGAAACTTGGCTACGGAAATGGCACGTGAATTAAAACTCGCCGAGCATGAGAAAGATGTGGCTTATGCATATGACATGCCAAGTACAGACTTCGTTATGTGAGTGACAATCCTTATGAGGGGATAAGCTCTCTTTTTGGCGAAGAATCACATTTGTGTTAGCAATAACGGAGTAGATTACTTTATGCAGCTGGTATTGGTGCTATTGGTGCCAATTAGCCGGCCGCATAAAAAAAGAGTAGACTAGCGTTTTATTTTTGCATGACTAACACTTCAAGTGAATATTTTTAAGTAAATCACTGCTTAATTAATGTAAAAATTGGCATTGCCTAATATTTATAGATAGGAGTTTCAAATCCAGCAGATGCCTATGGAAGAAGAGGGTAAGAGTAGCGCAAAGCATCCTCAGGAATTTGCTGTAGCGCTTCGTTCTTCGATTAAAACTAGCTTGATAATGCCTCTTAAAGAATTCTTTGATTCTACCAATGATGTCTCAGCTTTTGTTCTGTGATGGTGCGTGGAGATTTTATAGTATTCATAAACGCTGTAATCATCTGTACATGCTCATTTATAACGTTCCTCAAAGCCTAAATGACAGGTTCAGGTGGGTTGCCTTACTCCCCGGTCACCTACTTCAAAATCAATAATTTCACCCGCTCCTCTATCAACTGCAATCAATATAAAGGTGTACCCCACTTCCATTCTTTGGTCTTTTTTTATATATGTGCACAGCTCGCCAATCTCTAGGACCTCGATATCCTTAAGTGACTTTGTGCTGTTGCAGCTCTTATCTAACTTTTCTTGCACATAGCGCCCCCCCGTCCTTCGATCCATGAAGATATTTGGCTGTTATGGATTCCAGTCAGTCTCTCTATCGTCCTAATCCCGCAGTCCTCAAGATTAGGTTTTAAGTCTATCATTCATAGTGTATTTCTGTCGCTTATTACCTTCTCGGTAATTCTTTTTGCAATTCTTGCACCTATTTACCTCTTGCTGTCCCTATACCACACCATTCTTCACCTGCTCGCTAGAGCCGCAATATTTACACTTGATTGTCCATTTCTACTCCACCTATTCTACTAGAAGATATCAACACCCTCTCATTGCTGTCTATAATTACCAGGCATTGCCAAATCCTTAGCGGGACACAAAAGACTTACTGTTGCAAGGCTGGTTTGCTTTTTTAACATGTCCTACCTTGCAAAGATTAAAGTACTTTAGCCATAATACTACGAGCGATAGGCTCTCAAATAGAATGCGGTACAAGAGGTTAAACCTATACCATTAAATTATAAAGGATAGGGTTAGCGCCAATCATCCCGCTTCCCTCTTCTATCGTATGATTACTTTTAAAATCTGAAACAACTCCACCTGCTTCTCTGATTAATAGAATACCTGCCGCAATATCCCAAAGTTTAATTACACCATGAACACAAAAATCAAACCTACCACTCGCAATATATGCCATGTCTAAAGCGGCAGATCCAGTGATGCGAAATCTGGCCTTCTGCTCTTTCAAAAGCAAATGAATTCTTTCCTCCTCAGTAGAATAACTCCCTAAAACACTACTTATGGTACCAACCGATTCTGATAGTTTTTCCCTGCTAGAGACTTTTATTTTTCTCTCTGCATAAAGGTCATCTATATAATAAGCTCCTTTGCCCTTTTCACTCCAGTAAATATCTCTTGTAATTGGACAATAGACAATCCCGGCAATAATTTCTTTTTCTGTATTGGTCCTTTCAAGCGCAATTGAGACGCAAAAATGCGGATTACCACGCATAAAATTTGACGTTCCATCAATAGCATCAACTATCCACCGATAATTAAATTCAGGGTCATTTATAATTTCTCCCCGCTCTTCTAACAAGAAGTTGCTATCAGGAAAAAAATGAGACAACTCTCTAATGATAATTTTCTCTGCCTTTACATCAGCGTTGGTTACAAATCCTCCTAAATCCTTTTTAGAGACCTGCAACTTCTCTAACTCATAAAAATCCCTGGTAATGGCATTACTTACCTTATCACAAGTTTTTATTAAAAAATTTATTAGGTTAGATCTCTTGCTATGCATATTAGGTCAAAACCTGAGGAATTAGTGAAATATCAAACAAAAAGGGCGCCAAAAAGTATAAACTTTTCAACGCCTTTTTGAAACAATTTCCAAGCTTATAAAACTTGATAAGGAACCGGTCTTCCAGCCGCATCACGCACTAAATCACCGTTATCAAATTTAGCTGCTACATAATTGCCATGCCCAATTTTTCCGCCCTTATACATTACAGGTTTCACTTCTTTTCCGTCTACCTTTTTTAAAGTTGCGGAAGCACCACGATTCGCAATATTATTCTTTGATGTTTTTGTACCCTTTGCTGCCATACACTTGAACCCAATCAATCTTTGTGTTAAAAATTCCATAGTGCGATTATGGACATTTTACACAATTAGTCAAGTGGTATTGACTTTCTATATAGTGGTTAACAATACTTATGCTCTTCAACCAAGCAACTTTTTTAACTAGCGCAGCTAATTTGCGCAATTTACCAAAAACTCAGCTACCAGAAATTGCCTTTATAGGCAGATCGAATGTTGGTAAATCAAGCCTCATCAATGCAATTGTTGGCAATGCAAAAATTGCAAAAACTTCAAAAACTCCCGGCAGGACTCAACAAATTAATTTTTTTAAGCTCCCAGAATTTATTATAGTGGATCTACCTGGCTATGGTTATGCTTCAGCTCCAATAAAAGTGATACAAAAGTGGCAAGAATTTAACTTAGAGTACATAAAAAACCGTCAACAATTAAAACTGGTTTTTATCTTGATAGACAGTAGAATTGGGTTTAAAGAATTAGATTTAAACCTCATCGAACAACTAAATGAAGCTGGAGTTAAATGTAGAATTATCTACACTAAAGTTGACCAACTAAATAAAAGCGAAATAGAAATTTTAAAATCAATAACCACTTTTAACGATAGATACCCTCTCCTAGAGCCGAACGCTTTGATCGCGAGTAGTAAGAATAAGGAAGGTATAGAAAGAATACGTAAGGTGATTTTGCATTATATAATTTCTTGAAATGAATTGCTTTTGTTTTATTATATATAGAAAACTTAGATAGCGTTTTTGCATCATGTTAAAGGATAGTGACAGAATTTTTTCTAATCTTTATGGACAAGATAGTGCTGATTTAAAATCTTCAAAGGAGCGCGGTGATTGGGATGAAACAATAAAATTTTTAAAATTAGGCCCCGATGTAGTTATTGAGGAAATTAAGAAATCTGGTTTAAGAGGCAGAGGCGGGGCCGGATTCTTAACTGGAGCAAAGTGGTCTTTTATGCCTAAAAATCCAACTGAAGAAAATCCCTCTTATTTAGTCGTTAATGCAGATGAGGGTGAACCTGGAACCTGCAAAGATAGAGATATTATAAGACACGAACCTCATAAAATTATCGAAGGATGCCTCATAGCAGGTCATGCAATCCGAGCAGAAGCCTCTTATATTTACATACGCGGTGAATTTTATAACGAAGCAATTGCTCTACAAAAAGCAATTGATGAAGCATATGAAGCCGGATTAATTGGAAAAAATGCTTGTGGCAGCGGCAAGAATTTCGATATCTACCTACATAGAGGGGCCGGAGCTTACATTTGCGGAGAAGAAACTGCTCTTCTTAATAGCTTAGAAGGCAGGAAAGGCATGCCACGACTTAAACCTCCGGCTTTCCCAGCAGCAGTTGGTTTATTCGGGCATCCAACAACTGTAAATAATGTCGAAACTATCGCAGTGGTTCCAGCCATTATGAGGCGTACTGCTGATTGGTTTCTCTCTCTAGGTAAACCCAATAATAGTGGCACAAAGGTTTTTTGTATATCTGGCCATGTAAATAAGCCTTGCAACGTTGAAGCAGAAATGTCCATCCCTCTTAAGGAATTAATCGAAAAATATGCAGGCGGAGTAAGAGGGGGTTGGGATAACCTTTTAGCCATTATTCCAGGCGGCTCATCAGTGCCAATGCTACCTAAAAAAATATGTGATGATGTTTTAATGGATTTTGATAGCCTAAGAGCGGTACAGTCAGGACTTGGAACTGCCGGGGTAATCGTTATGGATAAATCAACAGATTTGATTGAAGCAATAGCACGATTGTCAAAATTTTATATGCATGAATCTTGTGGCCAGTGCACACCTTGTAGAGAAGGCACAGGTTGGATCTATAGAATTATGTCAAGACTGGTTAAAGGTAACGCTCATTCGGAAGAAATAGATAAACTTTTTGAAATTACTAAACAAATAGAGGGTCATACTATTTGCGCTCTTGGAGAGGCTGCTGCATGGCCCGTACAAGGTTTAATTAGACATTTCAGAAACGAAATAGAAAATCGTATTAAAATATTCCACAACAATAGACTCTCAAAAGGAAGAAGGGCTGCATAAATAACTCATGACGAAAAAAGCTAAATCCTCTAAAAGAGTTTGTATACGGAGAAAAGCCTCTAGAAAAGGTATTTTCTTTCGATTAAAAAGAGTTTGGCAAAACAAAATTTTTAGGCTTTTTATAAAAAGCTCAATAGCAGGATTAATAATAGCCGCCTTTCTTATTTCCATTTTCATAATTTACTGTGCAATCGATCTTCCAGACATTGAAAAATTATCAGAAGACAATTCTAGGCCTCATATAATAATCAGAGCAGGAACAGAAGAAATATTAGCTCATTATGGAGATATTTATTGTAGATCTTTGACCTATGGGCAATTACCTAAAACTCTCATCGATGCTGTTTTAGCCACAGAAGATAGAAGATTTTTTGATCATGCTGGAATAGATTATTTTGGCATAATTAGAGCAGCATATAAAAATAAAATTGCTGGAAGGGTGGTCCAAGGTGGCAGCACCATTACACAACAGCTAGCAAAAATTATTTTCCTATCAGCAGAACGCACAATCAAACGTAAGGTACAAGAGGCATTACTTGCAATTCAATTGGAAAGATTATTTTCCAAAGAGCAAATTCTCGTTATGTACTTAAACCGCGTTTTTTTAGGGCATGCCAATTACGGCGTTGATGCGGCTGCTAGAAATTATTTTGGTAAACGTACTGAAAACTTAACGCTCTATGAATCAGCGTTTATAGCCGGAATGCTTAAAGCTCCTTCTCGGTATGCGCCCCCTGGAGGCGCAGAAGTGGCATTGAATCGAGCTAAGCAAGTGCTGTCAAACATGGTAGCAGCTGGGTTTATTTCTAAAAGACAAATGGAGAACGCTGCCATACCCAATTTTATTAATAACGCACGGCCAAGCGGATTATTAGTTAATCAGTTCTTTACTGATTATATACTATCAGAATTACCTAAACTAATCCCCAATATCAAACAGGATCTAGATATACATACAACCTTTTCGTTAGAAATACAGCATAACCTTGAAAAGGCTATCACAAAAACTTTAGAAAAAGACAATATATCTAAAAAGATACAGGTCGCCGCTATAGTAATGAATAAGAATGGGGGGATAAAAGCAATGATGGGAGGAAGGTCCTACGTACACTCGCAATTTAATAGAGCGGTTGCTGCAAAGCGTCAACCTGGCTCAATTTTTAAATTATTTGTATACTTAGCAGCTTTAGAAAATGGTTACAGCGCTGATAGCTATATTGAAGATGAAGAGGTGAAAATTGGTAAGTGGACCCCGAGGAATTTCTCAAGGAAATATATGGGTACTGTCTCCTTAATTGATGCCTTTGCCTACTCATTAAATACTGTCGCTATCAAACTCAGTGAATCTGTAGGTCGAGAAAAAGTGATTTCTATGGCAGAAAAGCTCGGCATTGAAGACAGTTTGAAGAACTTACCAAGCCTTGCTCTGGGGACAAGCGAAGTTACTTTATTAGATCTAGTCTCTTGCTATGCAGTCATAGCTAATGATGGAATGCTGGTTAATGATTCAAGTATACTTAATATATCAAATTCTAATAAAAAAACTATCTATCGTCTCAAGAGAGGCGGGATATTTGATAATAGCAGAGTTTTAGAAGAGAACGTAGTATCTCAAATAAAAGATATGCTAGCAGCGTCAGTGATGTATGGTACCAGCAAAAATGCTGCTGTCCCTGAACATAAAGTTTACGGTAAGACCGGAACAAGTCAGGATCACCGCGATGCATGGTTTATTGGAATTGTAGATGACTTAGTTCTTGGTATCTGGGTTGGCAACGACGATAATACTCCTATGAACCGTGTTACTGGCGGCACCTTGCCCGCTAATATATTTAAAGAATTTATGAAAATGAGGTGATCTACCTACTCAATGCTATATAGAATCAACAGCGGAGAAGAGTAACGGAGTGCCTTTTATCTCAATACTGCTATAATCCGGTATAGAAATTGATTCTGGGATATGAAACATGAGTAACAAACACATCAGTAGTAATGATTTTAAAACTTTTCCTGTAGACAAAACGACGCTTATGTAAGATAAATCCCTCTTTATACATCATGTGATAGAGAGCGATAAAGAAGCAATATTAATTATTCGTCCAAGAAGGTGGGGCAAATCTTTAAACTTCGATATGCTGAAGAAGTTTTTTAATATTGAAGTTGATCAATATGGTAACAAGGTCGAGCATAATTCAAACAGAGTACTATTTGCCGGCGGTGAAGCAGTTTTAGCGGATGGCCGCACACTAAGTAACCTCAGTTTGACGTTAAGGAGTATGCCCGTGAGCCTATTTTTCCATGAGATAATATTGGGTTGAAGACATAAGCCAAGAGCCCTGAGAAAGAGGTCTGTCAAGAAATTGTTTGGCGAGCGATGCCGTGGCGCTGGATTTGGCAAATCTCTTTCAATTCTCCGATGGCTGTTTCAATCAATCCACGCCCTGCAAGAAGCAGTTGTTTAAAAGCCGCAAGCGGGTTTTGTTTTTCTTAAGCCGTGTGATGAGCTCAATACCTTGATTGCTCAGTGTTTTTGCTTATATACCACCGATCTCCGAATAGAAGGCCTGTCAAATATTGAGTCAGTTTCTCGACAACGGCTCGATCATCTGTATTACCCGAAGTCAGTGTGAATGACATAATCTCTCCTTGATCATTGAGGCCAAAGAACCATCCGGGTCGACGTTTTCCCACGCTGAGCGACGCCTTTAAGGACCTTATTACGGCTAATACGTAAGTTATGACAAAACCTTCCAGCTTTTTGTTGAGTCAACGTACCTGTTTGTTTCCCTTTGCAGCAATTCAGCAGAATGACCAACGGGATGACCGCGTCTCGCATCAGCTCAACAAAGCGATTGTAGCTGATAAGCTTCGGCAATCCCTCTCTGAGAGAGATTTGAAAACAGTTTAGGTAAAAATCTTTGAATCCGGTAATGCCCTCAAATGAAACAAAACGAGGATCGTTATAACTTCGGAAAGCATCATCCCAGACTCTCGTTCCCTTTGTCTCTGCGAGTTTCTTGAGGATCTTTGGTACGTGAGTTGTCGCTTGCAAAAATCATCAATCAAACAAAATATTTCTACTAGAGGAACCACTTTCCTTATTTATCGTGAAATTGAGAAGAACTTAATGGTTACACAGCTTCTTTGAAGCCATATCAGATAATTTCTTTAAAACTTACCTAAAACTGGGGTTACTTAGGATAGCCCACCAGCACACTATCGCCAAGATTCAAAGTATAACCTTCATAACCTACTATAACTGCAGCTGAACCCTCGATAACGATCAGGTATTCACTTCTATTGTGATGAAGTTGCAAAGATGTTCTTTAAAAAGGGGCTATTTTTAATTTTTTGATAGCAAAATTTTTTTCCTCTCTTAATTTCGTAAAATGCTCCCCCAAGGTTTATTATTTGAAACCTCATATTTAAGGTTATAATACATGTTTTGTGTATTAGTCCGCTAGATTTATCAGCCATTAATATCGCTTCATCAGTATTTACAACTATTACGTCATTTAATCCAATAACTGCAATGGGTTTTTGATCCGAGACAACGTAACTATTTTGTGTATCCATCAAGAGGGTGTTACCACTGCTAAAATTGCCGTATTTATCTTTTTCCGCGACTTCCCCCCCAAGCTGAATATAAACAACCTATGTCATACCATTTAACATTTGCAACAGACGTAAAGATATTATCTGATCTTTCAATAATTGCAGTGTCTATAGATATCCTTTTTTGCTCAGCTCATTTGGTAAAATATAAGTCCTATTACTAATTTCAGTAGATTTATTTAGGCTTCTTGGGATTTACTATATATTTGAGGGCATAAATTTTTCATTTCTTGTAAAAAATTAGCCACTCCAGATAAAAATATACCGCTGTTCCAGTAACAAAATTTATTTCACCAAATCGTCAATTTTCTCTTCAGTAGGCTTCTCCACAAATCTACTCGCTTTTTGTATACTTTCAAAGTTAGCATCTTTCCCAACCTGAATATAACCATATCTAGTTTCTTTTCTTTGAGGATGAAGGCCAAAGATTGTAATTCTGTTGTGACTTTTGGCAGCTAGAAAGTAAATTTTATTAAACAGTTCTTGCGCATATTCTAAATAATGATCTACTGGCATAATTAATATCACTCCTAATTCAGTGCATCACTTTTTTATTTATTAACAACGGTGGCTAAAGCAGCCGCAAATGCGCTACCATTGGCTTGCGATTCCATTATGATATGCCCTACTTCTATATTAAATTGTTTAATTTTTTCTTCAACATACGATATAAAGCATTCCTGTACTATAATGATAGGGAGGTTAAAATACTGTGCCTCCTTTAACCTAATTAGCGTACTCTGTAGTAAAGTATAACTCATCCCAGGTAGAGATGAATTGTCTTGGTTTCGATGGGATTAGACAAAGGCCAAAGTCTACTACCTTCGCCTCCGCACAAAATTATAGGAGTGATAGAAAAATTCTTAAGCATAAAAAACTAACCTTTTCCCAATTTAATATAGAACTTTAGTTCTATAAAAACACACAGCCTCCAAATGCTATAATAAAAGAAAAAGATTGCAAGAAAGTTTTTTAATATTCGATTAAGATGTTAAAACAACAGCAAACAACCGATTAACATACTGTAATAAATGTTATTTGCTATTATTTAACAATTAAAATTAAATCTTTCTTAAAAATTCATCAATCAGCTTATTCGCAATAGACATCGCCGTTGCATTCATTTGTCCAAACTGATTCATATCTACTATGCTCACCAGTTGGTCTGTTCCGTTCGATCCACTGTCTGCGAGTGCTTTGCTCTCAACAGTTCCCGCATAAGCTCCTGACAAACGAATTGATGGAGCTCCAGTATCACCAGTTTCTGCGTATGCACCATTTTCTCTTTGGAAATATTGAGGGGCCTGAAAAACTGCAACAGGTATCGCATACAACATTCTGTCTTTAGCTCCATTTTTAAATTTCATATACAAATTACCTTTATCAATATACCAGCTATCATATTCTCCAAGAGGCGAGCCATCTGTTTGGTAGGTCAAAAGGTTTTTTTGTCCTTTTAACTCCTTACTAGTTTTACCATTAATATTTATTTGAGCATGAGTTGGTGCAACTTGGGTATTATTAATCGCCCAATCAACAATCAAGTCTGAACCAAAAAGAGGAATATTAGTATTTTGGGTGCTTATTACTCCAGGATTCTCATGAAGGCCAATTGTGCTAAGTAAGCTAGGATCTCCCGTAACTGGTATTGGATTACCCGCAGCTTTTGGCTTTAATACTAAAGCAAAGCCATTACGGCTAGGAGCTAAAGCCGCAATACAAGAGCAGTTAGCCTCCCCATTAATTGCATTCATTAATCCAATTAATGAATTAAATTCTCCAGCGTTGGCGGGAGCCGCAACATAAGTAAATGTTTGCCCCCCTATTTGAACTGCAGTGTTCGTAGTAGCCCCTAAGTCGGCACTAGGATCACTAAAATAATTTTTGGTGATGAGATTAGCAGTTACTGGAGTACTATTTAAGTATTGACCATCTGGAGTAAAATTTAAGATACCTGCCTGCAATAAGCCATCGTCTCTATACAACTTTGATGTTGCGTCTATCTCTCCTTTAGCAGAAACTTCCACAACCCACGCAGTAGTAGAAATTTTCTTAAAAGAAAAATTCACATCTTTTTTACCACCCTTAGAATCAAAAAAAGAAACTCTTTCTTGATAATCAGCTCGAACTTGACCTCCAGCCATATTGTGATTTGAATCTAAATAGGAATATATCGGTTCTAAGTTACCTTGATTGAACTTTGGTACTCCAAGAGCACCTAATATATCAATCACAGGATCTTGGTTTCTTATCTCGATCATTTCATCAACTGTACTATATAAAAACATTTTATCTTTTGCACTTGCGGCACCTATAAAACTAGCATTAAATGAGTTTCTACTGAGAATATTTTGTAGTTGTTCTATAGTTGCAAATCTCTTTTGAGTCGCATCTACTGACGTGATGATATTACCTGTATCAAGATTAAAATTAGCCTTGCCTCCAAATACATTTTCTAAATCTGCTGATAATGCTATAGTAATTTTACTACCATTATCTTGCGAATAAATAAAAAGGGAAGCAGTAGTGTCATTTTTTAAAACTTTAGCTCCCAGAACTTGGCCATAGTTCTGGTTTATTCCTGTTGCTAAAATATCTAAGGCAGCAGTATTGTCAGTGTTGGCTGGAATATCAACTTTCAATTCCCTATTCTGAACCGGCTGTGAGCCATTTTTTATCGAAAAGGTCATAGCGACTTTACTAGTATCTATAGCAGCCGCTGTGTTGCCAGGTATTTGTATGCTCCTTGTCTCAACGAAGCCACCATATTGTAAAACAAATTGTTCAGTTGTTGGAGGAGCCGACTCTAACGTAGATTTTGTAGTCCTATTTATTATTACGCCCTTATCTCTGAGAAGAGTCACCCCCGGCGATTGCACCTCTCCTAGTAAAATTCCAGAATCCCCAGTCGCTACCGTATCAGCGTTCAGTTTAAAAGCCAAATCTATTTTGTTAGTAGCTTCGGCTTCAGAAATAGTATCTTTGTCTATTTTAATCTGCACTAGTTTAGCAGTTGACAAAACTCCACTGTCATCATAAGCATAACCCTTCAGGTACTTTCCACTGTCCTCAAGATCTCCATTTTTATTCACTTCAAATGAGCTAGTCTTTACATAAAGGTTATTCTCTGAGCCATCTTCAGTAGTAACGACTAACATGCCATCACCCATAATTGTAATATCCCCCTCGTTAGCAGTACCAGTGAAGGTTAGTGGACTATTTACGTCTATAAAAGTTTTTGTTTCAACCCCACTTGATTTACCTGCAACAGAAGTTTCTTGCCAACTTATACTATCAGCAAATCGTCCTGGTGTGTGATCATTTGCTAAGTTTTTGGCTAGAGTATCCATGCTTTGACTTGATTTTCTGAAGGCTTCAGATGATACGGCACCTAATATAGTCATTTTTAAAATAATACAAAAGTTAATAACAAAATTATATACAGCAAGAACCATGCCAACTTTTTTTGAAAAAACATTTAATTGAACAATATATTACTATTAATAAATTAAATATTATGGTTTATTAATGAATAAAAAATTAATAAAATTGGACGTAGGGGGAGATGTTTAATTTTTTAGAGAAAGGAGTGTTTTTTTTAGATAAAAATGAGCAATTTGATTTTATAACATTTAGATTTTTTGATATTTTTGGGGCCTACCAAGACGTTACTTATTCCGCGCACTATTTTAGTGATGATTTCCTACAAAACAATGCAGTAATTGCCTCCTCTAGTAGCTTAACAGACTGCGTCAGTAACAAAAAAATTTATCTAAAGCCTAATTTAAACACCTTTTTTCCTGATCTTTTAAGTAACGCAATTATTATTCACTGCAATATAGTAGTTAAATCACATGAAGGAGTTAATCTTTATGACAACCTAAATCATGATCCACGATATCTTGCAAGTCGAACTGACAGTTACTTATTGAACTCTATGAAAATTGATCAAATAGCTTTTTTGATTGAACTGGAATTTTATGCCGATATAGAGGATGATCTAGAAGATGAGTTTTACAATAATTTAAAAAGTAGCTTTGAAAAATCTAATGTAGAATTAGTTTCATACCGGAAGTTGGAAGAGCCTAACAAACGATTGGTAGGCACCTTCTCTCTTGGTATACTTAATACTGCTGATACAATTGAAAAAGTGAAATATCTATTGAAGAAGATTGGAGTTCATTATCAGGTCGTAGTGTCCTTCGAAAGCGATAAAAAACACCCAGCTAGAATTATTGTTAACCATGTCATATATCAAAACAACAGATCTATTTTTCATCTAAACAACTTTTTCACCCCTACAGAAGAGGTAACTAGGTATATTGGAGGAATTTTTTATAATTATGATCAAATAATAGATTTATCAAAAAAATTAAGACAGACTTCGGAAAATTTAAGAAAAATTAAATTTTATTATGCAGAAGCCCTCCCTAGCTTAAAAGACCATTGTAAGGTAATGGTTAACGATCTTTATATATCAATTGATTTGCCGGCTCAGGGTGTAAATAGTTATATCTTGTTAGCAAGCTTAATAATATATGGTATTGATGGAATTTACGAAAAGATTGAGTGCAACGAATTAGATATGGGACAAGGTATTTTAGACCAAAGCCTTGATTTTTCAAGCCCTTCTCTTACCTCTTTTAATCTTATTCATAATGTCATGGGGGAGGAAATTGTTGACCTTTATAAAAAGGTGTAAGTAGAGTAAAGCCTAAGGCGCCCCTAAGTTAACAGGGGAGCTAGGTTCTGTAGGTTTTATAAACTCGTCAGATCCATTTCTAGCTCTTTTATTTCGTCTCTAATCTTGGCTGCGGCTTCAAAATTTAAAGCTTGGGCCTCCGTTACCATTTGCTTACGTAATTTCTCTATATATCTTTCTAAGTCTGCCTTACTTAAGTGTGTTTTACCTTTAACCTCAACTTGTTCATTGCCCTCCATAGCGTTTATCGCCTCCTCTAAAGCGTTACTTATAGATTTAATTATGGTCCTAGGCACGATATTATGCTCCTTATTATATTCTTCCTGAATTTTTCTACGTCTATTAGTTTCATCAATTGCCCTCTTTAGTGATCCAGTCATTTTATCTGCATATAATATAACTCGACCATTAATATTTCTTGCAGCACGCCCTATTGTTTGAATCAACGAAGTTTCAGAACGCAAGAATCCCTCTTTATCAGCATTCAAAATCGCAACTAAAGCACATTCTGGGATATCAAGACCTTCTCTCAAAAGATTTACCCCAACAAGCACGTCATACACCCCTTCTCTCAGTTTCTTTATAATCTCAACTCTTTCTAATGTTTCAACATAAGAATGTAGGTAAACCGCCTTAACATCTATATCGGTCAAATAACCTGTTAAATCTTCAGCCATCTTTTTGGTAAGGGTCGTGACTAAAACTCGGCCTGAATTTGAAGTTACATCCTTACATTCATTTAATAAGTCATCTACTTGAACTTCAACTGGCCGTATAATACAAATTGGATCAAGTAATCCAGTTGGCCTTATAATCTGTTCAACGTATTTTCCATTTGTCATTGTAAGCTCCATAGGACCAGGAGTTGCAGAGACAAATATAGTTTGTGGCCGCATTGCGTCCCATTCCTCAAACCTTAAAGGTCTATTATCAAGCGCTGACGGCAACCTAAAACCATAATTAACCAAAACTTCTTTCCTTGCTCTATCGCCGTTAAACATTCCTCTTATCTGTGGAGTTGTCACATGGCTCTCATCAACGATCAGTAGAGCATCATGCGACAAATATTCAAATAGAGTAGGAGGCGGCTCTCCAGCCTTTCTACCTGAAAGATAACGCGAATAGTTTTCTATTCCTTTACAACTTCCAGATTGTTCAATCATCTCCAAATCTAAATTTACTCTCTGCTCTAATCTTTGAGCCTCAACAAGCAAATTGTTTTCCTTAAAGTATTCAACTCTTTGATCTTTTTCAGTTCTTATTCCATTAATGGCCTGCAATAAAGTAAGCCTAGGAGTTATATAGTGACTATTTGCAAATATAATTATTTCCCGCAATTGCTGTATTTTATTACCGGTTAAGACATCAAATTCATAGATTTTTTCTGTATCATTGCCAAAAAAGCTTATTTTCCAGGCTCTATCTTGATAGTGCGATGGGAATATATCAACTACATCGCCCCTCATTCGAAATGTGCCTCTAGTAAACTTCACATCATTTCTTTCATATTGCAGCTCAACCAATTTTTCTGCTAAAGACGAACGACTGAGTTTTTCTCCAGTCTTAATTGAAAAAGTCATCCGCAAATATAATTCAGGAGATCCAAGACCATAAATACAGGAAATAGAAGAAACCACTATAACATCTTTTCTCTCGAGTAATGCCCTGGTTGCAGAGTGCCTGAGCAAATCAAGCTTATCATTTATACTAGAGTCTTTTTCTATATATAAATCAGCCCTAGGTATATAGGCTTCTGGTTGGTAATAATCATAGTAAGAAACAAAATATTCAACTGCATTATTTGGAAAAAATTTTTTCATTTCGCTATATAATTGGGCAGCCAAAGTCTTATTATGCGCCATAACGAGGGTTGGCTTTTCATATTTTGCAATTACATTTGCCATGGTAAAAGTTTTACCAGAGCCGGTCACTCCAAGTAAAATTTGGTTTTTTTCTCCGTTCCTTAATCCGTTGAGAAGTCTCTCTACGGCCGCTGGCTGATCTCCAGAAGGCTGATATTCAAAATTAAGGTTAAATAACGCCACTACTTAATCAGATCTACCGTTTCAGAAGCTAATTTTTCTTTTGGTTTTAAATCTAAGTTTGCAATTTGTATAATTGTAAACGCCAAAACGCCTGTAATAACTAGTATCACCGATATTAATGTTTTATTTTTCATAAAAAGATTACATAAGCTTTAAAAAATCGCATTGCAACATACACTGGATTATGCAATTTTCATACTCTTAAAGCAATTATAATTTTTGTATGAATCTCTTAATAGTAGAATCGCCAGCAAAGGCTAAAACCATAGGCAAATATCTGGGCCCCAGTTATAAAGTTATATCTTCTTATGGACACGTCAGAGCATTACCTTCAGAAGAAGGAGCAGTCGACCCTGAGCACGATTTCGCAATGCGTTACGAAATCCCCCCAAAAGCTGCAAAGCAGATTGCAGCAATTGTGGCTGAAGCTAAACACTCCGACCATATATACCTGGCAACCGACCCAGACCGAGAAGGAGAAGCTATATCCTGGCACGTCCTAGAAATCCTTAAGCAAAAAAAAGCTATAAAAAACTCTACCAAAGTCTATAGGGCAGTCTTTCATGAAATAACTAAAAAAGCAATAGCGGATTCATTAAAAACCCCTAGAGATCTCAATAATGATCTCGTTAGCGCTCAAAAAACAAGACAAGGCTTAGACTATTTAGTTGGTTTTACACTGTCCCCAGTATTATGGAGAAAGCTGCCTGGTAGCAGGTCTGCTGGTCGTGTTCAATCAGTTGCTCTTAGAATGATATGCGAAAGAGAAGCTGAAATAGAAAGTTTTAAGAGTCAAGAATATTGGAGCATTCATGGACGTTTTTCTACCGAAAAAGGGGAGGAATTTGATAGTACCTTAATAGAATTTCAGGGCAAAAAACTCGAAAAATTTACTACAGTAAATGAAGCTCAAGCTGCTGACGTAATCTCCAAAATTAAGGATAATAGCTTTAGTGTAAAAAGAGTCGAAAAGAAAAAAGTTAATAGAAATCCTCAGGCTCCTTTCTCCACCTCAACTATGATTCAAGAAGCATCAAGAAAGTTAGGGTTTTCTGCTAAAAAAACTGCACAAATTGCTCAAAAATTATATGAAGGTATTAACATAAATGGCGAGTTAACTGGTCTGATAACCTATATGAGAACAGATAGCACTAGTATTTCAGCAGAGGCTACAAAAGCTGCAAGTGAACTAATCACTAAAATATACGGTAGCAATTATTTACCCCCTTCTCCAAGAGTTTACAAGACCAAAACCAAGAACGCGCAAGAAGCTCATGAGGCAATTAGGCCCACAGATGTATTTAAAAAACCTGAAAGCATCAAAAGCTTTTTAGAAGAAGACCAATTTAAACTATATGAATTGATATGGAACAGGCTGGTTGCAAGCCAGATGGCTAGCGCGATTTTGGATGTTATGACCGTAGATATCGCTGATGATCAAGGAAACACATTTAGAGCCACCGGATCATCCATTGCGTTCTCTGGTTTTTACAAAGTTTATCGAGAAGGTATTGATGATGCTGATGAAGAAAAAGATAGGATCTTACCAATCTTAAAAGAAAAAGAATTATTAAAATTATTAGAAGCAATAAAAGAGCAACACTTTACCCAACCCCCTCCGCGCTATACAGAAGCTAGTTTGGTAAAAAGAATGGAAGAGCTAGGTATTGGCAGGCCTTCTACATATCCTACAATCATCTCAATTCTTCAAGATAGAAAATATGTTATTTTTGAGAAGAAACGGTTTATACCAGAGCCCAGGGGCAGATTAGTAAATACCTTTTTAACTTTGTTTTTTAATCAATACGTAGAATACGGCTTCACAGCTAATTTAGAGGAGCAGCTTGATGAAATTGCCGCTGGCAAAGTTATATGGAAAAAAGTCATGAAAGATTTTTGGTATCCCTTCAAAAATAAAACTGATGAGGTTTTATCCATAAAAACTTCAGAAATATTAGCCAAAATGGAAGAGCAATTATTAAACTACTTATTCCACAAAGAAATTCTGCAGGATAGTAAATCTATCGAAGAAGTACTTAAATGTAGCAAATGCGTTACCGGAAAACTGCAGTTAAAAAACGGACGTTTTGGGTCATTTCTAGCCTGCTCTAATTATCCAAACTGTAATTATACCAAAGCAATCGGTTCAAATGATAACAACATGCAAGATACTTGTAACGAGCCAGCGGTCGCCGACTTGCCAAAAGTTCTCGGCACTGATCCCAATACTAAAGAAGAAGTTTCAATTAGAAAGGGGCCGTATGGATTTTATGTCCAACGAGGAGAGGGCAAAAAAGTTAAAAGAACAGGCTTACCTAAGGATTTGAATTATCAGAATATAGATTTGAATTATGCTATTGGTTTGTTGAACATGCCAAGAGAACTCGGACTTGACCAAGAGGGAGTATTAATAAGGGCTGGTGCTGGAAAATTTGGCCCTTATTTAGAGCGAAGTGGTAAATATATTTCATTACGAACGGCTCGAATAGATCCAGTTTTGATCACCCTTGAAGAAGCCCTTGGCATAATTAAAAAAAGTTCGTCCGATAAAAAGGATAAGAGTTCTCAGGGGAAAAGGTCTGCAAAGGCTACTATTTAAGATTTTGAAGGTAAGAAGTACACTTTTTATACCACTCTATTCTTTCAGTTCTTCATGTTAAAGAAGAATACTGCATAAATGAAGAATTGGAAAATACTAGGCATTGCCTAATATTTATAGATAGGAGTTTCAAATCCAGCAGATGCCTATGGAAGAAGAGGTTAAGAATAGTGCAAAGCATCCTCAGGAATTTGCTATAGCGCTTCGTTCTTCGATTAAAACTAGCTAGATAATGCCTCTTAAAGAATTCTTTGATTCTACCACAATGATGTCCCAGCCTTTGTTTTGTGATGGTGCACGGAGATTTTGTAGTATTCATAAACGCTGTAATCATCTGTACATGCTCATTTATAACGTTCCTCAAAGCCTAAATGACAGGTTCAGGTGGGTTGCCTTGCTCCCGTCACCTACCTTCCAAAATCAATAATTTCACCCGCTCCTCTATCAACTGCAATCAATATAAAGGTGTACCCCACTTCCATTCTTTAGTCTTTTTTTATATATGTGCACAGCTCCTCAATCTCTAGGACCTCGATATCCTTAAGTGACTTTGTGCTGTTGCAGCTCTTATCTAACTTTTCTTGCACATAGCGTCCCCCCGTCCTTCGATCCATGAAGATATTTGGCTGTTATGGATTCCAGTCAGTCTCTCTATCATCCTAATCCCACAGTCCTCAAGGTTAGGTTTTAAGTCTATCATTCATAGTGTATTCTGCCGCTTATCACCTTCTCGGGTAATTCTTTTTGCAATTCTTGTACCTATTTACCTCTTGCTGTCCCTATACCACGCCATTCTTCACCTGCTCGCTGGAGCCGCAATATTTACACTTGATTGTCATTTCCTACTTCACCCATTCTACTATGAAGATATCATACCATCTTGTTGCCGTCTATAATTACCGGGCATTGCCTAAAAATATACCCTCTAATAACGAGGCTCGCTGCTTCTTTGCTTTGGGGAGAGTATAAGAAGGCGGCCCTTTATGTATACTTTCGCATCCCAATCCCTCTGGATGCGCCAATTATCTCTTTTGAAGGGGGTTTAGAGAACAGTATAAATTTTTACAGCTATAAGCCAAGCTATCCAAATTAAAGAAGGGTTTTGCTTTATCCTACTGAACTTCTTATCCTCGATTTTCAACACTTATATGTGCCAAAGGGTTACCCTCTTCACTTTTAAAAGCAATTCGGTTTCTAAATTTAGTACCTTTTTTCTGGTACTCTAACTACATCTTTAACACAGGCTGCACCTATCCTCATAGAGAAAGTATTTTAATTTAAATACAAAATGTAGAAAATGAGCGACCTAGTGGCGCGTAGTCAAATTATAAAGACCAAGGCTATAGCCGGAGCATATCACTTTACTTAACGCTTATTTATAAAAAAATCTTTTAACAGCTTGCTACACCTTCTTTCTTCAATGCCGCCATAGTATTCCGGCTTATGATGGGTGCTACTATGCGCAAATATACAAGGGCCATGATCTACTCCACCGGTTTTAGGATCATAGGCGCCGAAATATAATCGTCTTATACGCGCCAAAGATATGGCATAAGCACACATCGCGCAGGGCTCTAAAGTAACATATAGATCACATTCAGTTAAATATCTCGTTTGTAATTTGTGACTAGCTTCGCGTAATGCTAAAATTTCGGCATGTGCAGTTATATCCATATCGCTTATGGATAAATTATGTACTTTAGTAATAATTTGCTCGCCGCATACTATAACCGCGCCAACAGGCACCTCTGCAGTGTCAAAAGCTTTTCTAGCTTCATTAATTGCATACTGCATAAAGTGGTTAGAGTGTATCATGTTAAAGGTGATACTATTCTTTTGGTATTAAGTTTTTGCGAAAATCCGCAGAATAAATACCGATAGTTTTTGCTAACATCTTTAGAGCTTCTTCTTTAGGCCTTTGAAAGGTATTTCTGCCTATTATAGAACCAGTCCCGCCACCATTTTTAATTGCTTTAATTTCCTCAAAAAGTTCTTCATTATCCTTAGATGCCCCGCCTGAAAAAAAGCACCATTCTTTTACCTGCAAAAGCAGAACTCATTATATGATGTACCCTTTCAGCCAATAATTTGACTTTGATACTGTTTTTCTCGTAAACCCCTTTGTTTTCGCTTAACTCTAAGTCGCTAGAGGGCAATTTAACTTTGATGATATGAGCCCCAATTAAAGCCGCAATATGTGCAGCATAAGCGATCACATCAATAGCTGTTTCTCCTTTTTTGGAGATACCTCTTCCTCTTGGATAGGACCAAATCACAATGGCAAGACCATTTCGTTTTGCTTCAAGAGAAATTTTTTGAATTTCTTCTATCATATCATTCGCTCTATCAGATCCTGGATAAATCGTAAAGCCAATTGCGGAACATCCTAACCTTAAGGCATCTTCGACTGAAGCAGTGACTGCTTGATCATAGTCAGAAGAATTAGCGGATAAAGAATTAGAGCTATTAATTTTTAATATGAATGGAATTTCACCAGCGTATTTAGCAGCAACAACCTCAAGCATACCAAGGGGTGCTGCATAGGCACTTAAACCAGCTTCTAGAGCAAGACTTATATGATATTCAGGATCATAAGCATGTTTATTCATAGAAAAACTTTTAGCAGGGCCATGCTCAAATCCTTGATCTACTGGTAAAATTACTAGATGACCAGTCCCAGCAAGCTTACCATGATTCAGTATTTTGACCAGATTACTTCTAACGCCAGGATTATCACTGTCATAATAAGAAATAATTTCTTTTATCTTGGAATTCATACGTACCATGACCTTTGCTACCTGTATTTCATTTCTTTAACAATATTATAAGATATAGCTTTTTCCCACCTATCTCCGTTATCTAGTAATTTATCTTTATTGTAAAAAAGCTCAACTCTAGTTTCAGCGGCAAATTCAAAGTTAGGTCCTTCCACAATGGCATCAACCGGGCACGCTTCTTGGCATAAACCGCAATAGATACATTTTGTCATGTCAATATCATACTGAGTAGTCCGTCTACTATTATCTTCTCTATTTTCTGCCATAATAGTGATGGCCTGCGCGGGACAAACTGCTTCACATAGTTTACAAGCTATACATCTTTCTTCACCGCTTGAATAGCGCCTTAGAGCGTGCTCCCCTCTAAACCTGTTGCTGAGAAAACCCTTTTCATAAGGATAGTTAATAGTCACTTTGCGTTTAAACATATAACGCAAAGTTAAAAGCATCCCTTGGATAATCTCAAATAGAGTAAAGGATTTTAAAAAATTACAAACTCGAGCCATACACTAATTGTTAAACTATAACACTAAGTCTATTATATTAAGTTGATTAAATATAGTCTACTACTTTCGTTACTTTTCAAATTTCTGACCGAGCACTAATAGACATGGAGTGAAAAATAAAGTTAAAATAGTGGCAAAACTTAAACCGCCTGCAATGGAAGCAGCCGACCGGCGCCAACGTTGACTTGAAGGAGCATTATAAGTTATCTCTCTTTCAAAAAAGAGTGAGTCCTGCAATCATCGGAATAAGGCCTAATATCGCAGTGAGTGCAGTAAGTAGAATAGGCCTCATTCTCTGGGCGCCGGTCCTAACTACTGCTTCTTCTACAGAAATTCCGCTGGGCTCTTAAGTGCTGGTAAGTATCAACGGACAGGATGTTATTGTTAAGCACAACTCCTGCTAATGCAATAATCCCTATACTGCACACCACTATACCAAATGGTTGCCAAGAAAGAATGAGACCTATCAAAACACCAACTGCTGATAGGAATACCGCACTCATAACTATATTGTTGATCTTTATCGTCTCCGCCATAGGTCACATTAATACCTATCATCAAGATTTTGTTCGAGCCACTTCTTGATCTCTTTTACTTTAGTATCTGCAAGTACTCCTGGCTTAACATCTGATTTTACTGTAATAGTAATGTCTTGATTTAATCTTTTGATTTTATTGACTTGAGGTTCTGCTACTCGGTTGACAAATTGACTAATAGGGACTTTCTTGCCATCAGTTGTGACAATAATATCTAGTTCTGAAATTAATCTTTTGGTTGCCGGATAACGTAGCAGTATATCTACTTCGTCGTTAGAGTCGTCCGCACACGGTAGGTTGATAGCTTTAGCCCACTTGTAATCAACTTCACCATATTACCAACCATTCCAACATCGACTCGATACCTTGCAACAAGCTCTCGATCAAATTTTAAACCCCATTCAATAGCAGGAATTGGTCTTGAATCTTTCCAACATCCTTGAATCCAACCATTTCAGTCATAGCGTTTCTGAAACGTTCAACAAAGGGAGGAAGCAAGTCGTAGTTATATGAAGAGAAATTTATTTCAATTGGTTTCTGTGAGGGTGGGCCTTTCCTTTCTTCCAGTATTTGAAAGCTTATTTCCTTGATGTGCTCCAATCTTTCAGTTATATCAGCAAAAATTTCTACGGCTTTTCTTCTTGTTTGCCAATCTTCAAGCTCAAGTTGAACTATAGCGATGGTATCTTCAGGAAACATTCCTTTGTCATCAACTAGACAGCTTTTAGCGTAGAAGACTTTTATATCTTTCTTTAGATCAAGAATTTTAGCTTCAACGTCTTGGAGCAACTTGCCTTTTTGCGAGAGTGAGAGGTTACCAGGTGATCCTATTGAAATTGTTGCTGAAGTTGGTTCTACTTGTGGGAAAAATTCTACTCCGGTTCCTGCGATAAAAAAGAAAATATACACGCTTACTAGAAAATCACATATGCTCGAGATAAAGAGTTTTGGCCTCTGCAAGACAATTGTTAATAATTTAATTTAACGTATTTTGCGCTTTAAACCTCTCAAGTCAGCAAGATCACCTTCCTTCGGCTGCGCGCATGCTTTAACTGCTTCTTCATCTTCAGTTTTAGAATGTCCTAAAATTGGGCCTAGGG
Source organism: Candidatus Midichloria mitochondrii IricVA (assembly GCF_000219355.1). Lineage (GTDB taxonomy): Bacteria > Pseudomonadota > Alphaproteobacteria > Rickettsiales > Midichloriaceae > Midichloria > Midichloria mitochondrii. The sequence continues at coordinate 987,174 of NC_015722.1, forward strand.
CTGGCTGAAAGTAGAGAGCGAATATCAAAGAATTGCTTAAAATAGCGATTACTGTAATTGGCATAAATTTCACGAACTGACCAATAACTCCTGGCCAGAATAGAAGGGGCATAAATACAACAATTTTTACGAGTGTTGAAGTCACTATACATTCTAGTTGCTGCTTCCAGAAAAGGCTATTTGCAGTTCATGGCCATCGGCCATTTTTCTATCCGCATATTCACTTACAACTATTGCATCATCAACTATCATGCCAACGGTTAGTATGAGGCTAAACAATACAACTATGTTGAGGGTGAGGCTAATAAAATTCCAACTAAGAATGAAGCAGGAAGTGACAAAGTAACTAATAAGGCCCCGCGAACCTACCCCGCTGATAAAACGATGACTATCATAACCAAAATTCCAGCTAAGATGATGCTATTTTCTAAATCTGCAATCATTTCGTTGATTTGATCAGACTGATCTTGAGAATACATAATTTCAATAGATGCCGGCAAAAATTTTGAATTTTCTTTGATCATTTCCTTAACTGCAGCCACTAAATGATATTTGCTTCACTTCTTTTAGAGATCTCTAACACCACTGCTGATTTACCGTTTACTCTTGCAATAGTTTGCGCATCTTTAAAAGTTTTTTCACTGTTGCAATATTTTCAAGCCTTAGTATTCCACTCTTGCTCGCTTTAATTGGAAAGGAGAGAAATTCGTTTATGTTTTTAACCAGGCTTGGTATTTTTATTGCATACTCTCCCCCTTCTGTTTTTAAAGTTCCAGCAGGAACTAACGCATTGTTAGAAGCAATGATCTGTGCAATTAAATCAATCGCAACTCCATATCTCTCAAGTGTTGCCGGCTCAATGATAACTTCGATTGCATTTTTTTCTCCCCTATATTAACTTCTAAAACACCTTTGACTCCTTCTATCTTGTCTTTTAAGTCTCTTGCTAAGGTAACTAAACTCCTTTCATCGACATCTCCTGTAACCATTACGTTTAATACTGGCTCTAAACTTAGGTTTATTTAATTCACAGTCGGGGTATCACAGCATCTTTTGGCAGAGTTTGGTTAAAAGTAGTATCGCCAACTTTATCTCCTACACCTCTTAAAGCTCTATCACTATCAAACCCTGCATTGAATTCAAGTATTACATTAGCACTGCCCTCTTGGACGTAAGAGGTCATCTTTGTGATACAAACAACAGATCTTAAGGCGTTTTCCATAGGCCGCAGTAGCAATCTTTGCCCATCTTCTGGAGAAATGCCCACATATTGCATTAAAACATATATCATCGGTATTGCTTCCTTTAGGTATTTGAGTGTACGCTAAATAGCCCAATAACACACGATGAATAGGAATAAGATAGTTGCTCTCCTGCGATCTACAAACGCGTTAACTAACTTCCCCATTTACCACTCTTTTCTTTCACTTTTAGAGAAATTATATATCAATCTTTCTAAGGGGTTGTAGTCTTCATATTTTTTATTTTTGGGGACTTCAATTTTATACATAGCATTTTTTGATTTATTTAAACCCATTGCCTCTTCGAAGTCTCGTTGCATGTTAGGATTTGAAGGCATACTTTCCTTTCTTTGTAAATATCCTAAGTATATCATTAAGCCAATTGCAGCTATTGTAAGCATTTTACTATTGAAAGTTATCAAGGTAAACTCCAACAAAAAATTAATGAATTTAGTATAATAATACTTGAAGATTATATCAAGCAATACTATGCTTCAAAAAAGCATCGTTTAGTAAGTCATTGAAGTATATCTTGAAATTTTTATTAGAAAGTTCATTTAATCAGAGTATTGTTGAAAAGCTCATTAGCCCGGGCTTGAAAGGCGTTGATAATTTTTTCGCAGGCTAGTGGTGACATTTGGCTAATAGCTAACTCTGATATCCTGGATTTTAATGCGAAAGTGATTGAGAAGTGTACTTCTGTTTTGTGATTGTCAGCTTTAGTTAATAACCACTGGCTTTCCATTTGTTTAAATGGGCTTGAATTAGAGGTGATTAAAACTGCAGCCTTTCCTTTCTTTATCGGAAATAGAGTAATGTTGGAGATATATTTTTCACGTATTCCAAGGGCTTTTATTACTACTTCAGCTTCTATAGAATTCTTTTCTTGTTTTAATATTCTTAAGTTATCGCACCAAGGAATGAACTTAGGGTATTGATTAATATCTGATACCAATTCGTAAAGCTGTTTGATTTCATAATCACTAATGATTTTTTTGCTAAAGTGGTGCATGGATTAACCTAAATTATTTATAGGCTTTTATAACTTTTTTATATTTCGTGAGATAGATTAATTGATCCTTATGTTGATTCTCTAACTTTTTTAAATATTCTTCAAGATTTTCAATTGCACCTAAAAGTGTTGTTCTTTCTGGTTCTAATAATTTTATATCTATTTTAGAATATTGGATATCTTGATGAATATCTCTAATTGTAGCAAAGCTAAGATTTATTTTTTTATTATCTCCATTTCTTTTTCCATAATACGTAAAATATGAGCAGCGACTTTTTTTATCCTTCCTTTGATTGAAATTATTTTATTTTCCATATCTTATTGCCGTTGTTGCAAGCTTATCAGCTTTTTCATTATACACATCACCATTATGCCCCCTAATCCAGCGCCATGATACGTCAAGTTTACTTGATAATAATTCAAGCTCTTGCCAAAGGTCTACGTTTTTTATCAATTTATTTTTATTACGCCAATTGTTTTTCTTCCATTTTTGTATCCAATTAGTTATTCCGTTGCATACGTATTTGCTATCAGTATAAACTTCTACTTTGACATTTCTTTTAATAACTTTTAGTGCTTCGATTGCTGCAGTTAATTCCATACGATTATTTGTGGTATTTTCTTCAAAACCAGATATTGCCTTAGTAGTATCTTTCCAGATTAAAATTGCTCCCCACCCACCTTTCCCAGGATTACCTGAGCACGCGCCATCACAATATATTTTTAGAATATCAAACATAAAATTTTTATTGTAATTGTATTTTAATTAAGTTAAGCATTGATCGAAAATTTTTTATGTCAAATAAAATTACCAAAAATTGCAACTTTACATTCAATAAAAATTGAACTTGAAGGAGGGAGTAGCTATTATCGGTGCTCTTGTGGCTTTAAGTAATAGTCAACCATTTTGTGATGGTTCTCATAAAGATACAGGGTTTTTACCTATTGAATATAAAACGGAAGAGAGTAGAATTATGGGGTTCTGTGGTTGTAAATATAGCAAAAAAGGAGCTATATGCGACGGTAGTCATAAATTATTAGAAAACTTTGAAGAGAAATATGAGATATTTGAATAAATTGATGAACTTGCTTAAATTTTTAAGTTTTATTTTGTTTTTTTGTATCGGTGGAGCATTGGCAAGTAATGTAACCTCTTCTAGTAAAGAAAATGGGGGCTTCAAGTTATTCAACACCGTCTTTAATATTGTGAAATTAGAATACGTTGAATATTTAAGTGATGCTAAGATTTTTGAATATGCCGCCCAAGGTTTGTTATCTCTATTGGATCCTCATTCTGCTTATCTAAGTCCCAAATCCTATCAAGAAATGAAGAATTCTACTAAGGGGGAGTTTGGGGGCTTGGGTATGGAGCTGACTATGGAAAATGGGATTATAAAAGTTATTTCACCATATGAAGATTCTCCGGCATATAAAGCTGGGATAAGGGCTGGAGATTACATAACTATGATTGATGGTAAATTAGTTAAGGGAATGAATTTAGGTGAAGCTAGTGAAAAATTGAGAGGAGAGCCGGGCACTAAAATTTCTTTAAAAATTTATCGGGATTCGGCTGGAGTTATTGACGTAAATTTAGAAAGAGAAATTATAAAAATAACTCCGGTAAGAAGTAAAACGATAGCTGCGGGAACTGTTGGCTATATTAAAGTTTCTATGTTTAACAATAAGGCTGCGAGCACTGTTAAAAAGGATTGGCTTACTATGATTAAAAATAACCCTAATTTGTTAGGATTGGTTCTTGACCTTAGGTCTAACCCTGGTGGTGTACTTGCCCAAGCTAAAGAGGTTGCAGATCTATTTTTAGTTGGAGGTGATATAGTAACTGTTGGCTCTAGAAATTCAGAGTATAATCAAGTTCTAAAAGCTAATGGAGAAGATATAACAAAAGGTCTACCAATTGCGGTAATAATTAACTCTGGTTCTGCTTCTGCGGCTGAGATTGTTGCTGGAGCTTTGCAAGATAATAAAAGAGCTTTAGTGGTAGGGGTAAAATCGTTTGGCAAAGGGTCAGTGCAAAAAGTTATACCGTTATTCAACGGTGCTGCTGTTAAGATTACTACCTCACTTTATTATACTCCCTCAGGCACATCAATACAGGCCCATGGCATAGTTCCAGATATAGTAGTTCCAGAAGCGACTATTAAACCACTAGATAAGAGGGGAATTGCAGTATCAGAATCTTCGTTAATTGGCCATATTTCTAAGAAGCCAAATACTTCTAGTGTATTAATTAACTCTGATAATAATAATGGGCTAATGCTTTCTTCGTTATTTGATTCTGAAGAATCTAATGATTTTCAACTTTTAAGAGCTGCGGATGTAGTGAAATCTATGTCTTTATATAAGAAAACTACTGTCGAGAATAACAATGCTAAGAAAATTAAATAATTATATAACTTTGTTTTTCATTACTGTACTTATTACAGTAGGTTCAAAAGAGGCCACCCCAGTCCAATTACAGGATTTAGACATCGAGAAGTTTAATGATATTATGTCAAATAAGCAGCCGATCACTTTGCTATTTATTTTTACTTCATGGTGTAAAGCCTGTAAAAGCTCTATTCCTGAAGTTTTAGAGCTGGGAGCTAAATATAAGGCTGGTAATAAGGTGGAGGTTATTATGCTGGCTTTAGATGAGAATGTTAATAATTTGAAAGGACTAGTTGCTACTTATAAAGGATATGAAGATAAGTTTTATTACTTTAATGAGGCTGAAAGAAAAAAATAGGCTTAGCTCTTTTTAATAATGGAATAAAGTACCGTGGCACTATACCGCACGTTACTATATTTCATAACAATAGAGTTATCGCTGATGATAATTATGAAATACAGTCAGTGAAAAATTTCATCGCTTATTTGTGTGAAAAAGAATCCTCTTTGAAGTGATAATAGCATTTGATCTATTCCTAGTATCAGTTATTGTAATAAGAAGGATATTCTATTTTCAGAACCGCAATGAAAAATTTAGACTTAAAAAAAGTTGATAGACACTTAAATCATGAAGATAACGATAGACTTCATGTTTATATTTTCTGGTGCTTTATTATAGTTTTTATGGTTGCGGGAGTTTTTTTGTTTTTTAATGATACAAAGGAAAAGGTAGAAGATAAATCTCCAATTAGTATATTATCTCCGACAACAGCGCCCTCTACTAATGAAGTATCAAATGACTACGAGGGTAAGGATATAAATACAATGCAGGAAAAAAATAATATCGAGCCAGCGATTAGTTTAGTCATCGCTAACCTTGGGTTGAATAAAAAAGGTAATGAGTGGGTTTATAATTTACCAAAAGAGGTAGTTTTAGGCTTTTCTCCATATGCTGATGAAGTTTCTGGGCTAATTGATGAGGCGGATAGGAGGGGGTATGAGACGATATTGCACATTCCCATGCAGCCTGCTAATTATCCATTTGTTAATTTAGGGCCTTATTGTTTGCTTGATAGCTTTGATGATAAAGAAAATATATCTCGTACTGACGCTGTATTAGCTAAGTCCAGTAAGATTAAAGGAGTTTATACTAGTCCTGATGAAGTCTTTACTGAGTCAGAAAGTGATTTAAAGACTTTCTTAAATGAGTTAAATTTTAAATCAATTGGAAGAAGTAAGTTTTTATTTCTTTATCATGATGAAAAAGTTATTAAGCAGATAGATTCTTATGCAAAGAGCCTAGGTTTACCTAGAGTTGTAGCAGAAAAAATTGATATATCTGTTCCAGATGATGTAGATTTAAAGGAGCTAAAAAAGAATTTTCAGTATGCAGAGTCTATTGCTAAATCCAGGGGTGGAGCTATTATATTAATATATTCAGATGCAAATTATACCGATCATGTATTTGAGTGGTTGAGTAAATTGTCAAAAAATGGTATAAAGTTAATTCCTATTGATGCTTTATTTAAACGTTCAAGAGATCATGATCATAAAGAAGAGATCCTTTTTATGATTAATGACAAAAAGAACAAAGACGATTCCAAGATCAGTAATGCAGTCCAGCCTTAAAAGAGTAGTTGATTTTTTTTGTTATAACATAAGAACCTGTTATTCATTTAGAGTTATATGCGCCATCTTTAGTGGGGTATTGCTTACTTTGGCATTTGCTCCTTTTAATTTTATATATGCGGTTCTATTTTCTTTCTTATCTTTTATATATTTAATCGAATTCAGTGCCACAGATAAAGTTCTGAAGAGATTTTTTCACAGGCTTTGCTTATGGTATGGGGCATTTTCTCACCAGCCTATATTGGATTTCTTATTCTTTATTGTTTGAACCGGAAAAGTTTGCTTGGCTAATTCCTTTTAGTGTAGTTTTAATACCTGCACTGATGTCTTTTTTTATCGGTCTATTTACTATTTTTATATCCTATTTCATAAACAAGAATGGAGATAGAATATTAATTTGTTTGATTTTTGCGAGTGGCTGGAGTGTGACAGAATTAGTTCGTGGTCATGCCATATTTGATTTTCCTTGGAATCTATTAGGATATACCGGAGCATCTTTTGAGTATTTTTCACAAATTGCTTCTATCATAGGTGTTAGAGGAATGGGCTTTCTTATCGCGCTTGCTGCTGTTATTCCCTATACTAAAAAACTATCACCTATTTTAATTACATATTGCTGTATAGGTATATGCTTTCTTTATGGCTATCATAGGCTTACTGAACAACAGGCCGCGGATGTTAATGACCAAATTATAAAATTAAGGCTTGTTCAGCCAAATTTTCAGCAGGTTCATTTTGGAGATGAAGAGAAAAGACTGGAATTTTTGCTCAGGCTTATTGAGATGTCTAATGAAAACGGATATCAAGATCGTGATTTGACCATATGGCCAGAATCTGCTTATCCTTTTTTGATTAATAATAATCGAGGATTGTTCGAAGTTCTAGGTAAAGTCGTAAAGTCAGATTCTGCATTGGTCTTTGGTGCGGATAGGTACGTAGACCACCTTAAGAAAAGTTATCTTTTTAATTCAATGATATCTATTTCTAAAGCTGGGCGTCTAGTTGACTATTACGACAAAAAAATTCTTGTGCCGTTTGGAGAGTATATGCCTCTTAGGAAATTTTTACCTATTTTGAAAAAGGTAGCCAGCGGGGCTTCAGACTTCTCAAAGGGTGACGCTTTTAGCCTACTACATGTTGATCAAGTTGGTAAGGTTATGCCGTCGATTTGCTTTGAAATTGCGTTTGATTCGTTATATAATAGAGAGTTAGTCAAAAATGCATTATTTATTTTAAATATTACTAATGATTTATGGTTTGGTGATAGTATAGGGCCGTATCAGCACTTTACTATGTCAAGGATAAGGGCTATAGAGTATGGGCTTCCTCTAGTTAGGGTTGCTAATACTGGTATTTCTGCAGTCATAGATTGTTACGGACGTATTCTTTCAATTTGTGAGCTAAATGCCGCCGTAGTTGAAGACTTTAATCTGAGAGTAACTCGTGCGTTTTCGATTTATACTGAGTATAAGTTGAAAATGGTAATACTAGCTCTTATAGGGCTAATTATGGCCATTGCATCTGTCACTTTTTTATTAAAGGTGAGGAAATATTAAAGTTCTATTAAAAAAAATGTAGTACTGACTAGATTTTGCGTATGATTTCTGTATTAATATACAGGTAACTTATTGGGAAGGTTGAAGTTTATTATGTCTGAAAAAGAAAAAGATTCAGGAGCTCGTTTTATAGATTTAAATGTTGAATCAAAGTTACGAGACAAAAAAATTGAAAAAGATACAGGTGCTCATTATGTAGATTTACATGTTGGAGCAAAGCTGAGAGAGAAAAGGAGGGAAAAGGGAGTGAGTCAAGATGAGCTTGCTAAGGCTGTTGACTTAACTTTTCAGCAGGTGCAAAAATATGAAAAAGGCTTAAATAGAATAAGCTGCAGTAAATTGCATGATTTTGCTAGGTATTTGAAAACTGATATTAGATACTTTTTTCAGGGTTTAGGTGATGTTTTTTACCCTTTTGCAGAGAATACTAGTTATTCTCTAGGGGAAGTCGATTTTGACTTTAATAAAGAAGATATAAATGCTGAAATAGTTGAATTAGTAAAAGCATTTAAAAGTATAAAAGATCCAAAGATACGATATAACATATTGAATTTGGTGAAATCGCTTGCTTGGCATTAACACATTTTGATTTCTTATTATAATTTTGAAAAGCATCTAAACTGCTTATATCCTTGAATTATAGTAGGGAGTATTGAGTCTAGGAATTTAAATATGAAAGATTTGCATAAAGCACTTGGCAATGCCTGGTAATTATAGACGGCAACAAGATGGTATGATATCTTCATAGTAGAATTGGTGAAGTAGAAATGACAATCAAGTGTAAATATTGCGGCTCTAGCGAGCAGGTGAAGAATGGTGTGGTATAGGGACAGCAAGAGTTAATAAGGGGTGCAAGAATTGCAAAAAGAATTACCGAGAAGTGATAAGGCGGCAGAAATACACTATGAATGATAGACTTAAAACCTAACCTTGAGGACTGCGGGATTAGGACGATAGAGAGACTGACTGGAATCCATAACAGCCAAATATCTTCATGGATCGAAGGACGGGGGGCGCTATGTGCAAGAAAAGTTAGATAAGAGCTGCAGCAGCACAAAGTCACTTAAGGATATCGAGGTCCTAGAGATTGACGAGCTGTGCACATATAGAATGGAAGTGGGAGTACACCTTTATATGGATTGCTGTTGATAGAGGAGCGGGTGAAATTATTGATTTTGAAGGTAGGTGACGGGAGCAAGGCAACCCACCTGAACCTGTCATTTAGGCTTTGAGGAACGTTATAAATGAGCATGTACAGATGATTACAGCGTTTATGAATACTACAAAAATCTCCACGCACCATAACAAAACAAAGGCTGGGACATCAATTATTAATATTCTTAAGGTTATGTTCTTTGGCGCCCTTTATAGATATAAAACCGTGCATTTGCTCTTCTACTTTATTTTTTTAAGGATGGAGTATGGTAGCAATGCCTCTTCTTATATTCAACTAAATTCTTTTTGGCAAAAATAAATATTATTTAACCCCAGTTTGAGGTAAGTTTTAAAGAAATTATCTGATATGGCTTCAAAGAAGCTGTGTAACCATTAAGTTTCTCTCAATTTCACGATAAATAAGGAAAGTGGTTCCCCTAGTAGAAATATTTTGTTTGATTGATGATTTTTGCAAGCGACAACTCACGTACCAAAGATCCTTAAGAAACTCGCAGAGACAAAGGGAACGAGAGTCTGGGATGATGCTTTCCGAAGTTATAACGATCCTCGTTTTGTTTCATTTGAGGGCATTACCGGATTCAAAGATTTTTACCTAAACTGTGTTCAAATCTCTCTCAGAGAGGAATTGCCGAAGCTTATCAGCTACAATCGCTTTGTTGAGCTGATGCGAGACGCGGTCATCCCGTTGGTCATTCTGCTGAATTGCTGCAAAGGGAAACAAACAGGTACGTTGACTCAACAAAAAGCTGGAAGGTTTGTCATAACTCACGTACTAGCCGTAATAAGGTCCTTAAAGGCATCGCTCAGCGTGGGAAAACGTCGACCCGGATGGTTCTTTGGCCTCAATGATCAAGGAGAGATTATGTCATTCACACTGACTTCGGGTAATACAGATGATCGAGCCGTTGTCGAAAAACTGACTCAATATTTGACAGGCCTTCTATTCGGAGATCGGTGGTATATAAGCAAAAACACTGAGCAATCAAGGTATTGAGCTCATCACACGGCTTAAGAAAAACATGAAAAACAAAACCCGCTTGCGGCTTTTAAACAACTGCTTCTTGCAGGGCGTGGGTTGATTGAAACAGCCATCGGACAATTGAAAGAGATTTGACAAATCCAGCGCCACGGCATCACTTGCCAAACAATTTCTTGGCAGGGCTCTTGGCTTATGTCTTCAAACCCAATATATCTCATGGAAAAATAGGCTCACGGGCATACTCCTTACGTCAAACTGAGGTTATACTTAGCAAATTGTGGCAGAGTATTATTATCTTTAGAGAGGGAATCAATTTCATGGTACCACTCATAATTATTGCATATACCTTGACTATAACTCTTAATGACTTCTTTGATAATCCAAGCAGTAAGTCCCACTCCTGAATTCAAAGCTATTGATCGTAATGCATCTAAATTTAGGGGTTTAGATTGTTCTTTTGCATAATATTTCATAGCTTCAATTATAGTAACAGTAATAGTCGCAGTAGCAATAAATAGCAAAATCAGCTATCGACCAACAAATAAGCGGTGCAACTATTGATGGATTCTTTAAAGATAGCTCATGAGGTTTATCTAATTGATTTAATACCTCTTTTTCTTGAGACATATAAGCAAAATCTCCAGCACTCAGAATAGCTTTCTTATCATCTAGTAAGCTCTTACCACAATAATCTAATACTCTCTCAAATATCTTTCCATTACCAGATATAGCTGCTAACTGTAGCAAATTAGGGTTAGTCATTACCGCACTCTTCGGCAACTGAGGGGTATGTTTTGTTATAACAGTGTTCAAGGCTTCTATATCATGCTTCATGACTGCATTTACTGCGGCTATTTTACTTTCATAATTAAGAACAAATTCAATTTTGGCAACCCTAACTTCAAATTCTTTTAGTTTTATACCCGTAACTTCTAAGTCTTCTTTGTCCAATTCACCCTCATTTAGTAGATTTGCTTGACGCATAATAATCTCTTGAAATTCTTCTCTAACTTCATAGTTAGGAGTAACAAATACACAAGAGAGTTTATTGCAACTAGTAGCGGTTAGGTAGCCTTCATAAAATAATAAATGCGAGGACAGCTCTTCTAGAATATAACGATACTTGCCATTCTCGTTTTCATACTGCCGGATCAACGAAATGCTACGAACGAATCCAAACTCTTGCTCTTTACCAATTATTAAGGCTGCAGCTTTATCTGCTAATTTCTTGGTGAATCCAATACGTAATATCTTTTCAAGCATTACCCTGGATCCGCTATTTACCCAATAACTCTGTGGAATCAAGGCAGGATCTTGTTTCAAATAATGATGAGACATAAAGGTCTCATGAATCTGAGATTTTAGCTGTTCTGTAATTTTTTGCAAAGAATGATCACCGATGTCCTTAAGAGGAAAATCGATTACTGGATATTTCCCTTGGTGACTCATGTATTTACCACCCTTCTACATCAGCTATCTTAAGCCTGTTGTAATGTGCGATACTTCCATTACCTAAGACTGCCTGGCCGCCTATAAATAATACTCTATTTGAATTATTTATAACTGGGTCGCCATATTGGTCAACTTCAACATTTAAAAATCTCTTCAGCATATCAAAGTTTAGAGATTTACCCCACCTTCTCGGCCTGGTGATTGGCGTTAAATACGACTTAAGGTCTATAACATGCTGTATAAAGAGAGACTTATCTACATAAATCTCGCTGTCAGTGATAAAACTTTTTAAAGTCGTCTCTGCCATATCTGTTTCTTATCATTTTTGTATTCTAACATTAATTATCGTAACGGATTATAGCAGTACTTAAATAAATGTCAGCTCTGTTACACCTATTCAACAAGAGGTAGCCTGGTGTTCTTTAAACTTTAAAAATACGATTCTTGATAATCAGTTAATATTGATAATGCTACCTTTCTTTCAGTGTCCGAACAAAATTTATACTAAGAACCGATTTACTTTTTCGAGTAATTGTTATATGTTGCCAAGCCAATAGTAATTATTTATCTGCCCTATTTGAATTAGGGTATAATTTTAGAAAAAGGTGACGGATTATGTCAAGAGTATGTAATATCAATGGTAATAAAGCTGTGATGTCTGGAAACAATGTTTCTCACTCTAACCGCAAGACCAGGCGTAGGTTTTTGCCTAATATCCAAAGCTTTGCTCTTTGGAGCGATGCGTTAAACAGGGTTGTAAGATTATATATGACAACTAGTGGAGCAAGGACCGTCGAACATAATAATGGCATAGACAATTATTTGCTCTCAACAGCAAATAGCAAGCTCACAAAAGCTGCTTTGCTTATCAAAAAACAAATTAAAAGCGCTATAGCAAAAAAGAATCCTGAATTAAATGCTTAAATAAAATGCATATTGGCTGTGTAATTGATAAATTATCTACTTATGCAGTGCAGGCCTTTGAGCAGTTATCTCCTTTATATAATATTTTAGACGTCGAACATTGCTCCAAGCAAGATTTTGATGTGATATTAACGCTAGGTGGCGATGGCGCTATGCTTAAAGCATTGCATAGCTTTATGCATAATAACATACCGATTTTTGGCATGAACCGGGGCTCAATTGGGTTTCTCCTTAACTCTTATAGCACAGACGATCTCATATCTAGAATTCAAAAAGCTAGTACAGCAGTACTAAGCCCTTTAGAAATGAAAGTTATAGATAAAGACGGGAAAACGCATTCTCATCTTGCTATTAACGAAGTATCTTTAATTAGAGAGACTCACCAAGCTGCCAAGATTAAAATTAATGTTAATGGTGAGCTAAGATTAAATCACTTGGTCTCAGACGGTGTATTGGTCGCAACCCCAGCAGGCAGTACAGCTTATAATTATGCAGTAGGTGGTCCAATTATACCGATCAATGCTAATGTTATGGCTTTAAGCCCGATCAGTCCATTTAGACCTAGGCAGTGGCGGGGCGCTCTTATACTCAGAAGTGACGCAGTACAATTAGAAGTGCTTGAAACTGGTAAAAGGCCAGTAAGTGCAAGTGCTGATTCAGCTGAAGTTAGAGATGCAAAATTTGTTGAAATCAAAGAAAGAAGCGACATAAAATTATCCGTTCTTTTTGATTCTGATGATAAGCTGGAAACTAGAGCTATTAAAGAACAATTTATTTAACTAATTAGAGTCTAATAATGAGATTATTCTGGGAATACCTAAAAAGTACACTAATTGCAGTAATCGCTGCACTAATTTTTCGCTCTTTCTTTTTTGAAGCCTACAAAATACCTTCCAGCTCTATGACTCCAACACTTATGATAGGAGATTATCTCTTTGTTTCAAAGTACAGTTATGGTTATAGCAAACATTCTTTCCCTATAGCGTTAGATAGAATCAAAGGAAGATTTTTTGCCAAGCAACCTGAAAGGGGCGATATCATTGTTTTTAAGTCGCCGCATGCAGATGACGATAGATATTATATAAAAAGATTAGTAGGCCTGCCCGGCGATAAGATACAGGTCAGAAATGCCGTTGTATTTATCAATGATACCGCAGTAGAACGAAAAAAAGTAGGTGTATATCATCCTCTTTATAAAGACGAGCCCCAAGGAATTTTTAATTGTTACGAAGAAACGCTTCCAAACGGTGTAAGATATAATACTCTCGATGCTAATTTTAGATTTCACAATGAATTTCCAGACCAGACCGCAGTTTATCATATCCCTCAAGGTTATTATTTCATGATGGGAGATCACCGCAATCGTTCTGTAGACAGCCGCTTTTTGTCCGACATGGGACTTATACCAGAAGAGAATCTTGTTGGAAGAGCTCAAATATTATTTTGGACTAGGGATTTTTCTTTTTGGAAAATTGTGACACAATTTAAATTGGATCGTCTCTTCAATAGATTAACTAATGACAATACCTTACACCTTCCGCAATAAAAAATTATTAGACAAAGCACTTACCCATCCAAGCTTTACTAAAGCTAGTCAAGTCGGTGAAAATGATTATGAACGTTTGGAATTTTTTGGAGATAGCATTTTATCTATGGTGATCACTGAATTACTATATAAAAAGCATATCAACGCAACAGATAGCAAGTTATCTATTATGCATTCTAATCTTGTTAATTCTCAAAGCTTAGCAAAAGTTGCAATTAGTATAAATCTTGGTAAATATCTTATCATGGATGAGGGTGAGGAGATTGCTGGAGGTAGAGATAATGTTAAAAATCTTGAAAACGCTATGGAGGCATTGATTGCAGCGGTTTACCTAGATAGTAATTATGAAACAGTTGCAGCTTTTATAAAAAAGTTATGGCGGCCACTACTTAACGACAAGAGTATTGGAGAAAAAGATAAAAAGTCTCTTCTTCAAGAATGGGCACAGCGTGACAATGGAGCTTTACCTATCTATAAAATTGTCAAAAGAGAGGGAGTAGCGCATTCTCCTACCTTCACGATATCTGTGACCGCTCATGATATGCAAGCAATTGGAATAGGTAAGTCTAAAAAAGAAGCTGAGCAGAATGCAGCAACGGCGCTATTAAGCCAAATTAACGAACTAGAAAAGAAAAACTAACATATGCAAAAAACTTTAGTAATAGCTCTCGCAGGCTGCCCAAACGCTGGTAAATCTACATTAATTAATAAAATCGTTGGACAAAAAATTGCCATTGTAACTTCAAAATGTCAAACCACAAGATTTAATACTAAAGGCATTACAAATATAGATGATACTCAATTAGTTTTTATAGATACTCCTGGCCTCTTTAAACCAAGCAGGCCCTTAGAAAAAAGTATAGTAAAACAAGCCAACTTAGGGTTAGAAGAAGCTGATCTTATATGTTTTATAGTGGATGCAACATTTGCCAAAAAACAGGATTTCTCAAGCATATTAAAGCAATTGCAAACTTTGAAAAAGCCTATAATTTTATTACTTAATAAAGTAGATGCCCTTAAAATTAAAAGCGAATTATTGCAATTATCACAAGACATGAATCGTCTGTATGACTTTGACTCTACTTTTATGATTTCTGCTAAAAAAGGTACCGGAATAAATGAAGTGTTAAATTATATACAGGCTAGGGCAATAGAGGGGCCTTGGTTATTCGATCAAGATATTGCAAGTCACATTACCGATAGAAACTTAGCAGAAGAAATTACTAGAGAAGCCCTATACTATGCACTGGGTGCAGAGCTGCCTTATGCTTTGGAGGTACAAACTGAATTATGGGAAGACAAAGAGGACAGTAGTGTTAAGATTAACCAAGTAATTCATATACTTAAGGCATCGCAAAAGAAAATTATTTTAGGCACCCGGGGGCAGAAATTAAAAAGTATAGGTCAGCGTGCCAGAGAGCAAATAGCAAAAATTTTGGAGCGGAATGTACATTTATTTCTCTATGTTAAAGTTAAGCCGGACTGGATAGAGCGAAGTGTTGCTGGATTTGGCAATTGATTGGTACTTCTAATTATAATAGCTATTTTGAAACTTTGATTAAGAGCGTACTCGCGATAAATTTTTCCGCAGGCAAACCAAAATAATCCTTGAAACATCACTGCCCCGATGGGTATCCCCATTACTTCTTCGCGCAAGAAGCTTGGAGAGTAGCATAATTTTTATGCTGGGGTTTAATACCTGTTGTATCAATTGAAGCATTGGATGGGCTTATTCTGAAGCCTATGGTTATGAAAGAGGTGCCCCATAGGGTTTGGACACCGCTCTTTTGGTTAGAAGGCCTATCTTTGAGCAGCAGCGAAGGGAAGCTTCAGCGGCTTGGCGCTTTAGCAGTTTTCAAAGACCCTCCAGTAAGATGTTGAGTGATGATCTGCTTTGAAAAGCTCGGTTGCTTATGGTCCGCCTTGCAAGCGAAGCTTGCAAAGGGGCAGAAGGTAGGCCATTTTCCATTGCAACTCGCTTTATCTATAGTTTTCTTAGAGGGAAATCGCCCATCTGTCCCTATCACCCCTTAATTTATAAGCAGTATACTTGCTTTATAGTACTATTGCCTTTGCTGCTCCCATGTTTCAAGGTAAGAGTCAAAACTCACTATTACAACTAAATTAATTAGACCAACCTTGGTTTAAGATTAAATTATGCCCTAAAGTCAATTCTTCATCTAACCCAAGAATAGCAATGGCTGTATATCCGCTATGAGCATCCTTATTGCTCACTCCATGCCATATTCTAGCTGCCATATGACCCTCTCTTTAGCCATCGGGACACGGAGCTCTATCTCTGCACCTTTTACAATCAGAAAACGAGCTTCATTGTTCAGAAGAATAGCAATACTCTACCTCACTAGAATCAATCTCTCGGTCATGACAGAAGAGAACCACCTTATCACGCTCACTGTTAAAGTGCCTGATAAGGCTAACTTTCTAACTATTAAAACCTCAGTTTGACGTAAGGAGTAGGCCCGCGAGCCTATTTTCCGCGAGATAGAGGGTTTATCGGGTTTGAAGACATAAGCCAAGAGCCCTGAGAAAGAGGTCTGCCAAGAAATTGTTTGGCAAGCGATGCCGTGTTGTGCTGGATTTGTCAAATCTCTTTCAATTGTCCGATGGCTGTTTCAATCAATCCACGCCCTCGCAAGAAGCAGTTGTTTAAAAGCCGCAAGCGGGTTTTGTTTTTCATGTTTTTCTTAAGCCGTGGGTGACGAGCTCAATACCTTGATTGCTCAGTGTTTCTGTTAACCCCAGTTTGAGGTAAGTTTTAAAGAAATTATCTGATATGGCTTCAAAGAAGCTGTGTAACAATTAAGTTTTTCTCAATTTCACGATAAATAAGAAAAGTGGTTCCCCTAGTAAGAAATCGGCCATCCCGTTAGTCGTTCTGCTGAATTGCTGCAAAGGAAAACAAACAGGTACGTTGACTCAACAAAAAGCTGGAAAAGGTTTGTCATAACTTACGTACTAGCCGTAATAAGGTCCTTAAAGGCATCGCTCAGCGTGGGAAAACGTCGACCCGGATGGTTCTTTGGCCTCAATGATCAAGGAGAGATTATGTCATTCACACTGACCTCGGAATACGGACGATCGAGCCGTTATCGAGAAACTGACTCAATATTTGACAGGCCTTCTATTCGGAGATCGGTGGTATATAAGCAAAAACACTGAGCAATCAAGGTATTGAGCTCATCACACGACTTAAGAAAAACATGAAAAACAAAATCCGCTTGCGGCTTTTAAACAACTGCTTCTTGCAGGGCGTGGATTGATTGAAACAGCCATCGGACAATTGAAAGAGATTTGCCAAATCCAGCACCACGGCATCGCTTGCCAAACAATTTCTTGGCAGACCTCTTTCTCAGGGCTCTTGGCTTATGTCTTCAAACCCGATAAACCCTCTATCTCGCGGAAAATAGGCTCGCGGGCCTACTCCTTACGTCAAACTGAGGTTAAAAACGAAAGCGGAAAGGATTATATGAGCAGTCAAATTAAAGATTCGGCCATTAATTTCAGTTAACTGTAGCTGTTTTATATTGACTTTCACTATTTGCCGTTTATAAAGGAGCGAGAGTTTTATTTATATAATTGCAGTTTTATGTCTACTAAGAGAACCTATCAGCCAAGTAAATTAGTTAGAAAGCGCCGCCATGGTTTTAGAGCTAGGATGGCAACTGTTGGTGGTAGAAAAATTTTGAATAACCGCAGAGCACAAGGGCGCAAGGTCCTGTCAGCTTAAGTTTCTTATGTGGTGACCTTCAGCATTAAAAGGCTAAAAAAATCATTAGACTTTAAAAAAATCACAAACGACGGTCTGAAGGTTTATTCTTCGAGCTTTTTATTATTTTATACACCTAATTATGAAGACCTTAAAACTTTGAAGGTAGGCTTTACTGCAAGTCGAAGAATAGGTGGAGCAGTGCAAAGAAATCGCTGCAAAAGGCTTATGAAATCATTAATAGCTGATGTCTTGAGCAAGAATATAACCTTGCCCTTTCAATGTGTTATGGTTGCAAAGCCTGGTATATTGCTCACTCCTTATAGAAAATTGAAGGAAGAAATGCTGTTTTGCACAAAAAAAATGGAGAAATCTATTGCAAGTTTTGATACATATACTCAAAAAATCGCTTAAGTTAATAAGCTTTTTGTTAACTCGGGTGGCTATTTTACTTGTTTTGGGGTATAGGTACATATTATCACCAATTTTACCTTCTGCATGTAGATACGGAATCACTTGCTCAGAGTACGCGGTTTTTTCTTTTAAAAAGCATGGGTTGATAATTGGGCTCTGGAAAACATTGAAAAGGCTTGGCTCGTGCCACCCCTTTTGTAATTATGTTGACGAAGATTTTAAGTAGCTTTTTGAGGTCATTTGATGGAACAATTTAGGTTAGTTCTCGCTGTTATTTTAAGTACAGCAATTTTATTTGGTTGGCAGTATTTTTTCGCTCCACCCATCCTAAGTCCTAAATCAACAGAAATTAGCGCAACAGCTGATAACCAAATAAACATCTCACCAGAACTCCATATCGCTGCTATAAACCAAGACAAAGCAGAAATATTAAAACAAGATTTTGAGCAGTCTAAGCGAATTAGAATTTTTAATGAGTATGTCTCTGGCTCTATAAACCTACAGGGCGCAAGGTTAGACGATTTAATATTGCTAAAATACGGAAAAGATCTCAGCACCAAAGATAAAGTAGTATTGCTTTCACCGAAAAATACTCAAAAAAGTTACTTCGCAGAATTTGGTTGGTTAAGTACTAATAATAAATTTGATTTGCCAAATAACAAAACTATCTGGAAAGTAGCTGATATCAGCAGTCCAAACTCTGCGAATTTATACTGGATTAATAATCAGGGAATTAAGTTTACTATTAAAGTTACATTGGATGAGAATTACTTATTTGATATCAATCAAGGAATAGAAAATACCTCCTCTGAAGATATTATCGTTTACCCTTATACTTCGGTAAATAGATCTTATGGTCAAAATGAATCTAATGCCATAGTCCACGAGGGTGCAATCGCCGTATTTGATAATCAGCTTACCGAATATAGCTTCAGTGATTTAAAAGAAGAAAGTATAGAAAAAAAACAGCAAAAAGGATGGATAGGCTTTTCTGATAAATATTGGCTTGTTTCCATTCTACCAAACCCAAATGCTTTATTTAATGCTAAATTGACCGGGTTTGGCCATAAATATCAAGCAGATATCTTAAAAAATAAAATAACCGTATCTCCAGGACAAAGCTTTAATAACACAGTACGCCTATTCGCTGGAGCTAAGAATATAGATCTATTGCATCAGTATCAAGATCAATACCATATTCCTCTTTTTGATCGAGCAGTCGATTTTGGAATACTTTACTTTATTACTAAGCCTATATTTCTATTACTAAATTACTTCTATAATGTTGTAGGTAATTTTGGAGTGGCGATATTAATTTTAACTATCTTTATTAAGATCTTATTATTTCCGCTTGCATATAAAGGCTTTGTAAATATGAACAGACTAAAGGTGCTCCAACCTCAGCTTGCGACCATCAAAGAAAGGTATGGTGATGACGTCGTTGCATTTCAAAAATCGGTAATGGAGCTTTATAAAAAAGAGAAGGTAAATCCTATGTCTGGATGCCTGCCTTTACTTTTACAAATGCCAGTGTTTTTTGCATTATATAAAGTACTTTCCGTAACCATCGAAATGAGACACGCTCCTTTTTTTGGGTGGATAAAAGATTTGTCCGCTCCAGATCCAACTACTATATTTAATTTATTTGGCTTACTTCCATGGAGCGTTCCTTCCTTCTTAATGATGGGAGTGCTGCCTATGTTGATGGCTATTACTATGCATATGCAGCAAAGCTTAAATCCTGCCCCCGCAGATCCAACCCAAGCACAGGTAATGAAGTATTTACCTTTAATTTTCTTATTTGTTTTTGCTTCATTTCCATCCGGCCTTGTACTTTATTGGACTTGGAGCAATATTTTATCAATTATCCAACAAATTGTTATTAAAAGAATCGTTAAATAGGTATGCCTAGAAAGAAAATAGTTGTGGCCATGTCTGGAGGAGTTGATAGTTCCACTGTTGCAGCACTGCTCCATGAACAAGGCCACGAAGTGATAGGAGTGACAATGCAGCTTTATGATTACGGCAGCTTCGTTGGTAAAAAAGGGGCATGTTGTGCTGGGCAAGATATATATGATGCCCAAATGGCTGCTGAGAAAATT
Organism: Candidatus Midichloria mitochondrii IricVA; assembly: GCF_000219355.1. Lineage (GTDB taxonomy): Bacteria > Pseudomonadota > Alphaproteobacteria > Rickettsiales > Midichloriaceae > Midichloria > Midichloria mitochondrii. The sequence goes on from NC_015722.1 coordinate 1,007,320, forward strand.
GGTATACCTCATTATGTTTTAAATTATGAGAGCATTTTTAAGCAGTCTGTAATAGATGATTTCGCTGATAGTTATATCAGAGGCGAAACACCAGTTCCGTGCGTGCGTTGCAATCAAAAAGTAAAGTTTAATGATCTTTTTAAGGTAGCTAAGGATTTAGGCGCAGACTCCCTTGCAACTGGCCATTACGCACAAAAAATCATTAAAAACGGCACTGCAGAACTCCATAAAGGGTTTGATCCTGCCAAAGACCAAAGTTATTTTCTATTTACTATAACCAAAGAACAATTAGAATTTCTAGAATTTCCAGTTGGTCATTTAAATAAATCCAATACCCGGGATTTAGCCAATAGATGCGGGTTAAATGTTGCAGACAAACCGGATAGCCAAGATATATGCTTTGTTCCTGAAGGGGGCTATACTAAAGTTATTGAAAAGTTAAGACCTGAAGCCTTTGAAGTTGGTAATATTGTATTAAAAGATGGCACAGTCGTTGGACAACACAACGGTATTGTTTATTATACAATTGGGCAGCGCAGGGGTTTGGGAATAGCAAGCGCTGAACCACTTTATGTCCTCAAAATAGATCCGCAAAACAACCAAATAATTGTCGGTAGTAAAACTGATCTAAAATCTTATGATTTAAAAATAAAAGACATTAATTGGCTCATAGATGAACCAGTGGCTCTAGAGTGTTCAGTCAAATTAAGATCTATGCATGGAGGAAGCCTTGCTACAGTGACAACTATCCAAGATGGTACTGCAAATGTCTCACTTCAAGATCCATACGAAGGTATAACTCCAGGACAAGCTTGTGTTATGTATGATGGCACTAGGGTTTTAGGTGGCGGATGGATTGCAAAGTATGACTAGTGTTTTCACTTATAAAAATACTTGCGCCTTTATTGAAATAAGATACGACCATCTTGGAATAGGACTCAAGCAACAAACTACTACAATCCAACCAAATTTAATGCTTGGCGAAAAGCTGGTGAAATTCATAGAGTTGTATTGTAGGCCATGTTATGACACTTTTAACCCAAAATCATTTTACTCAACTTCACTCTGGGGTTTTATATAAATGGATCTACAGGTTATCCTATGAGGCTGGGCATTGCAATAGGTGGCGATGTGAACTGTGATGGATTTACGATATAGTTTTATCTTCTCCTCACTCCACATCTAATTTAGGACAAAGTATCATATCCAGAAGCAGGCACCGTGTTTGTAGTCTTCCGCCGCTCTGATATTTCATCACCAGTAGATCTATCTCAACTAAATGGAACAAATGGTTTCAAGATTCGGTCCGGCCGCTCATACCAGGAAGTAATCTAGAGCTTGCAGTAAGCATAAAAAGTGACCTAAATGATAATGGTTATAATGATATAGTATAATTTCTTCGCAAGAAGGTGTTGACATAATATACGGCTCTTCTTCCTTTACGGAGTCATTCATAATTCAATTAACTACCGATGGAGTTGGTCTTTAATCACTCATTCTAATTTAACTTACGAAGACTGGTCTACTAACCTTTCTACGGGTGGAGATTTGAATGGTGATGGCATCGATGACTCAACAATCTCTGGAAATACTACAGCTTATGTAGTATTCGGCGCCAATTATACCTTTGCCAGAGAAACTTCTATTGAAGATATAGAACATTGGGGTAGGATATTTACAGATCAACAACCTATAAAAGTCGCTCATAGACGAAGTGATGATAATCTTAACTTCAACCAAATATCTAGGTTCATTTGGATTTACTGGCGATGTAAATCATGATGGAAAAACCGATCTTGGATTTGAGAATGAGATGTCAACATATCATTCTAACGCCTATACCTTCTACTGCCGTATATTAGGACTTTACTCCACAAACACAACTATACCAATAACGGTTCTGTCTCGTATAGCGGTTCAGTACCTTATAGTGGAATGGTACCCTATAATTATCTCTGTAGCGTATTCTAATATATTTTACTATGGTCCTTGTGGGAGAATGTTTGCAACGGTGGATATGGAACTCAGCAACTAAATATTCCATGTAGCGGAGCGCTTCTTACAGTGGAAATGTACCATATAGCGGTTCCATCCCTTACACTGGGAGCGTAAACTACAATAGCAGTGCTGCTTTTTATAGCGAGCGGCATAATTCCCTATAATATCACCATTCACAATACCTTATTAACCAAAGGGATATCTATTTTTTCCTGCTCAGATTTCTTGCCTTTGACACCCTCCATCACAATAACAGAAGATCCTGCAGTACTGGAAAGCCACACTATCGATGCAGTAAAAGCAAACATATTTCTGCCAAAATCTCCGTATATAATAGCAAAAGGCAGAGCAGACCTAAATGGTGACGGAATTGATGATTTTGTGTATGCGCAAGATACTAAAATACGTGTCCTATACGGTAATAAGGAACAAACACTTATATTTGGTCTAAAAAAGGGGTTTAATGTCATATTGCCAGATTCTATATTAGTTAACTCATTATATAGGTAATGAGTTTAATGGTGATAACTTAGATGACATGGCAATAAGCCCTAATACGGAAGCAATAACAGGTCCGATATAAATGCAACTATACCACCAGAACAAGCTGGATATGGCACGGACTTATTCTCATTCAATACTACTGAGACAAAAACCGGCGTCCGTTTTAGTAATATCTGATCCGTATCAAGACTCCTTAACCAATATAGCAGGTAGAGTATTTGTATTGTTCGGGAGCTCAACCTACGAAGCCAATTCCTTTTCAAGCACCAGCAAACAGCTGGGTCTACTAACAATGATTACAGCACTTCTGCAGTTATAACCACTACTCTCCCAAATCCACAGTACGCATATCTAATAATGAGGATCATAGCACTTCTTCAACTGGTGTGGGAGTTGCAATATAGGAGTATTAGCTTCTTTAAATATTGGGTATTGGAGCCTTCTTAGGTTATAAATCATATCAGCATAAGCTCACCCATAAGGTATATAATAACGATGAAACTACTCAAATACTGATGTGTCCCAATATATAAAGCAACTAAAATCCAACCAACCACCTGTAGATACTCATTTTCATGACAATCCTAGTACGGAGCCTGTAACAACACATATAAACTTGCGTAGGGAAGAATTACTTAACCTCAGTTTGACGTAAGGAGTATGCCCGTGAGCCTATTTTTCCACGAGATATATTGGGTTTGAAGACATAAGCCAAGAGCCCTGAGAAAGAGGTCTGCCAAGAAATTGTTTGGCGAGCGATGCCGTGGTGTGCTGGATTTGGCAAATCTCTTTCAATTGTCCGATGGCTGTTTCAATCAATCCACGCCCTGCAAGAAGCAGTTGTTTAAAAGCCGCAAGCGGGTTTTGTTTTTCATGTTTTTCTTAAGCCGTGTGATGAGCTCAATACCTTGATTGCTCAGTGTTTTTGTTAACCCCAGTTTGAGATAAGTTTTAAAGAAGCTGTATAACCATTAGGTTTTTCTCAATTTCACGATAAATAAGAAAAGTGGTTCCCCTAGTAGAAATATTTTGTTTGATTGATGATTTTTGCAAGCGACAACTCACGTACCAAAGATCCTTAAGAAACTCGCAGAGACAAAGGGAACGAGAGTCTGGGATGATGCTTTCCGAAGTTATAACGATCCTCGTTTTGTTTCATTTGAGGGCATTACCGGATTCAAAGATTTTTACCTAAACTGTTTTCAAATCTCTCTCAGAGAGGGATTGCCGAAGCTTATCAGCTACAATCGCTTTGTTGAGCTGATGCGAGACGCGGTCACCCCGTTGGTCATTCTGCTGAATTGCTGCAAAGGGAAACAAACAGGTACGTTGACTCAACAAAAAGCTGGAAAAGGTTTGTCATAACTCACGTACTAGCCGTAATAAGGTCCTTAAAGGCGTCGCTCAGCGTGGGAAAACGTCGACCCGGATGGTTCTTTGGCCTCAATGATCAAGGAGAGATTATGTCATTCACACTGACTTCGGGTAATACAGATGATCGAGCCGTTGTCGAAAAACTGACTCAATATTTGACAGGCCTTCTATTCGGAGATCGGTGGTATATAAGCAAAAACACTGAGCAATCAAGGTATTGAGCTCATCACACGGCTTAAGAAAAACAAAACCCGCTTGCGGCTTTTAAACAACTGCTTCTTGCAGGGCGTGGATTGATTGAAACAGCCATCGGACAATTGAAAGAGATTTGACAAATCCAGCACCACGGCATCACTTGCCAAACAATCTCTTGGCAGTCCTCCTCTCGGGGCTCTTGGCTTATGTCTCCAAACCCAAATATATCTCATTGGAAAAATAGGCTCATGGGCCTACTCCTTAACGTCAAACTGAGGTTATTTATCGTGAAATTGAGAAAAATTTAATGGTTACACAGCTTCTTTGAAGCCATATCAGATAATTTCTTTAAACCTTATCTCCGAACCGGGGTTAACTAAAAAATCTACTTCTAACCCAGTTTTAGTACGCTAATAATTTATTTTACAATCAAGTTCTTCATACTATTGTAAGCAACTATTTCTTGCAAAATATAATTTTCTAAAGCTTTGCCAGCTTGGCTTCATTCTATAGTTTCAAAGTGATTTTTAGAGAGGTGCGTTGCTAATCCAACATCAAATAAGTAAAATTTTGGTTGAGAAGTGATGATTTCTCGGTTTACTTTTTTACTATATGGATAAATAAAATAACCCAATAATGTATCTTCTAATGTATGGAAATACTCCTTAACGATTTTTGCATCTATCGCAACTTCTCTTGAAATATTAGTAAAATTTATCATTTCTCCATTTGAAAATGACATAATATCTGAAAATCTAGCGAAGCCTGGCAGACTTCTTACTAATCCTTCTGCTTGAATTTCATGCACCAAATAATCCTCAATATATGATTTCAGAGCCTTTTTTGGATTTGCTGTTTGATAGTGAGAAGGCACACATCCATGATTCAGTACTTTAAGTAAAGAAAAATCCGTAACCTCGCTATATACGTAACGGAAAAAAAATTATACTTCCAAGCTCTCCTTCCCAATAAATTTTGGCAATGCCTGGTAATTATAGACGGCATAAGAAGGTATGATATCTTCGTAGTAGAATGGGTGAAGTAGGAAATGACAATCAAGTGTAAATATTGCGGCTCTAGCGAGCAGGTGAAGAATGGCGTGGTATAGGGACAGCAAGAGGTAATAGGTGCAAGAATTGCAAAAAGAATTACCGAGAAGGTAATAAGCGGCAGAAATACACGATGAATGATAGACTTAAAACCTAACCTTGAGGACTGCGGGATTAGGACGATAGAGAGACTGACTGGAATCCATAACAGCCAAATATCTTCATGGATCGAAGGACGGGGGGACGCTATGTGCAAGAAAAGTTAGATAAGAGCTGCAACAGCACAAAGTCACTTAAGGATATCGAGGTCCTAGAGATTGACGAGCTGTGCACATATATAAAAAAAGACCAAAGAATGGAAGTGGGGTACACCTTTATATGGATTACTGTTGATAGAGGAGCGGGTGAAATTATTGATTTTGAAGTAGGTGACGGGAGCAAGGCAACCCACCTGAACCTGTCATTTAGGCTTTGAGGAACGTTATAAATGAGCATGTACAGATGATTACAGCGTTTACGAATACTATAAAATCTCCACGCACCATCACAAAACAAAAGCTGAGACCTCATTTGTAGAATCAAAGAATTCTTTAAGAGGCATTATCCAGCTAGTTTTAATCGAAGAACGAAGCGCTATAGCAAACCCCTGAGGATGCTTTGCGCTACTCTCACCCTCTTCTTCCATAGGCATTTGCTGGATTTGAAACTCCTATCTATAAATATTAGGCAATGCCGGAATTTGCACCTGTTCTTTTAAGTTTCTGGGCACTAGAGCCACACCATATAAAAGATAAATTAGCATTTTCTATCAGCCATTGTATTTCATCTAAAATTTGGGGAACCTTTTGTACTTCATCTATTATTATATGATATGGAGAACCTCCTGTGGCTAGAAGCCCTTCTCTTAATTTATGAGGAGCTTTCAAATAACGCAAATATTCATCGGATTTTAAAAAATCATAATAAATTGAATTTGGAAAATGTTGCTTCAAGTATGTGGATTTGCCAGTCTTTCTAGCACCCCATAGGAAGGCCGGACTGATTCTTTGGTAAATTCGTTTTAATTAATCTCTGATACATGGCGGAATTAATTCCTTAATAGTAATGCTAATAAGAAATATAATCTTGAGTACGCTAAGTCAATGAATAACACTAAGAGAAGCAGCAATGGTTTTAAATGGTATTTATAGTTTTGAGCTAAAGATCTTATAACAAATGTTGAGTACTATACAAATTGTTTTGTAGAACATATTGCATACCTATATTATTGTTTCTATCGATAAATAATGGGGCCTTAGTATTCAACGCGATGTTCGTTTTGCCCTCCACCCCCTTTTTTAAAGAAGCTATCAAAAACAAATCGACTTCCTCTTTTTTCATTCCAATCAACATGCAAGTCGTGATAATATCTATCTTATTTATCAATGAATTATTTACTTCTTGATGATATAAAAGAAAGGTCACTGCTTCCCTTTCAGTACTTTGCAATAAAGAGAAGTTATCTATGGTTGAATTAAAATTTTCTATTATATAATAAAACTTTAATTCAGGAATTCCTATTAAACCAAAGGGCAGCGTTATTTTATTAGATTTTTAATACTCTGAATTTACCAAATTTATTGGAAATAACTTCGGTTTCGCTTTCTGATAAGAGCCTTTTATCTAAAGCATTATTACTCATCTTTAACCTCTATTGTGGTCAAAAATTTCTAAAAATTTTTTCGTTATTTCAAGCGTCCTATCATATTGATTTTCTTTGCTTCTTAATACTCCTGCATACTCAATATCACTCTGAGACGCAGCATCTTGATGATTGCTCATGAGGTTACTGCTGTCTAACTGATACTTATCTTTCAGGTATTTAATTTCTTGAAGAAACATTGCAGCCCCTAAGCGCAGCCTTACAACCTCATTAAAGGATTCATCTAATACTTGATTAATTTTGCCATACCCAATCTCTTTTTTAGAAGCAATCTGTTTAAATGAGTCTAATATATTTTTTATAGCTACATTGTCAGCCCGCACCTCTATTTCGCCGCTGTATTGGCCTTTTAAACTAAGAGAAAGATTTGAAGTGCCGCCGTTGTAACTTAAGTCACTTTCCTCTAAAGGCTTTATTTTAATTTGATTACCACTCATAACGTAATCCCCATTACTACTTTTTGAGTTACATAATGCAACAACAGCCTTTAAGGCATTTTCTCCAATATGTCTCAGTTGGTTAAGGCTTGTGATTCTGTTATAGTTATTATCTTCTGCTAACTGTGCTTTCACTTTTGTTACAATTTGTTCAATACTATCTAATACATTAATAACCACATTGACCTTATTCTCGATATCACACAGTTTGCCCTCCTCTGCCTTCGCTTCAGCGCTTGTAGCTTCTATATTTACTATTTCATTTATTTGATTAACAGTTAAGCCACTCCAAGTAGGAGCTTTGTAAGTAAACCCTGAATCAGGGTTGGTATAGTCTTTTTGTCTTGCAGAGTATAAATCATTAGCACTTCTATTAAGCTGCTTTGGTTGCATTTTAGATATATAAGCAGAATTCACCATAAAATTACCTATTTAAAAATTACTTAAAAGCATCTAAGAAAGCCTGATTGACTTTTAATGTATTAGAAAACGCTATAGATAGAGCCGATTGCATACTGCTTAATTGAAATAAATCATACTTCGACTGATCATCATCAAATCCTTGTTGAGTATTTAATTCCGCTTCTATATTCTCTAAAATACTGACCTGGTTCTCATGTAATGACTTAAATTCTCTATGCTTGCATTCTGAATGAAAAATTAGATTACCGATATTTTTCGATATATCAGTGGCTATAATTGGCCATTTACTCTCAATCCTATAATTGGATAAACCAACTTCGCAAGAACTCACTACATTACCCTTTTCGCCCTCTTTTCTATAAATAGTTAATTGAGAGTAAGAAAACAATTTTGAGTTTTTTAGTATATCATTTCTTATTGATATATCTTTCGCTGCATTTTTATAATTTTGAAAATTACTAGCATCACGAGGTCTAAAAAGGTCATTAAGTCCAAAGAACTCGCTGAAACCCGCTGTTAGCATCCGATCAACATTATTTGCCTTTCCACTCATTTGCTCATCAACCTGCAAAATGGCTATCTTATACTTATTGGTATTCGTTCTAAGCTCTAAAAATCCTCCTATACCAGCCTCAGATATTTGTGCACCACTTTCATTAACTAATGACGAAGTAAGGATATTTGTCGGATTAGTCACTTTCAACTTACCAAAGTTTGTATCCCCGCTATTAGGAGGTAAAACTTCTTTTGCAGAAAAAGACTTACCTAAAATTCCATTTACGTTATTAGCATAAAAAGCAGGATCGCCTATTTCATAAACTATCTTACTGTAAACTGGTCCACTATCATCTATACTTTGGACTTCAACAATCAATTCCACTGTATAAGGGTAAGTAGGAGCAACAATAGGGTTACCGCTTGCATCAATACTATTATTAGTATCAATACTTAATCCAGGAATTATTTTTTGCCGCGCTCCGGCCGCAATCATGTTTAAGGTATTAAGATTAGTATCGCTTTTAAGCTCAATACCTGCACCATTAGTTACCTTAAGATTAGTAATCTTAAATCCTGTTTCTGAAGTCTGCATCGCATTGGTTACTTCTATTCCCAATTCTAGTATATTCGTGTTAGTAATCTGCGGGCTTTTAGAAACTAATTTAATATCATACAACCCAGATACCTCCACTCTCCTGTTATCCGCAGAGAAATAATCATTTATCCTGGTTATAATTGACCGCACATTTGTTTGACCTGTTGAATTTAAATCAAGTTCCGCCATATCAAGCTCTAAAGGTACAAAATCCTGGCCTTCATAGTTAGCTGGTCTACCATTTTCGTCAACTAATGCTATTAATGCTTTACCTCGTGCAGCTACCGTTGAATCGAGATTGAAATTTACGCTTCCACTTAATAATGGAGCCCCAGCACGTGAAGTCAGTGCGTTGTGCATTGAATTCATGTTTCTCATTAATTTTTCAGATAACTTATTAATGTTTGTAAGTGCATCGGCGAGCAAGCCGTCCCTAGCTTCTAAAAGTCCGCCTAAAATTCCACTTTGAATTTTATATTCTGTATTAGTACTATCTGTACCGCTTGATACTACTGTAAAGTCATCTACAGCATATAAGCTTTTACTACTAACCCCAAGCTTTCTGAGAACTATTCTATTAAATGGCTCCTCAGACAAAATATTTGAAACGCCTTCACTTTTATAGGCAAATTCAGTAGCACTTGATCTTCCAACTAAATTATATATTTCCCTATCAGTTACAATGTTTATCTCTTGTGTTCCATCATTAAGTGTCTTTGTCGCAATTGAAAAATATTTTGCAAGTTCACTAGTCGCAGCCCAAATACTCTTTTGCGTATCTACATAAATCTGTTCATCTTTTCGCTGCTGGTTTTCTCGGAGTACTTTATTGCCCTCCCGGACCGTTGCAAGCAATTGATTAATTTCAAATATTGATTTCTCTATATTTAGGTCAGCCTCTCCTCTCATATCTTGTAATGTCTCATGAATGGAATTAAGCTTTTTTGTCAACTTATTTAATGCAATAATAGCTTTGCGATCGCCATTTCTATGTAAATCACTGAGTATACCATTAACCTTGTTAAACAAGTTATGTAACGCAAAAGCGTCATTAGGTTGCCCTATGGCGTTAATTATCCTATTACTATATTCATCCATAATCTTGCTCCTTTCTGCCTGCGAAACCATGTCAATATATCCCTTAGTCAGATCAGTATTAATAGCAGCATTTAACTTAGCCTCTATATTACCAAAACGATCATCAGTATACTTAACATCTGTTCTTATATATAAAGAATCAACCGCTGCACTTTCACTATTTCTTGTGGCGGTCACTACTCCTTCATTTACTATTTTTGATCCACTGGAGAAAATATTGTAGATATTAGCCATAGCATTTCCCTTCTTTAAATTGTCGAGTTAAACTTGAAAGCATTGCTGCCTACTTTATTACTAAAGTTTAGATTTTTGCCGCTAGAACCATATAGAGCGAGTTTGTTCTCTTCTTTTTTGGCTACACGCTGTATTGAAGACAGAATAATATTTATTACATATAGTCTTTTTCCTATAAGTCTTGCGTTTTCTTCAGTTAGCGTTAAGAGAGCGCTAACCGATTCTTTAATTGAGGAATATTGATCTTTAGTTATACTCAAGGCAATAACTTCTTCATTTCTAAGTACATTAAATATAATACTCTTGTTTTCTAACACCATATTAGTCAGGAATTCTTTTTCATCAGATAATTGGACAATTTCATCTATCTGATCTTTTTCTATTAGCTTGTTCTCAAGCCTTATAAGATCGCTTAAGCAAACTATCGAATTATAAAGCTTATCATATTTACTTAACTCTTCTCTCATTTCTTAAGCCTCATTATTTGGATTGTAAGCAGCTAAATATTTTCTAATGCTATCCTGAATATTTACACTACTAGCTATTTGCTCTCCCAACTTCTCTTGCAGAAGATAAGCATAAACTTCACTATCAACTGAATCTCCAACATTTAAGGATTTTGTCACCTCTTCAAGCAAAGGTTTAAGCATTTCCCTAACGAACATTTCTGTCATCTTAAAGGCGGCTTTATCTATATTTTTATTATTAATACTTGTTACTTGCATATTATCTTACCTCTATTTCTGCTTGTAGCGCCCCCGCTTGTTGTATTGTTTTTAGTATAGCAACTAAATCATGAGTTTTTACTGCTAACGCATTTAATCCGTTTACTAAATCACTCAAATTAGTTCCATTCTCTAATACAGCAAGATTCGTGCCAGGGTCTGCGCGTTGTTCTTCATCAAGCTCTTTTTTACTCTTAGCTGCATTCCTTAAGCTCTGTACAAAGCCTTCTTGATCAGTAATTTTTACTCTAAGATTTCCCTGGGCCACAGCAACTGTATTGATTTTTACATTCTCACTAATGACAATGGTACCAGTCGTTTCATCTATTACTATCTTAGCGACTTGATCTGGCTGAATAGTTAAATTTTCAATCTCAGCAAGAAAATTAACTGCGTTATCTCTGTAGTGATTAGGTACATTGACTTTTATAGTTCCAGGATCCTCTACTGAAGCTATCAAATCATCCTGCTGCGCATTATTTATTGCAGTGGCAATTGTTCTAGCAGTTGTAATATCTGGGTTTTTCAACGCTAGCCTCATCTCAGAAACCTCTTTTAAGGAAAAATTTATTTCCTTTTCTATAATTGCCCCATTATTTACATATCCAGAAGTCGGCACTGCCTTAATTTTGCTAGGATCAGGATCAGCAAGGCTTCCTATACTAACCGGCCCCTGAGCCACTGCATAAACTTCTCCATCTGCCCCCAAAAGAGGGGTAGCAATAAGCGTGCCTCCTTTAAGGCTTTTAGCGTCGCCAAGAGTACTAATGCTTACAGATATCTTGCTACCAGTACGGGCAAATGCGGAAATTGTAGCCGTTACCATTACCGCTGCAATGTTTTTAGTTTTTAGGTTGCTGCCTCTACTATTAATTCCTAATCTTTCAAGAAAATCTACTAACCCCTTTTCCGTAAAGGCAGAATTCTTTAGGTTATCACCACTACCATTTAAGCCAACAACAAGGCCATAACCAACCAATATGTTATCTCTTATGCCCTCAAAATTTACTATATCTTTTATCCTTGATTCTGCAGAGGCAAACTGGGTAAAAGAAGAAACGAATAAGAAAAGTGCACAAAAAACTGTACAAAAATTCATTGCGAGGTCACCTAATAAATAAAGACTTATGTTAAAAGTTGAGCACTGATTTTTTAGTTTGGCAAGTAATTTTACACCCTTAAGTTGTCCTTGTGAAAATTTAACAAAGGCCCTAAATCTAGTTGAATAACTAGGATATATCTTATACAAGAAAATGAGCACCACTACTGTTAAAACAATCAATTCTAACTATGTTTAACCTAACTTCCTCTGAGCTTGGTAAAAAATCGCAATATATAAGTAAGTATAAGCCTGATTTATTATTTGCAATTCCAAGAAAATTAAAAAGAGCAGAGTTATTTGTAGGCCAAAATCCGGTGCAATTTCATGGAGTCGATATATGGAATGCTTATGAAGTTTCTTGGCTTGATATTCAAGGTAAGCCTCAGGTCAGGATTGCTGAGATAATCTATGATGCAAATTCTGAATTCATGGTTGAGTCAAAATCTTTAAAGCTTTATTTAAATTCCTTTAACAACAGCAATTTTAATACTCCAGAAGAAGTCCACAATCTTATTACCAATGATCTTTCTACAATATTGAAAACCAAAATTAAATGTGTCCTATATAATGTGGAAAGTAGCCACTACATACCACAAAAAATTCAGGGGATTTTGCTCGATGACTTAGATATTAATATTAAAAATTGCAATGATAAGCCCATCTTAGAACAAGCGCATGATATAGTGGAAGAGCTATTATATACACATCTGTTAAAATCCAATTGCTTAGTAACTGGACAGCCAGATTTTGGATCTCTAATTGTAAGATATAGTGGCCAAAAAATAAATCATATCTCTGTTTTACGGTACATAATATCTCTACGCAATTTAAATGAATTTCACGAACAGTGTATTGAACGCATATTTTTTGAAATTTATAAAAATTGCCGACCTAACTTTTTAGAGGTATCTGCAAGGTATACAAGAAGAGGAGGTATAGATATTAACCCAATAAGATCCTCATCTGAAAACTTCGCCCAGTCCAACTATAGAAGCTTTAGGCAGTAGCTTCTTCCTTGCGCCTCTATACTATAACTACAATCGCATGTTTCTTTTTTCCAGCTGTAAGCTTTATTTTACCATCTTGGACATAGGAACCATTAATTAATTCAGTTTCGGCCGCTACTATTTCATTATTGATTTTAGCTCCATTGCCGTTTATTAGCCTCCTTGCTTCACCGCCTGAAGCACACAAACCTGCGGCTACAAAAAGCTTGAAAGCGGGTATACCATCCTTTAAGGAATCCGCCTCTAACTCAACTTGTTGCAGATCTTCCCCTATTCCTCCACCAAAAGTACTTCGAGCAGTCTCCATAGAAGCTTTGGCTGCCTCTTTCCCTCTACAAAGTGTGGTAGCTTCGTTTGCCAAAACTATCTTAGCTTCATTTAATTCTGCTCCTTGGAGTGCGGCCATTCTATCAATCTCAGCGATAGGAAGCTCGGTAAATAATTTGAGGAATTTTATCACATCCGCATCGTCCACATTACGCCAAAATTGCCAATAATCATAATTAGAGAGCATGTCTTCATTTAACCAAACAGCTCCACTTGCGGTTTTACCCATCTTAGCGCCAGAAGCTGTTGTAAGTAACGGTGAAGTTAATCCAAAAACTTCATTACCGGTCACTCTTTTAATTAACTCTATACCGTTTACTATATTACCCCACTGATCTGAGCCGCCGAGCTGTAACGTACAATTATATTTTCTATGTAATTCAAGAAAATCATAAGCTTGCAATAACATATAGCTAAATTCAAGAAACGTAAGAGGCTGCCGCCTATCAAGCCTAATCTTGACGCTATCAAAAGTTAACATCCGATTAACAGAAAAATGTCTGCCATACTGACTTAAAAACTCAAGATAATTTAGACTCAGTAGCCAATCTGCATTATCAACAGAAGTCGCACCTTGATCAAAATTAATGAACTGAGCAAATACTTTGTTAATTGATTGTTTGTTTTTTTCTATTTGCTCCTCTGAAGGCACAGATCTCATCTCATCTTTCCCGGATGGATCACCGACTCTGGTCGTGCCGCTACCTAACAATACTGTCGGCTCATGCCCAAATTTCTGTAAGGTACGTAGTACCATGATTTGAATCAGGCCTCCAACATGCAACGATGGGGCTGTACAATCGAATCCAATATAGGCCCTAACTTTTTTAGCTGCTAGTAACTCATCAAGGCCATCATCGTTAGTTGACTGATGTATATAGCCTCTTTCATATAAAAAATTTAATAGATCTGATTTTCTTTTCATAAACACACACCTATTCGTAACGTAAAGCAGCTGCTGGCATCACACTCGCAGCTTTCCATGCGGGGTATATGGTTGCTAAAAACGATAATAGTAATGCCGTAGAAACTATTATAACCGTGCTAGTAACCGAAAATTCTGCAGGCAAACTGGTGAGAAAATATATTACAGGATCAAATATAACTTGCCCAGTCATATTTTCTAAAAATTGGCGGATTTGCTCTATATAAATTGTAAATAGTATGCCAATTATTGCTCCCAAAAAAGTTCCAGTAACTCCTATTATAGAACCGCAAATCATAAATATTCTTAAAATCGACGTCTTCTTCATTCCAATAGTTCGAAGTATTGCTATACTTTTTTTCTTATCCTGAACTAACATAATAAGGCTTGAAATGATATTAAATGCAGCGATTAAAATAATCAGCATCAATATAAAAAACATCACGTTTCTCTCCACGCGTAAGGCAGCTACCAAAGATTGATTTGCAGCACTCCAATCAATTATACTTAACTCGTTACCAATGATAGAGTTAATTTCTCTTTTGACCAACGCAAGATGCTGCGGATGATCAATTACTATCTCCAAGTCAGTAGCACTATGATCAAAAAATAATTGTGCATACCGAAGCGGCATAAAAATGCTATTACTGTTATATTCATACATGCCAACATCAAAGGCACCAACTACTTTGAACGTTTTTATGCGAGGTACCATACCAAATGCTAAATTCTCAACTTTAGGAGCTACAAGCTTAACATAATCACCAATATCAACTCCCATTTCTCTTGCCATAGCTTCGCCAATGAATACGCCCTCATTGTTTTTATAAGAATTAAACTCATTAATCGATGTTAAGGATCCCATAGCTGGTTTCTTTTCTAAATCTTTACCATCTATACCTCTAACTAGTGCTCCTTTAGATCTACCTGTAGCGCCAATTATCATTGCTTGAGCAATGATAATTGGCGCTACATAATTAACATGTTCGATGCGACTAATTTTGTTCTGCAAGTCTCTAAAGTCTTTTATATCGCCCTGACTTGAACTGATTGTGATATGGCCATTTATTCCGAGTATTTTGCTAATTAGCTGCACTTCATAACCTGACATGACTGACATCACTATTATTAAGGTAGCAACGCCTAAGGTTATCCCAACCAAAGAAAAGGCACTAACAATCGATATAAACCCTTCTTTATTTTTAGTACGCAAATATCTTAATGCGATTAAGAGTTCTACTTTTGTTACCATTTAATTAGTCTTTTGAGTGATTTTTAACACTAAAGCGCCAAATATGAAAGATAATAATGAGCCGCTTAGTACACCAATTTTTACTATACTCGTGTATTCCTCTACCTCATCAAAGGCTAAAACATTCATAAATAAGCTCATCGTAAAGCCAATCCCGCAAATAATCGCTATACTATAAAACTGCTTTAAATCTGTGTTTTCGGGCAAAGAAGTAATTTTTGTTTTGACTAAAAGATATACCGTCCCAAAAATTCCTAGTTGTTTGCCAACAAATAAACCTAGAGTTATTCCTAAAACTATAGGGCTACAGAATACTTCCCAGGATAAATTTGATAAATTCACTCCGCTGTTCGCAAATGCAAAGACTGGAATAATTATATAAGCGACTAAGGGATATAAACTCTTCTCAATATTCTCTATAGGCTTAGATCCATCTGTTGCAGTAATTGGTATAAATAAACCCATAATGACCCCTGCAATTGTTGCATGAATTCCGCTTGCTAATATTAAGCTCCACATAATCATGCCAGTAACTAGATAAATCGGACCCGAAAAGATTTTTTTGCTACATAATATAGAAAGAAATATTACACACAGCCCAACATACCACAAATACTGCAACTGCAATGAATCAGTATAGAAAAAAGCAATTATTAATACTGCAATTAGGTCATCAATAATAGCAAGAGCGGTTAAGAATACTCTAAGTGATATAGGTAGGCCCTTACCGCATAAGGCTAGCACTCCAAGAGCAAACGCAATATCCGTAGCTGCAGGAATAGCCCACCCCTTCATATTTAACTCATAGTTTTTATTAAATAAGATAAAAATAATTATAGGGAATACTACTCCTCCAACTGCACCAACCAAAGGCAATACCCGTTGCTCTCCTTTAGATAAATGACCAACCACTAATTCACGTTTAATCTCCATGCCAACACTGAAAAAGAAAACTGCCATTAATAAGTCATTTATCCACTCCCTTATGGAGAGGCCAAGAGAGTGATGCGCAAATGCTAAACTTATTTTGGTTTGGAAAAATGCCTCATAACAACTCGCACAACTAGAATTGGAAACAATTAGAGTTAAGAAAGTAGCTATAAAAAGTAACAGTCCCTTTTCAACAGCATTATGTATCAACAAAGCAAAATTAGTTAATCCTTTTGGTATCATAGTAATCTATCTAAATAGTTCCATTTCTTCTACTAATGTATAATTATTTTTCCTAATCTTTTCTTTTATTGAAAGAATGGCGTGCTCAACTATACCAAGGTTCTTTAACGCAACACCACCAAGCTGCAAACCCGTCTCGATTGTAGTAGGCACGGTCATTTCTGCTCCCATTTTCTTTAAGTTTCTACTATGTCTTAAGTCTTCAGCCCTAGTAATAATGGGTAAGCTACTGAATTCTAAAGAAATCACTTTCACTGCTTTTCTGACTGATATTTTATCGCTCATACTAAGTATAATTGCAGCAGCTTGCTTGGCTCCAACAGCATTTAGTGTATCAAGATCTGCTAGGTTACCATGATAAACTGGGAATCCGTCCTCTCTTGCTTGTTTTGCAAGAGAGGCATTGCTATCAACGGCCACATAGTTGATCTGTTCTTGTTCAAGCATATATGCGACAACTCTTCCTACCCTACCGAAGCCCGCTAATATGACATGCTCGCTTAAATCACCTATTCCTCTTAATTCTTGCAATTGGTGAGAAGCCAAACCGTTGTCTAATATATCTTCTATTTTAGTACCAATAATTGAAAGTAGTGGAGTGACGGCCATAGTAACCGCAACCACCATAAATAAAAACTGAGCTAAGTCATGAGTTATTACACCTTGACTTACGGCTATATTAAATAAAATGAAAGCAAATTCTCCACCTTGCGAAAGTAATAAAGATGCATTTATAGATTCGCCCCGTTGATAACCAAAAAAATTACACAGAATAAATATCACCAACGCTTTTATTAAAATGATGCCAGCAGAAAGAACTAAAATATCGCTCCACTGAGACATGATAAAACGCCAATCTATTGACATCCCAACTGTTATGAAGAACAAGCTCATAAATAAACCTTGAAAGGGAATTATGCTATCTTCAACCCTATTTCTATATTCCGTTTCAGCGATTAGGATTCCCGCAAGAAATGCTCCCATGGCTGTAGAAAGACCTAATTGGCTAGTTGTCCAAGCAGCTCCAAGTACTATCAATAGAGTAGTTGTTACATACACTTCGTCTGTTTTTACCGAAGCAATTAATGAGAAAAAAGGTCTTAAGCACCACCTGCCAAATAAAGTAATTGCAATAATTGCGCCCAAAGCTTTAAGACTTGCCCATCCTATTGTTAATAACATGTCGTTGCCCTGATTTAGAATAGGAATAATTGCAAGCAATGGAACAACAGCAAAATCCTGCATCAAAAGCACAGCTAGAGATAGTCTTCCAATTGGGCTAGATTGAGTTCCATTTTCAGCTAAAACCTGCAATACTATAGCCGTAGAAGAAAGAGCAAGAGCTAGGGAGATCACAATTACCATAGTCTGCGGTAGTTCTGTATCTATATAGTGATCAATAACTAGATATGCCAAATAAAAAACTAAGGCTGTTAAAAGAAGCTGTAGTCCACCAAAACCAAAAACTAGTACTCTCATTTTTATTAAACGCTCAAATGTGAGTTCCAGCCCTATTACAAATAAAAGAAAAACCACCCCGAATTCACCAAGGGCAGTTGTATAACCTGGCTCTTTTATTAAATCTAAACCATTAGAGCCGATTATGGCGCCTACTACAAGATAACCGAGAACCGGGCTTGTTCTGAACTTTCTCAATAACACTACGGTTATTATAGAAACTAGTAGCAGTATAAGTACATCAGGTAAGTATCCAGTATCGTGCATGCCCTTTTAAAATCTTCAACCTATAAAATTTATTGTATCAACTAATATTTACTTGAGTAAAATCTATATCATTGTTCTATAGTTGACTACATTGCATTTTAACTTTTTGCAAATTATAAATCTAATAAAAAATAATTATTATTTGTATGCCAATAGCTTTAATCACCGGAGCTGCAAAAAGAATAGGGAAAATTATTTCATTAAATCTTGCTCAAAATGGCTGGGACCTACTCTTACACTATAATTCTTCAAAAGCAGAAGCTGAAGAACTAAAAAGAACCGTAGAAAAAAGCGGTATCAAAGCAGAGTTATTGCATTGTGATTTTAGAAATTTAGATAATATAGAGCATTTAATACAACAAGATAACCTTGATCTACTGATCAATAATGCCTCCAGCTTCGAAAATGACAATATAAATAATTTTTTTTATGAAGATATTGCAAATAAATTAAAAATCAACTTAATCGCCCCAATGTTATTAACTAAAGCATTCGTGAAAAAGTCAGTGAATGTATCTAATCCCAACATTATTAATATATTAGATTGTGAAATCAAAAATATACCAAGCAACTTTATTTCTTATAATATCACTAAAAATGCATTGGCTCATTTTACTAAAATTGCCGCGAAAAACCTAGCTCCAACTATTAGAGTCAACGGAATTGCTTTAGGGCATACTGTAAAAAATCCTAAACAATCTGAAGAAAACTTTAATAAAGCAATACAATACTCCCTGCTTAAGAAAAATGTATCTGAAAAGAATCTTCTAGACACAATTTATTATTTAATCCAGAACGAAAACCTGGTGGGAAATATAATATTTTTAGAAAACTAAGAGGGAGTACAGCTCGCTGATGTTTGATGGATGATAGATTCGCTAGCTGCGCCCCGGGCGGAGAGACTAGAGTGCTTCTCTCTTTTAGCCAAGGAAAGTTTTTACTTATTTTAGGCATTGCCTAGTAATTATAGACGGCAATAAGATGGTATGATATCTTCGTAATAAGACGGGAGTAGAAATGACAATTAAGTGTAAATATTGTGGCTCTCGAGCAGGTGAAGAATGGTGTGGTACATTGTGGACAGCAAGAGGTAATACAGGTACAAGAATTGCAAAAAGAATTACCGAGAAGGTAATAAGCGACAGAAATACACTATGAATGATAGACCTAAAACCTAACCTTGAGGAGTGTGGAATTAGGACGATAAGAGAGACTGACTGGAATCCATAACAGCCAAATATCTTCATGGATCGAAGGACGGGGGGACGCTATGTGCAAGAAAAGTTAGATAAGAGCTGCAACAGCACAAAGTCACTTAAGGATATCGAGGTCCTAGAGATTGACGAGCTGTGCACATATATAAAAAAAGACCAAAGAATGGAAGTGGGGTACACCTTTATATGGATTACTGTTGATAGAGGAGCGGGTGAAATTATTGATTTTGAAGGTAGGTGACGGGAGTAAGGCAACCCACCTGAACTTGTCATTTAGGCTTTGAGGAACGTTATAAATTGAGCATGTACAGATGATTACAGCGTTTATGAATACTATAAAAATCTCCACGCACCATCACAAAACAAAGGCTGAGACCCCATTGGTAGAATCAAAGAATTCTTTAAGAGGCATTATCTAGCTAGTTTTAATCGAAGAACGAAGCGCTATAGCAAACCCCTGAGGATGCTTTGCGCTACTCTCACCCTCTTCTTCCATAGGCATTTGCTGGATTTGAAACTTCTATCTATAAATATTAGGCAGTGCCTTATTTTAATAAGTATATTTATATATTCCACGTTTCCTAGAATGGATATTATTGGCCGCAACTCCTCCGATAACACTACTTATAATAGCACCAAAATTCTGATTGCTTGATGAAGGATCATAATGAGAAGTTGTAGTTATTACAGGTTCGGTAGTATTATGGGTATATATGTATTCAATAACACCGAAACAGTATTTGGGTAGCTGAGTATCGTTATTAAAATCCCCTGCTTCGCAAGGGTTACAAGCCAAGAAATCCTCCTATTAAGCTCTTCAGTTATTACTCTTCTCGCTAGAGCACTTTATTTGATACAGAAGCTTTATTGAGAGCGCTATTCATTAATAGCTCGTTTGCTCTAGACTTGATCATGTCTAAAGCTACTTTATTTTTACCGCCACGAGGCACAATGACATGGGCATCTTTCTTACTTGGCTCAATGTATTTTTAAAAACATGGGGCGGACATTGAGTATTATACTGATCTAAAATTTGTTTAATATCACGTCCACGCTCTAAAACATCCCTTTTTATGCGTCTCATAAGACATATATATAGCGGAGTATCAACATATATCTTAATATTCATAAAGCTGCCTAACTTCTTTTACGGCCAACGTTAAATCTAAGACTACTATTTGATGAGAATCCACCAAGGTCGTTTCTTTTTTTCTACTATGAGTTATATAATCATACCTTGGCATATTAATGGGCTTGCCTAAAACCAACTCTTTAATCTGCCTAACTAGTGGATCATTATCAATAGATCTGGGGTGGTCATAGTTCATTTTTGCTCTTTCTTCAATTGATAACTTAGAATGATCCTTATAATAGTCATCAGCATTAATTACTACTACAACTTGCTCTTGGAGGAGCATTGCTAAGTAAGCTATTTGCTAATAAGCTTTCGCCTGAAGCTGCTGGACCTGCAATACCTATAACTTTTCTGTGCGGCATAGTGTGTAGATACCATAAGTTTTTGTAATTTATATAAAAAATTCCTCAACCAAGTCAAGGAGCAGGCGTATCTAGTGTGCTTCTAGTAGATAAAGTATAACTACAAATTCAGTAAGCTCCGATTGTTGGGTAGTATTAACAAATAAATCAATATAAATGGTCTATGGATCTCAATACTTCTTCAATAGACTCAGCAATCAAAACGGAAGTAAAAACCTGTAAAGTCGACTCCTTGATAAAGGATCAAATGCACTCTCTCTTAAAAAGCCCATTGCTAAACCTCCTCCTATGCCCTCTTTGATAACATTCCAAGTATTAACTTCATAAGTATTATGGTTAAAAGAATTTTGCCGCTTCATAAAATAATTGCCTGAGTGTATGGCCTGTAAAACCTATTATACACTGGCCAGAAATCGTATTAGAATTCTTAAATTCCTGTAGTATTCTTAAAAGACATCACCTGCCCAACATATTTTAAACAACGCTTCCAGCATAGTTTTATTATAGAAGTCTCAAATCCCCATGGAGGGTCTGTTTCTTGCCCTAGGTATATACTTTTCGCCGCTGAGGCAAGGATCTACTGAAATGAAGCAAACAGCTGTAGGCAACAATGCCATTTTTGTTCTGTATACTAAAGCTTCTTCTTATATTAGAAAAAAGGTTACCTTTTATTGCGGTTGTCACACAGGCAGCATTGCCAACACCTTCACTACATCATTTCCAAGAAGATTTAGAGCTGTTTCTTCGCTGCTTTTAATTATAAGGGGTTCTCCCCAAATACTAAACTTAAGCGTATGAATTAGTACTGAAAGCAATCCCGCTTTTTGTAAAACCAAGCCTTGCAGAAAAAACTGCAACGATTGCAGTAATCGCATTTGCTGCATAACCCGCTAAATTCTCTTGTGCCTCGCTATTAAAAGATTCCTGTCCTACATTACTCATATAAGCTTTAAAATTTAAATGAAATTATGCATCAAGATTTGCTACACTCAAAGCATTTTTCTGAATAAACTCCCTTCTCGGCTCGACGATGTCGCCCATTAAAGTTGAAAATACCGAATCAGCTTCAGTAGCGTCCTCAACCCTAACCTGTAATAGAGTTCGGTTGACAGGGTCTAAGGTGGTCTCCCATAACTGATCAGGATTCATTTCTCCTAAACCTTTAAAGCGTTGTATATATAAACCTCTCCTTGCAGAGGATAGCATTATCCCAACAATTTCTAGTATGGTAAAACATCTTGTTATCGAGTTACCGATATGCAACGCGGCCCCCCCCTCTACAATAACTTTAAGTTTAAAGGCTAAAGCAGACAATTTCTTAAAATGGGACGAGAGTATATAGTCATTATTCAATACAAATTCCTCAGATACTCCTCTATAAGTGCGTATCAACTTAATTTGCTCTTCTAAAAGGGTGTACTCCCAAATTGGCTCAGCAGTAAGTTCGCTTAAGTTAATTTTATTTCTTATTGCCTCAGCAACCTTGTCAGGATTAGAAATAATTTCTTGTTGAGAATTAAAAAATTCAGCTGCAGCTAAAGCTGCAGCTTCTAAGATATAACTAGGGATGCCCTTTGTATTTGAGTTTAACAACTCAACAAACTTTAAAGCATTGTTTAGTATCTCTTTCAATGCTGAGCCACTATAAGTCTTATTATTTGCTTCTATTGTTGCATTCTCTAAAGCAATTTTTACTAAATATTGCTGCAACACCTCTTCATCTTTCAAATACAGACTGGTTTGTCCTTTTTTTACTTTATAAAGTGGCGGCTGCGCTATATATAGATATCCGCGCTCTATAAGTTCTGGCATATAGCGATAAAAGAAAGTTAGCAGCAGTGTTCTAATATGGGCCCCATCAACATCAGCATCTGCCATAATAATAATCTTATGATACCGTAGCTTATCTATATCGAATTTGTTATCTCCAATGCTAGTACCTATCGCTGTAATCAAGGTTCCTATTTCAGCAGAACTAAGCATTTTATTAAACCTTGCACGTTCTACATTCAAAATTTTACCCTTTAAAGGTAATATAGCCTGGATTCTTCTATCACGCGCTTGTTTGGCAGAACCTCCAGCAGAATCCCCTTCTACAAGGAAGAGCTCGCATATTTCTGGAATTTTTTCCTGGCAATTTGCTAATTTGCCAGGAAGATTTGCCATATCGAGATCACTTTTTTGCCTTTTGAGTTCCCTGGCTTTTCGAGCTGCTTCTCTTGCGGCGCTTGCCTCTATAATTTTGGCTACAATAGTTTTGGCTTCATTTGGATTTTCTTCAAGCCACTTTGATAAATTGTCGAAAACTATACTCTCAACAACAGGCCTGACTTCACTGCTCACTAATTTATCCTTAGTTTGCGAAGAAAATTTAGGGTCGGGCACTTTTGCCGAAAGTACACAAGTCAGACCTTCTCTTATATCTTCTGGTGCTATTGAAAGTTTTTGTTTTTTAAAACTTGGCATTCGCTCAACATAACTATTGAAGCTGCGAGTTATTGCTGCTCTAAAACCTGCAAGGTGAGTCCCCCCATCGCTTTGTCTAATATTGTTAGTAAAACAAAGCATATTCTCATGATAACTATCATTCCACTGCAAGGCAAGCTCTGCCGAAATATCTTTGTCACTCCCTGACATGTAAATAATTTTACTCACAGCTTTTTTAGATTTATCTAAATCGTGGACAAATTCTTTGACTCCGCCCTCAAAATAAAACTCTGAGCTTTTAGGTGGTTCTGCTCTCAAGTCTTCTATTTTTATCCGCACTCCAGAATTTAAGAAAGATAATTCTTTTAATCTATGCTCTAGGGCGGAAAAGCTAAATTCTGTTGTAGTAAAAATTTCACTAGAAGGCAAAAATGTTACTTCCGTTCCTCTCTTACCGCCAGCGTCACCAACAACTTCTAAAGACTTAACGGCAACACCATCAACAAATTTAACAAAATGCTCTTTACCATCACGCCAAATTCTTAGCTTTAACCATTTCGACAATGCATTAACCACAGAGACACCGACACCGTGCAGCCCCCCTGAAACTTTATAAGAGTTAGTATCAAATTTGCCACCGGCATGTAACTGCGTCATAATAACTTCAGCTGCCGAAACTCCTTCTTCAGGATGAATATCTGTTGGAATTCCACGCCCATCATCCACTACTGTCACAGAGCCATCTGGATTAATTGCCACATAAATAAATCTACAAAAGCCTTGCAGAGCTTCATCTATAGCATTATCAACTACCTCTTTAACCATGTGATGTAGGCCTGAGCCATCATCTGTATCACCAATATACATCCCCGGCCTTTTTCTCACAGCTTCAAGCCCTTTAAGCACCTTTATCGAATGAGCACCATATTCATTATTTGTTAAATGATTTTTTTTAGAAGATCCAGAAGTTGCCATATAAATACTAATTTAAACACACCATATACGAGGCGAAACACTAACATAATAATGCCAGTTGATCAAGCTTTTTGGTTTAGTTTACACAAAGTGGCTTAGAAAGAGCGCTCTATTGTGCCAGCTGATTACGCGAGAAGTGATCTCGGTCGCTTAAGTAATACAGAACATTTTCAACGTCATTCATTATTCCAAGATCGTCGTATATACAGAACTTAACCTCTGGATAAGTGATGATTGGAGCGCTGCGCGATTCACTATCTCTGCAACCAATTTTACCAGAACCACGTACTAGCAACGGTATCAATCCCATTGAATCATCAACAAAAGCCTGAATTAAAACCCCATCCTCATATTGTAGGTAATATTTACCATAAATAATCACATCAATAGTTCCGGTTATTATAAGTGTACCAAAAATCGGCAATGCCTGGTAATTATAGACGGCACAATAAGAGGGTACGATATCTTCGTAGTAGAATGGGTGGAGTAGAAATGACAATCGAGTGTAAATATTGCGGCTCTAGCGAGCAGGTGAAGAATGGCGTGGTATAGGGACAGCAGAGGTATAAGATGCAAGAATTGCAAAAAGAATTACCGAGAGGTGATAAGCGGCAGAATACACGATGAATGATAGACCTAAAACCTAACCTTGAGGACTGTGGAATTAGGACGATAGAGAGACTGACTGGAATCCATAACAGCCAAATATCTTCATGGATCGAAGGACGGGGGGACGCTATGTGCAAGAAAAGTTAGATAAGAGCTGCAACAGCACAAAGTCACTTAAGGATATCGAGGTCCTAGAGATTGACGAGCTGTGCACATATATAAAAAAAGACCAAAGAATGGAAGTGGGAGTACACCTTTATATGGATTGCTGTTGATAGAGGAGCGGGTGAAATTATTGATTTTGAGTAGGTGACGGGAGCAAGGCAACCCTACATGAACCTGTCATTTAGGCTTGGAAGAACGTTATAAATTGAGCATGTACAGATGATTACAGCGTTTATGAATACTATAAAATCTCCACGCACCATCACAAAACAAAGGCTAGGACCTCATTTGTAGAATCAAAGAATTCTTTAAGAGGCATTATCTAGCTAGTTTTAATCGGAGAACAGAGCGCTATAGCAAATTCCTGAGGATGCTTTGCGCTACTCTTACCCTCTTCTTCCATAGGCATTTGCTGGATTTGAAACTCCTATCCATAAATATTAGGCAATGCCTGTTACTCACGCTGTAATCATTGCCTCGATGATTGAAGCCTCACTGCTAATTTTAGCTATTATAATTTTTCCCCACTCATCCTTATTTAATTTTGCTGCAGTTTTTTCACTAATACAAACTGCTGATTTCGCCGATAAATTTATTTTATATTTCTTAGCCAAATTAGAAAAAGCTGAGGCAGTACTAGGGGAATAAAAAAGCACCAGCTTAATCAAATCGTTAATCGAACTAATAGCCTGTTCAGATAAATTTTCAGTTAGCATGGATTTATACACTACCTCCCTTTTTATTAGGTAACCGGCGTCCAACAACTGTTTTTCTATATTGCCTGCAATGTCAGCTCCAGAAATATATAAAATTTTCACTCCGGCTTGCTCATTTTTTTTAATAAGACTAATAAGAGTGTCACTATTTTGAGAGGATTCTTGGCAGAAAATTATGTTTTTATAGCCTGATTCCTGTAATAGATTAGCTGTTTCTGAGCCAACTGCATAAACCTTTTTATTCTTTAACCAGTCAATATGGCCGCTAGCATAAACCGAATTTTGACTAGTCATAACAATTAAATCGTAATCATTATCTACTATCTCTTTATACATATAGCTAATATGTAGCATAGGAAGATTTAATACTTTATAACCCAATTGCTCGAGTTTAGTAGAAGTCTGTGCAGCAAAGTTCCGTTGCCTAGTTATTAGTATCATTTGTAGGTACCTTTTTTTTTCGATTACGTTTTAATAACACATAAAATGCTCCCGTACCACCATGTTTGGGAGAAGCGGTGCCCACTCTTAAAATATAAGAGCGGATATTTTTATAATTCAGCCAAGTAATTATCATATCTTTTATGCTACCGCCACCACTGCCCTTGCCTGTAATCACTACTACTAATCTAAATTTACTTTGCCAAGATGCAATGATGAATTGCTCCAGTTCTCTCAAGGCATTTTCTAAATTATAGCCATGTAAATCAAGCTTGGCATCCATTGGATAGCGCCCTCTTTTTATATCTTTCACAGTGCTATGATCTATATCACTATCGTCATCCAGCACTAAATTTCTTGAAGTGTAATTATATCTATCAGGACTAGGTTGTAACTCTCTTGTAATAACCACAGGCCTTTCCGTATTTGGCTCTTTAATAAAAAGTTTAGATTGCTTATGCTTCTTTATATCTTTTGTTACTTTTTGCCAAAACTCTGTTTCAAAATCATTAGGCAACCATTTTTTTGATGACATTTTATTTTTAGCTTCCAATTTATAGTGTAAATTATGAAAATGCGATACCAGAGTTAATCGATTTTTGTTAAAAATTTATTTCCTACTCCGAACATTTTAATAATAAACATTTTGACAACAAGACGATTTATTGATATCTAGCTCTGGTCGCTTTTTTTTAATAACGTAAAAAGGTAAAATATGAGTAGCGATATAAAAGCTAAAGTCATAGAAGCAATAACCAAAAGCTTAAAACCAGAGGATCCAAAAAAAGTAACTTTGGAGGCCAAATTAGTTGAGGATTTAAAGGCAGATAGCCTTGATGTAGTAGAGTTAATTATGGCCTTGGAGAAAGATTTTGAGATTGATATTACAGATGAAGCTGCTAAGAATATTAAAACAGTTCAAGATGCAGTGTCTTATATAGAAGCTCAATTATCTAATCAATCGTCTCAGGAATATCCACCAAAACCTAAGGAAGGTCGACCCAAGTCTAAGGAAGATCAGCCTAAAAGAGTTGGTTAATTGATTAGTTATGAGACGCGTCGTTGTTACTGGTATGGGTGCAGTTACTCCCCTCGGGAGTGATTTGAGCGCTACTTGGCAAGGTTTGATTAATGGAAAATCTGGTATCACTCGGATTCCGGATCCAATGTTCGTGACCGACGACTTAGCCGTCAAAATTGCTGGTATTGTAGGCACAAACGGCGATTTAGATTTAAATCAGTGTGTGTCTGCAAAAGAGCAGAAAAAAATGGATAGATTTATTCATCTAGCCATAGTGGCCTCTGTGCAGGCCATTAAAGATTCAGGATGGGAGCCCTCTAATGATGAGGAAAGATATCGGACCGGAGTTTTAATTGGCTCTGGAATTGGGGGTTTGGTAGCTATCGAACAAAACTCTATCACTTTACATAATGAAGGACCTAAAAGAATCAGTCCTTTTTTCATCCCTGCAAGCCTCATAAATTTGGCTTCTGGACATGTGGCAATTATGTGCAACTTCAAGGGCCCTAATCATGCAGTAGTTACTGCCTGTGCCACTGGTTCACACGCTATTGGTGATGCAGCAAGAATTATTGCCGATGGTGATGCAGATGTCATGGTATGTGGCGGAACCGAAGCTGCCATTTGTAGACTTGGTATTGCTGGTTTTGCTGCAGCTAGAGCGCTTTCTACAAGAAACGATGAGCCAGAAAAAGCATCAAGACCCTGGGATAGAGATCGAGATGGTTTTGTAATGGGAGAAGGATCGGGAATACTGGTGCTTGAAGAATATGAACATGCAAAAAAGCGTGGTGCTAATGTATACAGCGAAGTCATTGGATATGGCATGAGCGGGGATGCTTATCATATTACCGCTCCTGATATGAATGGTGATGGTGGTTATAGGGCTATGAAAATTGCGCTTACAAAAGCACAGTTAAACGTCGATCAAATCGATTACATAAATGCTCACGGCACCTCAACTCCTGCTGGAGATATAGTAGAATTATCTGCGGTCAAGAGATTGTTTGGTGAAGCAGCATATAATATTTCTATGTCCTCCACTAAGTCTGCTATCGGCCACTTGCTTGGAGCTGCTGGTAGTGTAGAAGCGATTTTTTCGATAAAAGCAATGTGTGAAGGAATAGTTCCTCCTACCATTAACTTAGACAATCCAGATGAGGGGTGTGACATAGACTTGGTACCAAACGTTGCAAAAGAGAAAAAAATTAACGCAGTTTTATCCAATTCATTTGGCTTTGGTGGTACCAATGCCTCGCTGATCTTTTGTAAAATATAATTTTGCAAAAGAACTAATTAACACAATTTCAACAAAAAAATGAAAAAATTAAGGTTGGGGATAAATGGCTTTGGACGCATAGGCAAATGTATACTCGCTGCATACTTTGAAAGTTTTAAGTATTATTTTAACGAAATCGATATAGTGGCTGTAAATGCCGGCACCCCCAATATTGCAGATAGAATTCATAGCCTTAAATATGATTCAGTACACGGTAGGTTCAAAGTAGAAATCAAAATTTTAGATGAGGAAACTTTTTTAGTTGACAACCAGCATAGAATCAAAATGATTTTTGAAAGAAATATAGAAAAACTAGATTGGTTAGCACTAGGTGTTGATGTTGTCTTAGAGTGCACCGGATCTTTCAGTAAAGATAAAAAAGCTCATGCGCACCTCAAATCTGGAGCCAAGAAAGTTGTTGTGTCGGCCCCCTATGATAGCGCTGATGCTACAATAGTTATGGGAGCCAATGAAACAGCATTAGATCCATTTACTCATAAAGTTATTTCAATAGGTTCATGCACTACAAATTGTTTAGCACCAATTGCAAAGATTTTAAATAACGAACTTGGCATCGAATCGGGCTTTGTTACTACAATTCATGCAGCCACCAATGACCAATTAATACTAGATGGCAAGCATACTGACAGGAGGAGAGCAAGAGCCGCCTTTCTTTCTGCTATACCTGCTTCTACTGGAGCTGCAAAGTCAATAGGAGTAGTCCTACCAGAATTACAGGATAGACTAGGCGGAGCCGCAATTAGGATTCCAACGGCAAATGTTTCTATGATAGATCTGAAATTTTTATCGACTAAAAATACTTCTAAGGATGAAATTAATAGTTTAATGAAGCAAGCCATAAGTCAATCTCCTACTATACTTGCTGTTTCTGATGAGAAATTAGTTTCTTGCGATTTCAATCATACTAAGTACAGTGCTATTTTTGATACAACTCTTACAAGCGTTGTAAACAGAAATTTCTGTAGGGTAGTAGCTTGGTACGATAACGAATGGGGCTTTTCAAGTAGAATGCTTGATGTAGCAAAAATTTTTGATATTTAATTTATCTATGATAATAAAAAGCATTGCAGAGTTAGAGGGAAAGCTAGTAGACAAAACCGTTGTTGTAAGGGTTGACTTTAATATACCGGTTATAGAGGGAAAGATTTCTGACTACACTAGAATTATGAGCTCTTTACAGACCATTAATTATCTACAAGCACAAAGGGCTAAGATAGTTTTAGTAACACATTTCGGGCGCCCAGAAGGCAAGACTGATCCCGCTCTTTCTTTAGCTTTCTTAGTATCGGAATTAACAAAAATTTTAAGGCGAGACGTTAAATTTAGCTATCAACATACTGGTCATGAACCCAAACAAATCATTGAGTCAATGAAGGCGGGCGATATTTTGTTACTTGAAAATGTAAGATTTAACAAAAATGAGGAATTAAACAACAAAAAATTTGCCTTAGATCTTGCTTCTCTAGGAGATGTTTATGTAAATGAAGCATTTTCCTGCTCTCATAGGCCGCACGCTTCAATTGTTGGGATTGCTGCGCATTTACCCTCATATGCTGGCTTTCTATTTTTAAATGAAGTGAAAAATCTTACTCTAGTTGTAGAGGATGTCAATAAACAATCACTAGCGATAATTGGCGGCAAGAAAGTTTCAACCAAATTACATATTCTAGCAAACCTAAGCCAAAAGATGAATAAGCTCGCAATAGTTGGAGCTATGGCCAATACATTTTTAAAAGCAAAAGGTTACTCTATTGGAGAATCATTTTATGAAAATGAATTATTGGAAGAGGCAAAGAATATCTTAGAAAAAAGCAAAGCAGAGATATTATTGCCTGATGATTTCATTTGTATATCGAATACTGTTAGTTGGAAGCTAAAGAATTTAAGCAGTATACAGGCAGATGATAAGATATTTGATATCGGCCCAAGTAGTGCTTTCTTGATATGCCAAGCAATTTATAATTCCGAGGTCGTAGTATGGAACGGACCATTAGGAGTTTTTGAAGATAAAAGATTTGCTTTTGCAACCGACACTATTGCAAGATTTATTGGCGCAAGAACTCATACAGGAGCGATTAAGAGTATTGCAGGCGGTGGTGATACGGTCTCGGCAATTAACAACTCTCATCTAACTGAATATTTCAGCTATATTTCGACAGCTGGCGGAGCCTTTATTGAACTACTTGAAGGAAAAAAATTACCAGGACTTTGTGTATTACTTAATGAAACCAAGTAATTTTCCTTCTTTAATTCTAAGAATTGTTGATTTATATATCTAAGAGATATAGTACACTCCCTATATAGCCTTGGCTAGTACGATTGTTCGTACAGTATTTTTTATACTCTATTCAAATTAAAATATTAAAAAAACCTACAGTTTGACGTAAGGAGTAGGCCAGTGAGTCTATTTCCCCATTAGATATATTGGGTTTGAAGACACAAGCCAAGAGCCCTGAGAACCACTTAAAGCCAAAGAACCATCCGGGGTCGACGTTTTCCCACGCTGAGTGATGTCTTTAAAGACCTTATTACGGCTAATACGTAAGTTATGACAAACCTTCCAGCTTTTTGTTGAGTCAACGTACCTGTTTGTTTCCCTTTGCAGCAATTCAGCAGAATGACCAACGGGATGACCGCGTCTCGCATCCAGCTCAACAAAGCGATTGTAGCTGATAAGCTTCGGCAATTCCTCTCTGAGAGAGATTTGAACACAGTTTAGGTAAAAAATCTTTGAATCCGGTAATGCCTCAAATGAAACAAAACGAGGATCGTCATAACTTCGGAAAGCATCATCCTAGACTCTCGTTCCCTTTGTCTCTGCGAGTTTCTTAAGGATCTTTGGTACGTGAGTTGTCGCTTGCAAAAATCATCAATCAAACAAAATATTTCTACTAGGGAAACCACTTTTCTTATTTATCGTGAAATTGAGAAGAACTTAATGGTTACACAGCTTCTTTGAAACCATATCAGATAATTTCTTTAAAACTTACCTATATCCAAAACGCATGGTATATTGAGTGAGCAGCTTCGAAGGTTTTACGGTTGCTTATCCAGCTAAGTATTTTAATTTGGGTGTAAAGTATGGCAAATAAGCAACCGAGTTAGTCAAAGCTATATACCTTTAGTAAATAAAAAAATTGAAAAAGCCTCTAGCAAGATTTTCTAGATGCCCCGCCAGCGGGGCATCTAGCCTTTAAAGTAGGTGGTTATATGCGCCTTCCGTGCATCAGAGCTTAGATATAAAGAGGGTACACTTCTTTTTATATTTGCTTAACTTTCGGGTTCGTTAAACTATTTACTAGAGACACATCTCATTTCATGCTCAAGCAGCCACTGCTTACGTGACTCACCTCCACTATATCCCCACCAAGCTTGCCATTGCTATGGTGATACGATGGCATGGAATTACAATCGCTATTCGATTTGCCCTT
Source organism: Candidatus Midichloria mitochondrii IricVA (assembly GCF_000219355.1). GTDB lineage: Bacteria > Pseudomonadota > Alphaproteobacteria > Rickettsiales > Midichloriaceae > Midichloria > Midichloria mitochondrii. The sequence goes on from NC_015722.1 coordinate 1,039,459, forward strand.
CATAGAACAGGGTGCACCCGCAACAATAGCTGCTTGCAGCTTAAGCCTCGCAATTTCACCTTCTAAACCTCGTTTGTCGGTGAATTCCAGAAAATATATGCTATCTTCGCCACTAATAGCCTGCATAGAGCCAATCCTTGTTTCAATCCAAGATGTTTTGAGAATTCTATAAGGCTCTTTAAATCCTATAGTAATCCATATCCGCTCTCCTTCTCTAGACTGAGAAATTAGATTTATCCTTTCCTCTTAAGTAATTTCTAGTCGCTTTAAAACCTAAGATGCCTCTAAAAAAGAATTTAAAGTATTCACAAATTCATAAGGGTTATCTATAACTTCGCCTTCCAAAATACAGGCCTGATTAAATAGCAATTTTGTTAACTTAAGTGCCTTACTAGAGTCTGAATCAATATAAGCAGAGAGTTTTTTTGAAAATATTGTGTCGAGTATTGATTTCCATAATTTTTAATGAGCGCTTATTCAATTGCTTCTGCTCGACTAACATCTTTTCCATTCTAATATTCATTGCTCCTTCTGGGATTACTAAACATACTGGATTATCTATTAACTTAGTGGATATCCTCACATCTTTTATCTTATCTTGCAGCGCCCCCTTAATGTAATTAATAATCTTTTGATCATTAATATCATTTCCTGCGGCTTTTTCTGCTTCTTTATCAATATGTTGGATTTTATTTAAGTCGATATCTGAGCTAATTACAGATTTCAGAGCATAATTTTTATACTGGTTAACAACGCTTACCCAAAAATCGTCGACGTGATCTGTAAGCAAGATTACATCTATGTTTCGTTCTTTAAAACCTTGTAACTGTGGATGGTTAGCTAAGGTCTCTATATTATTGCCTATAATATAATAGATCTCCTCTTGACCCTCTACCATATTAACCAAGTAATCTGCAATACTAATGGTTTTCTCTTTGGATCGTAATGTATGAAACCTGCATATATCTAATAATAGTTCCTTCTCTTCAAACGCTCCTTCACATAAGCCTTCTTTTAATACCTCACCAAAATTGGACCAAAATTTTTCATACTCTTCCCTATCTTCATCAATTTTCTTTTGCAGAGTAGTTACTACTTTTTTAGTGATAGATTTTCTAATTTTAGATACAGTGAGGTTATTTTGCAGAGTTTCCCGGCTGATATTCAAAGGCAAATCCTCTGAATCAATTATACCGCATAAAAACCTTAGATAAGGAGGAATAAGATTTATTCCTTCATCCGTAATAAAAACTCTTTTTATATACAATTTCACTCTTGATTTCGCTTGAGGCCTAAAAAGATCAAAAGGCTTATTTGTTGGAACAAATAGGAGATTAGTGTAAGTTAAATTTCCTTCTACTTTATTATGTAGAATAAGCCATGGTTTATCTGGCATATGGCTAATATGGTGATAAAACTCTTCATACTGCTCTTTACTTACTGCAGCCGCTGCCTTTAACCATAAAGCTGCTGAAGAATTCACTATTGTAGCAGTCCCATCCTCATCAATTAGTTCTATAGGAAAAGCTATATGATCTGAATAAGTTTTGATTATATGCTGTATTCTATACTTTTCTAAAAGCTCTAGGCTCTCGGGAGTTAACTTTAATTCAATAACCGTACCTGAGCTATCTAATTCCTTTTCCTTAGGAGCTGCTACCACTGTATATCCACTTTCTCCGGTAGATTGCCAAACGAAGGTTTGCGCGGTATTAGCTTTACGTGAGTAAACAGTAACTAGGTCAGCGACCATAAAAGCAGAATAAAAACCCACCCCAAATTGGCCTATTAACTCCAAGTTCTTTTTATTTGCAATATTTTGCTCTAAAAACTTCTGGGTACCAGAATTAGCGATTGTACCGAGATTATTTACTAAATCATCCCTGTTCATTCCAATTCCGTTGTCTTTAATGCTCAACACACCATTCCTCTTATCAAGGATAACAGTGATTTTTAGCTCTTGATCGCTCGATATACCACTATTGTGTAACGCCTCATACCTTAGTTTATCGCATGCATCTGAAGCATTCGATATTAGCTCCCGCAAAAAGATATCCTTGTTTGTATATATTGAGTGTATAACTAGCTTTAAAACTTTATCTACTTCTGCAGTAAAGCCTTTTTTTATTGTATTTACAGCCATATTCAATATAAAATGTTATAATGTCTCTTCAGTCTGGATATAATTATATCAACTATATAATGTGAGTCTTGCTCGATGCTCTCGACAATCATATCGGCTTGAGCAGCCAAGTCTTTACTATCATCGATCATTTTTTGCAATATCGCTTTTTTATCTCCAGAATTTAACTCTGGTCTCGTATTACGACGACTGACTCTATCGTACAAGATATCTAGATTTGCAGAGAGCCATATAGTTATAGCTTTAGATTTGATAAGCTCACGTACTTCTGGATTGGCAAAGCTACCTCCTCCAGTAGATAGAACTAACTGCCCGTAGCCCAAAATTTCAGTAATGACCTTCTTTTCTTGCTTTTGAAAATATTCAGCCCCTTTAAAGTCGTGGACATCAACAATAGATAAGCCCTCGCGCTCCTCTATAACTTTATCACTATCATAAGATTGCAAATTTAATCTTTTTGCAAGCTTCTTTCCCACTGTACTCTTACCACTCCCCCATAATTCCTGCAAGCACTATAGGTTTATCTAATACTTCTCTTAAACTCACTATACTTAATTATATCAAAGGATTTTTATTATAGATTACATATTAAACCTTTATCTAAAATGATACTTTTTTGCAACAAAAATCTGGTGGGTATATGAAAGGGGTTTTTCGGCTAATTCTCGGTAGCAGCAAAAATATAGTACAAAAAATTCCAGTAGTAAGTAGCCGGTCTATTTGGTTGTATAGATTGAGTAAGAGGAATATAAAACTCAACAACAGCTTTTAGACCGGCTAGTACGGTTTTGTGGTAGGCACTACATTGTGGCGTATAAAAAAAAAGGCAGCACTAAGTATAAGATGAAACTCGCAACAACACCAAACATCTTAAGATCGTAACTTAAAAGCCCACCAACATAGAAGGACAAGATACAAAATGCAATTATCCTGCTACCCCCTGAATGCTATATTCAATCTAACAGCAAAGTGATTTTATAACTGAATTTGTCAAAATTTGTATTTTTTTACACTTATTTTAAGTTTTTATTGACATACCCTCTAATAGCATGACAAATAATACTCGAATCCCAGCAGTTATAATGCACGTGCAAGCGTCTAAGTCCTACGTAACTCAGCTACTTACCCCTTGTCATCAGAATATTAACAAGAATCTTATTCAGTAAAATAACGATAAAATTTATTTTTATCCCATTGAAATTACTGCGTTTATAAAGTTATACTTAAAAGCGTTAAGTATAACTCAAAAGCGCCAAATTAAAGTAGTGAGGTATTATAGCTCAACAGGAGCAGCAGGTGTCTGCCAGAAATGAGATGAGAATGCAAGGCTGTTTAATCGATTGCAGGAGTTGGAGAATGAATTACAAGTGATAAACATGAAATTAAATACTTTGGGGCTCACCTCGGAGGAAGAAATTACGCGAGAAGCTACTGTGCAAAATTTAGCTGAGCATAATTGAAATGAATTGAGGAATAGTTCTACAGCCGCGGAAGCATCAGTAGAACTATATCATGGTTTAGCTAGTGTTGCTGGTGTAGGCACTACAGAGTAATAATATTATAATCAATAACAAAATAGGAGGTTAAAATGACAGCAGAAACGTCTAAGAAAGGGGGGGGTTTTGAGTTCTTTACATGGCTATTGCCCTTCGACAAAAACTGTACTGCATATCTCAACCGCGGTAGGTGGAGTGGCGGCGACAGTTGCAGCATATACTAGGTGGGGATCTACTGAGATAATGAAAGGTGCAGCGGAAGCTATAAAGTCGGGTGCAGAAAAAGCAGCCAACCATATTGTGAGTAAGGTAGCGCTTGGAGCTGCTGCAGTTTCAGCAGCCGGTTATGGTGCTTGTAGCTTATATCAATATTGCTATCCTAGATCTAAGAGTTCAATTGAAGAAATCTATAAAGGTAATCCGGTAGATAAACAACTAGAGTCTTTTGCACCTAACCCGACAAAAACTTTTCACTATAATCAAGGAGAAGAGCATGTTGACTACAGTACAACTGGAAGCAAAGCGCATGACGGAGGAAAAGTAGATGGTGAATTTGATGCTCATTATAAAGCGTCACTTGATGGTGGAGCAGAACATTTTTAATAAAAAGTCCCTTAATTGAGCTTCAGGTCTTTAGTGTTATACACTAAAGACCTTTTAATTTTATAATAGGTTTTTGATTTTGTACTCTCGCAAGTACACCTTATCTCTCTGGTCGATTTTCCTCCTTAATCAGATGTACTAATTTTTCTCTTGCTTTCTCTGGCTTGATTACTAACAAAGGTTGTTTGCTTATTTCTGTTTCAATATAATGAGAAAAAACTATAGTACAAGATCCTTTTGGACCCATCCAACAAACCAACCGACTTTTGTGATCTTCATCATGTGATCCATCAGGTTTTAACATAAGAACAAGAGCCTGTTTTTCCATACAGCTTCCAATCCTCAGGTAAATCCTCAATAAATAAGATATTTCTTGTCAACTCTTGAGATTTAACGCTGACTGGCAACTTATTATCGATAAGTTTTTATAAAAAAAGCTACTTGCTCATCAGGCGCAATCTTTAGGGAACTAGAAAGCTAAGAAGAAGTTAAAACACAGCTTCTTTGAACCATATCAGATAATTTCTTTAAAACTCACCTCAAACTAGGGTTAAGTAATTATGCGGTAGGAGGTGCGATAGCTGCTATGAGCTTCTTGACTTCACCTGTTTCGATTTCTACTTAGCTATTGGTGCTAGAGTGCATTACCTAAATAATCAATACGATACGGAAATACGAAAAGAACCTAAAAAGCAACTTTATACAGATTATAATTTACCCAATTATCAAGAAAACCCGGATTTAGAAGAAGGCAAAAGTATTGAAGAAATGTATCTTGATTTTATTCATACTAACTACAGCACTTCAACCTCAAGGTTCTTATCTTCTAAAAAATCTCCCGACTCTAGTAGGGCTCTAGCTGGATAATACAGGCACTACATTGATTTTCCAGAGATCAAAATAGAATCTATTGCCTCGGTTCTACCACTCTCAGTATCGCGAACAATAAAGGTAAATTTTTTTTTCTGAATCTACAGAAATGTCTAGTTTAGTTTTGATAAATACCTTGAATCTATTTTCTGAATCTGCCTCAATAGGAAAGCATAGTTTCTTCTGATAGGTATTTCCCATATGCATCATATTACCTTTAATTAGAGCATTCGTTACACCTCTTATTTCTAAACAAATATCTTTTACTTTTAACGCTTTGTTAGCAATATAAACATTATAAGTATTGCGAATATCTCCATCTGGCAGAGTAGTAAATAATGGTCCGCGCTCCCTTTCAATAGACAAAACAAATATTGATTTATCGAGCAAGTTTTTCAGTATAATAGTAGCAGCAATCAATATTAATAAAGTATACAGCACAGTTTTTGGCCTGATTAATTTAACTTGTGCTTTCAAACCTTTTTTTAATTTTTCTGTTAGATTAATACTAGAATACGAGATTAAGCCAAGAGGCTGATTGAGTTTGCTCATCACAGAATCACATGCGTCTATACATAATCCACAGCCTATACATTGCATTTGTAGCCCGTCTCTAATATCTATTCCCATAGGGCAAACAGCCACACATCTATAGCAGTCAACACAATCACCAAAATTTTTCAATTTACTATTTTTATTTAGTATTTTTTGTAAACGAGGCTCGCCGCGCCAGCTATGATATGTTACGGTTAGACTATCATTATCTAGCATAGCTGGTTGAAACCTGCCATACGGGCAAATATGAGTACATACTTTTTCTCTCATTAAGCCCGCTAAAATATAAGTGGTGAAAGTCAAACCAAATAGCCAAGACCTTGGAGCCGTGTCTAAACGTCCTAAAAATAAGTCATGACAAAAACTTGGAGCATCATAAAAATAACAAATCCAACCAAAAGCAAAAAGGAAGCTTAAACCTCCCCATACAAGATGCGTTAACAACTTTTTTACTAATTTAGATGAATTCATCGGCATTTTGTCTAATGCTATCCTGCTATTGCGGCTCCCTTGAAAAAACGTTTCGACTTTAATAAAAAGATCTACAAAAACAGTATGAGGGCAAGTATAACCACACCATATGCGGCCCAAAATAGAGGTAAATAAGAAAAGCCCAAAAGCAGCTATAATCAAAATAGTCATTATATAAAAAATTTCCTCTGGCCAAATTTCTATATTAAAAAAATAAGCTCTTCTAGTAGGTAAATCAATCAGTATAGCCTGGGATGGAGCGTTTTCGTCTCTATACCATCTAAGCCAAGGAGTTAAAAAATAGAATAATAATAGCACAATATTTGCACGATTTTTTATGGTTCTATATCTACCAACAACGCTTTGAGGATAAATCTTAACCATCTTATCAATTCATGCCGGTTATATTCTTATATTGATTATAAAATTTGCAATATTCTCTATTTAAGCTTATCAGTTCTTGGTGACTTCCATATTCTGCGACTCTACCATTTGCTATAACGCATATCATATCTGCTCCCTCTATCGAAGACAGCCTATGAGCAATCACTATTGTAGTACGCCCCTTTTTGAGTCTATCTAGAGCTTCTTGAACTTGCTTTTCAGCAATCGAATCTAAGGCGCTAGTTGCCTCGTCAAGTAATAAAACAGGCGAATTTTTTAACATAGCTCTTGCTATCGCTAACCTTTGCCTTTGACCGCCAGAAAGCTTTACTCCCCTTTGTCCAATAAGAGTATTATATCCCTCTGGAAGGTTTATAATAAAATCATGAGCTGCAGCAGCGACTGCCGCTTCAACAATTTCTTCTTGCGTTGCTTCTAACTTCCCATACCTGATATTGTCCATAATCGTCTCGTCAAAGAGCGCGATTTCTTGACTGACCAAAGCAATTTCATTTCTTAGATCATTAAGGCGCATTTTAGTAATATTCTGGCCTCCTATAGTTATATAACCGCTTTCTGGATCATATAAGCGTTGTAGAAGCTGCAATACCGTAGTTTTGCCAACTCCTGAGCTACCAACAAGTGCAACTGTTGTTCCTTCTTGGATTCTCAAATTAAATCCATCCAGAATTTTTAATCCAGTTTTATAAGAGAAATGTATATCATGGAATTCTATATTAAAATTTTTTAGTGCAGAGTGGGGGGTGCGGGGATCATCAAAGATAGTAGGCTTTTCATCTAATAATGAAAACATGCGCTTAGCAGCTGACAACGCCTCCTGCAGTGAAGTATTAAGTTGAGTTACTGACTTTAAAGGTTTATATGTCACAATTAAGGCAGTAATAAACGAAAAGAATTCGCCAGGGCTCATTTTTGAATCTATAACTTCGGATCCACCGTACCATATTATAAAGGCTATAGCTACGCTGCTCAACACCTCCATCATTGGTGAAGGAGCGGACTCTATATATGCAGATTTTTTGTAAAGGGAAAGTACGTTATCTGTAACTTTTTTTGCTCTAGAAATTTCATATTCTTCTCGACAATAGGATTTAACTAAGCTTATATGCTGAAAAGTTTCATCGAGTCTTACAGTGAAGCTTGAAAGCCCCTCTTGGATTTTTCTAGCAACACGTCTCATCTTATGACCTAATTTCAGCATTGGGTAGAACGCAACTGGTATAATAAAAACTGCTATTAATGCTAGGCTTTTACTTTGATAAAACATCAAAAAAACTAGACCAATTAAAGTACATAATTCCTGTACAGCGCCTGTTAACAGATCTGATACACTTTTGCGCATTGCATTAATATCATTGGTCATTCTTGATATTAAATTTCCAGAAGGATACTCCATTAGTAGTTTAGTATCTGCGTATATCAAATGGGAATACAACCTTATCTGCAAATCATTAACAATTTTCTGCCCCAATTTTTTCATTGTGGACAGTTGATAAAAGTGCGCCCCTCCCTTGACTATGCTATTTATCACAACAAATGTGGGAACAATGTAAAGCATTGTAAGTTCTTTATTAAAGAATATACTATCTAAAACCGGCTGCATTAACCATGCATTTATCGCAGTTGTTATAGCAGCTACAAACATTAAGAATATTACTGCCAAAAAATTTTTTGACGATAATGATGGATGTGTTCTGTGTATAGTCTTTTAATTAGATACCAACTGCTATCATGGTTTACTTTGTTGCCCTTGTTCATTAATAAATTACCTAAACATCAATCAACTATTTTTTTCCAAATTTCTTTTAATAAGGAATTATTTTTACTATCTTCAACTGAACCACTCTCTCTTACCTCATCAATAGCAACTTCGTCATTGGGCTCAACATCCCCAAATGTCTTTAATTCATTCCTACTACGACTGCGGAACCCCTTCTTACAGCGTTTAGGATTTTTGTTTACCTTTGGCTCTTCAATTTTGTCTAATTCAGTTTTATTTTCTACTGCAGGCTGAGTTTTAAATTTCTTTTTCTGACTTGATTTAGTAGCTTTCGTACTTTTCTCTGTGGCTTTAGGGACCTGCTCTTTCTCATTATTATCAATACGATAAGGTTCAAAATCTATGGCAGATAGCGCTGTTTTCTTAGATTCTGAAGCTCTTTTAACTCCTTCTAAGAAAAAGCCATCTGCCCCGGCCTCATTATCAATTGCAAAACTAAGCTTAATACCACGGTCCTGCACTATATTCGCTATATCATTACACTTTTTGATTTAATAAATATAGGACTAGCTCTTGTGAGCATGAAACTTTGACTTCATTATAGATGCCCCTTGCTACCTCATTTTCTATAGCTCTAATAATTGCGATAGCTGTCACATTTTCTGGTCTGATTCTACCTCTACCCGCACAGTGATTGCAAGGCAACATATAAGTTTCAGAGAAACTTTGACGCAGCCTTTGTCTAGACATTTCTAAAATACCGAATTCGCTAATCTTACCTATCTGAGTTCTCGCTCTGTCATGAGATAACGCATCTTTCAAGGCTTTTTCAACTTCTTTACGATTTTTAGCCTCTGCCATATCTATAAAATCAATAACAATTAGGCCTGACAAGTCTCTTAACCTAAGCTGTCCTGCTACCTCTTTTGCGGCTTCTAAGTTATTTTTCAGCGCTGTATTTTCAATACTTCTCTCACCCGTAGATTTTCCAGAATTTACATCAATTGCAACTAATGCTTCGGTCTGATTTATTACTATGTACCCACCAGAGCTTAATTGTACATTGTGATCGTAGAGCTTACCTAATTGCTCCTCTATACCATACTTGCTGAAAATAGGCGTAACAGCTTGGTGCAACTTTACTTTATCTACATGCCTTGGCAAAAGCAATTTTGTAAAGTCTTTTGCATTTTCATAAGCTTTTAAACCTGAAACTATTATTTCATCAATATCGCTATCATATAGATCCCTGATCGCTTTTTTTATTATATCACCCTCTTCGTGTATAAAAGCTGGTGCAACCGAAGAAAGAGTATGTGACCGTATATTATTCCAAAGTCTGCTTAAATAACTCAAATCTCGTTTAAGTTCTGTCTTGGTTTTATGACCACCGGCAGTTCTTACAATCACGCTATTTGAAATTTCCAGATGTTCACTCAATTCTTGCACTACTGCTCTAAGCCTCTTTCTCTCTTCAGCATCATCTATTTTTCTAGATACTCCACCAACATTTCCAGAATTAGGAAGTAGTACACAGTATCGTCCAGCCAATGATATATATGTTGAAAGAGCTGCTCCCTTATTACCACGTTCTTCTTTAGTGACCTGCACTAATAGAGCTTGGTCTTTTCTCATGACTTCTTGAATCTTATATTTCTTGTAAAACAAAGGTCTACTAATTTCCCCTCCGCCTCCTTTGGCGTCTTCATCAATATCATCCAACCCTGAATTTTGAGCTTCTTGTTTAGCTTTGGCCATGGATTCAAGTATCGCTTCTTTATCATTTTTAGGGATCTGATAATAATCAGGGTGAATTTCCGCTAAAGGTAAAAATCCTTGTTTATTGCCTCCATATTCAACAAAAGCTGATTGTAAGGATGGCTCAACTCTTGTAACCTTTGCTAAGTAAACATTACCCTTGATCGAATTTCTATCTTTATTATGATAATCAAAGGCTTTTATAATATTGTCTTCTGTAAGAACTAATCTAATTTCTTCTTCATGTGCTGCGTCTATTAATATTCTTTTTACCATATTTAAGTACTATTTTTGATTTTTCTCAATTTTACAAAAAATAAAGCAATATTTATGAACCGCGCCCTTGCGCCTAAACCAATCCACTAAATTTCAGATCTTGTTAAATTTAGCTAGACTTTAATAAGAATTATTGCTTTTTATAAACTGCCGAATAAATTGTCTTGAGCTATTTCAAAGATTAATTAAAATCTCGGTAGTTAAAATTAGGCGTATATCTAAGATTATTTTATGCAAATAGTCAAGTAAAAGGATTAATAAAAAATTATGTTGAAGCTACCCATTATTTTGATCAAACAAAATACCAAAATAAACTTCCTAAAACAGCGACATATAGCCTATTTGATTAGCACAGTTATTACTATAGTCACTTTGATTTGTATTTTCACTAAAGGATTTAACTTGGGCATAGACTTCACAGGAGGGGTAATTATGGAAATCAGTTCTTCTTCTCTAATCACTGCCACTAATATGCGATCTTTCTTGGATCAAGCTGGCTATCACGGAGCTGCAATACAATATGACGAGAAAGATAATCTAATTGTCAGACTGCAAACGAAAAATGATAATCTATACGCTAGTGAAATAGAGGCCCTCAAAAATAGTATTGCTACAGAATTTACCAATGTAGAATTTAGGAAGATTGACTATGTAGGACCTAAAATTGGAGATGAGCTCATCAATAAAGGGATTATTGCTGTGGTACTTGCTCTCATTGCAATGATGATATACGTTGCAATAAGATTTAATTGGGTTTTTGGTATAGGAGTTGTTATTGCCTTAGTTCATGATATAATTGCTGCTCTCGGTTTTTATATTTTTTCTAGATTTGAATTTAATTTAACTTCTATTGCTGCGATACTGACCATTATAGGATATTCAGTTAATGATAGTGTAGTAATATATGACAGAATTAGAGAAAATTTAAAAAAACATTCTAAAAAGAGCATTTCTGAGTTAATTAATTTAAGCATTAATGAAACCCTATCAAGAACTATAATGACTGCTGCCACCACTCTAGTAGTCTGCATAGCACTGGTCTTATTTGGAGGGCCAGCCTTAAAAGGATTTGGAGCTACGTTATTTTTCGGGACAGCTTTTGGTACGTATTCTTCTATATATATCTCTGCACCGTTGTTGACGCTATTTTATAAATCTAAAGAAGTAAAGGGTTTATAATTTTGCAATTTTACCTACATTAGCGTATAAGGTTTTAAGTTACAGGGATAATAAAAAGATGCAGAATATAGCTTATAAAATAACAGGCGGAGAAAAAGTTAGCGGTAAAGTGACTTGCATGGGAGCAAAAAAATTTTGCAACCAAAGCCATGATAGCCTGTTTGCTATCAAGAGAAATATCTACCTTGAATAATGTCCCAAGAATTGGAGATGTCGAAATTACGCAGAAACTTTTGGAATCAGCTGGAGCTCGTATCAGTTGGAATGCACATAATTCCATAACTATAGACCCTGCGCCTCTACAAGAATCAAAAGTTGCGCTTCCAGATTCAAGAACAAATAGGATGCCAATTCTATTGCTTAGTGTGCTTTTACACCGATTCGGAACTGCAACTGTTCCAACAGTTGGAGGTGATGATATCGGTAAAAGAAATGTCGACTTTCATATAGACGCTATTCAAAAATTCGGAGCAGACGTAAAAAAAGAAGGTAATGTATATACTGCGGAAGTGAGGAATAAGCTCAAGGGTTGTCACATAACTTTACCTTACCCATCAGTTGGAGCCACAGAAACCTGTTTATTTTTAGCCACACTCGCTGAAGGAACTAGCGTTATTAAGAATATTGCAATTGAGCCAGAGATTATCGCACTAATAACTATGTTAAGAGCGATGGGCGCTATTATATTTTTAGACTCAGGGAGGTGTATAACTGTACACGGTGTGCAGGAATTAGATGGCACTAATATTTATGTAATTGGAGATAGAATAGAGGCCGCCTCTTGGGCCTCACTCGCTTGCGCTTCAGGCGGGGAAATAGAGGTGTCTGGGGTAAAACCTGATCAACTTGGTAATTTTCTTTCATACTACAACCAAGTTGGCGGCGGTTATAAATTGATTGATGCCGATACAATTAAATTCTATCGTCGGCATGAGTTAAAGCATGTCATTATTGAAACAGATGTTTATCCAGGATTTTCAACAGATTGGCAGCAGCCTTTTTCAGTATTATTGACACAGGCTAACGGTATGTCTGTAATTCATGAAACTGTATATGAGCAACGATTCGGTTATTTAGAAGTATTAAATAAGTTAGGAGCAAAAACTCAAGTAGTAAAAGCTTGCTTAGGCTCTCTTCCTTGTCGCTATAAAGGCTTTGACTATGAGCATGGCGCTCTAATATATGGCCCTACAACCCTCAAAGCAATTCCAGAACCAATTGCAGTACCAGATATAAGAGGTGGACTTGCTTACCTCATTGCTGCTGCCCTTGCAGAAGGCACGACTATACTAACAGTCGCAGAACAAATAGAAAGAGGCTACGGCGATTTAATCGAAAAGTTAAAAGACGTCAACCTAAAGATAGAAAAAATAAGAGTATGAGTACCATCGAAACATTTAAAAAAAGTATAGAGAATACCTTAGAGCTTCTCAGGAGGTATCTTTGACTGGGATAATTCTCTAACAAGATTACAGCAACTTAACTATGAGTGTGAGCAGCTATCTTTATGGTCTGATCAACAAAAGACTAAGAAACTGCTAAAGGAGAGAGACTACCTGGAAAAATCTATTAATGGAATCGTCAAGATTAGAAAAAAAACTTAAGGAAAATTTAGAGTTATACAATCTAGCAAGTGAAGCTAGTGATCAAAGCTTAATCTTGGAAATTGACCACGAATTAGAAAAACTATCTCAGGAAACGAAAAAACAAGAAATAGAATGTTTATTTTCAGGCGAGGCTGACAATAATGGCTGCTTTGCTGAAATCCATTCTGGAGCTGGAGGAACTGAGAGTAACGATTGGGCTGCTATGTTACTTAGAATGTACTTACGTTGGATTGAACAGCATAAATTTAAGTCTGAAATAATAGATCAACTAAGTGGTGAAGAGGCTGGTATAAAATCATGTACAATAAAAATTTCGAGCCCTGGGTCATATGGTTGGCTCAAGAATGAGACCGGTATACATAGATTAGTTAGAATTTCACCATTTAATAGTGCCGGGAAAAGACACACCAGCTTTGCAAGCATTTTTGTGTATCCAGTTGTTGATGAAGACATACAAATTAAAATAAAGGAGTCAGAGCTAAGAATTGATACTTATAGAGCATCAGGAGCGGGGGGACAGCATGTTAACACTACAGATAGTGCGGTTAGAATCATACACCTGCCAACAGGAATAGTAGTGCAATCACAAAGCAACCGTTCCCAACACCGCAATCGAGATGAATGTTTTTCTATGCTAAAGGCGAGGCTCTATGATCTAGAACTAAAGAAAAAAGAGGCAGCAGCTAGCCAGCTGAATGCCTCCAAAACCGGTATTAGTTGGGGCCACCAGATTAGATCCTATGTTCTACATCCTTATCGTGTGGTTAAAGATTTAAGAACTGGTCACCAAGAAACAGACACCACCGCAGTTTTAGACGGAGATCTTGACAAATTCATGTATAAGATGTTAGTAAGCAAAGCGACCGGTAAGGGCCTAGATAACTTTATTGAAGATTTGGATTAGTTTATGCGTTGGACAGATATTTACGATATAGCAATTTCTTTAGAAGAAAAGTACCCTGATATTGATATAATTAATATCAGCTTTCCAAAACTAAAAGAGATGGTGGTTTCTCTAAATTATCTCGATGATTTGCCTAACAGATCAAACGAAAAGATATTAGAAGCAGTCCAAGCTGCATGGCTTGAAGAAAGGGATAGCAACCATTAGAAAATTTTCTCCCAAATATAGAGAGCCAAAACAACTTCCGTATTATAAAGAGCCAAATTACTGAGCCATATGCTCATCTAGCAAGTCCCAACGTAGCTCTTCGTAAACCCAGGAAGTTGCATTATCCGCACCAACTACTAAAAATATGTCCAGTTCTGGATCAAACCTGGTGAACATTTTGAGCGTAGCTAGTACTGCTGCCACTGTAACCCCAGGATCTCATCGTCTGGGTCTAAGCCTGGATAACGGACTTGGAGAACCAGCGAACCATGAATTACTCTCGCCCAATTTCTCATGCAATCCTTGCAAGAACGTTATTTCTAAATTATTTGCTTCCTCACTATTTTCATCATAACCTAATGCGGTTCTTAAATCTCTAAACCAGCTTGCTACCCTATCAAACACCTCGTTATCCCGCTCTATAATGGCAGAATCTGAGTCAATTAATTCATTAGTGCCAGCAATCGCCTTAAACAATGAAGTCACTAGCTTCTCCATATCACTTTTAAAGCCTTTTGATCTTAAACTCCTCTTTGTGCTGCTCAAGTTTGATTAAAATATCACGCAAAGCTTCCTCTCCGCCCTCATCGAAAGCTTGGATAAGAAAGCTTAGCAGCTTCATTTTCTTTTCCATCTTGATCTATTGCCAACTTAATTACTCTATTTAAAAGGTCCGCTCCATCATTGCTATTAGTAGCTAGTTTTAACATGGCCGTATTTCTTAAAAGCACACTATCGTATTGTGTTTCTGCCCTTACTTAATGTTGGATAAGCTCCACTACTACCGTAAACTTCTTGCTCTTCAGGAGACACCAAGTTTGATTCCTCACCGGCCGCGTTTCTCTTCCCCTCAAGCGGTCTATCTTCAATTACATTTAATTCTCTTCTAGCAAAGTGGGGTCCCCTATGGACCAAACATTGGATTTATATTAGCCTGCATTTCGTCTTCTCCATAACTCTGGATATTAAATATAAACTTTAGGTCAGTACGCATCCTGGTTGGTTCTCTGATCATCTTCTCTAAAGAAGATTTATATATAGAGAGCTCTTTGTAATAGAGCACAGGCTTCAGTATGGTTATGCTGTCTATCATACAGTAACGCTATTTCTCGATAAACTTGTGCCACCTCAGCATTAGTTTCCCCATACAGTTCCTTATATATAGCAAGCTTTGCATACAGCAATCGCGTCTTCATGATTTTGTAAATTTTTATACACTAAACCTATGCGGTCACACACCTGTGCTACCTCCTTGCTGTTTTCTCCAAGGATCTCACGGCTAATATCTAAAGATAAGTGATAGAAAATTTTAGCTTTATCATACTAGGTTCCGCCAGGCGCAATGATCCCCTGCCACGCTAGCTAGCAACTTCAAGCCGTTGTTCTTTTTTTAAATCTTCAAGAATTTTTAAATCGCTGATAATTTTGCTAGTATGCGCCAAAGCATTATCGTGGAGTGGAGTTACAAAGCCGGATTCATTACATAACTGAGTCAAAACTTTCATCCACAACATTTGCAATTCCGCTTTATTAGAAGCGGACGAAGTATCCACTCCTACAGCTAATTCAAATATTCGATAGGTAGACGGCTCTTTAAAGCGTATTAAAAAACCGTGTTCTTCGCAAAGCCTTAATGCTACGCTATAATACTCGTCATTTCCTGCAATTCTTTCTAATAAATACGCAAAAATGGGCTCCTTCGCAACTAATGATACTGCTTCACTAATTTGATTGCCAAAAGTGCTGCTGGATCTTCTAATTTTCTCCATTCCTTGAATATCTCCTGAAGCTGAGTCTCACTAAAATTTTCTTCTTTGGTGCTGTCACGCATACCTACCTCTATCTATAACAACAAAAACAACACCGTAGCGTATTGTATATACACCTCAAAACAGTGGTCAAGATTTTTTTACAGCAATAGCGAGGTAGGAGAAAGTTGCGTAAACACAGCAGAGTAACTCTTATTCATCGAAAAAGGCAGCATAAATAATTGGCGGGCAACGCATTTACCCTCGAACCGCGACAAACAAAAGTCCTCACAGGCTTATCATCCATACTACTGCAACAGAAGCTATACTCCACTATCAAAATATTTTATAGTCTCCCCTGCTTGTACGCTGTATACCAATATCTCTTTATCAAACCTAAGATAAAAGTATATTGCATCTATCTTTGGTAATACGAGCAAAACCCCATTCAATATCATAAATCGTTATGGTGTTCTCTAAATAAGCCTTGATTTGCCCCTTCTTTAATGTAACAACCATAGGTATATGTCCATTTAAAATTCCTAATTCTCCTTCCTTTCCTGGAATTACTATCATATCTAAATCCTCGTCTAGAATCTTGGAATCAAGTGCTAACAACTTACAGTTTATTTTTGACACTATCTACCTACTATACTTGTAATTTTTTAGCCTTTTCTACTGCCTCTCCTATCGAGCCAACCATATAGAAAGCTGATTCTGGCAAGTGATCATACTTGCCACTAACTAAATCTTCAAAACCTTCAATCGTGTCTTCAAGGGCCACAGATTTACCAGGTGCTCCAGTAAATACTTCTGCAGCATGGAATGGTTGTGATAAAAACCTTTGGATCTTTCTGGCTCGGTTTACAATCAACTTGTCCGCATCAGGAAGTTCATCCATACCAAGAATCGCAATAATGTCTTGCAAAGATTTATAGGTTTGTAAAATCCTCTGCACTTCCCCTGCAACTCCATAATGGCGTTCTCCAACTATCGCAGGCGATAACATTTGTGAAGTACTATCCAGTGGATCAACAGCTGGATATATACCTTGCTCTGCTATCTGTCTACTAAGAACAGTTGTAGCATCAAGGTGAGCAAATGATGTTGCAGGGGCTGGATCTGTTAAGTCATCGGCAGGCACATATATAGCTTGAACCGAGGTAATCGAACCTTTCTTGGTTGAAGTGATTCTCTCTTGTAAAGCGCCCATTTCCGTAGCAAGTGTTGGCTGATAACCGACCGCTGAGGGAATGCGTCCGAGAAGCGCTGAAACCTCTGAGCCTGCTTGGGTAAACCTAAATATATTATCCACGAAAAACAATACATCTTGTCCTTCTTCATCTCTAAAAAACTCTGCAACAGTCAATCCCGTCAAAGCAACTCTTGCACGTGCTCCAGGAGGCTCGTTCATCTGTCCATAAATCAAGGCAACCTTAGATCTAGTTGAATCATCCACATCTATAATTTTAGAATCCATCATTTCATGATAAAGATCGTTCCCCTCTCTTGTCCGCTCTCCAACTCCTGCGAACACTGAAAAACCGCCATGAGCTTTAGCTACGTTATTGATCAATTCCATAATTAATACTGTCTTTCCGACCCCTGCACCTCCAAAAAGCCCGATCTTCCCTCCTTTAGCATATGGTGCCAATAAATCTATGACTTTGATCCCTGTAACTAATATTTCTGAAGCTGTGGCTTGATCAATGAGTTTAGGAGCTTTTCTATGTATTGGAAGTGTAGATTTAGCACCAATTGGCCCTCTCTCATCAATCGGCTCACCAGTTACATTCATAATTCTGCCTAGAGTTTCCCTTCCAACCGGAACAGAGATAGGCTCTCCCTTATCAAAAACTTCCATGCCCCGCTTTAGCCCCTCAGTACTATCCATGGCAATTGCTCGCACTTCACCTTCACCAATATGCTGGGCAACTTCAAAAACTAACTCTCTACCTAGGTGAGTGCAGCTTATCGCATTTAATATAGGCGGCAAGCCTCTTTCAAACCTAACGTCTACCACCGCACCTATTACTTGGGTTATTATACCTTTATTAGCCATTTTTAAATATCCTTTTTTATTAACAACTTATATTGCTTGTGCTCCTGAAATGATTTCAATAAGCTCTTTTGTAATTAAAGCCTGTCTTGTCCTACTATATTTATTGCTTAAATTATGTAGCATTTCTTTAGCATTTCTTGTCGCATTATCCATAGCAGTCATTCGCGCACTGTGTTCGCTGGCCGCATTTTCAAGTAGTACATTATAAATAACAGCTATTAAATATTTTTCTGTTAGTTCCTCAATCATTTCTGGTAAAACCGGCTCAAACTCAAAATTTGCACCTTGATTGGTTATTCCAACCTCACAAGGAATAATCTGTTTATTAACTGTTTCATACTGCATTGCTGATACAAAATTATTAAATATGATATTTGCAGTATTAAACTTATCTAAGCTTAAATCCTTAATAATATTTTCTACTATTGAGCTTGCTAATTTAGTGTCTATTTGCTTTGTGCTCGACACTTTTGTGACTAATTCCGTCCCAAAATGATTACTTAAGCTCTCATCACCGCGCTTTCCAATGCACCTTATATAAAAACTTTCACCTAAAGTTTGTAGTGTAGTACAATACTCTTTTGCTTTTTTGATTACAGCAGCATTAAAGGAGCTACACAGTCCTCTATCAGAGGTGACTACAACAATCAAATGTTTCTGCCTTTCAGAAAATTTTTTAAACATCGGTATATTTAATTCGGCACTCCCAGCAACAGATATGATCATTTCCTGCATTGCAGTTGTGTATGGAATAGATAACTCCAAAGCCTCCCTCGCCTTATTTAGTCTTGCGGCAGAGATAAGTTGCATTGCTCTAGTAATTTTCTGCGTGGATTTTACACTCTTTATCCGTCCCTTTAAAAATTTTAATGAAGACATAGCGTTTCCCAAATATCACACAAAAGACTTGGCAAAATCAGATAAAACTTTATGCAACTCCTTTGCAATATCATCACTAATCTCCTGTTCCGTTTTTATTCGCTCAAGCAATACAGAATTATTAAATTTGGTATACTCGCGTAATGTTTCTTCAAATCTCTTAACGTCTTTTGTTGCTAAAGCGTCCAAATACCCATTAATACCCGCAAAAAGGCCTAAAATCTGCTCCTCAACGGCACTGGGGCTATATCGAGCTTGTTTTAAGAGCTCCGTTAATCTTTCGCCCCGAGCCAATAATTTTTGCGTTGCTAAATCTAAATCCGCAGAAAATTGAGAAAAAAGCTTCCATTTCTCTATATTGTGCAAGCTCTAATTTAATACTACCTGCAACTTGTTTCATAGCTTTAATTTGTGCTGCCGATCCAACCCGGCTAACTGATAACCCAACGCTAACTGCAGGTCTAACACCTTTATAAAAGAGTTCTGTTTCTAAGAAAATTTGTCCATCAGTAATTGAAATCACATTTGTTGGAATATATGCTGAGACGTCCCCTCCTTGCGTTTCAATAATGGGTAAGGCAGTTAAAGAACCACCGCCATCTTTATCTGACATTTTAGCAGCTCTTTCTAGAAGCCTGGAATGCACGTAAAAAACATCCCCAGGATAAGCTTCACGTCCCGGAGGTCTACGTAATAATAACGACATCTGCCTATAGGCTACAGCATGCTTACTTAAGTCATCATATATGATTAAGGCATGCATTGCGTTATCACGGAAAAACTCGCCAATACTGCAACCTGTATAGGGAGCAATAAACTGCATTGGAGCTGGTTCTGAAGCTGATGCTAAAACAACCGTCGTATAGCTCATCGCTCCTTCTTCCTCAAGTTTTTTAATTATTTTGGCAACAGAGGAGGTTTTCTGACCAATTGCGACATATATGCAGTGTATCTTATCTTTATCATCGCCTGATATATGAGCCTCTTTTTGGTTTAATATAGTATCAATTGCTATAGCTGTCTTACCTGTTTGCCTATCTCCTATGATTAATTCCCGCTGCCCTCTACCTATTGGGATAAGCGCATCTATTACTTTAATACCAGTCTGCATAGGCTCGCTAACCGACTGTCTAGCTATGATCCCAGGTGCCTTTACTTCTACTCGCCTATATTCAACACTTTCTAAGGGTCCCTTACCGTCTATAGGGTTACCTAATCCATCTACGACCCGACCCAGTAGGCCTTTGCCAGTTGGGACTTCAAGAATTTCTCCGATCCTTTTAACTGCTTCTCCCTCAACAACGTCTCGGTCGCTACCAAATATAACTACTCCAACGCTCTCTGCTTCCAAATTCAGCACCAGGCCCTTTACGCCACTACTAAATTCAACAACCTCACCAGCCTGCGCAGCGTCAAGGCCGAACACTATAGCAACTCCATCCGACACTTTAACAACTTGCCCTATTTCATCAAGAGATGCAACCTCCTGAAAACCTGAGATTTTTTGTTTTAATACATTAGATATCTCTGAAGCCTTCATTCCTTACCCTCATTCAAGTACTTTTTTAGCTTATTTAGCCTATTTCTTAATGAGTAGTCCAGCACTTTATTACCGACTCTGATAATAAAACCACCTAATATCTCTTTATTTTCTTCAGACTCTAGTAGTATTTCCTTGCCCGATGCACTCTTTAACTGCTCCTTAATGAATTGACCCATATCTTCTTGACGAGAACAAATCGTCAGACTCGCCCTTATAATGCCAGACTCAAAAAGAATGATCTCATTAAAGAATTTAATCATATCATATAGCATACTAATTCTATTATTAACCAGCAAAACTTCTATAAAGTTTCTAGTAACATCCCTAATATTAAGTCCATCTAACGCAGTATTGATAAACATTTTTTTCATCTTATATGGAGAAAATTGAGAGAACATTAGCTTTTCATAATGTTTGTTATTGCTTAATTTCTCTGAAATAGCATTTAGATCCTTTTTAACACCCTCTATAGAGCTTTGTTCTTTTGCTATCTCATATAGAGTTTTTGCATACTTTTTAATAATACTTTTTTGTCGAATCATTTAACAAAATTAGCCCGCAGAACTAGACCCCCAGGAGTAACACACATTACAATTATTGACAATACATTGTAACTCGATTTAATAAATTTTTTCAAAAGTGTCTTAGGTAGTTCTCAACAAATTAATCATATCCAACCATTCTTGTTCCGCCAACACTTGAACCCCTAAGTCTTTTGCTTTGTTAAGTTTAGAACCAGCTTCACTGCCTGCAATCACAAAATCTGTTTTTTTAGAAACACTAGATACTATTTTAGCTCCCAACTCTTTTGAAATCTGCTCTGCTCGGTCACGAGCCATAGATTCTAAAGATCCAGTAAAAATAATCTTTTTATTATATAAAGGAGAATATATATTATCATTCTCTTCCATGTACTCTATAGTAATATACTGCAACAGTTCTTCTATAAATTTTATATTTTTTACATCGGCAAAAAAACTTTCAATAGACTCTATCATGGTTGGACCAATGCCATTAATCCTTTCTAAGGCATCAAATTTATTATCTTTTAAGTCTCCATAGAAATTCTCAAATGTTCTAAAATGTTTAGCAATTATTTCCGCATTAACCTGTCCAATGTGCCTGATTCCAAGGGAATAAATAAATTTATCTAGTCTTATTCTCTTTGACTTTTCAATTGCATCTAATAAATTAGCAATAGACTTCTTTCCCCAACCGGTCTTCTTTTCTAAGTTATCTAGAATGTCAGCTCCTACTTCCGGAATTTTAAATATGTCAGCCGGCTCTTGGATTAAGCCATCTTCTAAAAATTCCTCTAGTTGCTTCTCTCCTAAACCAATAATATCAAATGCATCCTTCCGCACAAAATAACAAAGATATTCAAGTAATTGTGCAGGACAATTTCTACCTCCTGTACATCTAATAGCCGCCTCTCCTTCAATTTGTTCAACGCTAGACTCACAAACCGGACAGTTTTTAGGAAATTCGAAAATTCTTTCATTGCCATTTCGTTTACTAATATCTACTTCAATAACCTGAGGTATAACATCACCAGCTCTTTTAATACTAACAACATCTCCTATTCTGAAGTCTTTACGCTTTATCTCATCTTCATTATGTAAGGTGGCTCTTGAAACTAAAACCCCCCCAACATTCACAGGCTTTAACAATGCAACTGGAGTTAATTTCCCTGTTCTGCCAACTTGTACAATAATGTCTTCTATTTGTGTTATAGCACCTTCAGCCGGGAATTTATGGGCAATAGCCCACCTTGGAGCTTTACTTGTTCGTCCGAGCGCTTGTTGCATTTTAACATTGTTAACCTTGTATACCAAGCCATCGATATCGTAAGGCAATGCAGCTCTTTTTTCAGACATCTTCAGATAATAGCTATTGACCTCTTCTAAAGTTTTACAAAGAATAATATCTTCGTTAACGCAAAATCCTAACTCTTTCGCTTTTACTAGAAAGTTGCTCTGGGAAACGCAATGCTCAAAAAATCCTCCCCAGACGAAATACCTGAGTTTTCTTTCTTTTGTTATATTGCTGTCTAATTGCCTTAAGGATCCAGCTGCAGCGTTCCTTGGATTAGCAAACTCTTCTTCTCCCTTTAAACTCCGCTCGTTATTGAGAGCCATAAAGTCATCTTTCCTTATATACACTTCACCTCTTATTTCTAATTCTTCATAGTAATCGATAGTTTGGGGCACAGCTGTGATTTGTTTAAAATTTTCCGTTATATCCTCTCCATACTCCCCAGTCCCTCGGGTTAGGGCGTATTTGAGCTTGCCCTTCTGATATAGCGCAGAGAACGATAATCCATCTATCTTAGGCTCACATATGAACTCGACCTCGGGATAAACTTTAGTTATTCTCTCATAAAAATCAGCGATATCACTGAAAGAAAACGCGTTTCCTAAAGATAACATTGGACGCAAGTGAGCCACCTTCTTAAATTTAACATCCAAAGCTCCTCCTACTGTTTGAGTAGGGCTATCCACCTCTTCAATACCATGTAATTTTTCCAGTCTCTCTAATTCCTTGCTTAAGAAATCATACTCAGCGTCCGATATTTTCGGCTTATTCAATCGATAATAAAGATAGTTGTGTCTTTTCAGCTCAGACCGTAAAAATTCAATACGCTTTAAATCACTTTCTAGGCTACTTAACATGACTTGTTTCTTCTAATGCTTTTAAAGCTTCTTTAATTTTGTGAGGATCACATCCACCAAGTTGAGCTAAATTCACATTACCACCTCCTCGTCCCCCTGCTTTTTCAGTAAAAAATTTAGCAATATCATTAGCCTTAAGTTTTTCAATGGCGTTACCTAATACCGATATAATAATTGTAGCCTGATCGTTCAGTTCGTTAACTAAACAAATTAAACTATGAGGATTTTTCTTTTTAATGATATCTAATACAGCCTTCAGGCTATTATTATCAATATGGGAAAATATTTTATAGATAAAATTATAACCATCGGCACTCTTAATGATTACGTCAGAAGCAAGATATTCACCTTTATAATGTGATGAATCTTTCCCTAAAGATTTTATTTCTGCCTGAAGAGAATATACTTTATTTATAACCTCAACTTCCGCACACTTTAAGCTAGTTGCAAGAGACTTTAGCACTTGTTGCTTAGTATTTGAAAATACAACAGCAGCCATACCAGTCATAGCTTCTATCCTCCTAATTCCAGCTGCAACTGATTCCTCGCTCACGATTTTGAAATATCCGATATCGCCGGTCCTACTGACATGCGTACCGCCACAAAGCTCAACAGAGCTGCCTAAACTCACTACTCTCACTTCATCGCCATACTTCTCACCAAATAATGCCATTGCTCCTTTCTCAATAGCCTCTTTAGGAGTCGAAAGATCGACGATTGCTGGCTTATTTTCAACAATCATTTGATTTACCTTCTCTTCAACTAGAGCAAGCTCTTCGCTAGATAGTTGTTTATTATGAGAAAAGTCGAAACGTAACTTTTCAGCATTTACTATGGAGCCTTTTTGAGTAATATGTTCACCAAAAATATCCCGCAAAACTTTGTTCAATAGATGAGTTGCCGAATGATTTGCCCTTATCTTGCTTCTATTATTATTGTCAACGGATAAGAATATCTCCTCTTCAACTCTAATTTTAGAAACTACTTCGATATGATGGCCAAAAATTCCTTGTGAGTATTTCTTTACATCAAGCACTGTATTTTTGCTAGCCAACCCAATATCTCCAACCTGCCCTCCAGATTCGGCATAAAAAGGCGTTTTATCAGTCACCACTATTGCCCTACCCTGCTCAACCTCTTCTACTTTAGTATTACCTACAATAATTGCTAAAACTTTAGCCTTTGATTCATGCGTTTCATATCCTAAAAACTGAGTTGCACCATGATCATGGTATATTTGATGCCAAATCTTTTCTTCCGCCTGTTCTCCAGAACCTGCCCAAGCAGCTTTTGCTCTTTTTTTCTGGTCTTCCATTGCTTCTTCAAAACTGATCTCGTTGACTGATATATTTCTTCCACGTAATATATCCTTAGTTAAATCAAGTGGGAACCCATAAGTATCATATAGATTAAAAGCAACTTCTCCACTAAGTTGGTCTCCCGCCTTTAGATGTTCCGACGCCGAAGCTAAAATTTTTAGTCCTCTATCTAAGGTTTCACCAAACCGTTCTTCTTCGGATTCTAAAACAGATTTTATAACACTTTCGGCCCTCTTAAGTTCCGGATAAGCTTCTGACATCTCAGTAACCAAAATAGGTACCAATTTATGCAGCATTAAATCTTTGCCGCCAAGCATGTGAATGTGGCGCATGGCTCTGCGCATTATTCTCCTTAACACATATCCTCTACCTTCGTTACTAGGCACCACTCCATCCGCGATTAAAAAGCAACTAGATCTCAAATGATCTGCAATCACCTTGTGGGATGCAATTTGGCCTTCATTTTTAGAAAGTTCGCTAGAGGCTCTACGAAGTTTTAAGAATAAATCCATATCATAATTATCGTTCACTCCTTGCATCACAGCAGTAATCCTCTCAATCCCCATACCAGTATCTACAGCAGGCTTTGGCAAAGCAACCCTTTTACCGTAACTCAATTGCTCGTATTGCATGAAAACTAGATTCCAGATTTCTATATACCTATCACCACCCTCGTCAGGAGTACCCGGCAAACCTCCTTGATATTTATCGCCATGATCAAAAAGTATTTCAGAACAAGGACCGCATGGTCCAACGTCGCCCATAGCCCAGAAATTATCATTGGTCGCAATTCTAATAATTTTACTAGAACTAAAACCTGTTAACTTTTGCCATATATTATACGCTTCATCATCTTCATGATACACTGTGATATAAAGCCTATTTCTATCTATAGATAGTACTTCCGTAAGGTATTTCCAAGCCGCTTCGATGGCAAATTCTTTAAAATAATCCCCTAAGAAGCTGAAATTACCTAGCATCTCAAAAAAAGTATGGTGTCTTGCGGTGTAGCCAATATTCTCTAAATCATTATGTTTCCCTCCTGCTCTTATACATTTTTGGCTAGTTGCAGCTCTAGTGAACGTTGGTACCTCTGTACCGGTAAAATAATTTTTAAATTGTACCATTCCGGCATTAGTAAAAAGCAATGAAGGATCATTGTGAGAAATTAGTGAGCTAGAAGGTACGATGCGGTGATTTAAGCCCTTAAAAAAATCCAGAAAAGATGTTCGAATTTGATTTAGCTCCATAGGTTTTCCTCAATTAAAAGTGCCTTATTTTTCTACGATATTTTTGCTTTTCAAGCAATTTAAATATGTTCCGTATACATAACTTAACTTCAAGAGATTAACCTAAAGCATAACTCCCCTATTAGCCAAGGACCACCTAGTCTTTAAAAATTTTGGGCTATTTATTGATAAGAAATCATAGGTAGCGCCATTTAAGCGCACCCAATAATGAGTACAACTACTATTAATTTATGTTAACAACTATTGATAATATCTTAACATTACCTCGTCGTTTGCGTGATAAGATTCTGATCTATCTAGAAAAATACATCTATAACATAGGTTATATACTTCTTTAGCCTGAAAAGTTGATAACCATAGCTGAGGCAAGCTTGCAATGACAAGACATGGCCCGTCTCCACCTTTTTTGCAAGCTTCGCTTTACACAAGGCAAGCCATAAAAAAAGCAAAAGAGCCTCTCAAACAGAGCATCTCTTATATCTTGTTGGAGGCTTTTCAACTCTTCTAGAGTTATATGTACGTACTAGAGACTACAGCACCATTCTTCATAATCCCTCCAAATATTATTCGAATTATAAATTGACAATGTTTCTGATTTATCCTTACATTTGTGGGAAGCTACAAATTACTATTTTGAACAATAATGCAGAGGAAACTGCAAAATTTGATTGGAGAGGTACGGGCTATACCAGACTTCATGGTGAGCGGTGTTGTCACGGCTGTTAAGGGTCTATTAGTAGAAGCTAAAGGAATAGAAAAAATGGCCTATATTGGCTCACGTTGCCAAATTGAAGCACGTGATGATCATCATATTTTAGCCGAAGTAATAGGTTTTGAAGAGAATACTACTCTCTTAATGCCCTTCGATAATATCAATGGAATAGGTGTTGGAGCGGTTATTAGAGTAATAGCTAATGATCAATTAATTTATCCGACTAAACAATGGGTAGGCCGAGTACTCAATGCGTTTGGAGAGCCAATTGATGGAAAAGGCCCTCTGCCCCTTGGCAACAAAGCATAT
The DNA here is from genome assembly GCF_000219355.1 of Candidatus Midichloria mitochondrii IricVA. Classification (GTDB taxonomy): domain Bacteria; phylum Pseudomonadota; class Alphaproteobacteria; order Rickettsiales; family Midichloriaceae; genus Midichloria; species Midichloria mitochondrii. The sequence continues at coordinate 1,066,147 of NC_015722.1, forward strand.
TCTCTGCACTCCACTCCACCCGCTCCTCAGGCACGCAAGAGGGTTGGTGAAAAGCTAAATGTTGGTATTAGAGCAATAAACACCTTCTTATCCTGCTGCAAGGGCCAAAGAATGGGTATCTTCTCCGGCTCAGGAGTTGGCAAGTCTATGATGATGGCAATGATGACGAAATTTGCTTCTGCAGATATCAAAATAATAGGTCTAATAGGCGAAAGAGGAAGAGAGGTCCAGGAGTTTATAGAAGACTATCTTGGTGAAGAGGGATTGAGAAAAGCAGTAGTTGTTGTTGCAACTTCTGATGAATCAGCCTTAAAGCGCAGACGAGCTGCTTACCTTACTTTAACACTCAGCGAATACTTTAGAGATTCTAACTTGGAAGTGTTATGTATGCTTGATAATATAACCAGGTTTGCTATGGCCCAAAGAGAAATAGGATTAGCCGTTGGCGAGCCTCCAACAACGAAAGGCTATCCACCAAGTGTTTTTAGTGGGCTACCTTCTCTATTAGAAAGAGCAGGCCCTGGAACTCACGACCAGGCTTCTATTACTGCTTTTTTCAGTGTTTTAGTGGAAGGAGATGATACTAATGAACCAATTGCTGATGCAGTTAGGGGAATTTTAGATGGTCATATCGTGCTAGACAGAGATATAGCTGGTAGAGGAATATTTCCAGCTATTGATGTCGCCAAAAGCATATCGAGAACAATGCCTCGATGTAATAACGATAAGGAAAATGAGTTAATACAGAAAGCTAAAAAACTTATTGCTACTTATAACGATATGGCTGATATGGTGAGAATAGGTGCTTATAAGAAAGGTACTGATAAAGAAGTAGACGAAGCAATTCAATATTATGATAAAATTTGCTCATTCATTTCTCAAAAATATAATGAAAGCGAAGATATAAAGGGGTCATATGAAAAGCTTGCTAAAGCTATTAATTTTAAGTTTAATAACTAGCTTGTATATAACAATGGGTGCTATAGCGAATGATAAAGTTGTAGAGCGCGATAAGACAATGCACAAAATTACAAAAAGCCTTAAGTGCTTAGTTTGTAATGGAGAATCTGTATATGATTCAAACTCTAATTTTGCAATAGCTATGAGAGAATTTATTAGAAGCGAATTAGAACAAGGCCGAGATGAAGAACAAATTATTAATGACGTCGTGAGCGCCTACGGAGAAGAAATATTATTAAATCCATTTTTTTCACTAAAAACTACTTGGCTGTGGCTATTACCAGGTTTGTTGTTGATTTTAGGCTTTTACAAACTTTTTACCAATAAGAACTTATCAAGAATGGGAATATCTTAATTGTCACAATTTTCTAGCAAAAACAGACTAAAATTCAATCGCATAAGTTGAAACTCGGTGTCGTTTAAGCCCGTTGCAAAAAAGCAACTATTAGGTCTTTTTTACAGATTTATAGTATTATCAATTTGACCACGTTGACAGAAATATTATAGTTGTTTTAGCTATAAATTGTACTCTTGGGATCCCGCGCTCATTAGGTCGCAATTTATTGATTAATAAACAACAATAATAAACAAAAAATAGGATAATTATGAAAAAAACTTCTTTAATTGCTTTTGCAGCTGCTGCAATTTCTGCATCTTCTGCATTGGCTGCTCCTGGCGGTGTGTATGTCGGTTTAAATGGCGGCTATCAAATGATTCCTGGTAAAGTTAAAGCTGACTTATTTAAATACTCAACTAAGTCAACACCTGATGCAGCTATTGAACCAAGCGTTGACTTAGAAGGAGCTCCAAGAGGTCCATTTGTTAATGCGGCTTTTGGTTATGTAGTTTCTGACGAATTCAGAACAGCTTTATCTTTCCAATACAACTTTGATCAAAAAAACACCTATAACAAAGAACGTGTAGAAACTAATAAAGTTAATGCAGCTCCAAAATTAAAACTTTCTCAATCTTGGAATGTTTTAGCTAGCTTTTACTATGACTTCTTAAACACTTCTGCTTTCACTCCATTCATCGGCGTTGGCTTAGGTTACGGTGCTAGAACTTATGCAGTAGAAGGTATCCAAGCTAAAGCTGCTACTACAGTGATCGGTACTATCGGAAGTATAGATGACGTTGCATTAAAAGCAGGCAGCAAAGCAACCAAGAAAGCTTTTGTTTTCGGCGGAACCCTTGGCGTTGCTTACAAAATTAGCAACCAAGTCAGCTTAGAATTAGCTTATGCTGTTCAAACCTTACCTAAAGCTGAAACAAAATTGCCAGCTGAAGTATCTACAAACAACGAGCATGCTGCTAAATTTAAAGCAAAAAAATCTTGCTCATAACGTAAGCGCAGGCGTTAGGTTTGCTTTCTAATGAGCATTTGCTAAATATGTGAAAAGCCACGAATTCTTCTCGTGGCTTTTTCCTTTTCTAAATAATGTCGCCAAACTAGCAAAGCCTAACAGAAGAGCAAGTAATATTAAGCTTTTAAAGGGAATGTTACGTCAAGTCAAACTGAGAAAAAGTAAGGCATTTCGGTCTATGGTTAAAGCGTTTATAATTCGCTCACACTTAGCTTTAATTTTCGTGTAACCTTTTTGACTGCGCCGGCCTATTCGCCTTTGCTGTATCAAAATTACCAGCTCTAGATTAACCAGCTCCAGCTGTAGAATTCGGTAAATTATTTAAATTGCCTTGCAGAAGCTTATTAACATCGGCCTCAAGTAGCGTATTTAGGATTGCAGATTGGGTACTTTGATCATATCTCAAAGCCTGCACCTTGTCCATTTCAACCTTTCTTCCGCATTTAGTCAGCAAATATCTTATTCTTTTTGAATCCTCGCCTTCTTGAATAATTTCATCAACATAGGTATAGTAGGCCTTCATATTTGCTACATCTTTTTTTTCAACATCGAACTCATCTATAATTCTAAATTTTAGCCCCTTATAAAAATCTTCACTCTTACCTGGTATTCCGCTCCAAGTAAATTTTGTGTCCGAATTTCTAATTGATTCAGTAAATACAACGTCCCCGACGGCATCAATTATTTCTAATACCGGGTTTTTAGCTTCCTCTTTAATCTCAAAATTTAATAAAGCCTTACCACCCTGCATGACTACCTTATCGCCTCCTATTAGTACACCCTTACCAAATAAGTGCGAATAATTACCAATATTATCAGCAGATTGCATGACTTTTTCTAACCGCTCCATTGTCATAACTTGAGCTTCCCCTTGTTCAAGCGCGATAATAGTACTCACCATATTCATTGAAGTCGTTGGGTCGGTTTGTTGCAGTGGGTTAACATTCCTAAACGAAGCTATAAGTAACCTCATCATATCACTTTTCAGTTCCTGTACAGAACGCTTCTTGGACGATGCTGAAGCTATTTTAGGTTTTTCGTTCTGAACTTTAGATTTTATATCCATTTCCACAAGGCAGTACCTCAAAAATGATTTTATTTAAATTAATAAATTCACACCACTAACTATGCCATTAACCAAAATGCTAGCAGTTTTTATTTTTTTATCAAGGCCATTTCCTAAGCATTCATTTGTTGTAGTCTGCAACAAAGTACCGGAGCTATTTCTACTAGTTCCTGTCTTTCTTTCAAAGCTTTGCATGGCAAAATTAATATTAGCTTGGTTTATACCAATACCCGCAAGCATTGACACTAGTCTTTCACTATTTTGTTTTAACATAAAATAGGTGGATTCCCTTCCAACATTAATTTGGATGCTATGCTTTTCACGATTTTCTTGATCCGGAACAAATACTATTTCGACAGAACCAAGATGAGCAGGCTCCAGTTGGACAACAATTTTGTCAGACCTACCATTCTTAGTAGCTGATATGTGGGTTAATATTTGATTATTAATATCCTCAAGATTATTTTGTTCAACTGTTTCATATTTATAGCAAATTTCAGCTGGATCAATTCTTATCTCGATAGGATTTAAAAATTGGTAAATTAACTCTTCTTCCACTGTTTTTGTTTGAGAACTTTGCTGATTTGTTCCTTCATCTACCTTTCCTATAGCACCGTCATTAAGTTGCATTTCAAACGGTAGGGCTGTAGAGTTGGTAGGCTGCTTAAGCACATTTTGTATAATACTTTCATCATTTACATCTTGAATCGGCAACTCAGCAACTTGCTTTACTACCTGTTTTTTATCTTCATAAGATAACTGAGGCTTAGGCCATAATTGCTCTTTAATTGTGAAGACTTTAGAAGATTCATTTAGTAATTCTTGTTTCACTTCTGCTTTGATATTAACCAGCTCAAAGGTACTAAAATTCACATCAAAAAATTGATTCTCGTTATCAGCCGGTGCAACTTCCGCAACAAACTCATTATTAGGCTCTATATACTCTTTTAAGTTCCCGATCACAAAGTTTTTACCACCTAAATTTACTAACAAATCTAAAAAATTTAGGTTTGCCCCTATAAATAGCTGCTTGATAGTCGGAGCAGTCTGCCCCTGGGAATTATCCTTATTGACAGGTAAAAAAATTTTTGGAATGTTTTGTGTCATAGTAAACTTTTTAATATTCTAATAATTAACAGCAAATATCATGCCAAAAATTTCTGCATCAATATTATCCGCTAATTTTTCTATCCTCAAAGAAGAAATAATGAAACTCAAAAAGGCGGGCGCTGATTACATACACGTTGATGTTATGGATGGCATATGTTCGTACCCAATATCACCTTAGGCCCTAAAGTTATTGCAGATATTGCCAAGCACTCCCAAATTCCTTTGGATGCGCACCTCATGATAGAAAGGCCATAACGCTATGTGTAAAAAGAGTTCATAACAGCTGGCGGTTCAATTCTAACCATCCACTTAGAAGCAACACAAAATCCTAAGGCAATCCCTTCAAGAAATTAAGAGTTATGGAGTTGCTGCCGGTATTTCTGTATCTCCCGATACTGGATAATTTATATGATTCTATAGATTTAATATTAGTAATGACAGTACACCCTGGCCTTGCTGGACAGAAGTTTTTACCTTCGCAGCTAAAAAAATTGCTAATATTCGCAGTAAAATCAACACCACAAACCGCGATATATTGTTGTCCGTAGACGGAGGCATTAAATGAGACAACAGCTAAACAATGTATAGAGTAAGAGGCGGGCGCTAACATCCTAGTCGCGGGCAGCTTCATATTTAATAACACCAACTATAGGAATAATATAAGGGCCTTGAAAATATAGTTTATAAAAAATTGAAAGTCCCTAGATGCTAGCTTCCATTATGCGAGTTCTATAATATACTAAACAAAAAATAGATTCCTAAGACTATGGTAAACATCGACCACATCAGAGCAGTGACAGCCTCCCATGCTACGCCTCCCTCTTTCCGAGCTAAGGCATTTTTCAAAATTGGCAGCGGTCACTATGCTGAAGGCGGTGAATTCATAGGAGTGACCGTACCAAATTTGCGCACAAGATCGCTAAAAATTTCTCTAATATTAGCCTAAGCTCCTTACTTGGAGTCACTTCTATCTTCAAAAATTAACGAAGAGAGGTTGTGTTGGCGTTACTAATACTCGTCCATCAGTATAAAAAAGCAGAAGTTAATCTGAAGGAAGAGCTATATCAATTTTATCTGAAAAATTTGCAATACGTGAATAATTGGAATCTTGTGGATAGTTCAGCTCATTTAATTATGGGGAGCGCACTCTCATGGGATAAAGATCGATCCATTTTGCTTCAGCTGGGGAACTCGGAAGACTTATGGGAGCGCCGAATAGCTATCATTGCTACTTGGTATTTTATTCGTAAAGAGGACTTAGACTGGACATTTAATATTGCATACCTACTTATTAATGATAAACATGACCTAATTCATAAAGCAGTTGGTTGGATGTTACGTGAAGCAGGGAAACGTAATGAACGAGCTCTAATAGAATTCTTAGAGAAGAATGTACTTAAAATGCCAAGAACAATGCTTACGCTATGCAATTGAAAATTTGAAACCACAGCAGCGAAAAAAATATCATTAGTACGAGCTATATCTTAAAAGAACTATTGCTATCCCTCAGAGCTGCCTCAATAAAACGGCAATGCCTGGTAATTATAGACGGCATAAGAGGGTGTGATATCTTCGTAGTAAAACGGGGGGGGCAGAAATTACAATTAAGTGTAAATATATTGCGGCTCCAGCGAGCAGGTGAAGAATGGTGTGGTATATGGACGGCAGAGGTATAGATTGCAAGAATTGCAAAAAGAATTACCGAGAAGGTGATAAGCGGCAGAAATACACGATGAATGATAGACTTAAAACTTAACCTTGAAGACTGTGGGATTAGGACGATAGAGAGACTGACTGGGAAATCCATAACAGCCAAAAATCTTCATGGATCGAAAGACGGGGGGGGGGACGCTATGTGCAAGAAAAGTTAGATAAGAGCTGGCAACCAGCACAAAAAGTCACTTAAGGATATCGAGGTCCTAGAGATTGACGAGCTGTGCACATATATAAAAAAGACCAAAGAATGTAGGGGAACACCTTTATATGGATTGCTGTTGATAGAGGAGCGGGTGAAATTATTGATTTTGAAGGGTAGGTGACGGGAGTAAGGCAACCTATCTGAACCTGGCATTTTAGGCTTGAAGAACGTTATAAAATTGAGCATGTACAGGTGATCACAGCGTTTATGAATACTATAAAATCTCCACGCACCATCACGAAACAAAGGCTGGGACATCATTGTGGTAGAATCAAAGAATTCTTTAAAGGCATTATCTAGCTCGTTTTAATCGAAGAACGAAGCGCTACAGCAAATTCCTGAGGATGCTTTGCACTATTCTTAACCTCTTCTTCCATAGGCATTTGCTGGATTTGAAACTTCTATCTATAAATGTTAGGCAATGCCATCAATACTTAATCAAAACAATTGACTAAAACCACAATCATTGATATAAGGCTATCTAAAATTTCTTTGCTATGAAGTCTTTTGCTGTATCCGTTTCTTCAGAAATCTATTCCCTTCAATCCCCAATGTATGGAGCGTTGTTATGAAACAGCAGCGTTCTCTCTATGGCATTTTATTCATGTTAGTTAATACTCTGGCCTTGGCAGGGCTAGATATCGCAGTAAAAACCCTAAGACAAGATTTGCATGCTGGCATAATAGTTTTTTTATATAAGTTCAGCCTGCTTATTATAATATTGCCATGGGTCTTGAAAGATGGACTGAAACGACTTAAGACTCAAAGAATAATGTCGCACATGCTGCGCAGTTTGTTTAGTGTTGCTGGCGCATTATGCTTTTATCATGGCCTGTATTTTGTTAATATGGCGGATGCTGCAGCTCTTGAAAATCTTCAATATTTAATTGTTGCCATCTTTGGAATTATGTTTTTTTCAGAAGAAATTTCTGTTTCAAAAATAGCGGCAATAATTTTAGCCTTTATTGGGGCGCTTATTGTGGTAAATTTCGAAACCATTTCAGGATTTGGTACAATACAAAGTACGAGTTATAATAAGGGACATATTTTAATTTTGCTCGCAATCTCTTTTTGGGCTTGCAATACTATAACGGTAAAACTATTAAGCAGCACCGAACATAACAAAACTCAAATGTTCTATTTATTGCTAACCGCCTCAATTTTATCTATCCCTTCTGCCTTCATTAAATGGAGTGAAGTAACTCTTTGGAATATTAATTTACCACTTATCCCAGAATTCATTGATTTATCAACTACTCATTTGAAATTAGATCATATACTTCTAATAGGCTTTATTGCAGCCTGTTATTTTATTCATGGCGTCATGTATTTTAATGCATTAAAATCAGAATTATCTGTGGTAATACCTTTTAGATATACCAAATTGATGTTTAGCGCATTTTTAGGCTGGCTCTTCTTCGCCGAGCAGCATAGTAAGTTTTCTTATATTGGATATACTTTAATCATAATAGCCGGCTTACTGCTGGTTAGATCACAGATGCAAAAGATTCCTAAAAAGAAAAAAGAAATGGCTGCCTAGGCCATTATTGCACGAAGTCTGGAATTATTATATACTTTATTAGCAGAGTATTTTAATCGTATATTTTCTGAATGAAACGCTTTTTTATATTTTTATTAACTGCTTTTTTAAGCGCCGAAGCTGCTTTTTGTGAAACTGAACAAAAGGCAATCATGCAGGAACTGGTTTTTTCTAAGGCGGTAAGAAAAATACCCAAAATTAATTTTGTAGACGAAGTAGAAAATAACTATGACATTAAAGATTTTGAAGGTCAAATAGTTATCCTTTATTCCTGGGCGAGTTGGTGTGTTGAGTGTATCAATGAATTAAAAAGATTAGATACCTTAAAATCAAAATTACTGTATGAAAATGTTGCAGATATTGAAATTATTCCAATCTCAATAGATTTTAAGCAGCCTGAATTTTTACACTCTGTATACAAAAATACTGGTATTGCTAATCTCGGGTTATTTATTGATCAAAATAAAAAAGTTATGAAAACCTTAGAAATTAGCGGAGCACCCTACACTATAATTTTAGACAAAAATCTCATGGAAATTATGAGAACAAATCAGCACATAAAATGGGACAAAGCAAACATTATCGATCAATTAATTAAACTGCGTGGTGGACCAGTAAAAAAATATCAAAGCGACGCTCTACAACTAGAGCATTCTGAAGATTTGCAAAAAGAAGGTGACAATGTTGACAATTCTGATATACAGAGGATGTTGAATTCAAAATAGATGATATGAGCAGCGTCTTAGTCCCCATTAAAGAGCTTGAACATTATAAAGAATTACCTTTACCGTCTTATGCCACAATTGATAGCGCTGGTATGGACCTGGTGGCTGCGATTTCAGAAAATGAGTCAGTTGAATTATTACCAAGACAAAGGAAATTAATTCCAACTGGAATAGCCATAGCTTTGCCTAAGGGTTTTGAAGCGCAAATTAGGCCTCGATCTGGGCTCGCTATAAAAAGCGGTATAACGGTTACTAATGCTCCAGGTACCATTGATGCTGATTATAGAGGCGAAATCTTTGTATCCTTAATCAACCTAAGCGAGGAAGCTTTCCGAATTACAAGAGGCATGAGAATCGCCCAAATGGTCATTGCTAGATACGAAAGAATTAATTGGAACTTGACAGAATCTTTAGATGAAACTGCACGGGGTGCAGGTGGATTCGGGTCTACTGGATTATAAATATGCTTGGAAATAACACCATACTCAGACCTGAAAAAGGTGATGGGTCTTGTCTTAAGGTAAATTCAATATTCGATACTTTACAAGGTGAAGGCCTATACGTTGGTGCTCCTGCTATTTTCATAAGGCTTGCTGGCTGTAACTTAGCCTGCACTTTTTGTGATACCGAGTTCGATGAATATCAGGAAATATCTGTTGAAGAAATCATCAAAAGGGTTAAGGCATTCTCTCACACTTACAAAAAAATTAGTGGTTTTGACTGGAGGAGAACCTTTTAGGCAGCCGATCTCTCTATTATGTGAAAAATTGGTAAACGAGGGATTTAAAATTCAAATAGAGACTAATGGTTTGCTATACCGAAATATTCCTAAAGAAGTTGAGGTAATATGTTCTCCCAAAAACACTGGAAATGGCTATCAGCAGATACGAAAAGATTTATTAGGACATGTTAAAGCTATAAAATTTCTCATCTCAGCCTCGAACAACCTTTACCAAGATATAGGGACAATTGGCCAATTAAATGCTGATATTAAAGTATATGTTCAACCAATGGATGAGTTCGATGAAAAATTAAATGCAGCCAACGCTATATTAGCAATGCAAGTAGCCCGCAAACACAATGCAATTTTATCTATGCAGCTGCATAAAATATTAAGAATAGAATAAATCTAACTTTCCATAGAACTATTCTCTTTGTCAGTATTAATACCACTGAAGAATCGTGTAGTAAATTAAGCAAACAGATCCGTCGATATCGCCTTAACACTTAAGCGGTAAATCCTCAACAAGAAACGGACTACAGAACAAGAAATCTCTTCAATTAGTTTAAGAATCAACTGCATAATCCAAAGAATTTGCTTTTTTTAAATCAACAGTTGTATTTAATATGTATTATAGATGTGTATGCCAAAAATTAATGTATAATATACATACCGTTGTTGGTATAGTCGTTATTATTCTTTGCTTTCTAACCTCTAGTTCGACGTGAGGAGTAGGCCTGCGAGCCTATCTTTCCATGAGGTAGAGGGTTTATTGGGTTTGAAGACATAAGCCGGGAGCCCTGGGGGAAGGTTTGCCAGGAAATTGTTTGGCGAGCGGTGCCGTGTGTGCTGGATTTGGCAAATCTCTTTCGATTACCCGATGGGCTGTTTCAATCGGTCCGCGCCCTGCAAGGAGCAGTTGTTTAAAAGCTGCAAGCGTGGGGTTTTGTTTTTCATGTTTTTCTTAAGCCGTGGTGATGAGCTCAATACCTTGATTGCTCAGTGTTTTTGTTAACCCCAAGTTCGAGGTAAGTTTTAAAGAAATTATCTAATATGGTTTTAAAAAAGCTGTATAACCATTAAATTTTTCGGCATTGCCTAATATTTATAGATAGGAGTTTCAAATCCAGCAAATGCCTATGGAAGAAGAGGGTAAGAGTAGCGCAAAAGCATCCTCAGGAATTTGCTATAGCGCTTCGTTCTTCGATTAAAACTAGCTAGATAATGCCTCTTAAAGAATTCTTTGATTCTACCACAATGATGTCCCAGCCTTTGTTTCGTGATGGTGCGTGGAGATTTTATAGTATTCGTAAACGCTGTAATCATCTGTACATGCTCATTTATAACGTTCCTCAAAGCCTAAATGCCAGGTTCAGGTGGGTTGCCTTGCTCCCGTCACCTACTTCAAAATCAATAATTTCACCCGCTCCTCTATCGGCAGCAATCCATATAAAGGTGTACTCCCACTTCCATTCTATATGTGCACAGCTCGTCAATCTCCAGGACCTCGATATCCTTAAGTGACTTTGTGCTGTTGCAGCTCTTATCTAACTTTTCTTGCACATAGCGTCCCCCCGTCCTTCGATCCATGAAGATATTTGGCTGTTATGGATTCCAGTCAGTCTCTCTATCGTCCTAATCCCACAGTCCTCAAGGTTAGGTTTTAAGTCTATCATTCATAGTGTATTCTGCCGCTTATCACCTTCTCGGTAATTCTTTTTGCAATTCTTGCACCTATTTACCTCTTGATGTCCCTATACCACGCCATTCTTCACCTGCTCGCTAGAGCCGCAATATTTACACTTAATTGTCATTTCTACTCCCGTTTTACTACGAAGATATCGTATCATCTTATTGCCGTTATAATTACCAGGCATTGCCGAGATATGCATTATTAATTCTTGCAAATTATTTTGCTATCTGTTAAAACGAGCGGCGGATGGATGGCCGAGCGGTTTAAGGCACCGGTCTTGAAAACCGACGTACGTGCAAACGTACCGTGGGTTCGAATCCCACTCCATCCGCCAGTTTTTTCTTAGTTATACATACAGCCTTCTATTATTGCACCCTTAATTCACTACTAAGGAACCCTCATTGCTTTAAAAGCGCCACTACGTAACTAAATAATTATGCCTTCAGCTTAAGAATCAAATCTGCAAGTACTTGGACGGAATTCTGACATTTAACTTTCTTCATCGCTGCTTGTAATTTAGAAAATTCTTCTGTATTGGTGATAAGTTCTGAAATTATTTTTGCCAATAAGTCAGGAGTTAGTTCCTTCTCTTCTATTAAGACAGAAGCCTGTTGATCAGACAAAAATTTGGCATTAAAAAGTTGGTGATTGTTTTGAGCCGCTGCAAAAGGAATTAATATAGATGGCTTTCTTGAAGCAATAATTTCCGTAACTGTGGCAGCACCAGCCCTTGCAATTACTAAATCGCATTTATAAAGTAAATTTTCTATGTCCTCAAAAAAGCTTTTCATCTCAACTTTACTTTTAGTGGAGTGATATTCATCTATAGTTTTTTGCAATAAATCTTGTTGAGCTTGTTGATAGACATATAAATTCTCCTGGATCTTAGGATCCAACAATTTAATTGCTTGAGGTATAGTATGACTGAAAATCGCCGCTCCCTGACTACCACCTATTACTAGTATTTTAAAAATGTTTTTATCTAATTTTTTATAAGGCCTATCTGACAGTGCAAAAATCTGCTGCCTCACTGGGTTGCCTGTATAAACTATCTTATAATTAGCAATACCATCTACATTGAGAGTGTTTTTGAAGGATAACGCGATTACATTAACAAACTTTGCCAAGAATTTATTTGCCTTACCCATAACAGCGTTTTGTTCATGGATTATGGTTGGAATTTGATGAAAAAATGCAGCCATTATTGCAGGCACTGAAGGATATCCACCAAATCCAATCACTATAGAGGGTTTTTTAAAGAAAAACTTAAAAAATAATTTTAAAAAACTGAAAATCAAGCCCGTGAGAGCATGAGCTTTATCATTTATTGAACCAGTGAACCCTTTTACTGGCAGTACCTCTTTTTCTGCTTTCAAAAGAGCTCCTTTTAGAAATTTCGTACCACGCTGGTCAGTGACTAAGAATAATTTGTGGTTATTAATTAACAACTCCGCTACGGCTTGGGCAGGAAAAATATGACCACCCGTACCTCCGGCTGCAAGGGCAATAGACTGAAATTTATTGTTTTTTTTCATTTTGCTTGGTTATGCGTTGTATAAATTCACTAAAATCATCAACCGCATTAAAGTACTGATATACAGAGGCATACCTAACATATGCAACCTGGTCAATTTTGGCTAATTCATTCATGATTAGTTGCCCTATAAAAGTTGAAGAGATCTCTGTTTCACCAGATTTTTCAATTTTTTTCAAGATATGAGAAACAATTTTTTCAAGCAGTTCATTACTAACCGGTCTTTTCCTAGTAGCAATTCTAAGAGATTGCAATACCTTCTGCGCATCGAAAGGTTTTTTAGCTCCTGATCGTTTGACTACTTTTATTTCAGGAATTTCCCTTCTCTCTATAGTTACAAATCTTGCCCCACAATTCTGACAACACCGCCTTCTTTTTATAGAGTCAGCATCTTCAGAAGGCCTAGAATCCTTAACTTGAGTATCAATAAAGTTGCAAAAGGGACACTTCATATTTTAATTTTTTATGACAAACATCACTTGTTTTCTTAATATATAACATTTTCATTTAACAAAAAACCATTATAATAAGCTAGCGCTCTTTTTTAAATAGTTGATGAATAATATTAAACTGATTTTTCATAGTAATGAAAGGATAAGAATAGATAAGTTCTTATCTATTCAACTGGCTGATATTTCAAGAGTTAAAATTCAACAATTGATAAAGATGGGTCTAATCTCAGTCAATGGATTAAAAATATATACCTGCGATTATTCTTTAAGAGCCGGAGATCAGATCGAGTTTATTCAAAATATAGAACCAAAGGATAATACTAAGATTAAGAGCAAGGGGTTACCATTTACTATTATTTTTGAGGACGAAGATTTATTAGTTATAGATAAAAATCCAGGGTTGGTAGTCCATCCCGGAGCCGGAAACCAGGCTGGAACTTTAGTAGATATTTTGCTTTTTGAGTATAAGCTCTCCAATGTTAAGGGCTTTTATCCAGGAGTTGTTCATAGGCTTGATAAAGATACCAGCGGTTTAATGATTATTGCAAAGAGCAACGAAGCACACTTCAAGTTGGCTGCACAAATCGCCAATAAACAAGTTAAAAGATCTTATACTGCATTAGTCTTTGGAGCATTAAATCCGCTTTCTGGCAAGATAGAAACAAATATTGGTCGCAGTACTTCTGATAAAACAAAAATGATGGTGACGAAAAGTGGAGGAAAGCTTGCTATTACTCACTACAACACTTTAAATATCTTTGCAGATAATGCTTTAAGCCTAGTGCATATCGAATTAGAAACCGGCAGGACGCACCAAATAAGGGCGCACATGAGTTATAAGAAGAATCACATAGTGGGCGATAAGCAATATATCGCAGGGCATAATCATGCCCTGAAAGGTATAAATTCAAAAATAAAGGAACTAATTAAAAATTTTCCAAGGCAGTCTTTACATTCTAAGTCTTTAAAATTTTTGCATCCGATTACAAATAGTGAAATGTATTTTGAATGTGCATTGCCGCCTGATATGGCAGAATTAATATACTTAGCTTCAGAAAAAGAGCTAATGTAAAAGAAGAGCTATCTAATACTTTAGTTTGCAAGTTTGTCACTTTAGATAGGACAACACCTCTCCATTGTCATCGGCATCTGATGGGAAAATGCTTTAAATTAGTATTGACGCGGATTAAAATGGGCAGTACACTTGCCATTTTGTAGGTACCGCTAAAAGGCGGGTGCATTGCTCTTTAGTTGACCTCTTGAAATTATTTTTCAAATAAACACCTTCATTGCGAGGTTGGATTGTGACTAATATGTTTGCACCAGCAGTAGATTATGTAGTGGGTGGCAGTCCTAATACGCTTACTGAAGCAGATTTCAATCGAGACGGAAAGCTAGACGTGGTAAGCCCCAGCTGCAATACAAGTTCAGTTTCTATACTACTAGGAAAAGGGGATGGGACATTTCAGGCAGCCACTCTTTATGGCATTGGTAAAGGGAATCCTTGGCAGGTAGCAGTGGGTGATTTTAGTATAGGGATGGTAAGACAGATATGGTGAGCGGTAGTGTTAACAGGGTTGCTATATTACTTGGTGATGGCGATGTAACCCCTTTTTTTAAGCCGGCAGTTCATTATGATGCAGGTGGAGCTTCTGAAGGAATAAGTAGTAGGTGATCCTAATAATGACGGAACACAAGATACAGCAGGAACTGATTCTACCACAGGTTCTGTTCTCGTACTTATGGGGATGGTGCCTTTAAATCTGCTGTTTCTTATAATGTTAATGTTGGTGCAGCAGGAATAGCAGTAGGCGATTTTTAATAATTACGGAAAACAAGACATAGCCGATGTCAACCGTAATACAAATACAGTTTCCATATTAACAGGAAATGGTAATGGCACTTTTAAGCCTGCTGTTTTTTATAACATTGGAACTTACCCATGGTTTTTAGCAGTGGCAGGTCTTGATAGAGATGGCAAAATGGACATAGTTAATACTAATTCAGATGGAAATTCAGTAGCCTTACTTTTAGGAAGAGGCGATAGAACATTTCACTCGGCGGTTACTATACAGTATTGGAGATAACAGCCCTTGGGGGGGAGTTTATAGTAGACGACTTTAATCGTGATGGTAAGTGATATAGCTACTACTAATCGTCTTTTAGACAATGTTGCTATACTACTTGGAAACGGTAATGGAACTTTTTAAGCCGGCTGTTCCTTATAATGTTGGTAACTATCCTACAGGAATAGTGGTAGGAGATTTTAACCAGGATGGCAAACTAGACATGGCTAATATTAATATGGGTACGCTATACAACAGTATTAGTGCTAATAGGAAATGGGGATGGAACTTTTTAATTAGCAACATCTTATAGTGTTGGCAAACACCCTATAGCGGCCGCAACCTCAGACTTTAATGGGGAGATGATACTCCTGATATAGCTACAATTAATGCTGGCTCTGGCACAGTCTCTGTATTGCTTAACCTTCCTATAAGCTCAACAACTGCCACTACTACTTCACCTACTACAATCACTAAACCTACCACCACGACCACAGCCACCACAACTGCCCCTACTACAGTACCGCCAACTATGAGTACTACAACAACCAGCACTTTATCTTCTGCGACTGCTTCTACAATTCCAACAAGTGCAAGCATTACAACAAGCAGTACCGCACCCTCCACAACACTCGCAGACACAACAGTTGGAGCAGATTTAGGAGAAGGCGCAGTGTCCTCTTCAAATATAGCAATGGTCGGAGGCATTGTTGGAGGTATCGTATCTGCAATAGTGATGTAGGTAAGTATAATTTATAAACGTTTACAACATGCACCGGGGGAGGGCGCAAAGGGCTCCCCCCGGTGATCTTAATGATCCAAATCTACCAGGAGCTCATAGACAGCCTGGCTGGGATTCAGCTCAGTATGATGTTCACACTTATGAAGAAGTGGACAAAACGTTAGGTAACCTCGATGCCACATTGAATAAGCTTCATTATAAAGAAGCTTATGTTTCAGTGGTTGATGATGATAACTATATTACTCCTATAATGGACTTAATTACGAAGTGGAGGGTAGCGAATTCGCTTCCTATGCAAGAGCAGACTATAATACCAGCGAGTCATAAGCAGTTAGTTCCGCTCCTTCACTCATTAATAATACCTCCTGCGACGCACTGCAGTTCTGCTACTTCCTGTTCTTGAATAGAAGTTGAGTCGACTTCCTTACCAAAAGTGATATGTCATTGGAGATAAGCATAATGCGGCCGTAGCCAAGGAAGCAACCTTGCGAATGGCTCTGCTAATGCATTATAAAGCACTATACCGCCTGCAGCAGCTGTTGTGATACATAAAAGGCAAGCCATGTGTAGAGTTTTCAAATTATTTAGTAGCTATAGGTATACCAAATTTTTATCTAGCGAAATAAAAATTCGTTGAAATTATTTTTTAGTACTTGCGAATAATTCTCAATTGCAGTAGAATGAACTCAAGAATAATTTTCAAGAAGTAGTTTATGTTAATACCTATGTCCTTACTTGAAAGTGGAGCTTCTGCGGTTGTGGAGAGTTTGTCTTTTAGTAGAGATATGCTGCAACGCTTGCTTGAGCTGGGCATAAAGCCAGGGGTGAGGTTTAACGTAGTATTGAAAAATAGTGACTTTATCATTAAGCTGGATGAAAACAGAATTGCTATAGATAAAGTGTTGTGTAATAACATTATAGTTTCCCTCGCCTAAAGGCAAAATATGAAAAAAATTTGTATAGTGGGTAACCCTAATTCAGGTAAGTCGACCCTTTTTAATCTGTTGACCAGCTCACAAACTCGGGTAGGGAACTGGTCTGGAGTTACGGTGGAAGCTCATTCCAAATCGGTAGTTATTGATAATAAGGGTTTTGAATTTTTTGATTTACCTGGAGCTTATAGCTTAAGGGAGGGCACTACTTTAGATGAGAAAGAAACTACTAATTTCTTACTTCATACCAAATATGATGCAATTTTAAATCTAATAGATATTACATCACTAGAAAGGAGCTTAAATCTAACTCTACAATTACTTGAACTGGGAAGACCGGTTGTGCTGATCCTAAATAAGCTGGATTTAGTTCAAAGCAGGCAAGCGTTGGTGTTAAAATCTAGATTAGCTTCTTTATTAAACTGTCCAGTTTTAGTAATCTCTGCAAAAAAGAAAGGTAGCTTAGGCAAGCTTGGGCAATTTCTTAGTGCCCTTGATCTCTCACAACCTTGGAATAATCGTAAATTCCTAGACTTTTATCCAGCTGACTTGATTAAGATATTTGAACAGGAAGAAACTACTTTTTACGAATTTTTAAAAAAAATTAAATCTGCCGAAGAGGAACTCAGTGTTTGGCTAACGAAGCAACAACTAATTGATAAACACGGTCCAGATCTAGACTTATTCTTAATAGAGCTTAGATATGAAGCAGTAAAAAAAGTACTGAGCGCCTTGCATACACAAATTGTCAGAAAGCCAAATAAATCAGATTTTATAGATAAGTTTTTACTAAATAAATTTATAGGACTGCCATTTTTTTTACTAATGATGTACCTTATGTTCTATTTCAGTATAGAAGTAGGAGGCACACTACGAGAACCTTTTGAAGATATCGCAGAAAAGATGTTCGTATACACGCCTCTTGCCCTTTTAGGCAAGTTAGGAATGGAAAATCAATTATTTACAACGTTAATTTATGGCATAGGTAATGGTATTAAAACGGTTGCAGAATTTATACCATTAATTGCTTGTCTATACTTTTTTATTTCAGCTCTTGAAGAATCAGGGTATCTTGCACGGGCTACTTTTGTAATGAACAGATTTCTAAAAAAATTAGGGTTAGAAGGAAAATCATTAATACCACTTATTATAGGATTCGGTTGTAATGTTCCTGCAATTATGTCCTCAAGAATTATAAAGAATAAAGCAAATAGACTGGCCGTGATACTAGCTACCCCTTTTATGTCCTGCAGCGCGCGCTTAACAGTATTTTTAATCTTGGGCTCAATCTTTTTTAAAGATCATGTGAATGATATTATATTCTTATTGTATCTCATAGGAATGGTTTTTGGTATAATATCAATCCTGGTTGTACGTAAGTTCAATTTCAATCAAAAAGCTAACAACTTTCTAATAGAAGTACCAGACTACCAACTACCTAAAATTAGTACTGTTTTACATAAGACCTGGCATAAAACTAAAGATTTTGTACTAGGTGCGGGTCAAACTATCATTATGGTTTGCTTCGTAGTTCAATTGATGAATTCTTTTTCACTTCAAGGTTTTATAAAGGATAACAAACAGGATTCAATATTGGTTATTATTGGTAAATCTATTACTCCGATTTTAAAGCCAATGGGGATTACCGAAGAAAATTGGCCAGCTTCAGTTGGTATAGTGACAGGACTATTAGCCAAAGAAGTAATTATAGGTACACTTAATTCTCTCTATATGACAAATAGTGATATACCAAAACAAGGTATAATAGATTTTGCAACCGATAACGAGGTTTTAAAAGATCAGGCAATTAATCAGATACACAATCTATTTCATACTAACTTAAGTGCATTCTGTTATATGGTTTTTATTTTGCTTTATTTCCCATGCTTTTCTGTTTTTGCAAGTATTCAAAAAGAATTAAGTCTACTATGGGCGGTTATCAGCACCTTATGGTCTACTATTATTGCATATACATGCGCAGTTTTCCTATATCAATTGGGAACATATGCTGTGTATGATAAGATTTCTATCTTACCGATGATTGTTAGTATCTCGCTATCAATATTAATATTTTTCACCTTGGTTATTAATATCAATAGAGAAACAAAAGATGCTGTATGACGCTATATTTAGCTTAATAAAAGATAATGGGTTAATGACCATACAACAACTAGAGAGGGAATTGTTTTTGGACCAGCACACCATAATGGCTGTGATCACAAAATTAATCCAGAACAATAAAATTAAAAATATTGATGATGAAAATAATTGCTGTAAGCTTAAGGAGAAAAATTGCACCGGCTGCCCTTCTTTTGTTAAGAAGGAGTATTATACTGTTTATTAAGCCAATTATAGTGCCATAGGTTTTATGCTACTTTAAGTTTATATTCCTCTACTGGATGATTTTGTCTTGTTATGTTCAGCTAAAATTGCAGCAGTCATTTTTCCTTTGTTGGAATTCGGGCTGTCTTTAACCGCCTCTTTGCTATCGATTGTTTCGAGGCTGGGCTTCGGCTGTTCTTGCTTTAGAGCTTGGCTTTGACCATCCTTCTCTTGAGCAGTTGGTTGATTCAATTCACCTAAGCTGTTTTGCTTCATTGGTTTGGTATAGATTTCATCTAATGGGTTTGGCCCCGAGCCGAATAAGCTTTTCACAAGTGCTATACTAAGTTTCATAGAATTAGGATGAGCAGCTATTGTGGTTATCATTTGAGCAGCAAACTTTATATAATCTGTTAGAGAACTCTTCTTTTGAAACATCTCAACTTTAGAGGTAGGCTTTTCAGCCTGTTTTTCTGAGGCTGTAGCTCCGCTTTTTACTCCTAAGCTGTTAAATTCCTGCGCAGCTTTTCGAATATCTTCCACTATAGTTTCTTTCTGAGCATCGAGCCAAGTAGCACCTTGAAAGTTAGAGCTTTTTGATATATGTGTCAACAGGCCAGCCTTTTCCGCCTCTTCCATCAACACATTATTACATACAACAAAGGATAAATTTCTTGTAAAAGTTTCGGCTACGCTTTCTGGACCGTCTTTATTCGCTTTAACAAAATCTTGGAATCTAGCAAAGTGGGCTAGCACTCTTGGTGGTATCTCACTAACTGTAGCATCAAAATTCCCATTATCCATTGAAACAGTAGCTTTAAAGCCGTTAATTTTTGCTTCATGAACAATTAAATCTTTATTAAATGTCTCAGCTCCGGCAGTCCTAAAAATATTAGGCTCTCCTTTTAGTGTATCTTTTTTAGAATCAAAAGGTCCGCCCTTCCTTGTATAATGGGTAAACATTTGATCTACAAATTGATGAAAGCCGTCCACAGAAGTATGTTTGCTCACCTCATTGAGAAAATCACTACGCTCTTTCTTCCCCTGCGGACTACCAGATTTAAACACATTATAGATATTCTCCATCTCTTGGTGACTTAAGCTCTCGCCCTTTGATATCTTAGTGATAATAATTTTTCTGTCTTTCATGATCCACTTTAGATTGTTGTTATCTATTACAGATTGAATCAATTAATAGAATTATACAAGTATTTTTATTATTTTGATTTTCCTTGCGCTTTACTTGGATTGGAAACTTCAGGAGTATCAGGAGTGCTTAAGTTACCAATTTCAGAAGCTGGAACGTCCTTTACTCCGGTCGATATAAATTGGCTCTCACTCTCTATAGCATTTTTAACCGCCCCAAATCCTTCACTTATACTGTCATAATCCATCATTTTTTTCTCAGGAAAAATTCTTTCAGCAATATTTAGCACCCTTTCTATAGTAGCTTCCTGGCGCGCCTCTCTTCCTTCTTCCTGCAGGATTTGGTGCTGCTGCTCTTGCAATTTCCCCTACAGCAGACCTAGTCTGCTTTTGTAACTTCTCATCTAGCTTCTTTTCTGAACTCTCAATTTCTTTATCGGCCTCACCTAGAACCTCCCCTATGGTTAAGTCGCTATTTAACGCGTTCTCTATGGCTTGATCTGAAAAATGACGACCGACAAACTTCACTATACCAAATTCCAATTCATTTCTTGGTCCTTCAATTATGATTTCTTTAAAAGACTTAGCTAGATCTACATCTTCTTCATAAGATTTTTTTGCCGCCATATTTAATCAGTTAAAATATTTATTCAGCTAAGTTTAGCATCGATCAGGTTAGTTAAACAATACCAAATTTTGTTACTTCCTGATTAAAGAATATCAAGATAATATCTAACAAAAGATTTAACTTTATAATAACAAATGGCTTCTATTGCACTTAGTGGTATAGGTGGCGGTATTGGATCAACGTTGATAGTCGGAATGATCGGTGGACCAATAGGTCACCCCATTAGGGGGGAGGTGGACAGGTTTTAGATCAAACTATATTTGGCTCTCCAAAGGTTGAAACAGAAGGTAGTAAACTCGAAAGGGTTTATTTCCAATTCTGCGGCTTATGGAAAGTTTATACCAATTATCTATGGGCAAGCAAAGCTATCTGGCAACATTATTTGGGCCAGTAAATTGAAAGAAACGCGCCAAGAACAACATCATACCAGCGGGTGGTAAGCCATCTAGAGTAAGGCACACCCACACCTCATATATAGTTATAGTATTTCCTTAGCAATTGCTATACGTGAAGGACCGATATTATCAATAGAGCAAATTTGGGCTAATGACGTTTCACTTAATGCTCTAGCCTATAATATACGGATATATACGGGATCTGAAGAGCAATTGCCCGATCCTTTGATTGGAGAAAGAATACAGTGGGAATTGGCTTAATCCCTGCTTATAGAGGATTGGCTTGTATAGTGATAGAAAATCTTAATTTGAAAGGATTCGGTAATAGATTACCAAATTTTACTTTTGAGGTTAAAAAAAGAACTTCGATTAGCAACCTCCGAGTTCTCGAAGACAATGCAGAGTCGGTTGTGATGATTCCAGGGAAGTGGTGAATTTGTTTATGACACCTGTTAGTACAAAAAAAGATTACAGGTACTAAGAATCGCGATACCTGGGTGCCAACTGGGGGGGGCTCTATTAAAGGTAAACCAGCATAATCCCTCTGATATAGCAAACAGCATATTATCCCTTAACCAATTATCGCAAATTTTACCTGATATTAAGTGGGCCGCTCCTGTTGTCGGTTGGTTTGCTAATAGCCTTGAGATAGCAGAATGTGCAATACTGCCAGGAGTTGAATTCAAAGGTAATGGTACAACTACTCCTGATTAGTGGAAGGGTTGGCCGTTATAAATTAGAACTAACGCTTACTTAATATCACAAACTGATGGGAAGGCTAACTATGGTGGGTCCCCTAGTGATATTAGTATAATTAGATATTTACAGGAGCTAAAAAGACGGAAGTTAAATATTATGCTGCTCCCGATGTTTTTTATTGATGCTAAAGGTAAGCCTTGGCGAGGCAGATTAACTGGGACTCCTACGGCAGTAGTTGGACTTTTCAATAAAAGAAATGGGTGGATATAATGAATTCATCCTTCATTATGCCAAATTATCCAAAGGATTAGTTGATTGTTTTATTATCGGTTCTGAGCTGGTTGGTTTAACTTCTATAAAAAATGTATATAAGCAATTTCCGGAGCTAGTTAAGTTAGCAGAACAAGTTAGAACAAATTCCTAGGACCTCAGGTAAAAATTTCTTATGCCGCAGATTGGTCAGAATACCACCATACAATTGGTAGATGGTATGATATGGACGAGCTATAGTCCTCCAAAGATGTAGATTTTGTAGGTATGGATGCTTATTTATAATCCACTTACTTCGCATATTATAAATAATAATATCTCCATTAAAGAAATAAAAGAGGGGTGAGATACAAGAATTACTTGATTACAATATAAGTGGTATGATGATTACCAGCTCGCAGTCTATAAAAAAAATTATTGCACAATTGCAGAGTTGTTTTATGACTTTTTTACCATTGAAGATGCTGACAAAATCTCATTTAAATTAAAAAATGCTCTAGAGATTAAGCAGGTAGATGCGACCAATCTACTGCCTGTTAACTCCGAAGCAGGCTTGGAATTACTAAATATTCAAAGGGCCCAAAATTGGAATATCTTATCTAAAGTAAATATTAATTATATAGATAAATTCAACCATATCGTATAAAAAACAAATACATACCTTGCTGCGCTACAGATGGAAATAAATCGATGGTGCTGGACCTACCTATCATAGCTTCTGAAAATGATGTTATGACTTTAGGGAACAAACTGCTTTTTTTTCAACACAAAGCAACAGAAATCTTTACAGTTTAATGCTGCCTCTCACCTATATTGATATTAACCCAGGCGATTTAGAGTGTGGCTAAATTTAGATAATATAGAGCATACAATTAGGGTTACTGATGTTGATATAGGAAGCAACAATTGTCTCAGATTACGTGGCTTCTCTGAAGAGTTTGAAGTGTTAAGTTTGGCGCAGTATAAAAAACGATGATACACCTCATGAACAAATTGCCCCTAGTTTGCCCTCTAAAGCAAAGGTCGAGCCACTGGATATTCCATCAGTCAGTTGCGATAGAGAGCTTTACACAGCAAAATTACTTTTAGCTTGTTACGGGAGGAGAAGACGAAAACTGTGTAGGATGCTCTCTCTATTATACTGATCCGTTTTAATAGCAACTTAATTGAAATCACAAGTGTTGATAAAGCAGCAACCATTTGTACCTCCTTAAATATAATTAGAAGTTACTGACCCTTATCTTATTGATAAAAAAAGTAGCATAGAAGTCCATTTAATTAACGGCCAGTTGACTGGTATAAAGAATGAGAAATTTCTTAATAAAGGCAATCTTGCTTTAATAGGAGAAGAGATAGTGCAATTTAGGGACGCTAAGTTAATAGGTCTAAATAAATATATTTTAACAGAATTTCAACGCAGTTTATTCGGCACAGAACATAAGATTCATGTTCATAAGATCAATGAGAGGTTTATTTTATTGAATGATAAAGTAACAACAGTTAATATGCCGGATAATTTAATCAACCGCACTATAAAATTTAAGGGAGAAGAATTCGCAGAAAAAACAAGCAGATCTCTTAAGTTTGCAGCTAATGACCTTAAGCCTCTACCCCATACATTTAGAATTTAATGAGGATAAACTTTCCTGGATGCGAAGAAGTAGAGGATACTCGTCATGGGCAGATTTTGCTGACACTACTTTGAATGAAGAAAAAGAAATTATATCTAGTAACAGTAGAAAGTAATGCTAAAGAGAAACAAGAATCTATAACTGTAGAAAAGAACTCATGTTTTATAGGTGACCGAGCCCATCATATTATTAAGATAGGACAAATCTCAAGCAAAATTGGTTGCGGAGAAATTTACATTATTAACCCCAGTTTGAGGTAAGTTTTAAAGAAATTATCTGATATGGTTTTAAAGAAGCTGTATAACCATTAGGTTCTTCTCAATTTCACGATAAATAAGAAAAGTGGTTCCCCTAGTAGAAATATTTTGTTTGATTGATGGTTTTTGCAAGCAACAACTCATGTACCAAAGATCCTTAAGAAACTCGCAGAGACAAAGGGAATGAGAGTCTGGGATGATGCTTTCCGAAGTTATAACGATCCTCGTTTTGTTTTATTTGGGCATTACCGGATTCAAAGATTTTTACCTAAACTGTGTTCAAACCTCTCTCAGAGAGGAATTGCCGAAGCTTATCAGCTACAATCGCTTTGTTGAGCTGATGCGAGACGCGGTCATCCCGTTGGTCATTCTGCTGAATTGCTGCAAAGGGAAACAAACAGGTACGTTGACTCAACAAAAAGCTGGAAGGTTTGTCATAACTCACGTACTAGCAGTAATAAGATCCTTAAAGGCATCGCTCAGCGTGGGAAAACGTCGACCCGGATGGTTCTTTGGCCTCAATGATCAAGGAGAAATTATGTCATTCACACTGACTTCGGGTAATACAGATGATCGAGCCGCTGTCGGGAAACTGACTCAATATTTGATAGGCCTTCTATTCGGAGATCAGTGGTATATAAGCAAAAACACTGAGCAATCAAGGTATTGAGCTCATCACACGGCTTAAGAAAAACAAAACCCGCTTGCGGCTTTTAAACAACTGCTTCTTGCAGGGCGTGGATTGATTGAAACAGCCATCGGAGAATTGAAAGAGATTTGCCAAATCCAGCGCCACGGCATCACTCGCCAAACAATTTCTTGGCAGACCTCTTTCTCAGGGCTCTTGGCTTACGTCTTCAACCCAATATATCTCATGGAAAAATAGGCTCATGGGCCTACTCCTTAACGTCAAACTGAGGTTATAGTAGATTCAGTTGGGCTCAAGAAATGATGGAGCGAGGTGAGTGATGAATGTGGAGGCCGCACAAAAATCAATTCACTGTATAAAATATTTGGAGAGTGAGTCCAGTAATTGACGACATGAGAGCGTGGGTGGCTCGTTGGCGTTTTTGTAAAATGTGCAAAGCGCCAACGAGCCACCCACGCTCGATTGGAGGGGAATTGCACATCTTGCTTATAAAAAAACACTGACTTTTTATTTACCAATCATATAAAGAAGCATACTTTAGGGAGTTTATTATGAGCGATATTTTTTTGCGCCAGCGGTGAACTATGCAGTTGGAGGGGAGGCTGTATCCTTAAGTGTAGTTGATGTTAATGGTGACGGTAATCCAGATGCCATTGACATCAAACATTGATAATAATTCGGTTTTTGTATTACACTAGGCAACAGCGATAGGGCTTTTAAAAGCCTGCTGTTTCTTTGTGGAGTTGGGGTTCTAGAGGTCGTGAGCCAGGGAGGGGCAGGGGGCCCCCTTTTATCGTATTGCTGTCAAAGATATTAGTGGTGATGCGAAGCCAGATATAATAAACGACAAATTGGAGTGTGAACACGATTTCTGTATTACTCGGTTATGGAGATGGGACTTTTGCAACCAACCAAGACCACGCAGTTGGGGGGGTATCCTGGTAGTGTTTTTATAGCAGATGTCAACAACTGATGGTAGAGCAGATATTGTTGCAACAGTTAGATATGATTACAAGGTTTATGCGCTGCTTAGCATATATACTCACCAACCACTACCGCTACTACATCTCTATGCACACCGTTATCTAGAGTTTCAAATCCATATTTTTAATGCTTTAACCTTAATCGGAACTATTAGAGCGATTATATATGGTAAGGTAAATGCGGAGTTGAGTATGAGAATGGCGAATTAAAGACTGCAATTGCAGGTATAACATTAAATAGTAATGTGGCACTTCGTATATGTGGAAGTGGAATGATTGGTTGTGCCGATGAAACTTGTGGTAACGAGGTACTTAAGACTTCAGATTCTGAGCTTTGTATTTATGAGGATCTAGGGATCATGACAAATGTTCCGAATGTATTAGATTATTTCAGCTGTTAAAAAAGAAGTATACTTCTTTAACTTGAAGGATTGGAACTAAAGCGAGTTTGCAACGAAAAAGCAGCCCGCCCTCTGCCCCTTAGCAAGCTTTGCTTGCAAGGCGGGCCATGTTAAAAAGGCAAATTAGCCTTGCAACAGTAAATCTGATATGTCCCGATTAGGATTTTCCGATTCCTAATTCATACGCAGTATATAAGGTCTATGAATAAAAATAGGGCAAATTTAAATTATTTTTACAGGATTATCCCACGTTTCCTTCCAAACTTAATATATCAAGTTTAAATGGTACTAATGGCTTTATACTACTTATTTCATAGACTGAATAAAAGCCTTAAAGAGCTGTTTATCAGCGTTGGTCTCTAAATATTCTGGGTGCCACTGCACCCCTAAACAGAATTTATAATCAGGAATTTCTATTGCCTCAATTATTTTATCAGGAGCTTCTGCAGATAATGTTACTCCTTTGCCTAGAGCTTTCACTGCTTGATGGTGACTTGTATTAACATCAATTGTGTCCTTTTGTAGGATATTATACAAAAGGGTATCTTTTGTGATTTTGACTGAGTGAGTTGTGATATGCTTTGGCATTCCTTGTTGGTGAAAACTAGATCCCATTTCTTCAGCGATATCTTGAATTAATGAGCCGCCTTTAATTATATTTAGCAACTGCATTCCCCCACAGATTCCTAAAAACTGGTTTGTTTGAATTCAGAAATTGTCCTAGAATTTCAATTTCAAAATTTGTTCTGGTGCTATTTATACGAACTGTTCCGCTAGTTATACCTTGCCCATAGTAATACGGATCTATATCGAAATCCCCACCAGTTATAATTAGACCATCAATTATTTTAACATAATCAGTAATATTATTAGGGTCACAAGATAATAGAAGTGGGACCCCTCCAAAACTGGATATAGCACCGGCATAGTTTTTTCTTAGAGCATACCAAGGATACTTTGAATAGCTTTCATTTTCTGGAAAGTCTACAGTAATACCGATGATAGGCTTATTAATCATTTGTTTCATTTTCACAAAAACTCTCTTAAGTTTTTCATAAACTCACTAATTAAAACAGGGGCTTTAGTCCCTATAACAGATTCAAGAGAAGTATCTACATTAATTATTTTTGCTTTGGAAGATCTTATGATCAATGCTAAATTATGTTTTGATATATTCCCCGATATAATCCATGGTTTGGATGTTTGAAGTTTCTTCAGCATCTGCCAATCAAAAAATTTTTTGTGTGTATAGTAGCGTTCTAGATAATCAGGGGCAGGTTCAAATAAAAACATATCTGTAACATCTTCATAATAACTGATTTCGCTTAAATCTTTTTTAGAGTATAGGAGAAAGGTTTTAATAGCCTTGCTATTAAATTTATCTTTAAATACCGATATATACTCAGGGGTCTCAGTGCCATTAAATTGAACAAAGTCCGGTTGAAAATAAAACATTACTTCGTCTAAATCCTTGTCAGAGATATTTGAAACTACAGCTATTTTTTTTATGTGGTTTGGGATGTGAAAGCAGATGTCTCGAGCGAACAAAGGAGTAACATAATTCACAGAATTAATGTTAAAAACACAGCCTATGTAATTAACACCAGCATCAACTGCAGCATCAACAGCTGGAGAACTATTTAACCCACATATTTTTACTCTTACATCTAACACTTAAATATTTAAGTTTTTTTATTGTACAAAGTATATAGAAATACAAGTTCAGAGTATACGCACAAATGTAATTTGTATAATAAAAATTAGAAAATTATTTGCAACTTTTTACATAATGAATATCATGTGTGGTGTGTTAGTGCTCGTCTCTAATACAACAAAAATTTTTAGTTTAGAGTCTAGAGATGCATGTAACCATAGAGAAGAAAATATTAGTTAAATCGTTAGGGAAGATACATTCTATAGTTGAAAGGAGAAATTCCATTCCAATACTTGCGAATGTGAAATTACAAGCGGTGAAAGGTGGCGTATTCTTTTCGGTTACTGATATGGATTTATATGCAGTAGATGAAGTTCTAGCGACTGTTACAGAGAGTGGGGACGTTACCTTACCTATCCATACTTTATTTGAGATCATTAAAAAACTTCCAGAAACTGCTTTAATAGATATTACTTTTAATAAGCAAAACTCTGGTGAGGGAGCAGTAGTTAAAGCTGGAAAAATGGAGTGTTCTCTGCCTGTGTTGCCTGCTGAAGAGTTTCCAAGTTTTGCAGAAACTGAGTATAATAACAAGTTTACCTTAGAAGCCAAAAAACTAAAAAATCTACTTACCACTACTAAGTATGCAATATCAACCGAGGAAACTAGGTATTACTTGAATGGCGTATTTGTATATTCTTTTACAAGAGAAGAGGGTAAGAGCTTTTTAAAAGCAGTTGCAACTGATAGTCATAGGCTTGCAGCCTCAGAGATAGAGTTAGAGGCCACTAATAGTAATGTCTCTGGGATAATTATACCAAGAAAAACTGTTAATGAATTAATCAAGCTTTTAGAGGATACGGACTCAGCAGTTGAATTAAGTATATCGACTAACCGAATTATGGTGATAATTGATAGCCTCAAGCTATCTTCTAAGCTAATTGATGGTAAGTTTCCGGATTATAACAAGGCTATTCCGACACAAAATAATAAACGGTTTGAAGTAGGTGCTAAGACTTTATTTGAGGCAATAGATTTAGTTACCACTATTTCTTTTGATAAAACAAAAGCCGTGAAATTTAGCATTTCACCAACAAGAATTGTTCTATCAGTGCATAACAGTGTAAATGGAGCTTCTAAGGCGCTACAGGAAGTTGAAGCGAGTTATAACTCAGATCCTATAGAAATTGCTTTTAACGGCAAGTATGTATTGGACGTTCTTTCGGTTATTAGTGGAGCAGTGGTAAATTTTTCGGTTTCCAGCAGTAATGCCGCAGTACTTATAAAGGACGGCTCGGATTCCTCATCTATACATATTATCATGCCAATGCAAGTCTAGTAGTTGTGATAAGAAATATTCATCTAATTTGTTTCCGCAATCATTTGAATTTTAAAGCTGAACTTGATTCAGGGTTAGTGATTATCGCTGGAGAAAATGGAGCAGGAAAAACCAATATATTAGAGGCTATTTCTTTGTTCGCTCCTGGAAGATCCTTTAGAAATTGTAAATTTGATGAAATAATTAACAACCAAGAAGCGAGTTGTAACGGATGGGGAGCGCATATTGCTTTTCAAGATATAAAGTTTTCTACTGGTTATTCTCCTAATTCTTTGAGAAGAATAAAGAAGGATGGAGAACACTTAAAGTCTCAAACAGATATTCTGAAAGATATTAAAGTACTCTGGCTGTTACCCCAAATGGAAAATATATTTCTAGGGCCTGCAAGTTCCAGAAGAAAGTTTTTTGATAGGATATGTTATAATCTCTTTCCTGAACATGCTAAAAACATTGTGCGGTATGAATATTACCTTAAATCGCGATTAAAGTTATTACAAAATGAGTACGTGGGTGTGGACTGGATTGAGTCTGTTGAAGAAAATTTAGCGAAATTCACTATTCTTATTCAAGAGAGTAGGGAGCGCACATTAGATATACTAAAGGAACAGGTAAAAAATATATCTTCTAAGTTCTTGAAGCCAGATATTGAGCTGATAAATTTAATTAAACCATTAGACAATGAGTTTATCTTGAGGTCATTCAACCAATTTAGAACATTAGATGAAAAAAGTGGTAGATCAAATTTTGGTGTACATAAAACGGATTTATCGGTAGTAAGCCGTAACAAAGGGCAAAAAGCAGGACTTTGTTCAACAGGCGAACAAAAAGCTTTACTTACCTCCTTTTTTTTAGCCCAAGCTTCTGCAATCAAAACTATTAATGGCATGGCTCCTCTCATGCTAATGGATGAGATCTTAGCCTATTTTGATCCAGTTAAACAGGTAGATGTAATTAATGAGCTTAGAAATCTTTCTGCTCAAATATGGATTACAACCACAAAAAGTAAGAACGATTTTTTTAAATTCCTTGATAATATTCGCTGTTCGTGGTTAGATTTATAAAAACATGACTACTAATCATTATGTCAGTGTGAAGGATTTGGTGTAGCTTTAAAGGAACAAACTAGATTTAAAGATTGGCGTTTTTTTATTGTGATGCTTGCGCTTGCTGTGCTGCCGGCCTGTTTGGGTGTGCGTAAGCATGCTGATAAGGAGTGTCAAGTGATTCATCATTCCTTCAACTTCTTTGGAGAAATTTGGGTGTATGAAGATGAGGGTAAAAGTGTGTTTATCTTTTGAAAAGCCTAGTATAAGGGTGCCTGAACAAGCTTGCTTATATATAAGAGAGATTGAGGTACCGGTTTTAAGTGTCATCAGATGCTAATGGGTGCTCTTTGCCTGCACTCCTCTCCTGAGAAAATCTTTAATGCTAGGTCTAGGGGAGGTGCTATGGTTAAATAGGCATTGCCTTCATATTTATAGATAGAAGTTTCAAATCCAGCAAGTGCCTATGGAAGGAGAGGGTAAGAGTAGCGCAAAGCATCCTCAGGAATTTGCTGTAGCGCTTCGTTCTTCGATTAAAACTAGCTAGATAATGCCTCTTAAAGAATTCTTTGATTCTACCAATGGGGTCTCAGCCTTTGTTTTGTGACGGTGCGTGGAGATTTTATAGTATTCGTAAACGCTGTAATCATCTGTACATGCTCAATTTATAACGTTCCTCAAAGCCTAAATGACAGGTTCAGGTGGGTTGCCTTGCTCCCGTCAACCTACCTTCAAAATCAATAATTTCACCCGCTCCTCTATCAACAGCAATCCATATAAAGGTGTACTCCCACTTCCATTCTTTGGTCTTTTTTTATATATGCACAGCTCCTCAATCTCTAGGACCTCGATATCCTTAAGTGACTTTGTGCTGTTGCAGCTCTTATCTAACTTTTCTTGCACATAGCGCCCCCCGTCCTTCGATCCATGAAGATATTTGGCTGTTATGGATTCCAGTCAGTCTCTCTATCGTCCTAATCCCGCAGTCCTCAAGATTAGGTTTTAAGTCTATCATTCATCGTGTATTTCTGTCGCTTATTACCTTCTCGGTAATTTCTTTTTGCAATTCTTGCACCTATTTACCTCTTGCTGTCCCTATACCACACCATTCTTCACCTGCTCGCTAGAGCCGCAATATTTACACTTGATTGTCCATTTCTACTCCCGTTTTACTACGAAGATATCATATCATCTTATTGCCGTCTATGATTACCAAGCATTGCCTACTCCCTGTAGCACAAGCCGAACAGAATAGTAGCCTAAAAAACCGCAACAATACCAAGAGAGACTTGAATGAGGAATCTCGCATGACTTGTGATTATTAATTGATAAAGACCTCTACACTATTCAACTGCAGTTTTAAGTTTTTTCAATGACTTCTTGTACCTTTTCTTTATAAAGTATAGCAAGGCAATTGATACCAAAAGGCTGCATTGCTTGTCCTATAAGTTCTTCACCTACAAAAATTTCTGCTCCCGGTAAAATTTTTTCAGCTTCATACAAGCTTTTAAAACTTATTTTATAGATGCCTTTGCGTACTGTACCTCTATAGGTTGTTCTTGCAGTAACCTCTTGCCCTATATAACAGCCCTTTTGATAATTTATTGCATTAAGCTGATCCATATTTAATTCCAGCGCGAAACGCTCTCCTGGCATAAAGTCTATAGATAGTTCTGGAATCTTTAAATTGATTCTCTCAATATGATAGTTAAGAAGATTATCTGGTTGGTTTTCGACCTGCTTTTCTTCCATAAAGCCTCTATAATAGCTAAGAGAATGGCTTCTAGGATCGCTAAGGAGACCATCATTAAAAGAAGATTGGGAAATGACAACTTTCATATTATTCAGAATGTCTATTCTGATATCTGATTGCAACTTGTACATATTAAATTTTTTTATTATTTCGTCCATGTACTTTGCTGGGATATCGATTAAGTAATGATCTTTTCGCCCTAGAATGAAAAAATCATACAACATCTTACCTTGATGAGTAAGCATTAGCGCATATAAAAGGCTGTCATCACTTAATAGATTGATATTATTAGTTACTATGCCTTGAAGGAAATCTGCTCTATCAGTTCCAGACATCCTAATAAGGGCTCTATAAGCTAAAATTACCATATTGCTTATTCAATATTTCTTGGGTACATTGGGCCATTGTTTTAGAATTTCTTGATATACAATCACTCATATAAAAATTCTTATTAGGATTAGTAAAAGAGTCTTTTTCAAACTCCCTCATCTTTCCTGGATTAATTTTCACTTCGCTCGGAATTACACTGTCAACATATTGGAAGATGGAGAATTCCTTTGCTATTGCTCTTCTTAGTTCGCTTAAGGAATTGATTCCCAGATCTACTTTTAACAGCTTTGCCAACGCGTTTACTATTTCCCAATCAGATTTAGCATATCTAGGAGGTGGAACTGCAGCATAAGTCCTTTGAACTCTACCTTCAGTGTTAACATAAGTTGAGTCTTTTTCGGTATAAGCAGCGCTAGGTAGTATAATATCAGCTCTATACGCTCCCTTGTCACCGTGGTGCCCCTGATATATCACAAAAGTGTCTTGGGGAATCTTTTTTAAGTCTACTTCATCAGCGCCGAACAAAAAAAGTACTTTTGAATCCTCCAGAATATTTTGAATATTAATAGATTTGGATTCTGGTATAAAGCCTATATCTAAACCACCCACCCTTGAAGCAGAAGTATGAAGAATATTGAAGCCATTCCAGTCATCCCTTATGATGTCAAATTGGGTACACATTTTTTTTAGATAATACACAAATGCTTCAAAGTCAGGGCGAGTGAAAACTGCAGCACCCACTATAATTATTGGATTTTTAGCAGTTTTCAGTTGCTCACTAAACGGGTGTTCTCCTTCAGCAATTTGCTTTAAAATCCAAGGGTTATTGCCTAAGTGCTTGTAGTCATATTGCAAATCAACCTTTTCACCAATTAATGCAATTTGAGTTTTGTTATGCAAAAAGACTTTTCTGATTCTTGCATTAATAATCGCGGCTTCATGTCTTGGGTTACTGCCAACTATGAGACATAAATCAGCTTTTTCTATTCCACTAATTGTAGTACCAAAAGTATAAAACCACCGTTCAGAATTATCTAAGAGGCTGCCATCTTGTCTACAATCATAACTATCACTGCCAAGACTCTTAAGAAGTTTTTTAGCTAGAAACATTGTCTCCACATCAGTAAAGTCTCCAGCTACGGCTCCTACTTTTTGTGGATTAGTAGCTAATATTTTATTTTTTATCTCGGTTGAAGCGGTATCCCAATCACATGGTTCTAATTTGCCGTCCTTTTTGATCATTGGTATATCAAGCCTTTGATATTTTAAGCCATCGTATGCAAATCTTGTCTTGTCAGAAATCCACTCTTCGTTAATATCGTCGTTAGGATTTGGGAGTATCCGCATCACTTCTGTTCCTCTACTGTTTATTACTATATTACTACCAACCGCATCTAATACATCTATTGAGTTGGTCCTCTTGAGCTCCCAAGAACGGAATTGAAATTCGTATGGCTTAGCAGTTAATGCTCCTACTGGGCAAAGGTCGATAATATTACCTGATAATTCAGAAGAAACAGCTTTTCCAATATAAGTAGTAATTTCTACATCCTCACCCCGTCCTATAGCCCCAAGCTCATTGGTTCCAGCTACATCTTCTAAGAATCTAACACATCTTGTGCAATGGATACAGCGATTCATGTTAGTGCTGATCAAAGGCCCCATGTATTTATCAACAACCGCACGCTTTTCGTCTTCAAATCTGCTGTATCCATTGCCATATTTCAAAGCTTGATCCTGGAGGTCACATTCACCACCTTGGTCACAAATTGGGCAATCTAGTGGATGGTTAATCAGCAAAAATTCCATTACTCCTTCTCTTGCTTTTTTTACCATCGCAGTATCAGTATGCACAATCATACCCTCTGCAACAGGTTGAGCACAACTTGCTACCGGCTTTGGACTTTTTTCGATTTCTACTAAACACATTCTACAATTGCCTGCAATCGCTAGTTTTTCATGGTAGCAAAATCTTGGGATTTCAGCGCCAGCTGCTTCACATGCTTGTAAAACCGTTGCTCCATTTGGAACTTCTATTTCTATACCGTTGACAGTTAACTTCGCCATACCTTATCTTACTAATTTATAAACTTAAATTTTCCTTATAATACTGCTATTGTCAATTTCCCAATGAAGGACAGTTCTACTTATTTCACAACGATTAAGTAACATTATACACAGGAATAGTTACCAATCATCTAAAAAATAATTATTCTCCTCCTCCAAGTTGATGCACACAAATCGTTAATTGTCTTATAGTTGAATCAGATAGTTTGCCGATCCAATAAGGCATTACGCCGCTTCTACCGGAGTAGATGACATCAAATATACTTTCATAGCTGCTACCATAAAGTGATACTGCATCCCTTAAGTTTGGAGCTCCAAATTCCCGACCTCCCCCTCCATCCACTCCGTGACAGGAAGCGCAATTTTCTATAAATAGCCTGTGCGCACTAAAATCTTCATCGGGTTTCTTGCTGGATAAAGAAACGACGCAATTAGTTAAAGCAGCAATTTGTTCTGAAGTTAAAATTTTATCTTTACCAAAGGCAGCCATTTGAGACTCTCTTGTTTCCTCATGGCCTGATCTAATACCATACTTTATTGTGGTATAAATATCTTCTAACTTTCCACCCCAAAGCCAAGCACCCGTAGTTAAATTAGGGTAGCCAATGCCGCCGCTGCCGCTTACACCATGACAAGGGGCGCAGTTGTTCTCAAATGCTGATCTACCGCCGGCAAGAGCAAATTTAAAAAGTTTTTCATTTTTTAAGATTTCTTCAAAAGAGGCGTTGTCAAATTCAGCTTGATATTCAGCTCGAATTGCTACTATCTCAGCTTGATTTTCTTCTAACTCTTTTTGTGAAGACCAATCTAATAGTCCATTGCTGTGGGGAGTGGGCCAGGATGGATAGAGCATCCAATATATTAAGGTAAAGAATAAAGCGCCGTAAAAAAATAATCTTAGCCAAAATGGATCAGGATTATTGTATTCTTCTATACCATCCCAACCATGGCCAGTAGTAACAGGCCTTTTCTTTACTTCTCTAGGCATATCAGTTCATCAGAATTACTTTGCTTATCTTGGTCTTTAAGTGGTATACAACCATGCTAATCATAAATTTTACTACGATTTGGTCGATAGAGCCAAACAACAATTGCGATGCATGAAGCAATTACTACAACAAGCTCAGCGATTGGTATAAAGTCTATATTCATAGTTTTACCACTTCCGTCCTTTATTAGTTTTCAAATCTAGCCTTGTGCCAAGACTCTGTAGATAGCCAACAATTGCATCCATCTCTGTAATTTCCGCAGATTTATTATTAAACTTTCTTATTTTAGCGCCAGGGTAACGTTTATTGAAATCTTCTGTAGCTGCCTGATTTTCACTGAGGGATAATTGAATTTTTATATCCTCATAGCAGTGTTCTATATCTGAATCAGTATAAGGACCCCTAACGATTGCAATATCTCCATTTTTCTGCGTAAATCTTCAAGATTAAGCAAAGTCTTTAACATAAAAGAATATCCAGGCATAATTGATTCTGGCACTACAGAACGTGGATCGTGTAAATGCTCAATGTGCCAATCATCAGAATATTTCTCTCCTATCCGTGCTAAGTCAGGACCAGTTCTTTTTGAGCCCCAAACAAAAGGAAAGTCGTATTGGCTTTCGGCTGATATCGAATAATGACCATACCTTTCAACTTCATCTCTTAATGTTCTGACTTGTTGACTGTGGCATCCATAACACCCTTCTCTTTTATATATGCCAAAGCCTAAAAGTTCTAGTGGAGTATAAGGTCTTCCAGCGTCAACTACCTCTATCGCGATTTCTCTTTTAAATAGTGGTAATATTTGCACCATGCCACCTATCGAAGCAACGACCACAATAAGTACAACTAAAACAAACAAACTTTTTTCTATAATGCTATGGTAATTTTGTGTCATATCTAACTTGCCAAGGATACTGGTTGATTATAAACCTGTTTTTGGATCCTCTCAATTGTACATAACGCGTTATAAACTAAAACAAGTGCTCCAGACAAAAAGAAAATACCGCCTATTGCCCGAATCACATAATAAGGATGCAGGGCTATAACAGACTGCAAGAAAGAATATTTTAAAAAGCCCATATTATCATAACTGCGCCACATTAAGCCTTGGGTAATGCCCGCTGTCCACATAGAAGTTATATATAAAACAATGCCAACTGTTGCTAACCAAAAGTGTACATTTACTAATTCTACTGAATACATTTTTTCTCTTTTCCATAAAATAGGTAGCATGTGATATATTGCACCAAAACTTATCATAGCAACCCACCCTAAGGCTCCAGAATGAACATGACTAATGGTCCATTCTGTGTAATGGCTTAAATGCGTTTACTGACTTTATTGCCATTAACGGTCCTTCAAAGGTACTCATTCCGTAAAAGGCTAGGGCTGTAATAAGAAATTTTAATACCGGATCTTCTCTTAGTCTACGCCAAGCGCCGGATAAAGTCATAAGACCATTTATCATACCTCCCCATGAAGGAAGCCATAGGATAATTGACATAGTCATACCAAGCGTTTGTACCCAGTCTGGTAAGGAAGTATAGTGTAAGTGATGAGGACCTGCCCAAATATAAATAAACACTAACCCCCAGAAGTGGAGGATGGAAAGCCTATAAGAATAAACGGGCTGATTAGCTCTTTTTGGCAAGAAATAATACGCAATTCCAAGAAAACCTGCTGTTAGGAAGAAACCTACAGCATTATGACCATACCACCACTGAATCATAGCCGACTGCACCCCTGAAAAGGCGCTAATACTCTCTGTACTAAGTAGGGAAACAGGTATGGAAACATTATTCCCCAAATGCAGTATAGCAACTACAATTATAAATGCCAAAAAAAACCAATTGGCTACATAGATATGGGGTTCTTGCCGTTTGATAATAGCTGCCATAAATACGTATAAATATGTTATCCAAACAATAGTCAGTAGTATATCAGCGTACCATTCAGGTTCTGCATATTCCTTTCCTTGGGTAATGCCCATTACATAACCAGACAAAGCGAGTAATATAAAAAGCTGGTAACCAAAAAAAACGAAACGCGCCAGTAGTGGATTAGGAAGCTTTATATTACAGGTGCGCTGTACCACAAGGAACGAAGTTGCCATTAATACATTCCCTCCAAAAGCAAATATTACTCCAGAAGTATGTACTGGCCTGAGTCTTCCGAATGTAGTCCATGGTAGATCAAAATTCAATAAAGGATAAGCCATTTGCAGAGCAATAAAAACACCAGCAGAGAGACCTACCACTGCCCAAAAAATAGAGGCGGCTGCAAACCATCTAACCACCTGATTATCATACTTATCAACAACATCCATAGCTTTATTTTATCATTTATTTAATTCATAAAAAATCCTTTATATAGTACAGCGCAGCGCGAGCCAACAGGTAGGCGTTGAACAACATACCAAGGAAGTATATCACACTGAAAAGCTTATTCCACCTTATTAATATATTTACCCCCAGAATAAGCTATTAGAAATAGCCCCGGGATTGTGCCCAGACCAAAGATAAATAAACTGAGTCCAGCTAACAAAAAATTGTTACTATAAGAAACGGCCGTTGCAATTGAGGCATATACTAAGCCACAAGGTATAAGCCCTAAAAGTAACCCAAGTACCCAGCCTTTAAAACCAAAGGGGTTATGAGTAAATGATTGTGCTATGGCTACAAGCTTATTACTAAAGGATCTCATAATTTTAAGTCTGTTCCAATTGGACGCTATCCTCGGATTGCCGGCAAATGCGCTTGTCATAAAAAATAGTGCGGCGATTAACATCAGAATTGCCCCTAGTATTTTAATAAAATGACTCTGAGAGGTTACAGTAGCTAAACCAAACCAGCTCATTGCTAGAAGAGCATAACTGAAGCTTTTTTCCTATATAGTAAGGTATAGAAGCGGCGCATAATACCTTATTTTTTTGCGTCATCTTCTCTTTAGGAAGGTTCATAAGCCTCATACTCATTTGGCTGATCGCTATTGGGCCACACATGCCAATGCAGTGAGTAAAGCTACCAACTATGCCAGTTACGAACATTGTCATGAGTAAACCAAGGCTTCCATAATTGAGTCCGTAATCAATTACAGCGATACTTTGGTTGCAGCAGGATATCTTATCTATACTTGTAAATATGTCCGTTGTTAGAAACGACATAAATATAATCACCGGCAACTGCAGGAGAAGAGGTAACAAACTCCATATCTCCAATACTCGCAAGTAATTTTCCAGAATGAATATCAAATTTCAACAAATAGCCGTCATAGCTAGTAATCAAAATACTGTTTTTATTGTAAATTACCGGCTTAGTCCATTTATGATAATTATTCTTAAGCTTTATGCAGCTATTTAAATCAACCAGATATTCAATTTGCCCTGTTTTTTTGTTTAGTACTGCTAATTCATCTTTATCTGTGATAACATAAATTAACTTACCATATACCAGAAACTTTGCGCTGGAATTGATCTCTTGCTGCCACAGTTCTTCTTGAGTTTTATAATCAATTGCTAGAAATTTTCCATCCTTAGAGGTAGCATAGATTATATTATTTTCAATAAAAAAGTGGTTCGGAATATGTTTGTGAGTCTCACCGCGGTTAAATCCATATTGGTTATTGATAACGAATATTTTACTAACTGTTCCTTTTTCTATATCGAGTGCGATAATTTCATTATTTGCTACCTGAAAGATAACATTTTTATCATAAACAACTGGTGCAAAATCGGCAACTGTTGACTGTACATGATCTGTATCTATATGGCGCCATATAATTGTTCCATCGCTTTTCTTTAGGGCATAAATTTCATTATGGGCGCTATGGAGAAATATTTTATCTCCGTAAATGATTGATCTGCCCTTCACTACATCATCGAACTTGGCAGTCCAAATTTCTTTGCCGCTTTGACTATCTACCGCAATCAATTTATTGATACCATAAGTAACATATAAGATGTCGTCTTCTTCAACAATTTTTCCTACAGTTGTTAAGGAGCTACTTAATGACTTGTTCCATAATTTTTTATTAAGGTCCAAATTATAAGCTAACAATCTCCCTTTTGAGGTTAAAATTATCACTTTGTCCTTAGTTATTAAGGGTTTGTTTGTAACACCAAGAGTTTGGAACATATCTATTTTCTTCTGGGCAAGCAATTTTATTTTATCCAGAGATTGAAGACTAGTGCATCTTTTGGTTAAAGCTACTTTTCTACCTAAAGTGCCTTCTTTGTTATTCGATATAAATACCTTTTGACGCTTTCCGGGCAACTTTTCTTTATTATAATTTGGATCAAAAACACTGCAGGATGAAAGTAATAATTGAAAAGACAGCAAAAACATGAAGTAGCGCACAAGCATTAAAAATATTAATTCAAATACAAAAACCTGATTAACATAATCTGCTATTTTTTGCAAAAAAAAGAGTCTTTAATGTAAACTAAAGACTCTCTGCTAAAGTAAAATACTCTTTTTGATTATTACTGAATATGCCTACTATATCTCCGAAGCCGTAATTATCTCCCAGGTACCTTCCATATCTTGAGACGTTTCATCTCTTATTCCTGGATTTATGTAATTAGAGCTTAACTCTTTTTTGGTAGTATCTAGTTGAATTTTAGTTAGCTTCTTGTTGCAGCATATGCGCAAATTCCTCGTCTTTTTTTAGTTGTTGAGCGCGCAAGGCCTTTTCTTGGCGATCTATTTCATTTTACTGTGTAGCTTCAAAGCAAGCTCCATATCAGCTTGGGCTTGAGGATCTATGAGACATAGCTCTACTGTATTACTTTGTAATTCTTGTTGTTTAATTGCTTTCAGCTCGTTCATTAAACTTTCGTGTAGTCTTAATAATGCGCTAATGGCGCCATTTGCTTCTTCTTTGCTTGCGAGCGGCAGAACCTCTATTCCATAATCTTTAATGCTTGCTTCATCTGCTGTGAAATTTGTGTTGCCTATACTAGAAGGGGTTTCCTTTACGCATGTACTAATGGCGCTTTGTAAATTCTTCTTGGATTATATTGGGAGCGCTTAGCGCTTCAGATAAGC
Source organism: Candidatus Midichloria mitochondrii IricVA (assembly GCF_000219355.1). Classification (GTDB taxonomy): domain Bacteria; phylum Pseudomonadota; class Alphaproteobacteria; order Rickettsiales; family Midichloriaceae; genus Midichloria; species Midichloria mitochondrii. Next base: position 1,106,574 of record NC_015722.1, read on the forward strand.
TAAAGGGGGGGGATAGCACCGTATCTCTCCTCTTCGTTTACAGCACTCGGTTCATTTACCATAGCTGGCATTGTATTGTTGTTCTCTATATCTAATATGGAATTCAAGTGACATATTTCCGCTTGTCTTTTGCGTTTCATCTTAATATCCTCCTGAAGTTGTGTTCTATATACTATAATCACAATCCTACTGATATAAAACCCTACTCTGTGTATTTCATTGAAATATTACTAATATTTGACCACTAAGGCTTATGCGTTGTATTATACAAACTTTATATGGGTATTGATTGTCTCTCTATGAGCGCATAGCTAAAGTATTTTAATTTGAATGCGAGAAAAAAAGCGAAGGTAGAGAATGAGCCACATAGTCACATTATGAAGCTCAGCTATATGCTTTACGAAAATAGAGATTTACTTGATCTTAGAGAGAGCGACTAAAACTAGATTACTTCTTCTATGCCAGCAGTACTGATCATATCTATTGCAGCATCTGATGTCTCTGACGTGATTTTTTCCCGAAGGTTCATACTTACTTCTTCGATTTTATTCAGTAAGTACAACTGGGCAGAGATTGGTTGCTCTAATCCTAAACCTAAGTGGAAGTAGCGTTTTATAGAATCAGTAATAGATTTAGTACTGTCCTTTAAAGTGGGTAGCTTGTTGGTAGGTATTAGCACCAACGGCAAACTGGAATTAGATTGGTAAAACTCTAAATTACTGTATTGTTAGTAAAATCCATATTACCAGTGACAGTAGCATGCTTTTCATCTCCATTCTTTCGATAAAGCTCTTAGACGTCTGCCCATCGCTTTCAGTAAGCTTAAGATCTATATCTTCTAGAATGTTATTATGGTATTCATCTTCAGTAATTAGAGCCTCTGTTTTAAAATGCGCTTTACCTGCAACCTCTTTCTGGCTTTTGCCATTATCTTCAGTAACGGTGAAATCTATATTCCCTGTAGTATTCTTATATTTTCTATCTTCGTTTTCTACAGTTAACTCATCTGCCTTAAACTCTATTTTTGCTATGATGTCCGTATGTTTTTCATTTTTTAAGCGAGCGTCAAATTTATATTAACTAGAATATCATTATGGTTTTTACTGCTATTTGTTGTAAGAGTAAAATTTACACTACCGATAACAGAAGTTTCTTCTTCGTTTTTAATCCCTAGAATTGCTTCTGTAAGATTTGCTAGGTTCAAGCTTGATTCCGGCTCTTCGGGCTTGATCAACTAGTTGATTTGTATCTTTCATTATCCCTCTTAAATTTGTATTGTTTATATTAATTAACCCCAGTTTGACGTAAGGAGTAGGCTCGCGAGCCTACTCCTTACGTCAAACTGGGGTTAATTAAAGGTTATCCAGATTGAAATTATCTACCTTTTCCTTTTGAAGGTGAAGCACCGGCGAGCGCTGCTTTATGTCCTTCAGATAATTTTGTGGGTATTGGGGTGATTTCGATTTCTGACCCAACAGTATTAGGAGTCAATTTGATTGATATAGCTGGTTTCACATCTGGTTCCGGTGCTTTTTCTGGAGCCGGATCGGGTTTCTTAGATAATTCTGTCTTTTGCAGTACTTCTGACAGCTCACTTTCAAAATTTTGCAATACATGTTCATTATAACTTTTACTGGCGTGCAATCCCTTTTCAGTAACTTTAAGTATTCCTAGTAGGGGCTTCATTATGCCCACCTTATCCAAAACCCTATAAGCGAAATACCCCAGTAAAGGGGCGGCAGCTATGGGGCCCGCAGGTCCTAGTGCTATAGTCATACCTATAAAAAAGGTTAGTCCTAACCCGAGTTTACTATCAACGACTTTCCTAAATAAAATATTACCAGCTTGTTTAGAAGTTTGCTTCACCACTTCCCCAGTACGAAGCGTACATTCTCTCATTACTCCTCTATTCCTTTGATTACTTTGATGCAAAATAGCATTTTCAATTTTTTTATCAAAGTCAGGAGTGCCCCCCTTCTCTAAAGCAATTTCTTTATCCCTTTTTCCAGCCACTAATATTTTTTCATCACCTTTATAATCAAAAATACGTCCCTGCCCTATTTGACCAAGCATTTTATTGGTGTTAAGTTCTATTCTGCCAGCAAAAACTTCTTTGTTAAACTTACCTTCTTTGTTCTGGCAATTTTCGATTAACGCATTAGCCTGTTGAGTCAACTCATGAATAATTTTTTTATTTCTAGGAAGCTCTGAGCTGTTATATATTGCATTAATTGCACTTTTGCTCATTCCGGCATGTCTAAGTATCACCTTAGATATATATTCAACGAGCGTCTCGTCTTTTGATTCCTTCATAGTGTACAAAATTAAATTATATACTATTCAAGTTAACCACAGTGAGCTTTCAAAAGCAACTAACAGCTGTCTATATTACAGGCTTGCCTAGTAATTATAGACAGCAATAAGAGGGTGTTGATATCTTCGCAGTAAAACGGGAGTAGGAAATGACAATCAAGTGTAAATATTGCGGCTCTAGCGAGCAGGTGAAGAATGGCGTGGTATAGGGACAGCAGAGGTAGATTGCAAGAATTGCAAAAAGAATTACCGAGAAGGTAATAAGCGACAGAAATACACTATGAATGATAGACTTAAAACCTAATCTTGAGGACTGCGGGATTAGGACGATAGAGAGACTGACTGGAATCCATAACAGCCAAATATCTTCATGGATCGAAGGGACGGGGGGGCGCTATGTGCAAGAAAAGTTAGATAAGAGCTGCAACAGCACAAAGTCACTTAAGGATATCGAGGTCCTAGAGATTGACGAGCTGTGCACATATATAAAAAAAAGACCAAAGAATGGAAGTGGGAGTACACCTTTATATGGATTGCTGTTGATAGAGGAGCGGGTGAAATTATTGATTTTGAAGGTAGGTTGACGGGAGCAAGGCAACCCTACATGAACCTGTCATTTAGGCTTTGAAGAACGTTATAAATTGAGCATGTACAGATGATTACAGCGTTTATGAATACTATAAAATCTCCACGCACCATCACAAAACAAAAGCTGGGACCTCATTTGTAGAATCAAAGAATTCTTTAATTAAGGCATTATCTAGCTAGTTTTAATCGAAGAATGAAGCGCTACAGCAAATTCCTGAGGATGCTTTGCGCTACTCTTACCCTCTTCTTCCATAGGCACTTGCTGGATTTGAAACTTCTATCTATAAATATTAGGCAATGCCATATCACAACATATTAAAGGGAGTCTAATAACCCTATTGTCTTTTATCTAAAACTAGAGAAATCAACCAACAACAAAATATCACTATCATTAATGCTGATAAAGAAAAAATAAAATCTTGCAGTGAATATACCCTTAAACCGCTTTGATCAACAACACCGTCCCAATTCATATCCAAAAGATACCCAATCAGTTGTTGCAAAAGTGCTCCTCCAAGCATGTTTAAAGTATTAACGACCCCAATAATCTCTCCAGAATTATTTTCATTCGCATATCTTAATGCAGCGGTAAAGCATATCATTTCAGATCCGCAAAATACGCCAATAATAATTAATAAAGCCGTTAAACTGAAGATAGATATCTTTGGCCCATAAAGAACAATTGCAAATGCGATCAATATAATGAACACACTCCACCTTATGCCAGCATTTAATAACGAGTTACGCTCAAAAAACCAAGGCAGTAGAATACTTCCAATTGCCAACCCTAAATAAAGCATCATATTAAGTTGAGTTGAGCATCCCATGGAAAAACCAAACTTTGTGCTAATAAAAGCTCCGCCCCATAAATCAGCAACAGCCGCAAGTGGCGTGTATAGACCTAATGCTAAAACTGAATACAAAATTACATTTTTGTCTTTCATTACCTGGACGATTTCTAGCAAAACATTCTTACTATGCTTTACATTGGATATATTTTTATAAACTTTTTCTTGTCTGGCTGGAATAAATATCAGAGACAAGAATAAGATGCCGATACCGAGCACACTAGCGAATTGCCAAATGTAGCGCCAATGAAATTCCTGCAGCAACATAACTACTATTTGTCCCGAAAATAATGCTCCTACTGTGCCCAGAGTTAATGTAGTTCCCATTAAAAACCCTCGCTTCCCTGGCGAAAAGTTATCAGCAACAATCTTTAAGGAAACTATAAAAGCTGCAGCAGACCCTGCACCTATTACAGCTCTTGAGAATTGCATTACCAAAAAATTCGGAGCAATTGAGGCAATAAAAGATCCAATAACACAGAATACAATGGATAAGCTTAGAATCTTTTTCACACCAAATTTATCGATTAAAATTCCCAATGGGATTTGTAACAGAGAATAAAAAATCAGGTAAATAGAACCTAAGGTTGCAAATTCTTCTGCCCTTATAGAAAACGAAGACCTTATATCCTCAATCATCATACCAGGTGAGACCCGTAGCATATACTGATAAAGGTAGAAAACTGCAGCAGCAATCCAAGCAATATACGGCCTTTTTGAAACCAAAAATGATATAGAAACTGTAGTGTAAGAACTGGACATAAAGCCAATTATAAATTAAATTGCATATGCTGCAAGAGTATTGACGGATAAATCAATTTTATGCAAGTGAATTTTATTAATTTTGTTTCAATCGATTATGGATAACGTATTCTTACTCATGTCTAAATATATTAACAAGATTCTGACGTCGTCTTTTTCTATTGATAATCTTGAAAACATAGTTGTTGAAATACCAAATAATCCCCAACATGGTGAGTTATCGACAAATGCCGCTTTAGTAGTCGGCAAGACAATTAAGAAAAATCCCAGGGAGGTTGCCACCTTATTCTTAGGAGATTTTAGGAAGTTAGAATTCATAAAAGAAGTCCAAATTGAAGGACCGGGCTTTATCAATTTCAGATTGAAAGAACAGTTCTGGAGTGGATTTCTAAAAGATGTCCTGAAAAGCTCTAAAACGTACGGCTTGGAGAATATTGGTAATGGCAAACAAATAAATCTAGAGTTTGTCTCAGTAAATCCAACTGGCCCTCTTCATATAGGCCATGCACGTGGAGCTATATATGGTGATGCAATTGCCAATATATTAAGCGCCATGGGTTACAACATAACCAAAGAATATTACATAAATGACGCGGGCAAACAGATTAACACTCTTATAGAATCGCTTAAGATTAGATATAAAAATTTGTCAGGTGCAAACTTAAGCATACCAGCGGACTGTTACCCCGGTGAATACCTTATTGATGTAGCTAGTAAAGCCAAAGAGCAATTCAAGGCTGATTTGGATGTGGTGGATCAAAGAGAACTAGCCGACTTTGCAGTAAATGAGGTGATGAATTTAATCAAACAAGACTTAGCAGACTTGGGGATAAGACATGACGTATTTGTTTCTGAGTATCATGACATCATTAAAGAAAGTAAAATTCAAATAGCTCTAGAGATGTTAGAAGAGAAAGGATTAATCTACCAAGGAATTCTAGAAGCACCAAAATCAGTAAACGAACAAGATTGGGAAGCGACCCAACAGACTATTTTTAAGTCAACAAATTTTGGTGATGATGGAGATAGAACCATTATAAGATCTGACGGTAGCTATACCTATTTTGTCGGCGATATTGCTTATCATTACTACAAACTTGAAAGAGGCTACAATGATATGATACTGCTGCTTGGTGCGGATCATAGCGGTTATGTGAAAAGAATTAAAGCGATTGTTAGCGCTTTAAGCGATAATAAAGCTACAATAGATGTGAAGATTAATCAATTAGTTAATCTATACAAAAACGGTCAGCCGTTTAAGATGTCTAAAAGAGCTGGTAACTTTATTACTGTAAGAGATGTTCTTAATGAAATCGGAAAAGATACTTTCAGGTTTGCAATTCTAACGAAGAAAAATGATACGGTGTTAGATATCGATTTTGCAGCGTTAAAAGAACAAAATAAAGATAATCCTGTCTGGTATGTGCAGTATGCTCACACTAGGTGCCAATCTGTACTAAAAAAAGCTCAGGAGTTAGGAAGCAGTAATGAAGAGTTAGATTATAGTTACTTTCCAGAAGATATGAACTTAATCAAAATGATTGCACTCTACCCAAAAATTCTAGCTGCAGCGGCTAGCTACCATGAGCCTCATAGATTAAATTACTATTTGCAAGAACTGGCTAACAGCTTTCACCAACTGTGGTCGGGTGGTAACTCAAATAACAAGCTTCGGTTTATCAATGAACAAGATAAAAAATTAACTCAATCTCGTTTAGTACTTGTACAAATTGTTGCAAATATAATAAGCAGCGGACTAAAGCTTCTTGGCATTGAACCCATTAATGAAATGTAGAATCCTTTGATCATCTTCATGCTGCTTCGGCCTATAGTTGTTACTATTTTCTAGTATCGGCATTTTTTAGTTTTTCTACCATAACGGATAAACTCCTTGCATCTGAAGCAACTACAGGTTATGTACAGTACTTCAACACAATTTGAATTATAAAACGAATTCGAAAAAAACACTATTTTTTCATAACAGGTTATCTTTTATTATTACAAGCCGAGGCTACCAACTCAAACTTTGCAGTTGGAGCTGGTCTTAGCGCCTTGGGGATTGGATTAAGAGGAGAACATAAAATTAATGATTACCTTGTAGGACGATTAGCGGGTGATTATTTCTCTCTTTCAGCTCCTATTAAAATGGAAGATGTAAGCGACGATATCGAGGGTGAAGTTACTTTTACCCTTGGCTCAGGATTAAATCTTCACCCTTTGCAAATGGCTTCTTTTTATCTGGCGGATTGATGCACAATAATAACAATCTTACCACTAAGATTAAGCCTGCTCATGATATAACGCGTAAAGGCCGTACTTTGGTTAAGGAAGAAATAGGCAGCGCTGAATTGAGGTCCGGATTTGAAAAACTCACCCTACTTAAGTGTTGGTTATTCTGGCGCTTTTACTAATAACGGATCTTGGCACTTCTTTGCAGAGCTTGGAGTCATGTATCAAGGGCACAATTATCTACCAAATCAATTGTCACTGGATGTTTAACTCAAATTCCAGGACTGTTGGATTATTTAGAAGGGGAAGAGAGGAGATTAATGAAAATTTATCTAAAATCACAAAGTGGTGGCCCATTGTATCTATGGGTCTCACCTGCAGATTTTAAATAAAAACTTTTTGCAGCAATAAAGCCTTAACTTAGTGTTATTGTCGGTATTTATTGCTACAAATTCCTTTTTTCTCTTGTAGTTTTCTCCAAAAATGTCTATCCTGCTGTGGGATTTAAGGTTTAAATAGGAATATGGCTGACATCAGAGGTCTTGGTTTAGGTATACTGCTTTCTTTATCTATGTTACTTAATACTGGCTGTAGTGTGTTGGTTCCTGTTGCTGCCACAACAACAGCCGGAATGATAGTTCTTGATGAGAGAACATCAGGTGAGTTAATTGATGATACTGTTGTAATCACTAAAATCAAATCAGAATTTTCAAAGACTAATGCAAGTAATCTGTTAACTAAAATAGGTGTGAATTCCTATGAAGGCAGAGTAATGTTGACTGGAACCTTAAAAGCTCATGAATATGTTGATGAAGCAGTTAGACGGGCATGGCTGGTTCACGGGGTGAAAGAGGTGATAAATGAGTTAGTTGTCGCTCCAACTCCTCAAAATAAAGCAAAGGATATTTGGATTTCTAGCCAAATAAAAACCAAATTTTTATTAGAAAAACATTTTGATTCTCTGAATTATAAATATGATGTAAATGATTCAGTCGTCTACTTATTAGGAGTTGCTCAATCTCAAGATGAGCTAGAAAAGGCTATTAAGATTTGTAGTAAAATCCATGGCGTTGAAAAAGTCGTTAACCATGTGATCTTAAAAACTGATCAGCGGAGAAAGAAAACTTATTAGAAATTTGTTCGTTTAAAAAGCGTTAAGCCTCTAAGTTATTCTTTTCGTAATTTAAGAATACAAAAAGTTGTTTTTTTATTGATTAATTAGTCATGTTAAGTTGCTTATGTAAGCCTCAACGTTTATCATAAGCAGAAAATTATAATGAGGGAGGGAAAGATGTTCGCGTCGTCCATAGTTTCGAGGGGGATTACAAATCTAGCAGCAAGGTCAGCCATACCGGTTATATCAAAGACTTGGGAAAATCAGCAATTAGCATATAATGCTGCACTTGAAAGTGCAGCCAGGTCAACTTTTAAAAATATGGCTGCTTTTAGCTTGAGCGCTTTAAAAGAGCATGGCCGAGCAGGAGCCACAAAAGTTCCAGCTGTGTTTAATACTGGGCTCTTATCAGCGACAGCTACATTGTTAAAACCAGCTGATGTTCCTGCAAGCAGCATGACATCAATTGCACGGGATATAGTTAAAAACAGCACCTTTACATTTGGTACTCGAGCAGCAACTTCTATGCCAAAAGTAGTAGTTCCTAATTTATTGCAAACGGCCGAATCAGCAGTACAAGATACAATATTTGGCAGAATTGGCAGTGCAGTATCAGCTTCCCCAGTTACTGATGTAACTGGGGACTTAAGGGTTACAGAGGTCTTAAGTCCTGTATCCACTTCTATCTCGGAGGCTACTGTATCTAATTTATCACAGGCAGCACAATTTATACTGCCAGACACAATATCTGGAGCGGTTGGGAATTTCATACCAGACCAATCTGCAGCTGTCGCTCCTGCTCTTAGTGAGTTAACAGAGCTTCCTGATGTCAGCACAAGCACAGTTATTGAGCGGAGTACAAAAATGGTGGGCAAAGCTGCATCGGCCATTTCAGCAGATATAGAGAATATATTGCCAGATCTGAGATACCTACTAGATCCGGGCTCTGTGAGCAACGCCGCATCAGCAATTTCATCAGATATAGAAGATATACTGCCAGATTTGAAATGTTTACTGGAGCCAGATTCAATAGCTGACGGTTTAACGTCAATACCACAAAAATTTCCTATTCTTCAAAAGCCAATGGACTTCAGTAAAATGTTTCTGGGTGAGGAGCCGGAGTTTATAAAAAATTTCATGGAGTATCTATATAATAGTGGTAGTTATCTATATGGTTTAGCGGTTAACGCCTGTCATATAGTAAGTACAGCTTTATATAATAGTTATACTTATCTATATAATTTTGCAGCAACCACTTATAGTCTAGCCATCGCCACAGCATCTTTAGTAAAAGATGTAGTCGCCTATACTTATAGTGGATTAAGCTATGCTAAGGATTTCGCTACTTTCTGTGCAGTAGATCACCCCTACGTAGTAGCCGGAGTTGTAGCGTTTGCAGTAAGTGCGTATCTAGTTAAGAAATATCACGTGCTTGATTATGCTAAAACAACTGCAGAAATCAGTTGTTGTGGTATAGAAGCCGCAGTACAAATTGGTTGTAACACCACAGTTGCTGCTTTTTCCGGAGCTTGCTATCTAGTAGACAGTAGCTATAGCGTGTGTAAAAAAACTTGGGAGTACTTTAGTACAAGCAACGACTACAAAGATGACCCGCAAAATGATCATACAGAAACCAGTTATTGTTTTTGTGAATACTAAATAATAGAGCAATACCAAGTCCTAGAAGTACCAGTGTGTAAACCATGCTCAGGATTTTGATGGACTCGGTGTCAGACCAATAGCTGCACTTCATGCTGGTGCGCTCCTAATAATCAGTGCTGTCCTAATTTTCTTACCGTTTTTCATGAGGTATGTAATTATAGTATTTACGAATTGATTTAATTGTAATAGAGTAACTTTTGTTATAACAAATTAATATTAAAATCTAATAATGGGGATGCCTTATGAGACGGAAAATGTTTTTATTAATAGTACCAATTGTAGGACTTATAGCTATTTTCAGTTATAAAATGTATTTTTTAGATAACACTACAAGTGAAAAAGTACCCGCACTAATCAACCAGAAAGTTTCTTTAACAGAAGCTACTGACTTATTTAATGTTGAAAAAAAGTAGATTTACTACCAACAGCTGATAATAAAAAAATCATACACATTTTTACCACATGGTGCGGCTGCTGTAAGAAGGAGTTACCTGAGCTTCGGAAACTAGCAGAAAATTATAGGGTTACTGGCTTAGTTTGGACTCGAGGTGCTGAAGAAGCAAGATCTTGGCTGCAATCCAATGGAAATCATTATGAAGAAGTTGGCATAATAAATGATAAAGAGGCAGTAAAGCTAGGTCTGTATAAATCCCCAGTTACAATTGTTTTAGATGCAGAAGGAAATGTTCAATGTGCGTTGCAGGGGCCCTTAACAGTTGAAAAATTTAATGATAATATAACTCCATGTGTTGTCGAAAAGAGGTAGTGATTGCTCGCACTCAAGAATTTGCCCGTTGCAAATCATATAATTGAATACTGTAACCGAGTTGACTTGCTAAGAGGGGCTGAAATCAGCATAATGGGTCGGGATTGTTCCACCAAAAGTCATTATAGAGCAACATTGAAGGATGGAAGATCATACGTTATAATGGATGCTTCGGGCGATAGCGGTGTTGCTGATTCATTAGTAAGAGTTCATAATTTTATGAATCTAAATGAGTTTAGCGCTCCAAAAATCTTTGATTATAATAAGCAACAAAGTTTAGTCATTACCGAGGACTTTGGCGATAATTCTTATAAGAATATATTATTAAATGATCCAAGTCTGGAGCTACAACTTTATTACTTAGCGATCCAAGTCTTAGGTAAAATTAATTCTGTACAAATTAATATAAATCTTCCTAATCACGATGCTGATTCGTTAAATAAAGCTTTATTAAAATCGTTTTATAACTGCTATAAAACCAGAATGAAAGCAGGTAGTGAACTATTCGATGTTTTTAGTCGGCTCTTCAGTAAACTTTCAGTCAAGAATTCATTAGTGTTAAGGGATTATCATATAGATAATATGGTATTCTTAGAGGAAAGAGAGGGCTATAAAAAAGTCGGCCTAGTTGACATACAAGATGCTTCAATTGGCCACCCAGTCTATGACCTTGTTTCTCTCCTAGAAGACGCGAGAAGAGATGTATCAAGCGAAGTTGTAAAAAAATGTAAGGAGTATTTTTTACAGTTATGTCCGACGGTAGATATAAACGAGTTTAATTATTCATATGGTGTTCTTGGACTGCAAAGAAGTCTCAGAATTTTATGGCTCTTCTCTTATTTAAAGGAGTTGCCTAGCAAGGAAAGATATGGACAATTTTTACCAAGAGTTAAAAATTATGTAAGGGATAAATTAAAAAATCCGATTTTTAAAGAAATATTAGTGTGGTCAGATAAGCATCAAATTCCTCTTCATGACTGATACTATAAAAAATGCAATGATATTAGCCGCAGGTTTTGGTAAAAGGCTACAACCTATAATTGGAAATTTACCCAAGCCCTTGGTTAAAATTGCGGGTAAAACCATGTTAGAAGTTGCTATAGCGGCCTTAAACAAGCTAAAAGATATCCAAAACATTTATATCAACGTCCATTGGCAGGCTGCTCTAATTAGAGATCACGTAAAAAATCTTGATACTGATAAAAATATTTATTTAGTTGAAGAAGAAGTAATATTAGAAACAGGCGGAGGCATTTTAAATGTCTTAAATAAAATCCCTAGCCAATATCTCTTAATAAAGAATGCTGACGTGCTACTTCTAAATAGCACTATTCTTTATGAGAATTTAATACACGACTTTTATAAAAAGGCTCCTACTGCTCTATTAATGTTAGTCAATAAAAATGGTTTGAAAGCAACTGGTGATTTTTCATTGGCTGAAGACAATTATATATTCAGAGGTGCTGAAAACGACTATATCTACACCGGTTGTGGAATATTATCCAAAGATTTGTTTAAAGATATAAATCAAGTCGAACCTTTCCCTTTAAGCAAGTTGCTATTTTTATCTCAGAAAGATAACTATAAGAAATATAATTACCGCGGCCTTATTCTTCCAGAAGAGGCACAATGGTTCGATATAGGTACTCCCGAAAGCCTTAGCAAAGCTAGGTCTATAGTCTTTACCAATAGTGGCTTGACGGTAATATAATAAGCTACCATGTCCCCCTCTAAAAACTAAAATTTACTCCAAATCTAACAGATTTAGCTACTTGATTTGAAGCGGCGGTAGTAGGGCTATACTGATTAAATGCTAAATCATATTTTTTTGAGTTTTGCATTTTAAGCGCTACTTCAGCCGAAACATAGCAATTAATTTGAAGTTACTCCAAGTTCTGCTCCGACTGTTGGGTAAGAGGTTGTGGTTGAATTATTCCCTACACTATCTCGTGAAGTTACCCTAAGATTAGAAGTGGGTTTTATCCGTAGTTATCCCAAATTGACCTCCAATGGAAACTTTAACCGGTGTATTAGTTGGAATACGAAGATCAAAATTTAAATGGCTTATTTTATCTAAATCAATAAAATAAAACTTCAAAATATCTTTAACTTTTATAGCCACCTCGCCTTGCAAATTCCAATTCTGTATAATTTTGGAAGTAAATTCTTCATTAACAAACGAAGAATATGCTGGATTCGTTGCCGCACTTACTGGAGCCGAAGCCTTACAAACGTTGCCAAACATCGCAGCTACAATCATTACGGCTACTGAAACTTTATTGATATTCATAAAAATCTAACCTTTATCTTCACACCTACTGATTATTATTTGATCAAAAAGCACCAAATATCAAGGGAATATTGCTAATATATTGAGCATGCGTTACTCTTTATTAAGCTACTGCGGAGAGTGTAATGATATCAAAAGAGAGATTTAACCTGCCATTGCTGGAATAATTTTGCCAATAATATTCTGAAGCAATCTTTAAAAAATTTTTTGAAACAGGCAGTACTGGGCTTGCTAAAAAATTACTAAAACCAATTTGCCGTAAATCTCTTAGCATATCAACTAGGCTACTATACTGTAGCTTCACAGTTTCCGTATGAATCACCACTCCTCTAAAACCACTGTTATTAGCTAGATTAACTAAAGATCCGGATTTGATCATGGGCATTATCCTCGAAAAGAGTCCACCGTATAGCTTTTCATCTGCATGAGTAAAAGCTTCTCTTAACTCGAAGAGAGAATAGTCTCCAACTATTGTAGCAATAAATAATCCATCTTTTTTTAATATTTTCTTATAGTTAGAAAAAGCTAACGGAACATGATTCACAAAATGCAATGATAAGTTAGAGCACGCCAAATCGAAGTTATTAACTGCAAAAGGAAAGACATTTTCTTCAGAACACTGAAAATTAGTGGTAGGAAGGGGGCTTATAAAGCCATGTCTTATGTTACTTCCAAGACTCCATAAATTCTCAATAGACTGGCCAAAATAGCCGAACAATAACAAATCATTGACCTCGCCTCGAGAGCGTAAAGCGCAATCGAAAATAATCTCTGCCCCCAGTTCGTATAAAAAATCGCTTGTAATGAACTGAGTGTGGAATCTTTCTAAATTCTCTTTTTGTTTAACTAAATCGAAAATTAATGGTTGCACTGTTCCGGTATCGTGATAAAGGTCTTGTAATTTTTTAAAATAATTTTTTTATAAGCTAAAGCATAAAATGAAGTACACCACATGGTTACTCGACATTTTTAATTCATTAATTTTTGCTAAACACTGCATTATATGTAAAAAAATCTGTCATCGAGTATAATACATCATGCCACAATTGTTGGAACAAAATCATTTTTATTACAGGAAAAACTTGCAAATCCTATGGCAAGCCAGATATAGGCAATTTCTCGTATCGTGAGTATTGCAGAGCACAGCTTGTTTCAAAAACAAAAAGATTTTTAAAACAATCCGAGTTGCTTGTATATATAATGAATCAATAGCAACAATAATACACCAGTCTAGGTGAGGATAAGACTCACTATATTCAAAGTGTTAAATAAATTTTTAGTAAACACCCTTGTTCTATATTGATAAAAATATCGATCTTGTTGTCCCTGTACCTCTACATAGATCTAGGCTCAGAGAAAGAGGATACAACCCAATCTGCTATTATTGCTGAACATGTAGTAAATCACTTAAATTATTTTAGTAAGAATCAAAAATACTCCAAAACAAATGGCACTTTCACAAAAGATGCGTTACAGTAACATCGAGGGAGCGTTGCAGTTGGAAAATTAAACTTAGTGAAAAAGGGGCTATAGTGTACTGTTAGTTGATGACGTGGTAACTACAGGCTCTACTATTAGTGGGAGTGCGCTAAAGTTTTAAAAAAAGCTGGAGCATAATCTGTTCCTGCAATAACCGTTGCCAGGACTTGAAGAATTTTTTTTAAAAACGTGCCTTGAAAGATATAGAGTAATCACTATATAAGGTGTATCTAATATTAACGAGGTAATTAATATGTCACAAAAAATCAGGCCATTACATGACAGACTTTTGGTCGAAAGGGGAGAACAAGAAACAAAAACCGCCGGTGGAATTATAATTCCAGACACCGCTCAAGAAAAGCCTATGCAGGGCAATGTTGTGGCAGTGGGTAACGGCAGACGCGACGATGCAGGCAAACTTCATCAATTAGATGTTAAGGTTGGTGATAAGATTCTGTTTGCTAAGTGGGGCGGAACAGAAGTTAAAATAGATGGAAAGGAATATTTGATTATGAAAGAATCAGATATTTTAGCAATTGTTGAATAATAAATAAAGAAGGTAAAAATAATATGGCAAAAATTATTAGTTCAGGAGAAGAAGCTCGTTCAAGGTTACTTAAAGGCTTAAGAATTGCGGCTGACACCGTTAGCTCAACTTTAGGCCCGAAAGGGCGTAACGTCGTTATAGAATCGTCATTTGGTGCTCCTAAAATCACTAAAGATGGTGTAACAGTTGCTAAAGCGCTTATATTGGAAGATAAATATGAAAATCTTGCAGCCCAGATTTTGAAAGAGGCTGCAAGCAAATCTAATGACAATGCGGGCGATGGCACAACCACAACTGTGGTTTTAGCAAAAGCTATAGCTCAAGAGGGAATTAGACAAGTAGCTGCAGGTGCTAATCCTATGGACTTAAAAAGAGGAATCGAGGCCGCTGCTAAAGTCGTTGTCGATGAAATCAAAAAAATGTCTAAGACAATTAAGTCCTCTGATGAAGTAGCCCAAGTGGCAACTGTCTCTGCAAATGGAGATGCAGATATCGGTAAAAAATTAGCTGAAGCTTTTGAAAAAGTTGGTAAAGATGGTGTGGTTACCGTTGAAGAAGCAAATAAGAGTGATGATTTTGAAGTACAAATTGTCGAAGGTATGAGCTTCGATAGAGGCTTCCTATCACCTTATTTCGTGACCAACTCTGAGAAAATGGTTTGTGAACTCGAGAGACCTTATATACTCGCATTCGATAAAAAAATCACTAATATACAACAGGTTCTTCCTCTTTTAGAAGCTGTAATGCAACAAGGTAGACCGCTTTTAATCATCGCTGAAGATGTTGAAGGCGAAGCTCTAGCAACACTAGTAGTGAACAGATTGCGCGGTAGTTTGAAGATCGCGGCAGTTAAAGCTCCAGGCTTTGGTGACAGAAGAAAAGCTATGCTTGAAGATATTGCCATTATAACAGGTGGACAATTAGTTAGCGAAGAAATAGGAAACAAATTGGAAAGTACGACAGTTGCGGACCTAGGTAGCGCTAAAAAAGTTGTTATCACTAAAGATGATACTACAATTGTTGACGGTGCGGGTGATCCTAATCAAATCAAAGCTCGTTGCGACCAAATTAAATCTCAAGCCGCAGAGACTACTTCTGACTATGATAAAGAAAAGCTCCAAGAACGTCTAGCTAAACTTTCTGGTGGCGTTGCTATACTAAAAAGTTGGTGGTGTAACTGAAGTCGAAGTTAAAGAGAAAAAGGATAGAGTGGAAGATGCTTATCATGCAACCAAAGCAGCTATTGCTGAGGGCGTCGTACCAGGAGGCGGGTGTACTTTGCTTTATGCAGTAAAAGCTCTTGATAAATTGCAAGGCAAGAATGAAGATGAAAAAGCTGGTATTGAAATAGTGAGAAAATCATTAACCGCTCCGATACGCAAAATTCTTGAAAACTCTGGAGTGGATGCTTCGTTAATTGTTGGTAAGCTAATCGAAGAAAATAATAGAAGTAAGATATATGACGCTCAAACCCTAAGCTTTGCAGATGCATATAACTCTGGTATAGTTGATCCAGCTAAAGTAGTAAGAACTGCCCTACAGAGTGCTGTGTCTGTTTCTGCATTACTTATCACAACAGAAGCTGTAATCATTGATAAGCCAGAAGAAAAAGGTGGTAAACATTCGCATGGGCCAGCCGGCATGGACGATATGGGTGGTATGGGCTTCTAGCTTATATCGAAATCCACATGAAAATCTAAGAAGGCGCCTTGAAAATTCAAGGCGCCTTCTTAATTTGTATGACGACTTAACATGCGCTATGCTATCAGCTCTGTAATCCAATATGTAGATAAGCTGGATAATATACTTGCTTGGGTCTTTAAATAAAGCCCTTCAAGTATATCATTCCATTACATAAAAAACCTACAAAAAATAGGCGCCTTAAGTTTTTTTAAGGGGCATTGCCTAACATTTATAGATAGAAGTTTCAAATCCGTCAAATGCCTATGGAAGAAGAGGGTAAGAGTAGCGCAAAGCATCCTCAGGAATTTGCTGTAGCGCTTCGTTCTTCGATTAAAACTAGCTGGATAATGCCTCTTAAAGAATTCTTTGATTCTACCAATGAGGTCTCAGCCTTTGTTTTGTGATGGTGCGTGGAGATTTTGTAGTATTCATAAACGCTGTAATCATCTGTACATGCTCAATTTATAACGTTCTTCCAAGCCTAAATGCCAGGTTCAGGTGGGTTGCCTTGCTCCCGTCACCTACCTTCAAAATCAATAATTTCACCCGCTCCTCTATCAACAGCAATCCATATAAAGGTGTACCCCACTTCCATTCTTTGGTCTTTTTTTATATATGCACAGCCCCTCAATCTCTAGGACCTCGATATCCTTAAGTGACTTTGTGCTGTTGCAGCTCTTATCTAACTTTTCTTGCACATAGCGCCCCCCGTCCTTCGATCCATGAAGATATTTGGCTGTTATGGATTCCAGTCAGTCTCTCTATCGTCCTAATCCCGCAGTCCTCAAGATTAGGTTTTAAGTCTATCATTCATAGTGTATTTCTGTCGCTTATTACCTTCTCGGTAATTCTTTTTGCAATTCTTGCACCTATTTACCTCTTGCTGTCCCTATACCACGCCATTCTTCACCTGCTCGCTAGAGCCGCAATATTTACACTTGATTGTCATTTCCTACTCCACCCATTCTACTACGAAGATATCATACCTTCTTATTGCCGTCCATAATTTACCAGGCAATGCCTTTTAAGGCGCTTTTTTTAAGTTGCATAGCAGTTAAATATATGGTACGCTTGCCTTCCCATAATTAATATAAAGTTTTGTTTTTGATATGAAAGTCTTATCATCGTTGAAATCTGCAAAAAAAAGAGATAAAAACTGTCGTGTTGTAAGAAGAAAGGGCAGGGTTTATGTCATTAACAAAGCTAATCCTAAGTTCAAAGCTAAACAAGCCTGAGCTTGAATGGAGAGGAGTGAGTGCTTATTTTCGAATTCGTTCCTTAGTTGCTTTTCTTCTTTTAATCTAGTTCCATATGCCGCTGCCATTTCTTCAATGGCTTCTGTTGTCGATCAAATCCTTAATAGGCATCATAATAGTGTGCTTTGGTTCCTGGAGCATGATCACTTATATACCGCTGGAGCCTCAGCAAATAGCTCAGATCTTATAGCCAACCCACAAGCCCCTATCTTTACAACAGATCGTGGCGGTAAATACACTTACCATGGCCCTGGACAGCTAATAGTTTATATGATGCTGGATTTAAAAGCTCTTTATCACAATCAACCCGATATAAAAAAATTCGTCTCTGATATGTGTGAATGGTTGATAGCTTCATTGAAGGAAGTGGGAGCGCACTGTATCACCGATGAAGAAAATATAGGAATATGGTGCTTTGATGAAACTCAAAATAAGAAAAAGATAGCTTCAATTGGCCTTAAACTTAAAAAATGGGTCACTTACCACGGAGTCGCTATCAATATTTCACCAGACTTGTCGAAATTTAATTTCATTAAACCTTGCGGCCTTTCGTCGCATTCAATATCTTCTTTGGAAGCTCTGGGGCATAATATCGATATCAGTAAACTGAGGTCGATATTAATAAAAAACTTTTTAATTATGTTTAATATTAATGATTAAAATGGTATGAATGCAGCTTAGTGCCGAATCCATTAAATAAACTTCAATGCCTTTAAGGTTATTTTCCTCAGAATCAGTTTCAGAAGGGCATCCAGATAAAATCGCCGACCAAGTTTCCGATGCCATATTGGATGCAATCATTGCCCTAGATCATAATGCACGAGTTGCCTGTGAAGTATTAGTAAAAAATAGTATAATCCTAGTAGCAGGAGAAATTACAACCATTGCATGGATTGACATAGAAAAAACTGTAAAAAATGTTATTGCAAGCATTGGCTACAACGATCCAGAATTAGGGTTTGATGCACGTAGCTGCTCTCCAATATCTGCTATAGGACAACAATCACACGATATCGCATTAGGCGTAAACTCTAAAGCAGGTAAAGAGCTGGGTGCTGGAGATCAAGGTATGATGTTTGGTTTTGCATGTGATGAAACCGAAGCATTAATGCCGTTACCAATATATTATGCTCATCAACTCATGCAAAGGCAGGCAGAAGTAAGACATAAAAAAATCTTACCGTGGCTGAGACCGGATGCTAAGGCTCAAATCACTGCTAAATATGAAAATGACCGGCCAATTTCTATAGAAACTATAGTATTTTCTACACAACACTCTGTGGGAGTTTCTCATAAACAGATTACAGAAGGTGTTATAGAAGAAATCATAAGACCAGTAATACCTCCGCATCTTTTACATAAAGACACCAAATTTTTAATCAATCCTACAGGCTATTTTATTATTGGTGGCCCAGTTGCAGATTGTGGCTTAACTGGAAGAAAAACTATTGTTGATACCTATGGCGGTGCTGCAAGACACGGAGGTGGCGCTTTCTCTGGTAAAGATCCAACAAAAGTTGATAGGTCGGCTGCATATATGGCAAGACATGTGGCAAAAAATATTGTAGCAACAGGTCTTGCATCGCGTTGCGAAATACAAATTGCTTATGCCATTGGAGTTACCGAACCTGTTGCAATGTATGTGAACTGCTTTAATACTAATAAAATCCCAGAAGAAGAGATTCTACAGTTGATTAAGGAAAAATTTGATTTTAGGCCTGCCCAAATTATAGATTATTTAAAATTAAGACGTCCTATATATAGGGCTACAGCTAATTACGGCCATTTTGGTAGAAGCGGCTTTAACTGGGAAGACTGGAATAATGTTTTAGCTTAAGTAATTAATGAGCGCTAGCGGTGAAAAAAAGACTAATAAGATCAATAAAATATTTCTTTTTGACTCTCTTCTTGCTCCTATTTTTCTTATGGTTTGCTATACTCCCTTACAGATTTGCGTCTGTACTCGGAGGAAAGCTTGCTCAATGTGTTGGTAGCTTATTAAGCTTGCGAAATAATGTTGCCAGAAAGAACCTAAAGATTATAGACCCCAGTTTAAGCAAAGATAAGATTGAAAAAATTATTAAACAAGCTTGGAATAATTTTGGCCGCATCATTGCGGAACTAACAAATTTAAGATCCAGGGATACGAACAATATAGGAAAATTAGTCGAGCTAATAGGTACCGCAAATCTTGGAAAAGCTGTTGCAGCTAACAAACCAATAATCTTCGTTTCTGCTCATTATAGCAACTGGGAAATGCTATCACTATTCGTTAAATTTCACCTTAATTTACCCTTGCAAGTTGTCTATAAAAAACCACCCAACATTCTTCTTTATTATTTAATAAAATTTTTGAGAAGATTAAGAAACTCCAGTATTGAAAATGTGAATTCTATTAGAAATATTATTAGCTTAATCAAACGAAAAGGGTATCTAGGAATGATTATAGACCAAAAAGTTATAGATGGTATTTCGGTACCATTTTTTGGACTAGAGTCCCAAACCTCAACTCTAACTGCAAATCTAGCAATACGTTACGATTGTATTATATTGCCTGCTAGAATTTACCGACAAAATCCTAGACATACATTCAAGCTCGAATTCTTGCCCCCGATTAATTACCAAAAAAACTATTAATGATAAAGAAGACGTAAAAAATATCACTACTTTAATAAATAAAGAATTCGAAAAATGGATCAAAGAAAAGCCTGAAGAATGTTTATTATTTCATCGCAGATGGCCAAATATTTAATTGTATTAGAATCAATAAAATTAATGTTGATTGTATATCAGTAAAGAATTATATAATACCAAATCCCGCACTTTATGGAGTTCATTGTTTTAGGGTAAAAAATGCTAAAAACCAAAATGTCGAAAAAAATTGGTGCTTTTTTATGGTATTTTCTTAAAAGACAGCCTTGGGCTTTTTCTTTCATAACGATTACTGCAACAATCTCTACTTTATCTAATAACACTATCTGGCCTTACATAACCGGCAACTTAGTTGATGCATTTAATAAGTTAAATGCATCAGCTCCAGAAGCAGATCTTAACATAATACTTGTACCATTAGCTGTAGCCCTTGCTTTTTGGGTTTTCATTGAATTTGTCCAACGATCAAAAGGGGTGCTCCTAGGGTTTGCAATGCCGAAGTTTGAAGCTAATATTAGAACTTCAATGTTTAATTATGTCAGTAATCATTCACATTCTTATTTTGTACAAACTCATGTAGGGGGCATTGCTCAAAGAATTAGCGATATGCCTAAAAGCGCTAAACTAGTAATAGATGACCTATTAACAGTCTTTATACCATTAATTGTATCAATTATTGCTTCTTCCTCAGTTTTTCTTTCAATGCATCCACTGCTTGCGGCAATATTTTTTACCTGGCTTGGCTTACACTTTACACTCTGCGTTTTTTTCTGTTTGAAAGCAGCTAACAGTGTTTCTGTGCAATCTGCAGCCAGAGCCCTGCTACAAGGTAAAATCGTTGACAGTATGACTAATCACCTTAGCGTCAAATTATTTACTGCACACCAACATGAAATGCAAACTATAAAAGAAGCTCAGGCTGATGAATTGCAAAAATACAGATATAGCTTAATTTATATAGAAAAATTTAAAATGCTGCTAAGCCTCATTAGTATAATAAATATAACATTATTGCTCTATTTGGCGATCAAGCTGTGGCAGCAAGGCCAGATCACGATTGGAGATATAGTCTTTACTATTAACAGTACACTTGGGCTTATGACAAATCTTTGGTTTACTGGAGATGAAATTTCCTATATGTTCTATGAAATTGGAGTGTGTAAACAATCCCTAATCTTGCTAGAAGAACCAACTGAAATATCAGAAAGTACATTAAAGCAAATAAAGGTTACCCAAGGAAAAATCGAATTTGATAATGTGAGCTTTAACTATCACAACAATGGCAATATATTTAAAAATAAATCTTTGGTAATACACGGTGGACAAAAAGTCGGTTTAGTAGGTTTTTCGGGGAGTGGCAAAACTACATTCGCAAATTTAATAATGCGCTTATATGAAGTATCCTCTGGTACTGTAAAAATCGATGATCAAGACGTATCTCAAGCTTCTCTTCTATCTTTACGTAGTAATATCGCATTTATACCTCAAGACCCATTTTTATTTCACAGGTCAGTATTGGAGAATATCAGGTATGGAAATATTAATGCAACAGATGAAGAAGTTAAAGAGGTTGCTAAAAAAGCAGAATGTGACAGCTTTATAATGAACTTAGAGCATGGATATGATACAATAGTTGGTGAAAGAGGAAGTAAGTTGTCAGGTGGTCAGCGCCAACGTATTGCAATCGCAAGAGCAATGTTAAAAAATGCACCAATTGTTATAATGGATGAAGCTACTTCAGCTCTTGATTCAGTGACCGAAAGACTAATAGAGAAGAGCCTGCAACATTTAATGGTCAACAAAACAGCCATAGTGATAGCGCATAGATTATCTACACTGTTGCATCTTGACAGAATTCTGGTATTTGAGAAGGGTAATATTGTTGGGGACGGAACCCATGAAGAGCTTTTAACTAAGGGGGGACGTTACGCAATGCTATGGCACATGCAGCAAAGTGGACTTCTGCCTGAACACGATAATGGAAAAAAGGGTATAAAAATGGATAAAAATAAAAGCTCTCTTCTATTCCCGGGACAAGGTTCTCAAGTCGTCGGCATGGGAGTAGAATTGTTTAACACTTTTAACGAAGCAAAAGAAGTTTTCTCTCTTATAGACGAAACCTTAAAACAAAATCTTTCTCAATTAATGTTTTCTGGAGAGTTGGAAGAACTTACTTTGACTGCTAATGCACAACCTGCAATAATGGCTGTTTCTTTAGCAGTTATGGCTGTTCTAGAAAAACAGCTGAATTTGACAATTCAGGACTTATGCAATGTTGCCGCCGGCCATTCTTTGGGAGAATATAGCGCACTTGCTGCAAGTGGAGTTTTTTCTTTAACAGATACTGCCAGTTTATTGAGAGTTAGAGGTGATGCTATGCAATCCGCTGTTAATCCGGGAGAAGGAGCAATGGTTGCTTTAATCGGCACAGATCTCGATAGCGCACAAAAATTATGTAACCATGTTGCAAACTATGGAGCTTGTCAAATTGCAAATGATAACGGCGCAGGTCAAATCGTCTTGAGCGGAGCCACTATAGCCATTGATAAAGCAATAGAATCAGCAACAAATTTTGGCGTTAAAAAAGCAATAAAATTAAAAGTCAGTGCCCCTTTCCATTCAAGTTTAATGCAATCAGCTGCATTTAAAATGGAACAAGCATTGAAGGGAGTAGCAATCCATAATCCAACTATAGATGTTATGGCTAATTTTAACGTTGAGAAGCACCATGAAAGCATAACTAAAGATCTTTTAGTCAGCCAAGTCGCTGGAAGCGTCAGGTGGCGCGAGACTATGGAAAAAATCACTACTCATTATGAAGTTGATACTTTTATAGAAATAGGGCCAGGCCAGGTGTTATCTGGCATCGCAAAACGTATGTATCCAGGATCTAATGTTTTTAATTTACATACGCCAAAAAATATAGAAGAATTCTCTGACTTCTTATAATTATTAACAAAGAAGAGGAAGAATGTTTAATTTAACAGGAACCAACGCCCTTGTAACGGGCGCAACAGGGGGATTAGGCCTTGCCATAGTCAGGAAGCTACATGAAGCTGGCGCAAACGTGATCGCAAGCGCCACTAAACTAGAAAATTTAAATAAATTAAAATCTGAATACCAGGAGCGTTTAAGCATCATTAAATGTGACCTAGCAAATCCAACAGAGACGGAAACACTATTAGATCAAGCAGAAGAAATTGCAGGAGAGATCAGTATAGTCGTTTGTAACGCTGGGCTTTGCAGAGATAATCTAGCAATGAGAATGAGCGATGAAGAATGGGATACCGTATTAAATATTAACCTCACATCAGTATTTAGACTAAACCGGGCTGCTATAAAAAAAATGATAAGAAGAGGGTATGGGCGCATCATTAATATCTCTTCAGTAGTGGGTCTCACTGGCAATATCGGCCAAGCAAATTATACAGCAACAAAAGCTGGCTTGATTGGAATGTCTAAATCACTCGCAGCAGAGATTGCTACTCGTGGAATCACCATAAACTGTGTAGCTCCTGGTTTTATTAAGACTCCAATGACAGAACACTTGCCTCAAGAAATAAAAGACTCCATAATAAAGAAAATACCAGTGGCAAAAATGGGACATCCGGGTGATATAGCAAACGGGGTTTTGTTTTTGGCTTTGAGGGAGAGTGCTTATATAACTGGCCAAACTCTCCATATAAATGGAGGCATGTTGATGGTCTGATTTGAGACAATTTTAGTGGGGAGGGTGTGGTGTTAGAAGCTTCGTATAAAAATTTGCTAAAGGCCATGGGCCTCATCGATGACCCCTCCCAGCTTGAACTCGTCAGGCTCTTACAAAGTTACCAGCGCAAGCTTTTGTCTAGCAGAAGCTGTACTTTTACCGAAAGAATCAAGGAATTTTTTAATAAAAATCAATCCTGTCCTATAACTAAAATGGGAGTATATATATGGGGAGATGTTGGCAGAGGCAAAAGCATGATTATGGATTTTTTCTTTAACCATACTCATAATATATCCAAAAAACGCTCTCATTTTCACCAGTTCATGGTAGAATTTCATAAATCCATGATAAAATGGCATTCTAAAAATAACGTTTCCCGAAGCAATGCTATACCAGATGTCGTTGAGAAT
Organism: Candidatus Midichloria mitochondrii IricVA; assembly: GCF_000219355.1. GTDB lineage: Bacteria > Pseudomonadota > Alphaproteobacteria > Rickettsiales > Midichloriaceae > Midichloria > Midichloria mitochondrii. The sequence continues at coordinate 1,130,882 of NC_015722.1, forward strand.
ATAGCCAAAAGTGTAAAAGTAATATGCTTAGACGAATTACAAGTAAACAATATAGCTGACGCAATGGTACTGCAAAGATTATTTAATGGGCTATTTAAAAAAGGAATCTTTCTATTTATCACATCTAACTTTAGGCCTGAAGATTTATTTAAGGATGGTCTCCAACGTGAAAACTTTCTTCCTTGCATTCAATTAATCAATTCCAGGCTAGACGTTTTTAACTTAAATAATCATATAGACTATAGGCTAGAAAAGATAAGCAATATTGAAAAATTATATTATTGGCCACTGGATGAGGAGCTTCCGTATTATATATACCTTGTTCTAAGCACTTTACTTGGCGAACATGATTTTAGCCCTCGCACAATAAAAGTTGACGATAATAATTACCTCACCGTATTAAAAAGCTACGGAAAAACCGCTATGTTTTCTTTTCTAGAGCTTTGTGAAATTCCTTTAGGGATTTTAGAGTATTTGGCAGTTTGTAAGAATTTTCGTACAATCATAATTACTGGCATACCACAGATGAAAAATGAAAATCATAATGAAGCTCTAAGGTTTATTACTCTAATAGATTGTATATATGAGCATAAAAACAAGCTTATCTGCACAGCAGAGGCGGCAATAGACGACCTGTATGTTGGCACTAAACATAAAACTGAATTTAAGAGAACTATATCTAGGTTACATGAGATGCAGAGCGCTAATTATTTAAAAGGCATTGCCTAATATTTAGTAATAGGAGTTTCAAATCCAGCGAATGCCCATGGAAGAAGAGGGTAAGAGTAGCGCAAAGCATCCTCAGGGATTGCTATAGCGCTCTGTTCTCCGATTAAAACGAGCTAGATAATGCCTTTTAAAGAATTCTTTGATTCTACCAATGAGGTCTCAGCCTTTGTTTTGTGATGGTGCGTGGAGATTTTATAGCATTCATAAACGCTGTAATCATCTGTACGTGCTCATTTATAACGTTCCTCAAAGCCTAAATGACAGGTTCAGGTGGGTTGCCTTGCTCCCGTCAACCTACCTTCAAAATCAATAATTTCACCCGCTCCTCTATCAACAGCAATCCATATAAAGGTGTACCCCACTTCCATTCTTTGGTCTTTTTTTATATATGTGCACAGCTCGTCAATCTCTAGGACCTCGATATCCTTAAGTGACTTTGTGCCGTTGCAGCTCTTATCTAACTTTTCTTGCACATAGCGCCCCCCGTCCCTTCGATCCATGAAGATATTTGGCTGTTATGGATTCCAGTCAGTCTCTCTATCGTCCTAATCCCACAGTCCTCAAGATTAGGTTTTAAGTCTATCATTCATCGTGTATTTCTGTCGCTTATTACCTTCTCGGTAATTCTTTTTGCAATTCTTGCAATCCACCTCTGCTGTCCCTATACCACGCCATTCTTCACCTGCTCGCTAGAGCCGCAATATTTACACTTAATTGTCATTTCTACTCCCGTTTTATTACGAAGATATCACACCCTCTTATTGCTGCCTATAATTACCAGGCAATGCCATTTATAATCGTCATATATATATTGACAGTTCCAGTATATTTGCTAGTCTTAGGCTTTAAGTTTTTGGTAGGTATATGGCGAGTTCGGTTACAGATTCTAATTTTTCCTCATTAGTTTCCAATTCAAAGGGTTTTGTATTGGTAGATTTTTGGGCAGAATGGTGTGGACCTTGCAGACAGCTTAGCCCAATTATTGATGAAATATCGCAGATGATGGAGGGGAAGGTAGCTGTTTATAAACTAAATATAGGCGAGAATCCTGAATCCGCCTCACAACTTAGCATACAAAGTATTCCTTCGTTAGTTCTATTTAAGGATGGAGTAAAGGTAGATGTGCAAGTAGGCTTTAAGAGCAAAACTGTTTTAATTGATTGGCTACAATCTAAAGTTAGTGCCTAGTGGGATATCAGGTTTTAAGCAACCTGGAAGATTAATTAATGTTTTAGAAGCGATTTTATACCGCGATTTTGGTTTAAAAGCCGAAGTTGGTGTTGAGGTTGAGTTTTATCTCCATAATTGCCTAAACGTAGAAAAGTTTACCACCTTATACGGAAATTCAATTATTCCAGAGCGAGGAAAAGGTCAGTATGAGATTAATCTAAAACCGTCTCCAGATTTAGTTGGAGTGTGCGATAGCTTTCATTGTAATAAGGACAAACTTTTATCTGCTGCTACGAGCTTAAATCAGCTAATTGATTTTAATCCAAAACCTATAAAAGAAGACTATGGCTCATCGGTGCATTATCACCTGAGCTTGCATGATGATAATGGGTGCAATATTTTTGGCACAGAAGATAATACGCACATGATGGAATCGGTTGTAGCATCTATTTTAGAGCTTACTAATCAATCTTTATATATGTTAACAGCTGTTAATGATTTCGACAGGTTTGTGCCGCATTTTATGGCTCCGGTCAATATTAGTTGGGGCGGTAATAATAGGACCACATTGCTTAGAATCCCGAACTCTCCAAAAGCAAATAAAAGAATAGAGTTTAGACTACCCTCTTCCAACGCAGCACCAGAGCTAGTTATCATTTTCCTGTTAACAGCAACATTGGAAGGCTTAAAAATAAAAAAAGCCTATAAAAAGATTTACGGCAGTGCCTATGATAAGCAATATGGGCTCACTCCTCTATTAGCAAATTTAATTGAAGCAAAAAAATGCTTTCGCTTTATTGAAATTATTGCTAATTACACATCTTAGATTATTATTGAAAGAAATTTTTATGAACAAACATATAGTACTACTCGTGGGTGGAGTATCAAGGGAAAGAGAAGTATCTCAGATATCTGGAGAAAGCGTTCGTAATGCGTTGTTAAGTCTTGGTTATAGGGTTACTGTTGTTGATCCTAGCGAAAATTTAGCCAGTGAGCTTATCAAGCTAAGACCTGATATAGTTTTCAATTGTTTGCATGGTACATTTGGAGAAGGTGGCTCAATACCTGGCTTACTGGAATTATTACGTATACCATATACTCATTCAGGGGTTACTGCTTCTGCAATTGCCATGGATAAAATTTTAACCAAGAAAATGGCTCAGACCTGTGATATAAATACTCCTAAATATGTTAAAATTGAAAAAAGCGCTTTATTTACAATGCTTGAAAAAGGGGAGGACCCAATGCCGAAACCTTATGTAATTAAGGCAGTGCAGCAGGGTTCTAGCATAGGTATTTACCTCGTTATAGATGAGAATAGCGATAAGCCAAAGAAAGCAGAATGGACTTTCGGAGAGCAGATACTAGTTGAGGAGTACATACCAGGGCAGGAATTAAGTGTAGCAGTACTAAATGACAAAGCACTTGGAGTGTTAGAATTAAGGCCTAAGACGAATTTCTATGATTATACTGCTAAATATAGTGATGGAGTGACAGAACACGTGCATCCAGCTGAGATCCCTCAAGAAGTCTATCTGGAGGCCATGAAAAGAGCGGAGGAGATGCATAAAGCACTTGGCTGTAGGACAGTGAGCCGCAGTGATTTTAGATATAACAATATTGGTAGCGCAGATGGATTATTTTTCTTAGAAATAAATACCCATCCAGGTTTTACAAATCTTTCGATAGTTCCAGATATAGCCTCTCGTCGTGGAATTAGTTTTGAACAAATAATAGAACAACTTCTCAAAGACGCAAAAATGCGAAATAATGCTGTAAAAATAGCAAAATATACATATCTTGATACAGATGTTCATTACGGTAAGCAAATAAGCTCTCTTTTGCAACCTGCTCGTGAGAAACCTTTTAAGAAAATAATTCGAGTATATATTTTGTTTTTGCTAGGTGTTGCAGCCATTTTCTATATTCTAACTAAGCTTTGTACTAACGAAGTTGATCAATTTGTTGATAAGTTAATCAACAAGACAGTGATTTCTGAGCTTAACATTTGCGGTAATATTCAGGTGAGTAAAGAAGAAATAATCAATACTCTTGATCTCTCGTTACCACTAGAAGTCAGTTACATAAACGCCTCGCATATTAAAGAAGAGCTTTTGAAAAACCCTTTAATTAAAGATGTTGAGGTTAAAATCAATTTGCCTAACATATTAAGTTTATTAGTAACGGAGCGCCAGCCGTTTGCTCTTTGGTTTGATCAGAAACAGTTCCACTTAATAGACGAAGAAGGATTTATAGTAAAAGCCTGCGTAGAATTTCAAGAGAAGGAGAATAAATATATAATAGCTGCAGGAACCGATTCTAATAATCAGCTGCAGAATTTACTTGATGAATTAAAAGGCTATAGTATATCAAAAAAATTATTTGCGGTTCAGTTAATCAGTAACAGGAGATGGAATATATTGCTAAAAAATGGATTAATTGTTAAGCTACCAGAAAATAACGTGAAGGAAGCGCTGGTTGCTCTAGATTTAGTTTTAGAAAATTATAGTCCAAGTAAACCTTTCAACATCATTGATTTACGTTTAGCTCCAGGTAAGGTATATGCAGTATTTTAATATCAAATAGGTTTTTGGTCAATAAAATATGATTAAGCAACGTAGGAATGTTATTGCGGTCTTAGATATCGGTAGTTCTAAGATTTTATGCTCAATTGCTAAATTTTCATCAAGCAGCGAATTAGAAGTGATAGGTTATAGCAATCATATTTCTGAAGGGATTAGGTCTGGCATCATTACAAATCTTCAAGCTGCAACTGAATCGATAGCACAAGCAATTGAAGAAGCAGAAAAAAATTCGGGAATTAGGGTGAGTAATATTTATGTAAATATTTCTTCTAATAATTTAATCTCACACCAATTAAGTGCGGAAATTGATGTAACTGGACGTGAAATCAATTCTAAAGATATGAACAAGTTATTGTTTCAAGTTTTAGATAAATATAAAGATCAACAGGTCGGCGTGATTCATTCTTTTATTTACGATTATGTTTTAGATGGTAACCGAGGAATTACTAATCCACTTGGCATGTACGGTAGCAATCTATCCTGTGAAGTGAACGTTTTGGTTACGCCAAATAATATTATAGCTAACTTAGCAAACTGTCTTTCCAAATGTCAGCTTGATGTAAACGCTTATATTGCCTCTTCATACGTCTCAGGGATGGCTTGCTTAACTCCTAACGAAATGAAAATGGGAGTCGTATTGATTGAAATTGGAAGCGGTTGTTCTTCTATCTCAATATTTGCCAATTCTCAAATGATTTTTACAGATGGTATACCTGTCGGAGGACACCACATTACAAATGATATAGCTAAAGGCTTGAGTATAAGTTATGAAGACGCAGAAAGAATCAAGATTTTATATGGCACTGCAATCAGCACTTCTATTGAGTCTAAAGAAAATATAGAGCTAGCGGCCGAGGACGAAAATGAGGAACCTAATTTAATATCTAGAGCGATTCTTGCAGAAATTATAAGAGCTAGGTCTGAAGAAGTTCTTGAGTTACTTGAGCATAAAATAATTCATGCAGGTTTTTCCATTGCTAGTAATAAGATAGTTCTAACTGGTGGTAGTGCAAATTTAAATGGGCTAAAAGAGCTAGTAGGTCATATGTTTTCTGCTAAGGTTAGAATAGGCTACCCTAAACTTATAATGGGCTTAGAAAGTGAAGAAAAAAATATGGCTTTTGCTGTTTCCGTTGGTATGCTAACGCATATAAGTCAAACAATAAGAGCTGCCTCTATGGGAAAGGCTAATGAAGGTTCTTCAAGCAAGAAGGTTTGGCAGTGGCTTAAGGATAACTTTATCTAATTAATTTTTAAAGAAAAAATATGATTGGTTTAATTCCACGTAAAGTTCTTTTTGGTAACCCTGATAAAACTAATGCTAAGATAAGCAATGATGGACGATATATTTCTTATATTGCCCCTCTTGATGGGGTTTTGAATGTATATGTTGCAGCAATCGATACTCCAAATGAAGCGAAGCCAGTAACAAATGATACGGGTCGCGGTATTAGAGTATATTATTGGGGTTATGACGATAGGCATTTGTTATACCTGCAGGACAATAACGGGGATGAAAATTGGCATCTTTATTCAGTTAATATTGAGGACTTTACTATCCAAAATCTTACAGATTTTCCAGATACCCGTGTACAGGTAAATAACTTAAGTCGGCATTTTCCTAATGAAGTAATCATTGAGATGAATCGTAGACGTAAGGACCTTTTCGATCTCTATATCTTAGATTTAAGCTCCGGTTCAGTTAGAGAATTTTTTAGAAATGAAGAGTATGCAAGCCTCATAACTGATGATTATTTTAAATTGAGGTTTGCTCAAAAGCTAAATCCTGATGGTAGCCTAACTATCTATGAATTTGATCAAGAAAGCAATGTGAGCGAATTTATGCAAGTTGAAGCTGGGGATCTTCATACCACCTCAATTTTAGATTTTGATGAAGAAAATAATCTATATATGATAGATTCTACTGATAGAAATACTGCAGCTTTAGTTCTGTTCAATCTAAAAACTAAACAAAAAACATTACTCTATGAAAATGATAAAGCAGATATCTCTTCACTGATGCTGCATCCAACTAAGAAATATTTGCAAGCTGCGAAATATAATCACTTACGGGAAGAAATAAAGGTTTTTGATCGGTCGTTAGACCTCGCATTTGCTAAGATAAAGGAAACCATTGCTGGCGATTTGCAAATTCTTTCTAGGTCTTTAGATGATACTATATGGATATTTGCTGATATTAAAGATAACGGTCCAGTTTCATATTATCGATACGATAGAACAAAAGAAGAAATAAAATTTTTATTTTATAATAGGGGTGATCTTGTAAATTGTGAATTGGTGAAAATGCATCCAGTTATGGTTAAGGCAAGGGATGGACTGGAGCTGGTGAGTTATCTTACTTTGCCTCGAGACTTTGATTCATCTACCCTTGACGCTTTACCTCAAGCGGAAAGTGTGCCTCTAATTTTATGGGTGCACGGAGGTCCTACTGCGCGTGATTATTGGGGATATGACGCAATTCATCAATGGTTAGCTAATCGTGGTTACGCGGTTTTAAGTGTTAATTACCGGGGTTCTACTGGCTTTGGTAAGGATTTTATTAATGCTGGCAATGGCGAGTGGAGCAGGAAAATGCATACTGATTTAATAGATGCTGTGGATTGGGCTATTGATAAAGGGATTACCACAAGAGATAAGGTCGCAATTGGTGGTGGGAGCTACGGTGGTTACGCCGCATTAGTCGGGCTTACATTTACTCCGGAAATCTTTAAATGTGCGGTTGATATTGTAGGCCCATCAAACTTAGAGACCCTTTTGGCCACAATTCCTCCTTATTGGAAGCCACATGTTGCTGCTTTAGAAAAAAAACTTGGTGGTGCTCTAGCAACAGAAGAAGGAAGAAACGAACTGAGGGCAAGATCGCCAATAAATTTTGTTGATAATATTTCGAAACCCTTGTTAATAGGGCAAGGAGCTAATGACCCAAGGGTGAAGCGATCAGAATCAGACCAAATAGTGAATTTGATGAATCAAAAGGGTATTCCAGTTACTTATATCTTATATACTGAAGAAGGTCATGGTTTTGCTAAACCTGAGAATAGAATGTCGTTTTATGCACTGACGGAATTATTTTTAAATCAACATCTAGGCGGCCAATTCGAGGAATTTGGTACTGATCTGAAGGGAGCAAATTTTGAGATATTATCAGGAGATAATCTAAAGTAAAGCGCCGATAACAGTTTATTAGCCGCAATGCATTGAAATATATTGCATTTTTTGTCAATATATCATTAAAGAAAAGAATGCGTGAGGATAAGGTAGCGATTGGGAGATTGTTTGCTCAAGGGGCAGAGCTAATCGGCACTTGGAATATTAGTGGGTTTAAAGAGTTGTTAATTCAACATCCAGAATTATTCCGAGGAGTTGATGGAAAAACTCTATTGAATTTAGTAGTTATAGAAGGGCAGGAAGAGATAATAAGTTTTTTGTTAAAGAAAAGGTTTTCTGATATTACTAGCAAGGATAATCCAAGGAGAAACCCCTTACACCTGTCCTATAGAAGAAATTAATTATCATAGAAATATATTCAAAACAACGGCATAACTGCAAAGGACCTCTGAAAGGTATTGCTAGGACTAACAAAAAAACACCCAAGAGATTTCTCTATAAGCCTGTTAAGCGCTCCCGAATCAGATGCGGCGGAGAATCAGCAAGGGTCCGCGCAGCAAAAAACAAAAGTTATTATGAACTTAAGAGAAGTAAGGTTCGACCTACCAGGCATTGAGAAATTACCACTTGCCCAAGAAAAAAAGATTGCATTAACAGAAATGCTATTAAGCAGTAGTACTCTACATAACAAGAGATTAGAAACAGTTAAAAATTTATTGAGAGAGGGCTTAAGTCTAACCAATGCTGCAATAGAAGATATTTTTGTTCAACAATTGTTTTCGAGTAATAGACTGATGCTTCCTTTTAAGACAGAGGTAAGCTTTCGTTTTCGAAATGCTTTAAAGGCTTTTAGAGAAGTTTTGCTTAATACTATAAGGGTGATTTAGATCAAAGGATTATTGATGACTTCAAAAAAAGACTGCAACAATCTGCCTCTGAAGAGCAAATTGAAGAAGCTAAAAAACCTTTTTCCATCCGCTAAACTATTTAATTGAACAAGGAAGAATTACAGGATTAATCTTGATTCAAATGGATGAAATTGGTGGCGGTTCTAAAGCAACAACTCAAGTTGATCCTTCTATAAGAGAGAGGGACGCTTTAGCATAACCACCTATAAAGCCAACTCCGCCCACTAGCGCGGATAAAGGACTTATATCTCCTCTCCGCTTCATATTTAGGCAATCAATTCCTGCAGCTGCTCAGCCAGCTGTTCAGCAAAGGCAAAAGCAGGCTATGCCACTATAACCTCAGTTTGACGTAAGGAGTAGACCCCTCGAGCCTATTTTTCCATGAGATATATTGGATTTGAAGACATAAGCCAAGAGCCCTGAGAAGAGGCCTGACAAGAAATTGTTTGGCAAGCGATGCCGTGGCGCTGGATTTGGCAAATCTCTTTCAATTCTCCGATGGCTGTTTCAATCAATCCACGCCCTGCAAGAAGCAGTTGTTTAAAAGCCGCAAGCGGGTTTTGTTTTTCTTAAGCCGTGTGATGAGCTCAATACCTTGATTGCTCAGTGTTTTTGCTTATATACCACCGATCTCCGAATAGAAGGCCTGTCAAATATTGAGTCAGTTTTTTCGACAACGGCTCGATCATCTGTATTACCCGAAGTCAGTGTGAATGACATAATCTCTCCTTGATCATTGAGAGAACCACCTTAAAGCCAAAGAACCGCATTAGCTCAACAAAGCGATTTGTAGCTGACAAGCTTCGGCAATTCCTCTCTGAGAGAGATTTGAACACAGTTTAGGTAAAAATCTTTGATCCGGTAATGCCCTCAAATGAAACAAAACGAGGATCGTTATAACTCTCGGAAAGCATCATCCTAGACTCTCGTTTCCTTTGTCTCTGCGAGTTTCTTAAGGATCTTTGGTACATGAGTTGTTGCTTGCAAAAATCATCAATCAAACAAAATATTTCTACTAGGGGAACCACTTTCCTTATTTATCGTGAAATTGAGAAAAACTTAATGGTTACACAGCTTCTTTAAAACTTACCTCGAACTGGTGTTAAATTGGTTATATTCCTATATATTAGTGGTATCGATATTACAACTCAACACATTCGACGATTATCACGCAAGCCCTGTATCGAAGCAGCACGGAGCACACAGAAATCGTTAATTCAGTCAAGAACCTTTTACATGCTACTTACAGATTAAGGGCAGAAAATGGGATCCAAGAATATCCACTTCCTACCACCTGCTTGTTTCACAGCTTAAGCATTAGGCTCAACTTTGGGACTGGTCTCTTGAGGCAGCGCTTGGGTGTTATCTTCCGCATCAGAAGGGTTCTGCGCTACTCTCTTGCTTAAGCTCATTGTTTGCTGCTTCAAGTGCATAATAACATAATTCTTCGAATTCAACGCTATTATCCGCTGCAAGTTTCTGTATTTTGATTAAGCTTTCTACTATTTGAGGAGGAACCTGCCCTCCGCGCTCTTTGCTAAGCCAATCTGCTTGGAAATGGATCGGGCTATGGGTGGGTTCAGGGTTTCCTATATAGAGCGGCACCACAGACCTACTTCCCCCAAAAAAGCAAGGCACCTCAAATTTTTTCATGACAGTATGAAATCAAATAATCTTTTATAGACTAATGGTATTATTTTTAATGAATAACTACAATTTATTTTTACGTTTTTGATTTAAAACGACTCCCCAGCTTACTGCTAAACTAGGGAGTGATATTTTATAAATTATTTTTTATCATTTGAGTCTTCATATTCAGCATCAACAACTTTTTCTTGAGGGTCGGCTGAAGAATTTTGATCAGCGCCACCTTGCTGTTGATCTTGAGAATATACGTACTGACCTATTTTAACCGTAAGTTCGGTTAGAGCCTCGGTTTTTTGTTTGATAGAGTCAGCATCTGCACCTTCCATAACCTCTTTAAGAGCCTTGATCGCATCTTCAATTGACGACTTATCTGGAGCTGGAATTTTATCTCCATGCTCTTTTAAGCTCTTTTCAGTTGAATAAATCATAGAATCAGCATGGTTTTTTGCTTCTATCAATGCCTTCTTGGCTTCATCCGCACTTGCATTTTCTTCAGCATCTCGAAGCATTTTATTGATTTCATCTTCGCTTAGCCCACCTGAAGATTGAATGGTAATTTTTTGTTCTTTACCAGTTGCTTTATCCTTAGCAGATACATGCAATATACCGTTTGCGTCCACATCAAAAGCCACCTCAATTTGCGGTAAGCCACGAGGCGCTGGCGCTATCCCTTCTAAGTTAAATTGACCTAAAAATTTATTTGCAGAAGCCTCTTTTCGCTCGCCTTGGAATACTCTAATTGTTACCGCATTTTGATTGTCCTCAGCTGTTGAGAAAATCTGTGATTTTTTAGTTGGTATGGTTGTATTCCTTTCAATAAGCGGAGTGAATACCCCCCCAAGGGTTTCAATACCAATAGAAAGGGGCGTAACATCAAGAAGTACTACGTCCTTCACATCGCCACTCAAAACTGCACCTTGAATTGCCGCACCAATTGCTACAACTTCGTCAGGATTCACTCCCTTATGTGGCTCTTTACCAAAAAATTCTTTAACCTTTTGTATAACCTTTGGCATCCTTGTCATTCCACCAACAAGCACTACATCATCAATTTTGCTGGCGTCTAAAGCCGCATCTTTTAATGCGGCTTTACAAGGCTGAATTGTTTTTTCTATTAAATCATCGACCAAACTTTCTAATTTAGACCTCGTCATCTTAAGATTTAGGTGCTTAGGCCCACTAGCATCTGCTGTGATATAAGGCAAGTTAATTTCTGTTTCCATGCTAGTTGAAAGCTCGATTTTGGCTTTCTCCGCCGCTTCTTTTAGTCGTTGTAATGCAAGAGGATCTTTCATTAGATCAATACCAGAACTAGCTTTAAATTCTTTTACTAAATAATCCAGAATGCGTTGATCAAAGTCTTCACCGCCCAAAAATGTGTCACCATTTGTTGATTTCACTTCAAAAACACCATCGCCTATTTCCAAAATGGAAATATCAAAGGTACCGCCACCTAAGTCGTATACTGCGATTGTTTTACTGCCCGCTTTATCAAGACCATATGCAAGCGCTGCTGCTGTTGGTTCGTTTATAATTCTTAAAACTTCAAGACCAGCTATTTTACCAGCATCTTTTGTTGCTTGGCGCTGTGCGTCATTGAAATATGCAGGCACTGTAATCACCGCTTTAGTGACCTTTTCTCCTAAGAAATTCTCAGCTGACTCTTTCATTTTTTGTAAGACCATGGCACCAATTTGACCAGGGGCCATTAGCTCTCCTTTGACGTCAATCCAAGTATCACCATTTTTTGCTTTTGCTATTTTATAAGGAGATTTGGCCACAAGCTCACTTGTTTTAGGATCAGAAAAAGCTAAACCCATTAGCCTTTTGCTTGAAAAAATCGTATTTTGTGGATTAGTCACAGCTTGCCTTTTTGCGGCTTGACCGACTAATCTGTCACCATTGCCGGTAAATGCTACTATTGAAGGAGTGGTTCTTGCTCCTTCGGCATTTTCGACAACTCTCGGATTTTTCCCATCCATAATAGCCACACAAGAGTTTGTCGTTCCCAAATCTATTCCTATAATTTTACTCATGTCTATTACCAAATTAATAATTGCTTAATTGCCCATATAGTTCGAGCTATAGCGTTCTACAAGAGCGGTGACAAAAATAAATTCTCGTCCAACCTCAAGAAGTATGAAGAACGGTTGTATGCTAAAAATAATGAGTAAGATTAAACACTCTTAAACATTATATAGCGGCTAACCTAACAATGACCTTTTAGCCAGTTATTAAACCCTACATTATGTGACTCTACATTAAAAGAAATGAGACATGAAACGGAATATGGATGGCAATCTTTAATTAACTTACAAACTTTATCAGAATGCACTTCCAAGGTTTTAACTAGCATAATTACTTCATCACAATTTTCCAGTTTACCCTCCCATTTATAAATCGAACTGACGTTGTCTATAATATTGACACAAACAGGTATCTGATTTTCAATAATCTTCCTAGCAATAAAAGCTGCCTCCTCTTTTGAGGAAAGAGTTGTATAAAACATTGCTAATTTATTGTTTTCTAATGACACGACCTTTTACAATTTGACCATCTATTACCGTTGCAGGCACATATTCTCCAGGAGAATCAAAGTACAGAGAGAATATAATAAAAAGTATGAAGAATATACTGGCAAGTATTAAAAACTGTATAAACGCTTTCAATAAATTTTCATTCATAAATGACGGTACGGGAAGAGCCCGCGCGATTGCCTCCTTTTTAGCCTTATTATATAATACACAGTATATAAATATTGGTATCAAGGAGACCAGTACCACAATTAAAATCCGTATCATAAAAGAAGACCTAATTAATATTATTTAGATATACAGGTAGCCTATAAGCCGGGTTCTGTAAAGGAAAAACCTTTGATGGCTATTCATCTGGTCTAGGTATTGCTACCTGTGATCATGCGACTTACCCGCATATATACACTTAAGAACTTGTGTGCGATCATTCATCGCTATATGCCTATATAGTCTTGCTTAATGATGGGGTTTACCATGCGACATATATTGCTATAAGCCCGGTGAGCTCTTACCTCACCTTTTCACCCTTACTATGTAAGATAGCGGTATATTTTCTGTGGCACTCTCCCTAAGATTACTCTCGCCGGACGTTATCCGGCATCATTGTTCTTTAAAGCCCGGACTTTCCTCTATAGCAAAAAGCTACAGCAACCATCCAGCTACCTGCGCCTTTATTAATATACCATTTTTGTGTTAAAGGCCATAATTATCTACACTTACAACTGGCATTGCCTAATATTTATAGATAGGAGTCTAATATGTGGCATGCATATGGTAGTGCCGTAGGTTTATTTGGTATGCATCACTGGCAGAAAGGTCAAGGTATGGACCCAGCCGCCAAACATAAAGCACAAGCTGCTATAGAGGAAAAAGAACAATCTAAAATTGGATATGCCAACAGCGCTGAACAAATTGAAGAATGGTATCAAGAAAGTAGTGACAGAAATAAAAAAATAGAGGCTCTGCTTGATAATTTATCAAAGGATCGTTGTTGATACCTATAGCATAAATGAGATGGATAAATTCAAGATTACGTCTCAAATATCAGGATGACATACCATATTGAATCAGAATTTAGCACAGGTCCATTCATAGGGGTTTTTAGTATGATTGTATTTCAAATGAGTATGTGTTTACTTCAAACTAGGGATATTTAACTACCTACTTAAAATTTTAGGTTATAACACATGGATAGAATAGCAATTATAGGAGCAGGTCCTGCTGGCCTTACCGCTGCTTATCGTCTACATAAGGCAAATCTGGATATTGACGTATTTGAAGCAAGAGATAGAGTAGGTGGTAGAGTTTTTACAGTACTAATGGAAAATTACCTTGGTCAAAAAAACAGAAGTAGAACTTGGAGGGCAAAATATTACTGATGGTGGAGAAGCTGTAAATTTATTAAAGTTGATAAAAGAATTAAATCTTACGGTACAAGAAAAACCAATCAAATTAAATTTAAATGTATATTTTAACGGTTATTACTACGATTTTGATAAACTGGTGAAAAATCATGATAAAACTTATAAAGATCTTTCACTTCTAGCAAATAGTGCAAATAATATAGGCAATTTAATAGACATATTTTGTGCAGAGAATAAAATTCTCAGGCAAGCACTCATTACCAGAGTAACTGCTTATGAAGGTGTGGATGCTTATCAGCAATCTATTTATCATAACCTCTAGAGACTTTAGAATACATGCTAGCCAATGGGCTCTCAAAATTCCATAGATCACATACAGATGAAAATCATTATATCGTGACTAGTTATATTTCTCTTGGCAATGCTCTTTTGCCAATGTCTATTGCAGAGGTTATAAAGGATAATATCTACCTGAATAAGGTGTTGTCTAAGATTAGTTTTGATGATAGCACTGTAAAAATAGAATTTACTGATCAATCTTGTTGTAACTATGATTTAGTAGTATTAGCTATACCTGCTTCTACATTTGAGTCTATAGATTTTTCCAATATTGAAAGTAAACTGTCTGATATTAATGCAATTCAATACGGCAAGAACTTTAAAATTGCCATGCCAGTTAATTTAAGTACAGCAAATTCTTATCGTTCTGTAGTAACAGACAGTACAAATCATGATGAGACTATACAATTAGTATATGCTCATAAACCAATATCAAATCCATCGAAATTCATGAATATTACTGCTACAGGCTTTGGCATACCACAGCAGGAATTTGTAAACGAGCCATTACAGGTGACACAACAAAACTATAATGTTTATAAAGAACCTATTATGCATTATTGGCATCATGATATTTATTCCATGGGCTCCTATTCAGGATATTCTACTTCAAGCTCCAAAGAACTTGATAACATTACTTATCATGATGATACATGCTATAAAACAATGTTTTTACCCATTCAAGATACTATATTTTTTGTTGGCGAACATACAACTATTTTAGAGTGTATAGGCACAATAGAAGCTGCTGTTGAATCAGGTGAGCGTGTAGCACAAGCGATTATAAAAAAATATAAAAAATGATTTCTATCTCCATTAATTAATGAGTTGACTGCTAAAATTTATTCAGCATTCATGATAGTTATAATAATATGAGGTTCAAACTATTTAATATGGATAACGTCATAAAACAAAGATTAAAATTAGAACAAAAAAAAGCTGATATACTTATGCAAGAGGCTAAAATGAAAATTAGAGAAAGAAAAGCTCGTACTCGTCATTTAATTGAATTGGGAGGATTAGTTGTTAAAGCTAAACTCGACCGCCTGCCAGCCAATAGCTTACTTGAAGCCTTGGTTTCTTTACAAAATGAGTTGATTCAGCATCCACATGTTCAAGATCAATGGACTCAAGCTGGCAAAAATATTTTTGATCAGAAAAATGATCAAAATCTGTTATCTTAGGTTTCAGCTTATTGAGTTTTGTATTTAAACACGTATTTATACAATACTTAACTGTTTTTGAATATCTGGCGTTTCTAGATAACCAGCAAAAGGTATAAAAGTATGTAGAGTTTCTAAAGTGGTTTTTTGTATTTTATCTAGAGGTTTGGCAGATATAGTCTGCATGTTGTGTAGTCTATCGCATAGCTTAATTAATAGTAAATCTTTTTTATTTTCTTGATATAATATTCTTAACATTTCTACTGAGCTGATTTTCCTATCATGTTTGATTCTGGTTCAATCCGCAACATAGTCTGTGATTTTATTATTAAACTCTTTAGCAATTGTTTCTTTCATAAGCTCTGTATCTTCTATACAATCATGTAGTATTGCTGCAATTATTATATCTGTCTTAAATAAATAATCAGCTACTATATATGCTACTTCTATAGAATGAGAAAAGTACAGCTCCCCTGTTGCCCTTCTTTGATTATTGTGATACTTGCAAGCTATATAAAGAGCTTTGCTTATTTTATCGCAATCAACCTTAATTTGAGACTTGCTATTCTTTGACAACAACTTATCTATTAACCTTTTGCTATAACGACAATCTATAGCAAGCTTTTCTATATCATCAGACTTAGCTTCCATAAGTTTCCCTTCTGCAATTTTTAGATGCTCCTATCTATATTGGCGATAATAATCCTACTTTGTAGTGTTAATTAACTATCCAATATTATCATATATAAAATCATCGAGCAGAGGTAATTTCACTGGTAAATTACAGATGATAGTAGAGATTTTACCTTTCATACTTGTCACCTCTATTTCCCCGTGTAGCTCATCGATTAGGCGTTTAACAAATTTTAACCCTGATACCATTTCTTCACATTGAGTATCAAATTCATCAAATTCTTTACGTAAATATTCCTGTAGTTCTCTGCTTAAACCAATTCCTGTATCATGTACGATAAATTGCAACACCATTTCTCTCTTGTGCTGCTCTGATTCTGATAATGCTGGGCTCATTGCAAACATATTAACTGTTACCACTACAGTACCTTTATTGGTAAATCTGATTCCATTATCTATTAATTGCTCAAGTATGGACTCTATTCTATGGCTGTCACTCACTACTGCATTGGTAATTTGATACTGAAAATTATAAGAGAGATTTATTCCTTTATCTTTAGCAACTGGTCTTGCTTTATCTATAATCTTATTTACTAGTGATTCTAGATGAAATTTCTTTAACTCTATAAGAGGAAGACCAGTGCTACTATGTAAATCCTTACTTAATTTATCATAGTAACTTAGAAGACTTTCGGTATAATCTACTATACTGGCTATATAATTCCTTTTTGCACATCATCTTCTAATTCATGCAGTACTGCTACTAATGCAAAAATCGTATTACAGGGTATCTTTAAATTATAGACTATATTTTGAATGAGATTTTTGTTAATCAATTCCACCTGTTTTAACCTACCTGTTAACTCTTGCAGCTCTGACTTGTATTTAACTATATCAGAATAATCTGCTGCTAAGTAATCTACATTGGCTCCTTCATTGGATAGTGATTCAAATGATGGTATTAATGTAACAGATATTGGTGATAATTGGATTTGCCAGTTATGTTTGATAGAATTTTTAAGCTGATTGATATCTTTTCCTTGATTCTCGTTGTTAATTGTCATACTCTGCCTCTGCTGTTTTATGTTGTGAAATAGTAGCTAGAGGTTAAATGTTAGAATTTTAGAGTTTTATAATTTAACCTCTATGCTTAACGTTATCTCATATAACGTCAAGTCACAGATATCCCAGCTGTTTTTGGAAGTACAGAGGATTTGAGAGCTTTTTTGACAGATTTTTTCATAATATGACAAACAGCTGCACAAATGAGACACTGATAAAATACTAAAAATATACTGCCTCAATTCTGTATCACCACATATAATTGAAATTAGTAAAATTACTATACCAAAAAAACATCTATAAAACCTTGTAAATGCAGTATTACAGTGGCATTTGAGGCTGTTTTATAATATAATCTTTAGTAGAAATAATTAAGATCAATCACAGTTATGTCAGTAAACAAAACAGATAAACCTCAACCATTCTTACAATGGGTCGGAGGCAAAAGAAAAATAGTTGATCAATTGGTTCAATTTATCCCTGTAAATGTAAATAACTACTATGAATCATTCCTTGGTGGTGGGGCTTTATTCTTCCATGTAAAAGATAAGTTAACATTGTATCTATCTGATATTAATCTAGAGCTAGTGACCTCCTACAATATGATAAAGAAAAATCTTGATGAGGTCAGTAAATTACTAGACTCCCATAAAGAACAACACTCTAAAAAACATTATTATCAAGTTAGGAGTAACAATGATAGTAATGATCCAGCAAAAAATTACTGCAGGTTTATTTATCTGAATAGATATTCATTTAAAGGCATTTACCGAGTTAATATCAACGATAAACCAGCTCAAACTTTCTCTGGCAGAAATTATGCCAAATCTGATATTGCCTCTAGATTAAAACAATGTAGCAACCTGCTTGCTGGAACATTTATTTTTGCTACGGATTTTTCTTTCATTGAACCACAACAAAATGATTTCGTGTACTTTGATCCTCCTTATCATAAATCAGGTGAGAAGTTTTATACCAGATTACCTTTTGATGAAAGTGAGCAAACGAGACTTAGAGATTTTGCCCTAGAGCTAAACAATAAAGGAGTTAAAATAACGATTTCTAACAGTGACACTCCTTTTATTAGAGACTTATATAAGAATTTCAATATTAGTACTATTAAAGTTAAATATTCCATGCCTGAACATAATAAAACAGCTGATGAGGTCATAGTAACCAATTACGTAATAGATTAAACTACTGCACCTAATATAACACTTATGCTTTATTCGCTTCTGCACCCAAGTTTTGGTTGTCTTGAAATTTCATTAATTCAAAAGTAAAGCTTTGAGATTCAAAGGCTTCTGCTGGATCTCGCATATAACGATTCCTGACATAATAATCATTGAAAGCTGATGTTGATTTAAGGATGAGTATCTTCCTCTACTACCACTAATTTACTTAATACACCAAAATCAATATATTTGTTATAACGCTGAATAAGAAAGCTTCTTACTTTGTACCATACTGATTCAGAGTTTAATTGTTTACTGAGCTGCAGCAGATATTTTTGTTTTTCATCTAGGGTATTATGCTGATTAGCATTAAGCTTAGTAAATGCTATAATTTCCAATTGCTCAACACTCTTACCGTAAATCATTTGCACTTGCTGTAGTAGTTTATCTTGTGCGTATTCTGAAATCTCAATATTTTGAAGTAGTTTGACTTGATACTGATTATCAACTACACCAATAAAAGTGCGGGAGCTTAACAATTCATAAGCTGTATCAGAATCAAAGATGCCAATAATTTTACGTTTTAGCTGAGCTTGTTTGCTAGTATCAGTACTACCTTCTATCTCATTTAGATACTGCTCTTTAGCTTTATCTGCATCGTGATAGTTAAACTGAAAACTCTCATCATTGGCTTTAGTAACTTCTCTTAGCTCGTTAGCAAGAGCCTTGGCCATGTAATTCAGTAGAACTTTCTTTATGACCCAAAGTGATGATTAGAATACTCTCCTGCAAGCTTTAAAAGCAACTTATTGATAGATTAAACTCTCGATTAGATTTTATGCGTAGTAAATCAGCATCTTCTTGGCTTAATGGGTAGAAATCTGCTAATTTTTTCTTTTGAACCAGCCTTTATTGTTTCTAGATTCTACTGCTGCATTGTTATCAGATACGTGGTTGCCTCCTGAATAATTAGCATTATCAGTAACTGCTTGTAATGCTTGATTTACCTGTACTGGGTTTACAGAATTTTTACATTCTGGTTCTTTTCTGCTATCTTGCTTATTATTTGCTGATTTTTCTGCTGTAAATTGTAAATCTTGTTCTAGATTTTGCTCTGGTCCAGATTGTAATAATTGTTCATCTTGATCAATTTCATTTTTGTTAAAAATTTCACTAGATCTAGATTTATTAGATATATTTTTATTACTATCTATATATTTTTGGAGTAGGTGAAAAATTTTTTTCATTATCGCGAGTCATTTTACTAGAGGCAGGTTGGAAATTTCTAGCTAGCTTAATGCAAGGAGTATTACGGCATTTAATTCCATATTTAACTATCGTTGCTTTATGCATATCAATAAAACCACTTTTTTTTAACTCAAGTAAGCACTGTCTTACACGTTCTTAGCAGACTCTTAAGTTTTCTTCAAAGAAGGCATAGGTCTCTTGGAGTTCATCGATACTATTATTGTAGTAAATTTGCATGCGAAATACTATTAGAGACAATAGCTGTCTTGAAGTCTTACTTAATATCTTACCATTATGAGATGAGAGATTATTCCATTCAGGGGGGATAAAATTACCAACAAAACTATAAAATATAGGAGGATTATTATCTCTATGATCATGTGTTACACAATCAGGAGTAAAATCTGTGCAGCACACAGTGAGCATAAGACCTCAACTTAAACATCAGTTTAAAAGAGGAACTCAAGACAATTAAAGCATCATTTTTAAAAATGCGAGGAGCATATAGTGAGCATATAGAGTTTAAAGGCAAAATTAGCAGATTATAGAAACCCTTACTTTAAGGGTGGTGGGCGATAGAGGGTTCGAACCTCTGACCTCTACGATGTCAACGTAGCACTCTAACCAGCTGAGCTAACCGCCCTTTTTAATATTTTTATGCAGATTGATTACCTTATACCTGTCTAGCCGCTTATACATAAAAAATCGCAGATAAGCAAGCTCCATAAATTTTTTAATTAATAAGATTTAAGGTATATAAAGTGAAGTTAAGAGAAGGAAAAGAAAATTCTAGCACATCTGTTATTTTGGAAAGAATGAAAAAAATTTCACTCAATATAATGCGCAAAATCCAGAATAGTATAGGTGGTTTTAGAGAAATTGATAAAATAATGGCCGACATTAAAGGTAAGGATAGTATTATCACCGTTTTTCTAAAAATTTCCTCCCTGCTGTGCAAATTAATAATTATAGAAAGTAAGATTGATGATAAAAAAATTCAAACTAATTTTAATGACACAGATATACAACTAATAAAAGATTTTTTATCTAATTACAATCAAGACAAAGAAGGAGTTGAAAATGAAGAGTGATTTTGTTGAAGGGCGCTTTCCAGAAGATATTTCTTTAGGAGCCATAGGAGGGCCAGAATACAAGACAGAAATTTATTTCCTCTAAAGTGGAAGGGAATATAGGAATATTAGATGGAGTAGTTCAAGGTCTAAATATAATGTCTCATATGGCATAAAAACAAAAGAACAAATTGAAAAGGTAGTATCATTTTTCAGAGCAAGAAAAGGAAGAGCTATAGGTTTTAGATTTAAAGATTAGTGCGATCATCAAGCCGAAAAAGAAATGATTGGAGCCGGCAACAATCTCAATGCTAAATTTCAATTAATAAAGAAATATGAAAGTGGAAACGCCTATGATATCAGAACTATAACGAAGCCAGTTAACGACACATTAAAAATTTACCTCCAGAATAAAATAATATCTTCCAGCGATTATAAAATTGACTACAATAAAGGCATAATCGAATTTCTGTTACCTCAACAGATCCAGAGATGGAAATTTTTGCGAGTTTCGAATTTGATGTTCCTGTTAGATTTGATAACGATTACCTTCACATTTCAATTGATGATGCACATGTTCATTCTTGCAGTAATATAAATCTTATAGAGATAAAATTTAATAATTAAAGCCAACCTAAAGTTTCCAACCAACAAACCCCTATAGTAGACCAAATTAATAAGTGGAAGACACCGATTATAAAGCCAGCAGCCCACCAACTTTTAACGCTCATATGGCTTGAACCAAAAAATATAGGAGCAGAGGTGGTGCCATAATGTGTTAAGCAAGCGGATAAATTCGCTAAAACAGCAAGGACAAGCGCTGTAGCAAGAGGAGGTACTCCAAAAGCAATTAAAAGCATAGCAAAAGTAACATACATCACCGAAGCATAAACAGTAATACTCGCAAAAAAGTAATGCATATAAAAAAATAATATTAGCAGTATTGGTATAGCAAAGGTAGCATTATAACTACTTAAAGCTTCCTCTATATTATCTCCGATCCACTTTGTTACTCCCATCTCACTCAAGAATTTTGATAGCATAACAAACCCTGCAAACCAAATAAATGTTCTCCAGGCTTCTTTTTCATTCATTGCATCATCCCAAGTAATTACACCGGTTAAAAGTAAGACAATAAATCCTAATAACGCCGTTGTAGTTGCATCCACTCCAAAAGAACTGCCTCCAACCCATAGTATTATAAGCACTGCAAAAGTTATCAAAACCATGATTTCATTTCTTGAAAAAGGCCCCATATCTTTCAAAACTGTTTGTGCTAGAATTGGGGCATGAACCATATTATTAACATGCGGTTTGATTACAAATTTTATAATGAAAGGTAATATAAGCAATGCGCAAATACCAGGTACTATGGCACCTAGAGCCCAATTAGTAATCGATAGATCTATACCTATACCGCTTGCTAAACCAGAAATAAGAGGATTACCAGCCATCGCAGTAAAAAACATGGAGCTAGTAATCACATTAGCTTGAAAGCATAACTGCATCAAGAATTGTCTAATCTTAGTATCATGTTTACCAGCAGAAACAAAGTTATATTGGTCAGTTAAAGCCTGGGCTACAGGAAAGATTACTGCCCCTCCCCTAGCCGAAGCACTTGGAATAAACGGCGCTAAAAATAGTTCAGTAAAAATTAAACCATATGATAAACCAATTATATTATGACCAAGCTTGGCTATAAAATAATATGCTATTCTTTTTCCCAAATTGGACTTTATTATTGCCCTTGAGATAAAAAATGCAAAAACAACTAACCATACCATATATGAGCCAAAACCTGAGAAAGCCTGAGTTAACGTCAATGTATCAGTAAGTAGGCTTACTAATATACTTAGCATCACCAACACCCCCATTGGCATGGGATTCAATATCGCACCCGCAACTGTAGCTGAAAAGATTATTAATAAATTCCATGACTTGACACTTAAACCTTCGGATGCTGGCATCACAAACAATATAGCTCCCATAAAAAATATAAGTGCTAACTTTAGGCTTCCCGTTTTTAAATTAAGCATAAATATGATAGCTAAACCCAAAAATTAAATTTTCTCTCATTTAATAAAATTTTCTGATTACTGCAACAACATTAATTTTTTATTAGTAATAAAAAATATTAATCCTATGGCTCAAAACACTATCTTAATAAAATGCTGGCTATTAACACCTTAACCAATGGGAAATTAATTGGCTTCAACGATCACAATCAAGATATCGTAATAAATATATGCCAACTCTTCAGAGGTTAGTACTATAGCTCAAAGCTTGAATAATCCCCTTAATTCATTTGAATTTAGGACTATATTAAATCATGAAACTATTAAATTGTCTGAAATTATGGCTGGATTATATGATAACGCTTGGGTTGAAATCTTTTTGATTGATTTGAATAATCAAGATAAAAAAATTTGGACTAAAAAAGGACTTATTTCTGAAATCAAAATTCAAGGTGAGCGAATAACTGCTAACGTAAAAAGTATATTATCGCTATTTGATCAGGCTCTAGGTAGTTTTTATTCTGAAAACTGTCGAGCCTCATTTGTGCTGATACAAAATGTGAAATGCAAATTAACCTCAAGTTCGACGTAAGGAGTAGGCCCGTGAGCTTATTTTTCCATGAGATATATTGGGTTTGAAAACATAAGCCAAGAGCCCTGAGAAGAGAGGCCTGCCAAGAAATTGTTTGGCGAGCGATGCCGTGGTGTGCTGGATTTGGCAATTCCTCTCTGAAAGAGATTTGAACACAGTTTAGGTAAAAATCTTTGAAGGTCCGGTATGCCTCAAATGAAACAAAACGAGGATCGTTATAACTTCGGAAAGCATCATCCCAGACTCTCGTTCCCTTTGTCTCTGCGAGTTTCTTAAGGATCTTTGGTACGTGAGTTGTCGCTTGCAAAAATCATCAATCAAACAAAATATTTCTACTAGGGAAACCACTTTCCTTATTTATCGTGAAATTGAGAAAAACTTAATGGTTACACAGCTTCTTTGAAGCCATATCAGATAATTTCTTTAAAACTTAACATTAAACTGGGGTTAGATAACCTTCTCGTGATTTCAGTACAGTTGCTATAAATGGGTTTTTCTTGTAATCTGCAATAGGATTTTTATCAATAAATTTTAGATGAAAAAGAAATTAGCATATTTTTGTCAAGACTGCGGAGCGCAGTATACTAAATGGCTTGGGAAATGCGAAGAGTGTGGGGCGTGGAATAGTATCGTTGGTGAAGAAGTTACGGTCCAAAAAAGGCAATACATTAAAATTAGAAGAGACTATTGTCTCAACTTTGTCTAGCCCTATCACAGCGGTTAACAGGTTAGATACCGGCATGAATGAGTTTAATAGAGTTTTAGGCGGAGGATTGGTCAAGGGCTCAGCAGTATTAATTGCAGGTGAACCTGGAATAGGCAAATCCACGTTATTACTGCAGTTTGCAGCGTTGATATCGCAAAATTCTCGTAGTTGTTTATATGTAAGCGCTGAGGAATCTATTGAGCAAATACAGATGAGAGCAGCGAGGCTTGGTTTGTCAGAAGCTAGTGTTTTGCTAATTTCTACTTCATCTTTAACGTATATACTGGATATCGCTAAAAAAGTTAATGATATGGGAGTTATTATAATTGATTCCATCCAGACCTTGAGAAATGATTTGATCGATTCAGCGCCTGGCACTGTAACTCAGGTCAAGAGCTGTACTATGGAAATGATAGCTCATGCTAAAAAATCTGGAACGAGTTTAATTATAGTTGGTCATGTAACAAAAGATGGACAAATAGCTGGCCCTAAGGTTCTAGAGCATATGGCTGATACTGTAATATATTTTGAGGGAGACAATACTCAACAATTTAGAGTTGTTAGAACTATTAAAAACCGCTATGGACCAACTAATGAAATAGGGATTTTTGAAATGAGTAGCTCAGGATTAAATGAAGTAAAAAATCCTTCTGCAATGTTTATGCCAGCTTCAGGGCTTGGAACAAGTGGATCCTGCATTTTTGCCGGTATTGAAGGTACGCGCCCAATTATGGTTGAAATACAGGCATTGGTATCGCCGTCTTTCTTAGCAACTCCAAGGAGATCTGCGGTCGGCTGGGACGTTAATCGACTCGCTATGATGATTGCAATACTTGGAGCTAGATATGGGCTTAACTTATCAGATAAAGAGGTTTATTTAAACGTGGTTGGGGGGATGAAAATTACTGAACCTGCTGCTGATTTAGCAGTAATTGCTGCGTTAATCTCAGCTGCCTCAAACATTGTTATTCCAAGGGAGATGGTGTTTTTTGGTGAAGTTGGCCTATCTGGCGAGGTGAGACAAGTTATACAGTATGAAAGCCGATTAAATGAAGCTATAAAGCTTGGAATTGAAAAAGCAGTTATGCCATCGGAACGAAAAGTATTAACTTGCAATATTAATAGATCTTGGATAAAGCACATTCTTGAATTAAAAAAAGTAATCAACAACAGAGGAGATCATAAAAATGGACCTGTTAAAGAGTATTAATTATAATGCTTTGAATTATATAGATATGGGTGTGATAGCTATCACTACTCTTTCTATAATCTTTGGGATTTTTAGAGGGTTTATAATATCAGTAATCAGTTTGATGGGCTGGGTCGCCTCTATCGTTGTAACTTATCGGTATGCCCCTTTATTTAAAAAAATTTTGGCCGCCTATTTTCATTCAGAGACACTACAACTAATTTTGAGCTATAGTGGTTTACTGATCGTGTGCTTAATGGCGTTTGCGATTTTAAATTCTCTTTTTTCTGCCATGACTTTGGGTATGCGAGGGGGGTTTTTTGATAGATTACTTGGTTTGTTATTTGGTTTGTTTAGAGGCGCGCTAATCTCTTCTTTTATTTTCATGTGCATTAATTTTAGTTTTGCGTTTTTAGCTTCTAGTGATGAAATAGAAAAGGATGTTTTACCTGAGGTAGTAAAAAAAGCACAAACCTATAAGCTATTAAAAATAGGGAACGCCGTGCTGCTAGATTTTATGCCCTCTGCTCTAGATAAAAGATTAAAAAGTATTGCTGATACCTTTGTTGATAATGCAATAGATGATAAATTTGTGGGGGGCATGGTAAGAAAGATGTATCAAGATATGAGCGAGCTCGAGATTGATGAGATTGAAAGAAAAATTCAACAAAGAGGAATCGATCACGATGAGAAACAGGTGGCCAAAACCGTATTAGATTACTACAGGCAAAAAGTTGGGGAGCAAAAATTAGATCCAAAAAGCTTAGAAAAATTAGAAAGAATTATTGATATTGAGGTGATGCCAGAATATGAATACTAATTATTCCTTAGGCATAGCGCTCAAAATATTAAACTTATTGCTGATTACGATATATTCTCTTTTATTAATTAAGTTTGGCCAAGGTTTTGCTGCTTCCCAGTTCTGCTTTTTAATCGTCTTAATTGCGCTGGTTTTTTTGCTGCCGACAGTATTGTTTTTAAAAATAAACTTAAAGCTAACTAGGCGGGTTTTTAAGTTGCATATATTACGAGCATTTTTTAATTGTGGAGGAATTATAAGCTGGGTCTCAGCGCTCAGACATATAGGTGCTAATGAAGCAACAGCTATAAGTTATACAATTCCCATCTTTACTAGTATACTGGCTTGGTTCTACTGTGGAGAAAAACTAAATGGAAAATGCCTAATAGGAGTTTTCTCTGGCATAATCGGAACATTGATAGTGCTACGGCCGAGCTTTGATGTTAATGCCTTGGGAATATTATATGCAGCCTTTTCTGCTTGTATGTGGGCGTGTTATGATATCATCTGTAAAAAGCAAACAAAAACGGAACATTATTTAAAACAGGTTTTTTTAACTTTCTATTTACGGCTTTGATCTTACTGCCTTTGAGCATGTTAGAGTGGAAGGAAGTTGTGATTCAAAATTTGCTTGAGATATCTGTGATAAGTATATTAAGTGCAACCAATGTAGTGATTCTATTTTTAGCCTACAGACTTGCACCATTGATCTTACTTATGCCCTTTTATTACTTAAGGCTTTTGTTTATGGCTATTGCAACCTATCTGTTATTTGGGGAGGTGTTAAAAATCGAAACAATTATCGGAGTTTTGATAATTAGCATTTCAAGCGGGTTTATATTTTGGCAGCAATACAAAGGTAAAATAAAATTATGAGTCTACTTGAAAACCCCTTAGCTCCTGATCTAAATTTCCTTCAGTGAAGCTCCATATAGTCTGGAGGTTTGTCCCATTCGCTCATTGTATACCTCAAAAGATGTTTTTTCTACGTTGTTATTGAGCAACAACTCTTTATTGTTACTTGAAATAAAGTTCTTAATCATTGCTAGATGGCCATCAGGCGCTATATCTTTAGACCTCTATAGAGCTTTGCTTCAATGTAATATCCTACTCAACTATCGACCCATAACCTGCTCTGACTGCATATGTAAAGGCATCATTACCGGCATAATCTTTATATATAGCACCAGCTGTAATAAGTTTATCCACTAATTCTCGATTACCTTTGGCTGCGGCATCGATAAGTATAGTTGCTATTTGAGAATAACCCCTTATAACCTCAGTTTGACGCAAGGAGTAGGCCCGTGAGCCTATTTTTCCATGAGATATATTGGGTTTGAAGACATAAGCCAAGATCCCTGCCAAGAAATTGTTTGGCAAGTGATGCCGTGGTGCTGGATTTGGCAAATCTCTTTCAATTGTCCGATGGCTGTTTCAATCAATCCACGCCCTGCAAGAAGCAGTTGTTTAAAAGCCGCAAGCGGGTTTTGTTTTTCTTAAGCCGTGTGATGAGCTCAATACCTTGATTGCTCAGTGTTTTTGCTTATATACCACCGATCTCCGAATAGAAGGCCTGTCAAATATTGAGTCAGTTTCTCGACAGCGGCTCGATCATCTGTATTACCCGAAGTCAGTGTGAATGACATAATCTCTCCTTGATCATTGAGGCCAAAGAACCATCCGGGTCGACGTTTTCCCACGCTGAGCGATGCCTTTAAGGATCTTATTACTGCTAGTACGTGAGTTATGACAAACCTTCTCCAGCTTTTTGTTGAGTCAACGTACCTGTTTGTTTCCCTTTGCAGCAATTCAGCAGAATGACCAACGGGATGACCGCGTCTCGCATCCAGCTCAACAAAGCGATTGTAGCTGATAAGCTTCGGCAATCCCTCTCTGAGAGAGATTTGAAAACAGTTTAGGTAAAAATCTTTGAATCCGGTAATGCCCTCAAATGAAACAAAACGAGGATCGTTATAACTTCGGAAAGCATCATCCCAGACTCTCGTTCCCTTTGTCTCTGCGAGTTTCTTAAGGATCTTTGGTACGTGAGTTGTCGCTTGCAAAAATCATCAATCAAACAAAATATTTCTACTAGGGAAACCGCTTTCCTTATTTATCGTGAAATTGAGAGAAACTTAATGGTTACACAGCTTCTTTAAAACCATATCAGATAATTTCTTTAAAACTTACCTAAAAACCTTTCTGGGGTTATTATATTTGGTACGCTTACTCCCATTGGGCTCATTAAAGTTATTGTTCAGGGAAAGTATAGGCTTGAATATAAAGATGGTGAGTTAAAGACTGCAATAGTTAGTGAGTTATCAAACAATAACGTCTCACTTCATCTATGTGGAAGTGGGATGATTGGTTGCGCTAACGAAACCTGTAGCAACGAAGTGTTCAAGACTCCAGATCCTGAATTTCGTATTTATGATGATCTAGGGATCATGATAAATGTTGAAAATGTGTTTGATTACTTAAGCTGTTAGATCATCCTTTTTAAGAGATTCACTTTATCAATTAACATATGCTTAAATGTTAGTAAAACATGCCCTATGATTAAGCTACTTAAGATAATCGCAGTAGCAGAGTGAATACTTGAAAATATATTTGCAATCTCAGGATTTTTTTTCTACAAACATAGGAAAACCTAAGCCGAAAAATAAAACCTTATAGTCATAGTATACTGACATAAGATAGCCGCTAGCTGGCATAGCAATCATGCCTAAGTAAAGGATGAATACAGCAATTTTAGCTGCGATCCTTTCAAATTTGTTAATAGCAGTAGGTAATTCTGGTATTTTAGAGTTAAATCGATTAAATATCCTAATGACCACAAACAGAAAAATAAGAACCCCTATGGATTTGTGTAAACTATACACAGAAAATTTAAATGGTACGGCGAGGCCACCCATTAAAAATCCGCATACTAACTCAGTTATGATAAACGCACCAACTATCCAATGTATAATTCGCATATTCTTGCTATATTTTTCAGCTTGGATTTGACGCATAGAATAACCCCCTAAATTCCTATGTTGATAAAATACATAATTTAATATAAAATCCCTTTTCATATTTTTGCAAGTTTTTTAAAAAAGCAAGAATATATTTATTTACTAATATTGGACAAATAGAAAAATGCAATTTCGTAATATAGCAGTTATAGCTCACGTAGACCACGGGAAAACAACTTTAATTGACCAAATGTTAAAACAAAGCGGTATATTTCGCAGTAATCAAGTTATTGCTGAAAGGGCAATGGACTCAGGAGAACTCGAGAAGGAGCGGGGCATTACGATTATTGCAAAATGTACGTCATTTTTTTATGAAGGTATTAAATTCAATATAGTTGATACTCCAGGTCACGCTGATTTTGGTGGAGAAGTTGAGCGCGTTCTTTCTATGGTTGATGGTGTGGTATTGCTTGTTGATGCCTCTGAAGGGCCAATGCCGCAAACCAAATTTGTACTAATGAAAGCTTTGAAATTAGGACTAAAGCCAATTGTTATAATTAACAAGGTAGATCGACCAGATAGAAGAATAAATGAGGTTTTAAACGAAATTTTTGACTTGTTTGTATCTTTGGACGCAACAAATGAGCAGCTAGATTTTTCAGTATTGTATGCTTCTGGAAGGAGTGGATGGGCAACGACTGAGGCTGAAATTCAAGGAGGAGTTGATTTGAAGCCGTTATTTGAGGCGATAAAAAATCATATACCGGAGCCTAAAGTGGATAAGGAAAGTCCTTTTAAGATGCTTGCAAGTATTTTAACTCATGATCAATATGTGGGTAGAGTTTTAATAGGTAAAGTATACTCTGGTTCCGCTGCAATCGGGACGGCTGTTAAAAGCATTAGTCTAAGTGGTGAAGTTATTGAATCGACAAAATTAACAAGATTATTTGGTTTCCAAGGCATTGAAAGGATTAATATAGAAAAGGCCGAAGCCGGTGATATAGTGGCGATTGCTGGAGTTGTTAAATCTTCTGTTTCGGATACTATTTGTATTCCATCAGTTAATGAACCAATAACTTCTACTCCTATAGATCCTCCGACAATGGCTGTAACGATAAGTGTTAATGATTCACCTTTAGCAGGCCAGGAGGGTTCAAAGGTAACTTCTCGTATGATTTTAAATAGACTTGAGAAAGAAGCTCAAACTAATGTTGCAATCACTTTAAAAATTTCTGCTTCAGGCGAGGCGTTTGAAGTAGGAGGCCGTGGCGAATTACAGTTAGGAGTTTTAATAGAGACGATGAGACGTGAGGGATTTGAGCTCTCTGTTTCGAAGCCTAGGGTTTTATTTAAAGAAGGTGAAGATGGAAGTAGGCTAGAACCAATTGAAGAAGTTGTAATAGATGTTGATGAAGAATATAGCGGTATAGTTGTCGAGAAACTGTCAATAAGAAAAGGTGAAATGCTTGAAATTAAGCATTCCGGTAGTGGTAAACTCAGGTTAGTTTTTTTAGTTCCATCTCGTGGGTTAATCGGTTATCAAAGCGAATTTAGGAATGATACTCGTGGGACTGGTGTACTTAGTAGGTTGTTTAATAGTTATCAAAAGTATAAGGGAGAAATAACAACTCGTCATAATGGGGTCCTAATTTCAAATTCAGATGGAGAAGCAGTAGCTTATGCTTTGTGGAATTTAGAAGAGCGAGGGACTCTTTTTATACATCCGAAAACTAAAGTCTATCAGGGGATGATTATTGGAGAACATAATAGAGATAATGATTTAGAGGTCAATCCTATCAAAGGGAAACAGTTAACTAATATGAGAGCTGCTGGTAGTGATGAGAATACAAAGCTGACTCCTCCTCGTGTTTTCACATTAGAAGAAGTGATATCTTATATAAAAGATGATGAGTTAGTCGAAGTGACTCCTAAAAATATTAGATTGCGTAAACATCACTTATGCCCTCATGAAAGAAAAAGAGAATCACGGAAATCTGATAAATAAGGCTGTCTTGCCTAATATTTATTTGAAACTCGCGCTTATAGACTCAGGTAATTCTTTAAGTTTTTCTTTTCTAGAAATAACTGGCAAGATAACAAACAGATGTAAAAAATACCAGGTAGTGCAAAATTGACCTACAGAGATATAAGGCTCCTCTGGAGGCATGCCTCCGATATAGCCTAGTACTATAAAGTTAACTATAAATATTAATGTAAATATTCTAAATAAGGGCCTATAATTAGCGCTTCTGGTTTTGGAGCTATCAAGCCAAGGAAGAAGAAATAATATAACTATTGCACCAAACATAGCCATAACTCCTCCCAATTTATCAGGAATAGAGCGCAAAATGGCATAGAACGGTAAGAAGTACCACTCAGGTACTATATGTGGTGGAGTAACCAAAGGATTAGCAGGTATATAATTGTCTGGATGACCTAGGCTATTTGGACTGAAAAAAACAAATACCAAAAAAATTAGAAAAAATACTCCAAAGCCAAAAAAGTCTTTAACTGTATAATAAGGATGGAAGGGAATAGTATCGTGCTCTGTTTTAACTTCGATTCCAGTTGGGTTGTTTGATCCATGCTTGTGCAAGGCAACCAAATGGATCATAACTATAGCAACTATCAAAAATGGCAACAAAAAGTGCAGGGCAAAGAATCTATTTAGAGTTGGATTGTCTACAGAAAAACCGCCCCAAAGCCAGATAACTATATCTTCACCGAAAAAGGGTGTAGCTGAAAACAAATTAGTAATCACTTTAGCACCCCAAAAGCTCATTTGTCCCCAAGGTAGGACATACCCCATAAATGCGGTCGCCATCATAATAATAAATATTATGATCCCTAAAAACCATAAAAGTTCTCTAGGAGATTTGTAAGAGCCATAAAATAGTGCTTTTGCTATATGGATATATAGCTGCAAAAACATCGAGGTGCCGACTGCATGAGTGTATCTTATTAGCCAGCCATAATTTACGTTCCTCATGATGTTTTCCACGCTGTCAAATGCCATTTTGACGTGGGGAGTATATTGCATTGCTAAAAACAAGCCGGTAAGTATTTGTATAATTAACATGATCCCAGCTATGGAACCTAGGTTCCATAAATAATTTAAATTCTTAGGGGTTCCATATTCCGAGAAATGTTTTAAGAAGCTAAATATTGGCAGTCTATACTCAACCCACTCTATTACTCTATCAATGGGACTGTTCTTATCCATACTAGAATCAGATTTCATCATCTTTGATTAACCTATTTTAATTTTATTGTCGCTTAAGAATTCATAGGGTGGTATAGCCAAATTTGCTGGTGCTGGACCTTTCCTAATCCTTCCAGAAGAATCATAGTGTGATCCATGGCAAAAGGGGCAGAACCAGCCATCATGATCACCTTTGCCACTAACTGGAACGCACCCCAGGTGAGTACAAACTCCAATAGTAATTAGCCACTGCTCTTTGCCTTTTTTAACTCTTTCTTCATCACTTTGTGGATCTCTCAATTCAGCAAGATTTACAGAACGAGCTTCTTCAATTTGGGCAGAAGTTCTTTTAGTGACAAAAATAGGTTTGCCGCGCCACATAACGGTTATTGTTTCACCTTCTTTAATATTTGATAAATCAACTTCGGTACTGCCCGCAGCTAAGACGCTAGCATCTGGAGAAAGAGATCTTATAAAAAGGGTACAGCCGCTGCAATAGCTCCAACCCCTGCAACCGCAGAAGCAGCTAAGACAACAAAGTCTCTTCTGGTGGATTTTTTCAGTGTCTTCACTTTCTATATCAGCATCACTGACTTTCATATCTGTCATAAGGACTTATAAACAACTTACCGTTAATCATTAATAATAATGCCGATAGAATATAGATGCATTAATTTTTTGCAAGTAGCAGAATAAAAAATTGTATTTATAGCAAATATGCTATTTCTCTTTATAGAATTAGACTATAGTTCAACTGCAACAGAATGTCCCGTGTTCACATAAATTAAACAAGACTGTATCAGTACTGTCATAAGCAAACACCGGTACTTCTGCAGTAGTAATTTGAGTATCTCCGTCTCTACATTTATCACCAGGCGTCACATATGCTCTACTGTTTTCCATCATATACTTTTTCAAACCTTATGAAGGCTTTAGCAGGATCAGAACTGCTATCACCACTATGATACTTGTCATAATCTTTGCATAAATCAAATTTGTCGTTACCTAAGTATTTAGGACCTCTTTAGCTAAGGTAAGGCCTATCTCCGTTGACGCTAGTATGGCTAACGCTTCCAGATAAATATGTAAAATCTATTGGCTTTGTGCTCCTTGGTTGCTAGCTTAATGCTGCAATGAGCCAGTAATGTAGATGATATGTCCTTATTATTTATAAGAAAGGAATAAAATTCATAAAACCAAGCTGTAGTAAATTAAAGTTTGAATATTTGCTATCGCATTGAGGAGTGTCGTTGCCTTTAAATAATTGTCCTAATCCACTTTTATCTTCTTCAACAATAAGCTCTACTGCTTTGTGAAACTTGCCGAGTTCTAGCTTATTACAAGATTTCAATAGGATTCTGCCATATTTTGAATCTAATGCCTTTTTCACGTAGCTCTAGTTCTTCTATTTCATCTCTGATAACTGTTGCATAGTCTTTTTTTTACTTCAAGGTTAGGGATTTTAAATAAGTATTTGCCATTTTCTATTCTTACAGTTAAATACCCGGAATTAAGTAATAAATAAGAATATGCTTCTTCAAGGTTAATACCTTTTCTTAAATCTTCTTCAAATTTTGATTAAAGAGGTGAGTGGTTGATATCCCAAATTCTGCTTCTTTACCTGCAGCCAGTATTGCTAGTTTATCAATCATACCATCATTAATGGTGCTATGTAGTAGATTTTTTAGTATCACACTAGCAGTGCTTTCAGACCAGTATCCTCAGGCTGTAGATTACCTTCTTTAGCATCGCTTAAATTTAGCTTTGCCCATGGAGCATACACCTTCATCGCTAAAACCAAAGCTCTCACTAAATCTAGGGTCGCCAATACCGTAGGGTTACGACATTATTAAAACTAGATTGTCCTTCTCTTTTTACAGTGTCATATATACCGGTTAGGACGATCTTCTGTAAGTATTCGTTACCTTCACCACACTCTGGACATCGTCTTTGATATGAATTTGATAGTTTTTTCCATAAGATTTATTATCTCGGTTGTTTGCTTCTAATAAATGATTTACCGGTTTATCATATTCGTCTACTAAAATATATGCCCTTTCTTTATGATGCTTATATAACAACTCACTTAAAAATTTAAGACTTGATGGTAGTTTAGAGAGAGCAATATCATCCACAGTCAACTTATTACTTTTATTAGATATTCATGTTTTTTAAAAAGAGATTTAATTACATCACGAAATTTTTCCTGTATAGCCTCAAAGTTGTCTTCTACTACATCCTCAAAATCTGCGAAGATAACGGGATATTTGCCATGGTACTCCATATATTCACTATTATTTATTTGAGAAATTTTTAATGGTTTTGTATTTTTCGCGCTTTTAGTATCTAAGCTAGTTGCTTCACCGGTAAAAAGCATTTTATCAGAATTTTTAAACATGTATAGATTAATACTCTTGCCCCATCTTCTCGGTTTCGTAATGAAAGTAGCTTTTGGAGCTCCATCTATAATTTCTTGAATAAATAGAGTTTTATCTACAAAAACTTCACTTTCAGCGACCATTTTCTTAAAAATGCTTACGCCAACAAATATTTTTCGTCTAGTCGCCATATCGCAAAACCTAAAAAATTAAATAACTCACACCTCAAAGATTGCGATAAAGCATTAACAGACTTTTGGGCTACATGCAACGAAAAACTATTCTACGTCAATATCAGTAAATAGAAACATTGTTTTCCTTTTTGGGTATGGCACCGAAAGGTATACCTTGTGCAGTCATTGCTTCTTGTATAACGGTTGGTATTTTTGCTTCAAGGACTTTTGCGAGTGGCTTAATAATTCCCAATATCTCAAGTAACTCTATGAATAAATTTTTACTTTCTGCAGTTCGTAGATGTGTTGCTTGATTGCCTTCTACTACACCTTTGCAATATTCAGTGTTGTTTTTCACAAATTCTTCTACCTTTTTCATATCGAAATCTTTCTTATTTATATTAACACATAATGAAAGTTCTATTTCCACAGCAAATAGCTGCATTTCTTTTTGGCGATTTTTTAATCGATCTGATAGAAAAGTGGAAATTAATTTCGATAGAGCATCTTTATCCTGCGTGGTAACTGCTTGAGCCCCTTCAATACCAATTGAGTATGCGAACTCTCTTAGCGGCTCTGCCCCATAAAATTGCTTAAGAGTATGAAAAGAGCTTTCGAGACATTCTGTTAAATCAAAGCTTGCCACCCGTCTCAATTCGTCAGCAAATTCTTGAGTTATTTTCATTTCATTTGGATATTCTCTAAAGTGATTTGTTGGACCAAAACCTGGCAAGTGCTCAATAATAGAATGAGGATTTAACTTAGGAGTTAGTTTTTTAAATGCCCAGCCGAAATCTATTCTCACCATTTTATTTTGTCCATTTTCTGAAACAACCCCAACATTACCCCAATGTACATCGTAATCTGCTATCAATAATGAGGTAACCATTGCTTGAGGAAATCCTCTGTAATATTTATGATTATCCCTCGCTAGGGCTTGCTCAAAGATTCTTCTATTTATGGTTCCTACATTTCTTGGCCTTGCAGCTGGAGCGGGTAAATCCATACTTTCGTAGGCATGCACATATAAGTCTTTATAATTATTAAAAAACTTAGATGCGACATATACATTCTCTCCAGTTTGATCAGGAGTAACCATCCCTGGTAGTGTGCTAACCAGTTTTATTTCTGCTCCATAACCTGGAGCGGTTTTAGCAAATATTTGGCCAGCTAAATATTCAGAGATGTTGCTGTGATTTGATACTCCATATCTGGTATTTTCTTGTTTTATTAAGTAAGTATTGCCAGTTCTTTTATATATGCCGCCTTCTTTTCCTCCGTCGTTTGCTCCACCTTCTTTGCCCTTTTGAAAAACAAAGTCAGTTATGTTGAGGATTTCCTGGTCAATGGATTCACTTTCGTTTTGTGTTTGTCCGTGGGGAAAATAGCGAACTGTTGGTTCGCCAAATAGGTATTGATTAAATAGTTCTATCCTAATTTCTGGAGATTTCTCTGTCTCTTCCTGAAATAAATAATATTCTAGCTGTTCTCCACTACCATACTTTTCTTTGATATCGAAAAATCTATTTAAACCGGCCTTTACTACTATGCTTGGAATGCCTGCTATAGTATTATCTTTTTTAAATCCCCGATCTATCCTTAGCTTTAAATTATGTTCTCGAAAAATTTGTAATAATTGTTCTGTCTCTGTAACACTAGTTAACGCTTCTCTCACTAAATCAGGATTTTGTATTTCTATCTCGATGGAGAGCTGAGCGCGGTTACTACTCAAAGTCGTTGATTTTGTGTTGTGTAGTAGTAAATCTTTTATGAAGTTTTGGTCTATTATTATGGATTTCTTATTATTTTCGTTGGAAGGCATGTTTAAACAGTAAGAAAGCTATTATACCTTGAGTAGTATATAGTATTTTGCGACGCAAAAAAATAAGAATATTAAAATAAGAGTTTTTAATCATATATTAATATCCAGAATTATATAATTGTTTACTTAGGTTATATAGGCATCTGTGCAGTTATGAAAAAATAGCTTTGTCATGT
The DNA here is from genome assembly GCF_000219355.1 of Candidatus Midichloria mitochondrii IricVA. Lineage (GTDB taxonomy): Bacteria > Pseudomonadota > Alphaproteobacteria > Rickettsiales > Midichloriaceae > Midichloria > Midichloria mitochondrii. The sequence continues at coordinate 1,167,647 of NC_015722.1, forward strand.
GGCATAGGTAACGCAATCGAGTGGTACGACTTTGTTGTATATGGATACTTGCTCAGGTTATTATGGTATTTGGTTCGTTCGCTGCGGGTTTTATAGCAAGACCGATAGGAGCTTTAATATTTGGAAGAATAGGCGATAATTCCAGCTGTAAAAAAGCGCTAGCTATATCACAATATATATGATGGCCATTCCAACTACATTAATAGGGTTGTTGCCAACTTATGAGAATATAGGTATTTGGGTGCCTATTATATTAACAGGTTTACGAATTGCTCAGGGACTTTGCTATAGGCGGTGAGTTTACAGGCTCAATGATATTTTTTAGTGGAGAACGGCTCCAAATAATAAAAAGGGATTTTATGGCAGCATTGCAACCTTTAGAACGGTGGTGGGAGTAATTATTGGTTCTATGAGCGCTATTGGTGGTGTAATTGGTAGTTACATAAGAAGAAATGTTATGGATCCGAAGCTCTATACTAAGGGGCGTAATAAACTGGTAAAGTTATCAGTGAATAATCTCTTCTATCAATATAGAATCAAGATGTTGCATGTTATTTTCATAGATTTTTTACAGCAGTTGGCTTTTTTATGGTGGTGATTTTTATCGCGTCCTACTTTTGAAAATATACTAATAGGTGGTGCTGCCCAGTACATTAATACTTTTTATATGGTTCTGTTTGCTATTTTTACTTTGGTGGGGGGCATTCTATCTGATAGGATTGATATAAAGAGAGTAACCCCTTGCGTTTTGTTTTTACCGTCTTCCTATAATTTATTTGAATTAATTCAGTATAGTAGTTATTCCTTATTACTTTGATTGCTGCTTTTCTTTTGGAAAAGACCAATAACTTAAATTCTCCCGCCTTTTTATTAATGGGTGCTGCTTTATTATCGCTAATAGGGGTAGTAAAATTACGTGTTGATAAAAGATCTGAAGATGTTTTTCTTTTTGATAGGGAATTATAATAACCCCAGAAAGGTTTTGAGGTAAGTTTTAAAGAAATTATCTGATATGGTTTTAAAGAAGCTGTGTAACCGTTAGGTTCTTCTCAATTTCACGATAAATAAGGAAAGTGGTTTCCCTAGTAGAAATATTTTGTTTGATTGATGATTTTTGCAAGCGACAACTCACGTACCAAAGATCCTTAAGAAACTCGCAGAGACAAAGGGAACGAGAGTCTGGGATGATGCTTTCCGAAGTTATAACGATCCTCGTTTTGTTTCATTTGAGGGCATTACCGGATTCAAAGATTTTTACCTAAACTGTGTTCAAATCTCTCTCAGAGAGGAATTGCCGAAGCTTATCAGCTACAATCGCTTTGTTGAGCTGATGCGAGACGCGGTCATCCCGTTGGTCATTCTGCTGAATTGCTGCAAAGGGAAACAAACAGGTACGTTGACTCAACAAAAAGCTGGAAGGTTTGTCATAACTTACGTATTAGCCGTAATAAGGTCCTTAAAGGCATCGCTCAGCGTGGGAAAACGTCGACCCGGATGGTTCTTTGGCCTCAATGATCAAGGAGAGATTATGTCATTCACACTGACTTCGGGTAATACAGATGATCGAGCCGCTGTCGAGAAACTGACTCAATATTTGACAGGCCTTCTATTCGGAGATCGGTGGTATATAAGCAAAAACACTGAGCAATCAAGGTATTGAGCTCATCACACGGCTTAAGAAAAACAAAACCCGCTTGCGGCTTTTAAACAACTGCTTCTTGCAGGGCGTGGATTGATTGAAACAGCCATCGGACAATTGAAAGAGATTTGCCAAATCCAGCGCCACGGCATCGCTCGCCAAACAATTTCTTGGCAGACCTCTTTCTCAGGGCTCTTGGCTTATGTCTTCAAACCCAATATATCTCATGGAAAAATAGGCTCATGGGCATACTCCTTACGTCAAACTGAGGTTTTTTATCGTAAAATTGAGAAAAATTTAACGGTTACACAGCTTTTTTAAAACCATATCAGATAATTTCTTTAAAACTTACCTCAAACCTGGGGTTAATAATATTTTAACATTATTTTGTGATGCAAATGCCAATGCATTGATTTATAACAATTCTCGAAGAAGACGAAGCATGCCTATAGAAAATTCTCATCAAGATGTTGAGTGGCGAATTTTATTTGCAGGAGATTTCTGCTGCAAAGCTCGTTTTCACGATGGCCTGCCTTGCAATTGAAGCTTGCAAATAGTCAGAAGGCAGGCCATATTTCCGCTGTTACAAATTCACTTTATATAGCTTTCTTGGAGAGAAATTACATATCTGCTTACTATCAACCATTTAGGCTAACAGAGGAAGATATACCTTAAATTAAAAAAGCATACATGCAGTCTTCTGTCATTAGCGACCCCAGCCCTTTCCACCACTAAGGCAACATAGTAACACTGCTGTCCTTTGCGCTTGTACGCACTATGATATCGCTATCCAAGTTATTCAAATTTCTGCTGATTATGACCCTGTGATAAGTTTTTGGCTCGATCTTTTGTTTGCGATCAAAGCCAACTTTTGACCCTAAGCGGTGATTATGCCATATCTTATGCACTTTTGCTGCATAGTTTTTCCCCTTCTCCTCGGTGCGTGAATGGTATATAGCAACAGCTTTAGCCCAATCCTTAGTGCGCTCATAATTTTGCGATAAGAAATAAGCTGCATAGGCAGTATTAAAAACTGGATTAAAAGCGTGTTCTGGTTTTTTGAAGTGTTTTTTACCGTGATAATACCAATTAATCTGAGCGCACCCAACGTCAACTTGTTCTATACCTTTTGCCAAGACAGATTTCAAAAAATTTACTGCTTCTTGTTTAGTAGCAAAATAATGTGCCTTCCCCGCCACATTTAAAGTCCAAGGCCACGGCAATATCCTCTTATGCTTCTCATTCCATTTACCGGACTCAACAGTTGCAATTGAATGCAACAAATTACGCGGCAGCTTATATCTCTCTTCATAAAAATTGATAGCTTTAGTACAATGAAGATAATCGCTTTCTGCAGCAGCCGCTTTATTTATTGTAAGATTTATAGAAAGTAAAACTAATAACAATCTAAATAAGTACATCCCAACTCTTCTAAATAATTATAATTAGTGAAGGGTAATTCTACAGAAATAAATCCCGGTAGTCTACATCGATATCGTAAAAGTTGTGACGAAATACCATGCAATTTTATAAGTATATTATGTTCAGTTTGACATCGGAATCATATCACTAAAAAATTTAAACAATCAATATGAAAATTGATCTATATCAAGATAGTAAATCACTATGAGGCTTAGCATTATTTATATACTGTATGCAAGTTTCCGTTAATATCCTGCCTCTCGGAGTCCTCGCGATAAAGCCGATTTGCATTAAATAAGGCTCAATCACATCCTCAATAGTACCCTGATCCTCTGATAAACCAGCAGCGATGGTTTCAATCCCCACTGGGCCAGTTTTATAATTTCTAGCTATATAATTGATATAACTATAATCCAGTTTATCCAAACCAAGTGCGTCAATTCCAAGAGCAACCAAAGCACTTTTTACCATTGCCGAATCAACCACACTTTTGTTGTCATAATGAGCAAAATCCCTGGTTCTTCGAAGTAAACGCATTGCGATTCTTGGCGTCCCTCTTGAAGATTTAGCAAGCTCTTCTGCAGCCTCTTGGCTTATACCAATCTTCATAAGGGTAGCTCCTCTTGTTATAACTTTTGTTAACCCACCCACAGAGTAAAATTCTAATTTAAGTGGAATACCAAACCGATCGCGCAGAGGATTAGACAGCAATCCCATCCTAGTCGTTGCTCCGATTAAAGTAAACGGCGGTAAATTAATCTTTACCGTTCTGGCGGCCGGGCCTTCACCAATAATTAGATCTATTATGTAATCCTCCATAGCCGGATAAAGAAGCTCTTCAACTGAGGCACTAAGTCTATGGATTTCATCTATGAATAATACGTCGTTTGGCTGTAGGTTAGTTAAAATTGCAGCTAATTCTCCAACCTTCGAAATCATTGGGCCGGATGTTACCCTAATATTCACCTTTAGCTCGTGGGCGACAATTTGCGACAACGTGGTTTTACCAAGGCCTGGGGGGCCATAAAAAAGAATATGGTCAAGCGGCTCTTTTCTGAGCTTTGTTGCCGCTATGAATACATTTAAATTCTCTTTTAATTTCTCTTGTCCAATAAAGTCAGCTAAGCTCTTCGGTCTAAGAGCGACATCAGCAAGATCTTCCAAACTCTCCATTGAACTTGTTACGTACTCAGCTCCTCTACTCATTTGATAACTCCCACTTCTTTGTTTTCTAATAAAAAAACTTTGTCAGTTTTTTTAGCTAATTCCATGTTGTGTGTCACAATAATGGTCGCTATATTTTCCTTTCTAACATTTTCTAAGAGCAAGCTCAAAACTACATTAGCGTTATATCGATCAAGATTACCAGTTGGCTCGTCGGCTAAAATAACTTTAGGCTGGTTTACCATGGCTCGTGCGATCGCAACTCTTTGCCTTTCTCCTCCAGAAAGCTGTGAAGGATAATTATTTGCTTTATCTTTTAACCTAAACTTGCCTAATAGTTCCAAAAGTTCTGCCTCTGACTTCACAAGCTGGCTTTCGCTTGCAACCATATTGGCTATTTTTAAATTTTCGATTGCTGAAAATTCTGGCAACAGATGATGAAATTGATAAATAAACCCAAGATGTTTCTTGCGTAGTTCGGTAAGCTCATAATCGCTCGAAGAAGAGCATTCTTTATCTCCAATTAAAACCCGACCAGACGTCGGTAGATCTATGAGGCCCAATATATGAAGTAAGGTACTTTTGCCAGAGCCAGAATGCCCAACAATAGAGATTATCTCTCCTTCCATAATAGCAAAATTAATATTCTCGAAAACTGTATAAGAACTTTGCCCTTGCGGAAAACTCCTACTTACTGCTTGTAACTCTATTAAATTTTTTTGAGAATTTAACACTTAAGTATTTATAATTCTCTATCTACAATTTCTTTTCTTCAAACAATACGTGTCTACGAGCCACTGGGTCGTACTTCTTGAAATTTAATTTCTTGGCCAATTTTTTAGGGTTTTTCTTTTTCACTAAAAAGAAACCAGTGCCTGCGCTGCTTGCCAATCTTACTAATACTGTATTTTTCTTCGCCATAAATTTAATAAACGCTTCTATAATAAGGTCATGCAACACTATAGTTAGAGTCCCAAAATGTCAAGGACTAAATACCTAACAGTATTCGAAAATCCCGTTGCATCGCTAACAAGATGCACTACAGTCTCAGCACATCAACGTCTCAATATAGGAAGGTAAAAAAAATGAGTAATATGGTTTTCTTTGGCCGCTAATTTTAATGTTGGAAACAGCCCAGTAGGAGTCGATGTAGGAGACTTCAACAATGATGGGCAGAGATATATAGCTAGTTACAAATTATAATTCAAATACAGTATCTATACCGTTAGGAAATGGTTCCGGTATATGTTTCAGTCCATTGCATTTTATACTGTTGGCAATGGCGCTGGTTATATAGAGCAATGGGTGATTTCAATGGAGACGGTAAACGAGATTTAGCTAATACTAATTATAACTCAAACTCAGTTTCTGTGTTAATAGGTAATGGGGACGGAACTTTTAAACCTGCTGTTTTTTTATAATTCTTGCCCTTTAACTATAGGAATTGTAGTAGATGATTTTAATAATGATGGCAGATTGGATATAGGCACTACTAATGTTAATTCTGACACAGTTTCAATCCTAATAGGAAATGGAGATGGAGCCTTTTTCAAGCTGCTAGTTCCTATAACGTAGGTGACAAACCTTATGGAATAGCAGCAAGTGATTTTAACCAAGATGGTAAGTTAGATATAGTTTACTGCTAATCAAGATTCAACCACAGTTTCGGTATTTTTGGGAAATGGTAATGATGGGGAACATTCCCAGCCTAATGTTTCCCATAACGTTGGTGCTAGAGCCACAGGGATTGCAATTGGCAATTTCAACCATGATGGTAAAGTCATATATAGTAAATACTAGAGTCTAGGGTGATGCTTTCCGAAGTTATAACGATCCTCGTTTTGTTTCATTTGAGGGCATTACCGGATTCAAAGATTTTTACCTAAACTGTGTTCAAATCTCTCTCAGAGAGGAATTGCCAAAGCTTGTCAGCTACAATCGCTTTGTTGAGCTGATGCGAGACGCGGTCATCCCGTTGGTCATTCTGCTGAATTGCTGCAAAGGGAAACAAACAGGTACCTTGACTCAACAAAAGCTGGAAGGTTTATCATAACTTATGTATTAGCCGTAATAAGGTCCTTAAAGGCATCGCTCAGCGTGGGAAAACGTCGACCCGGATGGTTCTTTGGCCTCAATGATCAAGGAGAGATTATGTCATTCACACTGACTTCTGGTAATACAGATGATCGAGCCGTTGTCGAAAAAACTGACTCAATATTTGACAGGCCTTCTATTCGGAGATCGGTGGTATATAAGCAAAAACACTGAGCAATCAAGGTATTGAGCTCATCACACGGCTTAAGAAAAACAAAACCCGCTTGCGGCTTTTAAACAACTGCTTCTTGCAGGGCGTGGATTGATTGAAACAGCCATCGGAGAATTGAAAGAGATTTGCCAAATCCAGCACCACGGGCATCGCTCGCCAAACAATTTCTTGGCAGTCCTCTTTCTCAGGGCTCTTGGCTTATGTCTCCAAACCCAAATATATCTCATTGGAAAAATCTAGACCTTGCTCTTAGCGGAATGGTAGCTCTTTTAAAGCTAAAGTTTACCTACTCTTGCTATGTGCCTTCCACCTTCAAACCTTGTTGAGAGGAAGGTAACGGTTATTTCCAAGGCTTCTCCTAGAGTTACAAACTTGCTTCCTAAGACTAATACATTGGCATCATTGTGCTGCCTAGCAAGCTTTGCCATTTCATTTGAGCAGCAAAGTGCGGCCCTTGTATTAGAGTATCTGTTAGCAGCGATGCTCATTCCAATGCCGCTACCACATATTAGTATGCCAAAGTTAGAGGGCAAGGTGCTCATTTTTCTGCATAAATCTTTTGCGAGATCTGGATAATCAACGGGCTCATCAGAATAACTACCCATATCTTCGATTTTGAAACCCTTTGTAGTAAACTTTGTTAGCAAGTACTTTTTTAAATTAAAACCTGCATGATCGCTGGCTATCAATAAGTTATTTGTCAAACAACTCGTATTCATATACTCCCCATAAATTAATCTTTTTAATCCACCCACGCTTTTTTTCTAATTCAATTTGGCACCAGTGTTCTAAGCATTTCTTAATCTTTGCGACAACGCCAATTTCTGCCATAAGTATCGGGTGGGATATTTCATCTGGCAACCTAAAAATTATTGCTTGGTTTTTTAAGGTCTGGAATTTTAGCTCTTTCTCGGTCAATTTATTATCTTTTATTAAAACATATCTTGAACCGCTTAACAGACTTTGGTGTACCCAACCTTGACTGCCTTCGTTATCTTTAACTAGGCGCCAATGCTCAAACTCAGCAATAACCTCAAGAGGATAACTTTTAAATTTATAAATAAATTTAATCGGATAACTATTGCCAGGGCCACTTCTTAAATTTATCTCATCCGATTTAATCGAAACAAATCTTGGAATAGGCAGCTCACTCTTGCCTTGGGCTGCTATGTTTAGCTGAAAGATAATATTTATAGCAATAAATATTACTTCAAATGTAGTTTTACTGCGTGGTATCCGCATTCAGATCTTAAAGCCTCTTCAGGTAATTCGTTAACTAATTTTATTTGCTTAGCATTAGCTGCATTTTGAAAATCAGTCAGCAAATCAATATCAGATGAATTGGTTACTATTTCAATTAGCTCAACTTCTTTGGCAATTGAAATATTTAATAAAGATTTTGATTTTCTGACTAAGTCTAGCAGCGCAACAGCAGTATTGCCTATTAAAAGATGATCATCATTTATAGTAAATTCATCAAATTTAGGCCAGCTGCCTTGTTGGTGAATCGAAATTAACTCCTGAGAAAATAGGGTTTGATAAATTTCTTCGGTTAAATGCGGCATAAAGGGCGCAAACAGTTTGAGTATTGCGGCTAGTGAATGTTTAATAGTAACCACTCCACTTTGCTGTTCAGAAATTTTGTCATCGTCATATAACCTGTGCTTTGCAAGCTCTATATAGTTATCACAATAATCTTTCCAAAAGAATTCTTCTATAATATTCTTAGCTTCCCAATATTCAAAGTTTTCAAAATGTTCAGTAGCTAGTTTTATAACTTTTTTTAATTTAGCTAAAATCCAAAAATCGATAGATTGATTAATAGTTCTAGTTTCAATTAAATTTTTTATTGAAATAGGTAATTCTATAAGCTTTGGTAAGTGTATCGAACAAAATTTAGCTACATTCCATATTTTATTAATCAATCGTTGGCCTAGCTTAAAAGCCTCTTCAGAATATATAATATCTGCCCCCAATTTTGAATTTGCCGCCCAGTATCTCACAGTATCAGCACTTTTTTTCTTCTATTAATTTTTGTGGAGTGATCACATTTCCTTTCGATTTACTCATCTTACTCTTATCGGCGGCCAGGCACCATCCACTGATCATAATATTATGCCAAGGAATAGTATTTTGATGATAAAGGGATTTAATTATAGTCGTAAAAGCCCATGTTCTTATAATCTCATGCGCTTGCGGTCTCAGATCCGCAGGAAATAATTTTCCGTGTCTATCATAATCAATAGCCATTCCATTATTAATTCCCCAACTTGAGAGCTGTGGAGTTAATGAACTAGTGGCCCATGTATCCATCACATCTAGTTCTGGTATAACCTCGTCTGCTCTATAACCGCATGGCAGATCTTTGGAAGGGTCAATGGGCAATTGACCAATATCAGCCAACAAAATTTTACCTTCTTCACCAGCTCTTTTTGAGTACCAAATTGGGAATGGGACTCCAAAGTAACGCTGTCTTGAAATGCACCAGTCTTGGTTTAAACCTTTAATCCAATTTTCTAGCCGTAGCTTCATATATTCCGGATGCCACTTACATTTGTTTGCTTGATCTAATAGCACCTCTTTTTTGTTAGTAATGGAAATATACCATTGATATGTTGGAATAATTTCTAGAGGTGCTCCCGACCTCTCTGCGCATTTAACTGCCCTTGAGACTTCTTTTTGGCTTGATACTAATCGCATTTCTTTTAGTAGCCCTAAGATTTTCTCGCGTGCGATTTTAACTTTTAAACCATCAAGTATTCCAGCGTTTTGCATTTGGCCAAACTTGTTGATGCACTCTTTTAGGGGCAGATTGTGTTTTTTTCCACCAGCGTATATCTTGTATATCCCCGAAAGTACAACACATCACAAGTCCAGTGCCCTTGTCTTGCTCAACATCTTCATCGCTAATAATAGGTACTTTATGTCCAAAAATCGGTACAATAGCTTGTTTGTTTTTTAGGTTTTGGTATCTTGGATCGTCAGGATGGTAAAAGACAGCTGCGCATGCTGGCAATAGTTCTGGCCTTGCCGTTGCAATTGCTAATTTATAACTATCTGTGGTCTGAAATTGTATTCCTGACATTATACCCGTTTGCTCTTTATCTTCAATTTCGGCCTGAGCAATTGCAGTTTGATCAGCAGGATCCCAAAAAGTTGGGGCATGCTTTCTGTAAAGCAAATTTTTGCGGTATAGATCAAGAAAAGACATTTGAGATAGTTTGCGGGTTTGCTCACTGATTGTTTGATATTCTTGGCTCCAGTCAAAACTAAACGCCGTTGATTTAAAAAGGGCTCTAAATTCTTCCTCATATTTTTTAACGACTTCTTGACAGATTTTATTAAAGTCAGCTCTATCTATTTTGGCAGCTCTTAGGTTATGTTCTTTTTCTACTAAGCGTTCGGTGGGGAGTCCATTGTCATCAAATCCAATTGGATAAAATACATTTTTTCCTCTCATCCTTTGAAATCTAGCTATAAAATCTGCTTGGGTATAACTATATATATGGCCTATATGTAAGAAGCCCGACACAGTAGGAGGTGGGGTATCTATTATAAAAGTATTTTTTCGATCTATATTTGGATTCCAACTATATATGGAATTACTATACCAATAATCTTGCCACTTTTTTTCTACCGTCTTGTGATTGTAGCGCTCTTCGAACATGAACCGTAACCCGAAATTCAATTGGTTGCAAATATCTTATTTTTTAGCGGCCGCGTCAATTATATTTTTAAATAACCTCAGTTCGACGTAAGGAGTAGGCCCGTGAGCCTATTTTTCCATGAGATATACCGGGTTTGAAGACATAAGCCAAGAGCCCTGAGAAGATGTCTGCCAAGAAATTGTTTGGCGAGCGATGCCTTTAAAGACCTTATTACGGCTAATTACGTAAGTTATGACAAAACCCCTCTTCCAGCTTTTGTTGAGTCAACGTACCTGTTTATTTCCCTTTGCAGCAATTCAGCAGAATGACCAACGGGATGACCGCGTCTCGCATCCAGCTCAACAAAGCGATTGTAGCTGATAAGCTTCGGCAATCCCTCTCTGAGAGAGATTTGAACACAGTTTAGGTAAAAATCTTTGAATCCGGTAATGCCCTCAAATGAAACAAAACGAGGATCGTTATAACTTCGGAAAGCATCATCCCAGACTCTCGTTCCCTTTGTCTCTGCGAGTTTCTTAAGGATCTTTGGTACGTGAGTTGTCGCTTGCAAAAATCATCAATCAAACAAAATATTTCTACTAGGGAAACCACTTTCCTTATTTATCGTGAAATTGAGAAAAACCTAATGGTTACACAGCTTCTTTAAAACCATATCAGATAATTTCTTTAAAACTTACCTCAAAACTTTTCTGGGGTTATTATAATAGGTGGTTCTAATGCAAGTCCAGGGAGTAAAACGAATGCTGATCAAGCATACGTAGTTTTTGGTAACACTTCGGTTACGGGCTCTATAGAGCTATCTAGTTTAAATGGTTACAATGCTTCACTATTAATGGTATTGCATCTTCTGATAATGCAGGATATTCGGTTGCATCAGCAGGGGACATCAATAACGATGGATTTGATGATATTTATTATCGGAGTACCTTATGCAGATCCAGGCAGCAGAACTGGTGCGGGACAAGGCATATATAATTTTCGGTAAATCCACATTCCCAAGCTCTTTAGATCTATCAGTATTGGATGGTACTAACGGTTTTGTAATTTAACGGAATTAAAGATGGTGATTATGCAGCTGTAATCATCTTGTACATGCTCAATTTTATAACGTTCTTCAAAGCCTAAATGACAGGTTCAGGTAGTTGCCTTACTCCCGTCACCTACCCTTCAAAATCAATAATTTCACCCGCTCCTCTATCAACTGCAATCAATATAAAGGTGTACTCCCCCCTTCCATTCTTTGGTCTTTTTTTTTATATATGTGCACAGCTCCTCAATCTCTAGGACCTCGATATCCTTAAGTGACTTTGTGCTGTTGCAGCTCTTATCTAACTTTTCTTGCACATAGCGCCCCCCGTCCTTCGATCCATGAAGATATTTGGCTGTTATGGATTCCAGTCAGTCTCTCTATCGTCCTAATCCCACAGTCCTCAAGATTAGGTTTTAAGTCTATCATTCATAGTGTATTTCTGTCGCTTATTACCTTCTCGGTAATTTCTTTTTGCAATTCTTGCACCTATTTACCTCTTGCTGTCCCTATACCACGCCATTCTTCACCTGCTCGCTAGAGCCGCAATATTTACACTTGATTGTCCATTTCTACTCCACCTATTCTACTATGAAGATATCATACCATCTTGTTGCCGTCTATAATTACCAGGCATTTGCCGCCTATGCTATTCTAAAGCTTCTATGTGAAGAAGTAGTTGAGGCCCGCTTGTGTGTTGTTTTTTTCGGGGGGGGTTTTTTTGACTGCGCAGCCGTGGGGGCGGGCGGTGGGGCCCCCAGGCCAATTTTATCCACCACAAGCCGAAAGAGGAGCCCTTCATTCTAGTAGAAGGTATAGCTTCTTCAATATGAAGCGATAGTGTATTAAGAGTAAAGGAGAAAAACAGTTATGCAGTTAGAAAAATATTGGTTAAAAGGAGAAGATTTTTTTAAGATAGCAAAGATTAAATGCAGCAATTTACGCACCACAGCCTACAATAACCATTTTTCCTACCATTCCACTACCTCTTACACTCTTACCAGAGAAGGTTGTAGTTGGATTTAAACCAACAAAGGCACTTAGCTGTTTAGCATACCTAAAATTTTCCTAATTTGGTAACCCAGCTAAAACTACTATAGCAGTATCTAGCAGGTATAGTTATCAATAAATTAAGCCCTGCACCTAAAACAGAATCTGACTTTATCGGTTCAATAATCACTGCCTTTAATTCTGTGATTTTTTCAGCCAAATAGTCAAGTTGTTTTTTATATATGTTTATAACCTCTAAACTGTTTTTATTCTGCTTTTTAATTTACATCTTCTTTTATATTAAGCAAACAACGAGCCAAACTACGTATTTTTTCCAGGTTAATATCTAACGGTTCAAAGAGTGGCAAGTTAGGATGAGCTATAGCAAATTTAGCGATTACCATAGCATCTATTTTATCAGTTTTTAGCTCTCACTAATCTGCTTTTAGCATAATATTTAATTTGTGCTGGATTTAGTATGGAAACTTTATGTCCATGATTATGCAAAAATTGTGCTAAAGATTTGCCATCATTTCCAGTTGCTTCCATAACAAACCAATAAGAGCTGACTACTGGTAGAAACAATAACTTCTAAAAAGCCTTCCTGACAGTTCTTAAATTGTAAGTTAGTAGTTTTGTTCTGGCTAACAATTGCTACATCAAATTTATATTTTGCAGTATCTATGCCAATTATGATATTCTCCATAAGACCTCTTACAGATTTAGGTAGGTTGATCTTTGGTCGGAGCTAAACTTGTAAATGCAGGATATATTTGATGTATTCCTAAGGTGGTGTGCAGATTCTGGGCCTGTGAGGAAGGAGGTTTTCTAGCCCACCCTTCCTGCACTTATGCTATTAGCTTTACAGTATGAATGATATCTACAATATACAAGTTGCTATGTAGAATTGGGTGTTTAATTTTCCTTCGAGATAGCGTGGATAGCTGAAACGAGTTTGCAACAGGAAAGAAAATAATTGCCTGCTTTCCTTCTGCTCCTTTACCAGAGATGGTAAAGGCTTCGCTTGCGAAAAGGGGGAATAAAAAAGTAAAAGAGCCCTTTCAGTGTAGATCATCTCAAGTAAATTCAGCGGCATTTAGGCTCAAGAATGATGGAACGGAACTCTATAAACAGTGGCTGTAGATGAGCTACAAATAACGCCGCACGAGATGCTAATCAATTACTTTAGCAGTAGCTTTTCAACTCTTCATTTATATTATATATTTATCCATTTCAATACTTCTGCCTTTCATTCCTTTATAAGCTTGCCTGCAAGGTATCCTATGGTACAAATGGAACCGTCGTAACAGAAACCTTTTCTTAAATAACCCCCCAGTTCGGAGTAAGCTTTAAAAAAATTGCCTGATATGGTTTTAAAAAAGCTGGGTAACCATTAAATTTTTCTCAATTTATGATAAATAAGAAAAATGGTTCTCTTAATCGAAATATTCTGTTCGATCGGTGAGTTTTGCAAGCGTTTCTCAACAACTCATGCACCGAAGATCCTTAAGAAACTCGCAGAGGCAAAGGAAACGAGAGTCTAGGATGATGCTTTCCGAAGTTATAACGATCCTCGTTTTGTTTCATTTGAGGGCATTACCGGATTCAAAGATTTTTACCTAAACTGTTTTCAAATCTCTCTCAGAGAGGAATTGCCGAAGCTTATCAGCTACAATCGCTTTGTTGAGCTGGATGCGAGACGCGGTCATCCCGTTGGTCATTCTGCTGAATTGCTGCAAAGGGAAACAAACAGGTACGTTGACTCAACAAAAAGCTGGAAGGTTTGTCATAACTCACGTACTAGCCGTAATAAGGTCCTTAAAGGCATCGCTCAGCGTGGGAAAACGTCGACCCGGATGGTTCTTTGGCCTCAATGATCAAGGAGAGATTATGTCATTCACACTGACTTCGGGTAATACAGATGATCGAGCCGTTGTCGAGAAACTGACTCAATATTTGACAGGCCTTCTATTCGGAGATCGGTGGTATATAAGCAAAAACACTGAGCAATCAAGGTATTGAGCTCATCACACGGCTTAAGAAAAACATGAAAAACAAAACCCGTTTGCGGCTTTTAAACAACTGCTTCTTGCAGGGCGTGGATTGATTGAAACAGCCATCGGAGAATTGAAAGAGATTTGCCAAATCCAGCGCCACGGCATCACTCGCCAAACAATTTCTTGGCAGGCCTCTTCTCAGGGCTCTTGGCTTATGTCTTCAACCCAATATATCTCATGGAAAAATAGGCTCACGGGCCTACTCCTTAACGTCAAACTGAGGTTAAAATATGAAAAAACTCGTAGTTTCATGAATTGCTTGAATTCGCTCCCAAACTAACTATTAAACGTTTTTCTTCCTCTGTCATAAAGCTAATTTTATCTATTCTTCCCCAAAAGGCTTGGCGACTAGGTGCGAGGGCTGTAATGTTATCGCTTATCATAAAGGTAAGCTCAAAATTATTATTAAAAATGGGTTGTAGCCACCTATTCAGATGCTTTAAAGTATTATCCGCTAAAGGTAATATTGTTTGCTCCCAAAGGGCAATTCGTGCTTTTTTTAGGTTGCTATATGTATTATCGCCTGGGATGCCCAGAAGTTGCGGAGGAACACCAAATGATAATGCGATATCTCGAACCGAGCTATGTTTTGCTGAAATGAAATCCATGTCTTTGGGGTGACAGGCTCATCTCATGCCATTCTAAGCCTCCTTCAAGTAGTATAGGTTTGCCAGTGTTCGCCGGACTAGCAAATGATTCATTTATCATATTTTTACTCCATTAAATTGTTCAGGAGTAAGAGTGCCAAGTGGTACAAACTAGCTTAGAATTGCTATCACTAACAGCTAACAAATAAGCGTTGCCATGAATTTGTCTATATATATAAACTTCAGATAACAGCTCAACCCCGCTTTTTAAGGGGTTAGGAGACTTAAGTAAACTGAGTACTGCATGATCATTTTTTTCTTGTTTTACTCTTTTGTCGAATTCGTACAGTTTCAAAGGAACACTAGCTGCGTCTTGTGAAACTAAATTAATTGCTCTGTAAGCTATAACGTTTTTTGTATAAGCGTGCCCTGCAAATTGATTATAATTTCTTTCGCTCCAAACAGGAGATCCAATAGAATAAAAATATGAATTATTTCCAAAATTTGCATTAATATTCTTTGATTCTTTACAATCTTTTGAGGGGTGGTTTTTGAATATGTTAAACATGATAGAGATATAGTTTGCTAATTTTATATTTATTAACTTTAATCGTAGTTACCTGTTTGAGTAAGTCATAAAAACGAAAAATTTTAACGCCATATTATAAATTTTATGGGGCGCTCACTTTATTTATTTTAAATGGATAGGCGGCACTTTCCTGAGTTTCCCTTTTTGAGGAAAGTCAATATTTTTATTTGAAATAAAAATCATTAATTATCTTTACGGCTAGAGATTAATCTGCCAAATAATAATCTTAGTTTGCATCTTCATAAATAATTGTGTGCATGTTTTTCAATAAAATACTATTAATGCTTTCTGTACTGGTGAAGTTTTGTCTAACGATGCTTTTTTGCTTTTAAAATCACATAAAGATAGTTACTTGGTTGATGTAAGAACCTGTTCAGAATGGATTAGTGTTGGTGTTCCTGACCTCTCTTCCCTAAACGGGGAAGTGGTTTTCTGTCTTGGGAAGTTGCGCCGCAGATGGAGGTCAATCAAGGCTTTGTTTTAGAGCTTTCAAGTATGGTTAAGGACGAGGATGCAGGCATTTGCTTTTTATGTGGGTCAGGCTGCGGTTCTACTGAGGCGGCTGCAGCGTTTTATAATTTTGGATACAGAAATAGTTATAATATAAGTTATGGATTTGAAGGAGAGGGCATGTGGTGGAAAGCATTAAATTTGCCGTGGAGGAAGAGATAGAAAAT